>JBIQJF010000007.1:0-128377 GCA_044507675.1 Opitutales bacterium | reverse complement strand
CCTATCGACAACTTCGGCCTCATAGCAGGGCGGGATTTCCAAATCCCGCCTTCGTTCGCACCGGATACCGCCTTCGAGGCGGGCTCGGAGACCACGCCCTACAAATTTTCTCAGCCACGGTTAAAAACGTAGAACAATCCTCCTTGTCCTATGCCCACCCTGCCCCAGCGCCCCTTTGGTCAGACCGGCGAAACCCTGCCCGCCCTCGGCTTGGGCGGTGGTTTTGTCAATTTTGCGGGGTTTGATCACTCCGTCGAAACCGTGCGCCATGCCCTCCGCGCGGGCGTGCGCTACTTCGACACGTCAGTGATGTATCGCTCCGGCGCGTCGCAGGCCATCCTCGGCGAGGCGCTCGCTGCTCCGGCGGAGCCGCATTTTCTCGCGACCAAGATCGGCTACTTCCGCGAGGCCCGACATTTCCGTTCCGTCGAGGCGATGCACGTGCAGTTGTGCGAGAATCTCCGCCTGCTCCGCCGCGATTCGGTGGACCTGCTCCAAATCCACGAAGCCGACTGGGACAACTGGTGGAGCGACCGGCCCGACGTCGGTCATTGCCGGCTCTTTGATCTCGAAGACAGCTTCGACTTCGCCAACGCCCCGGTGATCCAATTCCTCCGCGAGACCAAGGCCCGCGGGCTGTGCCGCTACATCGGCGTAACCGGCAACCATGCGCGTCACCTCGGGCGCGTCATCCGCGAAGTGGACGGACTCGACGCCGTGCTCTGCGCCTACAATTGCACGCCGCTCAACGTCACCGTGCGCGAGCACGTGCTCCCGACCGCACTCGCGAAAGGCATGGCGGTCGTCGTCGCGGGTGTGTTCACCTTCGTGAATTCGCTGCCCAAAGGCTGGGCGACGGAAGGCAGCTATCTCGGCCCACGCTCCGACGTGCAACTCGCCGCGCTGCAGAAACTCCAGCGCGAATGCGGTCTGCCGATGGCCGAGCTGGCGTTGCGCTTCGTCGCCGCCGACGAGCGCCTGAGCCTCGTGCTCACCGGTGCCTGTCATCCCACGGAAGTGGACCAGAACCTCGCGTCATTCCTGCGCGGCCCGCTGCCCGCCGACCTGCACGCTGCCGTCGAGACCATCGCCCGACAGTTTTGAAATCCCGGCCGCTATCAGGTCTTGGTTTGATCGTATTCCTTCGGCCAGTTCGGCACCGAAAAGGCGCCGCCGTCCACGTAGATGGTCTGGCCCGTGACAAACGACGCTCCCTCACCAGCCAGCAGAATCACCATGCGCGCGACGTCGGCGGTCGTTCCCACGCGCCTCAGCGGCGTGATACGCCCCCAGTTCTCCGCGTAATTCGGCGCCTCCAGCTTGGTGCGCTCGTGCTCGATCGCACCCGGGGCCACGCAGTTGACGCGAATACCGTGAGGCCCAAGCTCAACGGCCGCCACCTTGGTGAACTGCTCGATGCCGCCCTTCGACGCGGTGTAGTCCACCAGCCCAGGAAACGGTAGCTTGTTGCAGGCGGAGCCGAGATTGATGATCACACCGCGCTTGCCCTGCTCGATCATGAGCTGCGCTGCACGCTGCGTATTGAGGAAACATCCTTTGAGATTCGTGCGAATGACGCGGTCCCAATCCTCCTCCCGCAGCTCCAGCAGCGGGGACCAGGTCTGGATGCCGGCGTTGTTCACCAGCAGATCGGGCGCCCGGCCGAAGATCGCCGTCACCGCGCCGAAAAATCCCCACACTTCCTCCTTCAGCCCGACATCGCAGCGCACTTCGAGCGCCTCGCGACCGGTGACCTTGATTTGCGTGACTACTTCCGCCGCCTCGGCCTCCGGAGCAAGATGGCTGAACGCCACATCCCAGCCTTCGCGCGCGAGCGTGATCGCGATCTCGCGGCCGATGCCCCGGCTTGCTCCCGTCACCACCGCCAACCTGGCCTTGTCATTCATAGATCGCATCCATGACACCGCGCCGACGGCGGAACAATCCCATTTCCATCACGCACCCTCATTCGTCATGAAACCCACGACTTTCTTTCTCTGCCTGATAACCGCCTTGCTTTCATTTGCCGCGGGCGCCGCCTTGGAGCAATCCCGGCAAGCCGGCGCGCTCGACAGCCGGATCATGCGGGAGGCCGACGCCAAACAGTCCACCGGCGCGTGGGGCTCGATCCGCGTCTACACCCCCGACAAGACGCCGACTACCGGCACCGACAGCCTGCTGACGGCCGAACTTGAGTTTCTGCCCGGCAAACAACTGCAGCCTCCCCACCGCCACGCCGACGAAGAAGTGCAATATGTCATCTCCGGCCGCGGCACATGGCATCTGAACGGACAGGACATACCGCTCGAAAAGGGCGACCTCATGTATGCGAAGCCCGGTGATCTGCACGGTATCGCCAATACGGGCACGGAGCCGCTGCGGTTCCTCGTCGTGAAGTGGGTCAGCAAGACCGCGGAACCGGCCACGCCGTAGGCTTTAAGGTTGGCAGCCGTGCGGCCCTGCCGTCTCCTGCTGCCAGCCAACGCGCCATGAACCCGCCCCGTCTTCCCCGCATCGCCGTCACCCTCGGCGACCCCGCCGGCATCGGTCCGGAAATCTGCCTGCGTTTGCTCGCCGACGCCGCGCTCGCGCAACTGTGCACGCCCATCGTGTTCGGCGACGCCGGCGTGCTGCGCCGCGTAGCCGACACATTGAAACTTCCCTTCAACGCACCGGTTCTGACCGATCTCGACCAAGCGGTGAAAGTGCCCGCCGTGTTTGACCTGCGTTGCGTGGACGCAGGCGCCATCACACCCGGGCGGGTGGACGCCCGCTGCGGCGGCGCCGCCTTCCGCTACGTCATCGCCGCCATCGAGGCGGGGCTCGCGGGCCGCGTGGACGCCGTCGCCACCGCACCGCTAAACAAGGCGGCGATGCACGCCGCCGGGCACAAGTATCCCGGCCACACCGAAATCTTCGCCGAGCGCATGCAGGCGCCGCGCTCCTGCATGATGCTGACCTCGCCCGAACTCACCTGTAGTTTCGCCACGGTTCATGTCGGTTACCACGAGGTGCCCAGCCTGATGAACGAACGACGCATCCTCGACGTTATCGAACTCACCGCCGACGCGATGCGGCGCATCCGCGGGCGCGAGCCGAAGCTCGTCGTCTGCGGCCTCAATCCGCATGCGGGTGAGAACGGCCTGTTTGGTCAGCGCGAGGAAGAGCGTTTCATCAAGCCCGCCGTGGATGCGGCCCGGACCAAGGGGCTGCAAATCGACGGTCCTTTGCCGCCCGAGACGGCCTTTCTCGCGCGACGCCGTCAGGAGACCGACGCCTTCGTCTGCATGTATCACGACCAAGGTCACATCCCGCTCAAGGCGCTGGCGTTTGATTCCGCCATCAACACGACGCTCGGCCTGCCGGTCATTCGCACGAGCGTGGACCACGGCACCGCCTTCGACATCGCGTGGCAGGGTAAGGCGAACCACAACAGCCTGATCGAAGCCGTGGGGCTGGCCGCGCGCCTCAGCCGGTCCGACGCATGATCGTGGTGCTGGCAGACGACCTGAGCGGCGCGGCGGAACTCGCCGGCATCGCTCTCCGGCACGGTCTCAGCGCGGAAGTTCAAACCGCCTTTCATCCCGCGACTGACGCCGACGTCGTTTGCCTTGATACCGACACGCGGCTGCTGACCGCGACCGAAGCTGCGGCGCGCATGTCCGCCATAACCCGCGACGTGCTGGCGACCCGGCCCGACTGGATCTTCAAGAAATGCGACTCCGTTCTGCGCGGACCGGTGCTGGCGGAAGCCCGCGCCGTGGCCGACGCCGCCGGTTTGGCCCGCCTGCTCGTTCTGCCCGCCAATCCCTCGCGCGGCCGCGTGATCCGTGACGGGCTTTATTTTGTCGGCGACCGACCGTTGCACGAGACCGGGTTTGCGCACGATCCCCTTCATCCGCGCAAAACCTCACTCGTAACCGACCTGCTGGGTGGCGATCTGAGTGACGTCGTCGTGCCGGATGTGGTCACCACGGCAGATATGCAGCGTCATGCCCAGAGCATGGACGCGAACACGCTTCCCGTCGGCGCCGCGGATTTTTTCGACGCCCTGCTCGTTGCCAGAGTCCCGCGACAGGCCGCACCCTCCCAGTCTATCACCACGGCAACCGGCCCGACGCTGGTCGTCTGCGGCAGCGCCGCCTCGTGGCCGCAACGCCGGACCGAAGCCGAAGCGCACGACGTACCCGTCTTTCCTTGGCCGCACGACACCGCCATCCTCGCCCGGTCGTTCTCAAACTCCGGCCGCGTCCTTCTCGGCATCGGAGATGGGCCGGCCAGCCGCGGACAATCGCCCGGCGCGCTCGTCGCCCACTTGTCCGACACGGTCGCCGCCTTGCTGCGCACCGCATCCGTAAATCGGCTCATGCTGGAAGGAGGCGCCACGGCCGCGGCTGTCATCAGCGCTCTCGGCTGGACCCGGCTCAGCGCAGTTGCCGGCAGCGACGACATGGCCGTGTTGAAACCGGCCGGCTCCGATTCGCCGCACATGTTCATCAAACCCGGGAGCTACGCCTGGCCGCAATCGCTCTGGCCGGGGCAGCTTACTCCCCGATGACCCTCAAATCGTATACCCTAGTTTCGTTAGTTCCTTCTAGAGTAGCTACCAACAGAACAACACTTCGAAATGGTTGCTGATTTTGAAGCGGAGAAACGCGCACGCGGATCACGTCAGGAACATCACCCGGCAGCAATTCTGCGCGAACCTTGTCGGTAGCGCGAACTTTTCCAAAGTTTAGCCTTCCCAACCCGGTCGAACTAACGGTGATCTCCTTGGGTTCACGCGGCTCGTTTTTTCGCCATGACAGATAGCGTGGCGACGTCTCTATATACGACTGTAGTCTGGCATTTATGGACAACGGGTAGCTTTCACCTGCGTCAGTGTTCAACGTAGCCCGGATTACCTCCTCACCGTGGCGAGTGCGTGCGAAGAATTGGACGATAACCTCGCCCGAACTTCCGGCTGCAACGATAGATGGCACAGCAGTGGCGCGGACGCAGTCGCATTCAGTTTCCACTCCGAGAACCGTGACGGCACGATCGCTCGTATTCTTGAAGCGGAATATGACCGTGTCCTCTTGCTGATCAATAGCGAGGGTCGCACTGGTTTCCATGTAAACAAATTTCAATTCTCGATGGGCCTGACCCATCAACGGGCTCGCCAGGCAACCAATTGCGGTCAGCAGGTATAGTTTTAGCGTCACTCCAGACTCCATTTTTTCCATCAGTCTCACTCGTCTTTGGGACTTACGTTGGTGTACATTGCGATCCCCAACTCAAACTGTTCGTTTCCAGCGGAACCCGCCAAGGGCAATCTTAAATCCAGCTCGATCAGCGTTCGTGTTTTTGAATTGTACAGCCGGCGCACGATGAGAGCCTGATTCCGCCCTGATCCAACCGCTAAATCTCCAAACAAAGCCTCGCCATCCACTTCAGCGGCCGAATCTTTTGTTTTATAGCCGGCAACAAATAGCTTCAGTTCCATTTCTTTTTGAAGGCGGACCAAACCATTGACATCCTTGCTCCCCCCTCGGAACCACCAGCCCATGCCTGTGACCTGACCGTCCCGAAGCGAAGCCTTTAACTGTCTGTCACGTTCGCCATCATACTGCACATAGTTAATCGACCGTTCACTTTCATACTCTGGCTCTGCCGGGAAGAGCTTCGTCTTGGAAAGCATTTCTTTGAATTCACTGGCCGGCGCCCCTAGCAGACTAACCGATGCCGCAACCTGCTCCGCCTGGCCAAACAAAGAGGGACAGGCGGAAAGCAGCAACCAGACTGCTGTGATGAAAACCTTCATGCTGCTGCTCATTGAGGCTACAGGTTAACTGCACTGGGAAACTTCACGAAGTTGCCCGGAATTCTCACTTTTCGTTGTGGGTCCAGATCTTGCCGGTGCGTTCCTTTGTCAGGATCATTAGGATCTGTGTTGGGCGAGTCGTATCGCGCCGACTCATTGTCGCATCCCGCGCGCCATTGTCTTACTGCATAGTCAATTTCAGCCCTGATGCTTTTCTTCACCTGTTCGGGCGTACCGAACCTGGATCGCGATAGTATTTCGTTAATTTCCTCAGCCAGTCCATCCATCCGCTTCGCGTATTCAGAATAATGCTGATATTCGGCATGCATGGTAACCAACTTGGGTTTCCCGTTGACGTACTTGTCCGTGTTATACCAAACAATTGATTCGAGTTCTATCTCCCGAGGCAGGCCCCGATAGGTGTTTGCTTGGCCCGGAACCTGTTCGATTTCGATACTGTTCCAATCGGCAGGAAATGGGAATTTATCCAATTTAAACGCTCCACCGCGGCCAGGCGGCCACGTTTGTTGATCTCCATCGGGAAATGGATCGTTGCCTTTTATCTCCCGAAGTTCAGCCGATATCTTAACGGTTGCCCGTCCATGGGACACAGTCTTTGGCTCGGGTTGAATGGTAGCATTTACCACAATTTCGTGATTGTGGACGTCATCAGCAAATACCGGCCCGCCTTGGTCGGGAGGCGGCTCTAACGGTATCAACACGTCTCCGGTTGGACTGTAGTAGAAGAAGCAACCGTCGCTGTACGTATCGGGAAAGAATAGGCTCTCGCCTAAATTCAAATAGTGCTCGCAGCCGTAAGTGGTGAAATACCACGGTGAACAATCAATCCAATTATACATTGCCACCCACCGTATGTAACCCGGCTGATTGTGCGTGATATTGACCGAAGCCCCGGCATTTAGTGAAAGCAGCAACGGAGTTACGGCAGCAAAGATTTTTGAGAGTGTTTTCATTGCTTGATGGCAGTTTGGTTTTCGACGTCACGACCGAACTTCATGCCTCCTGTCATTCCGTGTATGAACTCGCCATTAGGGTCGCAGTAATCCGGAAAGCTATCCGGCAAAGGTGCATTTAAGATGAATGGCACTGGCGGCCGCATCAGCTTCTCTTCAAACCATCCAGCGCGAAGAGCAGCGAGTGTCTGCTCGGATGCTCCATCCTCCAGCAAGGAGCCTAGGATTTCCATTTCAAAGGCATCCGGGATGGCATTGTCGTTCGCGTCTTCGAACAGTGGATTTTCAGCGCTCACGACCAAGCCACAAAGCCAAGCGCCACCTTTTCCGGGCGTGATACAAATTTGATTCCCCCTGCGCGCGTTTGGCGCAATTGCTATATTGTCCGCGACGAGCATATCACGAAACCATATTGCCCAAGTATTAGTCCTTTGGTCGACTTTCATCGTGATGATGTTGAGCGGCGCCATACGTGCACCGGAAAACAATAACCAAGGTATTTCCTGATTGATACGGGCACCGGAACCTAACGGTTTGATACTTGCGTATGCGGTATCTCGGTCACTTTGACCGATTACGAATGCAGCACCACCCACATCGATGACCGTTCCGTAGGAAGCATTCAGAGTGAACGACACATATCGTGCATGGTTTCGACTGGCCCGTAAATTATGCAGCCATTCCATTCCTGATTTTAACTCTATATATCGCACGCCAGCGCGCGCATCCTTCCTTGCGTGAGGACCAGATGCCAATGACAAGACTTCAAAGGAATCTCGGTCGATAGGTGTATGGCCGAGCCTCTTTGCTTCGTGCGAAAACCTAGGCAGGCTCAGAGGCGTGTCCCATAAGATCGAAAGTATTTTGGGATCTGGAACAGTATTCTGGGCAAGGAGCGAAACGCATAAGAGCGCCGATATTGGAAGCGCCCGAAGAAACACATTTTGCGGTGCATTCATAGTGGGGATGGGATGACTGCGGTACGACATGTGGCCCCACGTCGCGCTACGCAGAAACCACTATCTGCTCGGAAGAGGCTAGCCAAGTAAGAATCGAGGTGTCTACCGCCTCAGCCGACGTAGCCGTGAAGCGGCCCCGTCGGCGCCGCTTCACGGCAATTACTCATCAAACCCGGCAGCTACGCTTGGCGTGAGAGGCTGTGAAAAAACTAAGGTTTGGAGGATTTGGCGAGGCGCCGGAAATTGCCGAGCGAGGCAAAAGTGCGCTCGACGATCCAGCGCTTGGGCAAAACGACGAAGCGCTGGGCGTGGATTCGTTTCACCACCTCGCCGGTGATCCGCCGATGTCGTGGCAGCGCCGCCAGCCAGTCGAGGAATTTGCCTGCGTAGCCTCCGTCCACAAAGACGGTCTTCAGCCAGCCGTAGCGCAGCAAAAACGGCCGCAAAAGTTTGGCCCCATCTCGGTCCTGCAGGCCGGCCGGATGCACCGCGCAGCCCAAAATCAATCCGAGGGTGTCCACCAGCAAATGCCGTTTTCGTCCGCAGATCTTCTTGCCAGCATCGAAGCCCCGCTCGCCGGACTGGCTAACCATCTTAACGCTCTGGCTGTCGATGATCGCAGCGGTCGGGGCTTTTTTTACCCGCCTTGAGCCGCACGCGGTCCCGCAGGGCATCGTTGAGTTGCGCCCACACTCCCAGCGCCTGCCACTTAGCAAAGTAGTAATACACCAAGCGCCCGTGCGGAAACTCCTTCGGCATCATCCGCCAGGTGCAGCCGCTGCGCACCACATACAAAATGGCATTCACCATCACTTGCTGGCTGTAGCGGGGCGGGCGACCGAGCTTGCTGCCCTTCGGCAACAGCGGCTGCACGATCAACCATTCCTTCGGCGTCAGATCACTCGGGTACGGCTCGGTTGGAACTTCCATTCGCCAGCCTAAACATCACTCCCTCCAAGGGTACAGACTTTCTTCACAGCTTCTGAGTCGCTCTGGCCGCGACAGTAAATTCGGCGTCCTTTTCCAGCGTTACTCGTCTTTGGCAGCAACGTTGGTGATATAGCCGGCAACAAACAGCTTCAGTACCATTTCTTTCTGCAAGCGGACCAAACCGTTGACATCCTTGCTCCCCCCTCGGAACCACCAGCCCATGCTTTTGACCTGACCGTCCCGAAGCGAAGCCTTTAACTGCCTGTCACGTTCGCCATCATATTGCACATAGTTAATCGACCGTTCACTTTCATACTCTGGCTCTGCAGGGAAAAGCTTCATCTTGGAAAGCGATTCCTTGAATTGGGTTGCTACTGTCGCCCCCAACAGCCCCACCGACGACGCGACTTCTTCCGTCTGTCCGAGCATAGCGGGACAGGCAAAAAGCAGCGCAAGCGCCACTGGGCACGCTCGCCATACATAGTTATTGAGATCACATTGTGCAGACGATTGCACTTTGCGCGCATCCGGTGCACAGTCAGAAATCACCCCACGCAGGCTTCGACATTCTATCCTCATGATCACCCCTAGTATCCCCACCCGTCGCACGTTCCTGAAAACCGCTGCCGCCCTCGGTGCCCTGAGCACTCTGCCTTCCCTCGCACGGGCCACCAGCAAAGTGGAGCCCTTCAAAATCTCGCTCGCCCAGTGGTCGCTCAACAAGCGTTTCCGCAAGGTGCCCGGCGTCGAGCCACTCGACACGCTCGACTTCGCCAAGACCGCCCGCGCGCTGGGCTTCGACGCCATCGAATACGTCAACCAGCTCTTCATGGACAAGGGCTCCGACCAAGCCTACCTCAACGAAATGAAGAAGCGCGCCGCGAGCGAAGGCGTGAAGAGCCTGCTCATCATGGTGGATCGCGAGGGCGCGCTCGGCGATCCCGACAATGCGAAGCGCACGCAGACGATCCAGAACCACCTGAAGTGGCTCGACGCCGCCGCTCTGCTCGGCTGCCACAGCATCCGGGTGAACGCCGCCAGTGACGGCAAACTCCCCTGGGATGAACAGGCGAAACTCGCCGCCGACGGCCTGCACCGGCTGTGCGTCGAGGCCGACAAACGCGGCCTGTGGGTCGTGGTCGAAAATCACGGTGGGCTCTCCTCGCACGGCAAGTGGCTCGTGCAGGTTATGAAACAGGCCGATCACAAGCGCGTGGGCATTTTGCCCGACCTCGGCAATTTCTACACGGACCGCGAGCGCGGCGAACTCTACAATCCCTATCTCGGTCTGCGCGAGTTCATGCCTTGGGTGAAGGAAGCCGTCAGTGCCAAGGCCTTCGACTGGGACACCGGTGCCGGCCATTTCTACACCGAAGACCGGCGCGAGGGCCGCGAGATGATCCTCGATTTCGAACGGCTCATCAAAATCGTCCTCGACGGCGGCTACCACGGTTACATCGGTATCGAATACGAGGGCGACAAGCATTCCGAAACCGAGGGCATCCTCCGCACCAAGCGTGCCCTCGATGAACTCAAGCTCCGCCTCGCCTGAGCTTTGGAAAAAGTCCCTTCAACTATCACCTGTCATCGCGAGCCCGGCTCAACCGCGCGTGGCGATCCAGCCGAAAGCCCACATGGATTGCTTCGTCGTTTCACTCCTCGCAATGACCGGATTTGAAGCAACCCTCCCTTAATCTCCAACCCACGCCTCCCATGAACCGTCCGCCCGCCTCCCAATTCAGCCAGGAACTGCTCGATCTCTACGACTACTACGTCCATGGCCAGATTGACCGACGCGTGTTCATGGAGCGCGCCGCCAAGTTCGCTGTCGGCGGCGTAACCGCCGCGGCGTTACTGGAGATGCTGAGTCCGAAATACGTCTTTGCCGCGCAGGTGCCGGCGGACGACTCGCGCATCACCACCGAATATCTCAAATACCAATCGCCCGACGGCAGCGGCGAGATGCGCGGCCTTTTCGCCAAACCCGCCGGCGCGACCGGCAAACTGCCCGGCGTGCTCGTGGTGCATGAAAATCGCGGCCTGAATCCCTACATCGAAGACGTCGTGCGCCGGCTCGCGACCGCGGGTTTCGTTGCCTTCGGTCCCGACGCGCTCTGGCCGGTCGGCGGCTATCCCGGCAACGACGACGAAGGCCGCGCGCTGCAGGCCAAGCTCGACCGCAACAAGATTACCGAGGACTTCGTGGCCGGCGCGAAATTCCTGCAGGCCCACGCCGCCTGCAACGGCACGATCGGCGTCGTCGGTTTCTGCTTCGGCGGCTGGATGTCCAACACCCTCGCCTGCCGCCTGCCTGAACTGAAGGCCGCGGTCCCCTACTACGGCGGCGCTCCGACTCTCACCGAAGTGCCGAAAATCAAGGCGTCGCTCCTCATTCATTTCGCTGAACTCGATACCCGCGTGAACGCCAGCTGGCCCGATTACGAGGCCGCGCTTAAGGCCGCCGGCGTGGAACACGAGGCTCATTTCTACCCCGGCGTGAACCACGGTTTCCATAACGACACGACGCCGCGCTACGACCAAGCCGCCGCCGACCTGTCGTGGGAACGCACCCTCGCCTTTTTCAAAAAGAAGCTCACGTAGGGCCAGTCCGTGTATCTGGATCCCCTCTATGAAGCCCGAACTATGCAGTGGGATGTGGGTCAGCGCGCTTGCGCGCGCCCTGGAAATGCGCCCGCAAGCGGGCTGCCCACAGCATCACCATAGAGATTCTCGCCACCGAGTGTGATCACGTTCAACTGCATGGGTCTGGATGAAGAGGGGTGGCGCGAAGCGACGGGGTGTGTCAGGCCGTTTCGCGATTCTCAATAGACGGGGTCGAAGTCGTCGTAAGCGACAACTCTCCATTGCCGCGCGGGCTTGATTCGATTCGACCGGTCGGAGACCGACCCTACTTGCCCCGCTTATTCCGCGGGTGATGTTTCGCGTGCTGGTCGAGCAGGCGCGATGACTCGACAGCCGTGTAGATTTGCGTGGTGCCGATGCTGGCATGGCCGAGCATTTCCTGAATCGCGCGCAAATCTGCGCCACCTCCGAGCAGATGCGTGGCAAAGGAATGACGCAGGAGGTGCGGCTTCACCGGCTTTTCGATGCCCGCGCGCTGGGCGGCGTTTTTGACGATTACCCAAAGGGTTTTTCGTGAGATTGCTTTGCCGCGTTCGCTGATGAACAGCTCGCTGCCCGTGCGTGATTTCACCAACCGCGGACGGGCGGAAACGAGATAGGTCTGCACGGCGTCGCGGGCTTTCGCGCCCAGCGGCACGACGCGTTCCTTCGCGCCCTTGCCGAAGACGCGCACGAATCCGTTTTCCAAGTCCACCTGCTGGAGCGTAAGTCCGCAAAGTTCGGAGATGCGCAGGCCGCTCGAATAAAACAATTCAAGCATCGCGCGGTCGCGCACCGCGTAGGCATCGCCCCCGGCCGGTGCAGCGAGGAGCTTGTCCATTTCGCCAGTGGTGAGCGTTTGGGGCAGCTTGCGCCGGAACTTTGGTCCGCTGAGCAACTCCGCCGGATCGTCGTCACGGCGCCCTTGTCGCACCAAGTGACGGAACAGCATGCGCACGGCCGCGAGCTTCCGGGCCTGGCTGGATTCACTGAAGCCTTCGTCGCTCAGCCAATGCAACCAGCCGGCGAGGTGTTTCGACGTGGCCTTGGACCAGTTTACGGCGCCGAGCCGTTTCAGACAGTGGGCCGCCTGCCGCAGATCGTTCTCGTAGGATTTCGCCGTGTTGCGCGACAATCCTTTCTCCAGCTCGATGTAGGCAAGAAAGTCATCAATGCCGTCCGCAAAGCCTGCTGGCGCCGGCGGCATGGGCGGCTCCTTGGCGCGAGTTTGCGGCTGTTTCATCGGAACGCCGCGGGCCGGGATCAGCGGCGAAAGTTACGGCGTGCCCCGGGCGGAGGCGGCGGCGCAGCGTTGACGTCGCGCAGGCGGAAAGTGATGCGAGCCTTGTCGAGATCGTAGGGGCTCATCTCCATCTTCACCTTGTCGCCCGCGGCGATCTTGATGAAGTGCTTGCGGAGCTTGCCGGAAATGTGGGCCAGCACGATGTGGCCGTTGTCCAGTTGCACGCGAAACATCGTTCCCGGGAGGACGGCGACGATCCTGCCTTCGACTTCAATCGCTTTGCCGTCAGACATGGTGAAAAGAGGAAACGAGGGATAGCTGCATGCAGATGAATAAAAGGCTGTTGTAACACCGCACCCGGGCGACCAAGTCAAGGCTGCTGTTTAGCGAACAAGGACCGGATGCGAACCAAAGTGCCGATAAAAACATAAAGCGCACATCGCAAGCGATGTGCGCCTTGTAGACTGGTGCCCCCACGGGGAATCGAACCCCGGTTTGAAGAATGAGAAAACCGGGGTCGCAGGTGAATTTTTAAATAGAGGTGATTAAGCGCTATCCATTAACGGCTTCAAAAAGCTTCATTTAATGTCAGAAAACGTCACTGCGCTTCATAGAAATTTTCGCGTTTTGCGTAGAAAAATACCTCCTCAGAGAGAATCGAACCTGTGACGGAAGAAACGGGCTGCCAGTTTCCCGAAAGTCGGACGCAATTTCACCTCGATATTATTTCGAAACGACTCGCTTCCGCTTTGTGCGGTCGGAATCGGCAGATCATCGTTCCGCAGCAGACCGCTGCTGCTTATAACAGGAGAGCCGTAAACCCCTATTGCTTCGTCGGCTTCGAAGATTTGGTGCCTTGCCCAGTGCGTCCAACGATAAAAGCGATTGCCAGACCAGATAATGCGACGCTTCCGACTGTTGCCGCCGAGGTTGAAAATCCAAGGTAAGCAAGAAATGCTGCCAACAGGATTCCACCCAAGCCGATTACTAAACCGAACAACTGGCCTCGTTTCGATTGAACCAGCTGTTCTTTCACGGCATGCTCCTCAAGAGCTATGCGATGATTCTGTTGTTTCTCAGCCATAGCGAGAATACGCTCCGCCGCGCCCGGCACTACGGAATTAAAACGTTCGAGATGTTCTGGCGGCGGCAACGGCCCCTGCCACATATTCGCCTGCATGATAGTTTGTTCGACCACCATGCTGCCCGGAGGTTGCTGCTTGAACGTCTTGAAGAGCTTCGCCCTGTCAGACGAATTAAGTTCCAACAACTCCTTCGCCTGCGCATGCAGTCGCTGAGGCAGGTTTTTCGCGATCGGAGCCGGCAGGCCCGTGTCGCTAACGACGGGCGTTACTTCGTCTCGTGACATGCAGGCTCCGTGTCCGCCTTGTCAATCGAGGCGGCTAGGTCCTGCCCTACCATCACCCAATCAGAACGCAATGCACGGGCATCTGCCTCGGCAGCTGTCGGGGAAGTATTGAAACGATAGTAGTTTCCGGCTACGTTCAATGCACTACCGAAACCGATCACAAAACCGGTCTCGGGCGTAAGGAAGTTTGTGCGCAGGTCACCCATGATTTCGGAGGTTATATCGTAATTGGAGAGATGAAATGAAGCCCAAAGTTAAGCTCAGGGCATCTCAGTTTTAAGACATTTAACTATGTAAACAGTTACGCTGGAAATGCAAATAGCCCATATACATCGCCTTCAGTGATACTCAACCGACATATCTGCGAAAAGTAAGGCCTAAACCCTCGCCATAACGTGACTTTCCTTCGGCCCATCCAAACGTTCTCTCTCCATAGCGGCGATAATGTCTGCGATATGAACCCTCTTACCGGGCAACGTCTTCACTCCATGCTTTTTGCGGAACCGCAAGAAACTGCTTTTGCTTAATCCGAATAATCGCGCCGCATCGGGTATAGACAGGAGCCGACCGGTGTAGGCCTCCACCTGCTTTTCCTGTGTCTTGGATGGCATGGTGCGAACCGAAACCTACCGGATTTCTCAGTCGTTCGGGCCCGGCATCTTGTATTTCACGCTAGATTCCGAACGTGCTGCACCGGCCGGCCGGCTATTTCGCTCCATCGCCTCAACGGCGACCTCAATGTTCTTCAGATGCTTGGTCATGGCGCTCATCTTGCTCATCACGATCCACGGGAAGAAAAGCCAAAGGACCGCATTGTAGAGAAAGCAACATGCTAGAAAGAGCGCCAACAGACCTTCAGGCGAATCTAAGGCGTTCTCTAGCACGTTCGGATTTTGAATGAGCGCGAGCATGATGGGATGTTTATTATGATCGGTGGTCTAGGGGGTAATATCGCCACCGCACGGGTGTGTGAGACGCACACACTTTAGCCGGTCATTTCCGTTAAGGTCAAGGTGTGACATTCACACACCTTGAGAACGAGTAGTCCCAAGCATCCCAAGAATGTGATCGGCAAAGCCGTGAAGGCGCTGCGGATGTCTCAAAGCGTTCCCGTAAGCCAACAGGATCTGGCAGGTCGTCTGGCCGCTCGCGGTGTGATGATTGACAGGAGTGCGATAGCTCGGATCGAAAAAGGACAGCGATACGTCCTCGATTACGAGGTGGCTGCGATAGCCAAGGCATTCCGCGTTCCGATCACGACCCTGTTTGGTTGATCGAAAGTTGCCGACGTTAGCCTAAAAGGCAGGCATAGCTGAGCCGCTCTTGGCTTCGATCATTCGCATGCACACGCTACCCTCTGCCCTATCCCACCTACTCGCCCTTGGGTCACTCGAAGTGTCCCCAAAGTGTCCCCAACCTGATTTTAAGTGGTGCCCCCACGGGGAATCGAACCCCGGTTTGAAGAATGAGAATCTTCCGTCCTAGCCGCTAGACGATAGGGGCGAAAAATCGAAGGAACAAAGAAGCGCACCCGACAACTGGCCGTCAAGCGCGCAAAAAATCAAATTCAGGCGCTGAACAGTTCCTCGTCCTTGAAAAAGCGGGCGAGCTCAATCTTGGCGTTCTCGTCGCTGTCCGAGGCGTGGACCACGTTCTTCATCATCTCGGTGCCGAAGTCGCCGCGGATCGTGCCCTTGGCGGCCTTGCGGGAGTCCGTGGGACCGAGCAGGTCGCGCACCTTCTGCACGATGTTGTCGCCTTCCAAGGCCATCATGATGACCGGGCGCGAGCTCATGAATTGCTCGATTTCCGGGTAGAACGGCTTGCTCGCGACATGCGCGTAATGCTCGCGGAGGAGCTCGGGCGTGAGGCGGGCCATCTTGCAACCGACGATCGTGAAGCCGGCCTGTTCGAAGCGGTTGAGCACATTGCCGACATGGCGCTGGGCCATGCAGTCGGGCTTAAAAATGACGAATGTTCTCTGCATATAAGCAGCCCACCATAGGTTCGAAGCCCGCTTTGAAAAGCCCGGAGTTGGGAAATCTTCAGGCGACGAACTTCTGCAGCTCCTGAAATGCCCGCAACGCCGCCTGCCGTGCTTCCCTATGATCCACCATGGGTTGCGGATAGTCCCGGCCGAGCCGCACACGGGCGCTGGCCAGCACTTCCGATGGCGCTTCCCACGGGCAATGGACGTGGGCGGCGGACAATCCCGCCAGCTCCGGCACCCAACGCCGCACGTAGGCGCCGTCCGGGTCGAATTTCGTGCCCTGCAACTGCGGATTGAAGACCCGGAAATACGGCGCGGCATCCGCTCCGCAGCCGGCCGTCCACTGCCAGCCGAGCGTGTTACCCGCCAGATCGGCATCGACCAGCGTGTCCCAGAACCAGCTCGCGCCCTCCTGCCAGGAAATCCGCAGGTGCTTCACAAGAAACGACGCCACGATCATGCGCACGCGATTGTGCATCCATCCGGTCGCCCAAAGCTGCCGCATGCCCGCATCCACAATCGGATAACCGGTCCGGCCGCGTCGCCAGGCACGAAGCTGTTGCGCGTCGCTCCGCCACGGAAAACCCGAGAACTCGATTCGCCGCGGCATCTCCGGCGTATGTGGAAAATGAAACAGCAGCTGATGCGCGAACTCCCTCCACCCCACTTCACCCAGGAAAACCTGCGCACCGCGGCTCGGCGGAAAAATCCCGCTGTCCTTCGTCGGCACCCGGACGGCCGCCCAGATTTGCCGCGGACCGATCTCGCCGAAATGCAGATGCGGCGACAATGCCGACGTGCCGTCGAGGTCAGGCCGGTTTCGTTTTTCATCATAGTCGTCGACCGCCGACGCGATGAATTTCCTCAACCTGCGTTGCGCGCCGGCTTCTCCCGGCGTCCAGACTGACCCGAAGCCCGAGTCCCAGCGGATCGCGGGTCGCAACGCAAGTTCGTCCAGCGCGACCGACCGCGGCCACTTTGCCGGTGCGGGAATCTTCCCCGCGCGCAGCTTGATCGGTTCCTCCACCTTCAAGGCAAGACAGTGCCGCCAAAACGGCGTGAACACCTGGAAGGGTGCGCCAGCCTTGTTGCGCACGGTGTGCGGCTCAAACAGCAGCGAAGCGTTGAAGCTTTTCGTTTCGATGCCGAGGCCCGTCTTCAGCGCCCTGTCGCGCGCAATCGCCGCCGGTTCATAACGTCGGTTCCAGAAAACGGCATCCGCTCCGGTCGCCGCGATCAACCCGCGCAGCACCGTTCCGCTGTCACCTCGCGCCAACACCAAACGCGAGCCGCGCTCACGCAACGCCGCGTCCAATGCCGCGAGCGAATGATGCAACCACCAGCGCGACGCCGCGCCCATCGGCCAGCGACCTTCACCCGCGTCATCCAGAATATAAACCGGCACGACCGGTGCCCCGCGCGCGATCGCGGCAGCCAGCGCCGGATTGTCCTGTAATCGCAGATCCTGCCGAAACCAGACGAGGGTGGCACGCGATGAAGTGGAGATCATTGCATGCAATACGTTTGGGCGCAGCACGCGGATGCCTGTTCGTTGCGAGCAGCGATCTCTCGCTCTCTCTTCCCATTCACACCCCCACCCTGCGGACACCCTCTCACGAGGGATTTTTTTCAAACGCACTGCACGATGTCGGATCGGGCCTCGGCCCGACCTACATATTCACGTCACAACGCGTTTGCGTAGAGTTCCTCGTAGGCGGTGACGGCCGTCTTCCACGAGAAATCGCGGCGCATCCCCCGACGCTGCACCTCGGCATACCGGGTCTTGTCGGCGTAAAGCGCGAGCGCGCGGCGCAGGCCGCGATTAAATCCCTCCTGCGTGGGCGGGAACATGATGCCCGTGCCTGCATCGGACGAAGCATCGATGTCCACGACCGTGTCCACGAGCCCGCCGACGCGCGACACCAGCGGCACCGTGCCGTAGGCCTGGCTATACATTTGATTCAGACCACACGGCTCAAAGAGCGACGGCATCAGGAAAAAATCCGAACCGGCCTCGACGAGGTGGCTCATCGCTTCGTCGTGCTTCACGAACACGCCAATCTTGCCCGGATGCTTGGTCGCCATCGCGCGGATGGCCTCCTCGTATTTCTTCTCGCCGCCACCGAGCACGACGAGCCGGCAATCCTCGTTGGCGAAAAACTCCTCCGCGCCGAGCAACAGGTTCAGGCCCTTGCTGGGCGTAAAGCGACAGACCATGCCGAAAACCGGTCCCTGCACACCATTGCCGTTGGCCGAAGCCGACACCGGGATCGGGGGATTCGTGTTACCGGTGCGGCGTCGCGCCGGGGGCTTCGGACTCCAGCCGAATTCCTGCAGCAGTCGCTCGCGGCACAAAGCCTTGCCAGCGATGTTTTCCGCGCTGTAACGCGCGGGCAGGCTGGCGTCGGTGGCGGGATTCCACACCGCCGTGTCGATACCGTTGATAATGCCGTGCAGGTCCACGACACGCGTGCCGATGACGCCGTCCATGCCGTTGCCGAACTCCGGCGTCTGGATTTCCTTCGCGTAGCGCGGACTCACCGTCGTCACCAAGTCGGCAAACACGATGCCGGCCTTCATCATGCACATCTGGTCGTAGTATTCGAGACCGTCGATGCCCATGAGTTCCTCGGGCAGGTTTGTCAGGTAAAACGACTTTCGCGAAAAAATTCCCTGGTAGGCAATGTTGTGGATGGTGAACACCGTCTTGAGCGCGAGCGTCACGCCGTGGCGCTGTTCGCTGTAACGCAAAAACAGTGGCAACAGGCCCGCCTGCCAGTCGTGGCAGTGCACGATGTCGGCCTTGAAATCCGTCAGGCGCAACAGTTCGGCGACGGCCTTCTGGAAAAAGATGAAGCGCGCGTCGTTGTCGTCGTAGTCGCGCTCGCCGGTCCAATACGGCAGCTTGCGGTCGAAGTATTCCTCGCGGCAAATCAGGTGCAGGGTCATTCCCGCCCGCGGCTTGAGGGTGTAAACATCGCCGGCAAGAAACGTGTCGCCCATCTCGATCTTCAGCCGGTGAGTCAGCTCGGCGTCCTTGGCGTGCGGACCATCCAGCACCGACCGGTAACCCGGCATAAAAAGCGCCACCTCATGACCGCGGTCCACCAGCGCGCCGCTCAACGCCGCCACCATGTCGGCCAGACCTCCGGTCTTCAGATACGGAAACACTTCGCTCGCGGCATGGGCAATTCGCATGTTGCAACCCTACAACCTCATGCACACGGTGCGACTAGAAAATCCCGACATTTCCCCGCTCTTTATCTGTCATCGCGAGCCCCGCGCAGCGAGGCGTAGCGATCCATCCAATGGGTTATGCGGTCCCGATCATGAAGAATCACTCCGAACGTCTTTTCGCCCATCTTTCCCGCCGCAACTACGTCCCGGCGCCGGCCGTCGCCATCGCCAAGGACTGGCGTCTCAACACCAAGGAGCGCCGCGCCTTCCTCGCCGAAGTCGGCAAGCTCGTGCGCTCCGGTCGCCTCGCCCTCATCAAAGGCGATCGTCTCTGCATCCCCGAAGAAGCCGATCTCGTCACCGGCACCATCAACTTTCGTCAAAAGGGCTCGGCCATGGTTACGCCGGAAAGCCGGGCCACCGAAAACCGCCAACGCGCGATCTACATCGACGCCGCCGACACCGGCACCGCTCTTCAAGGCGACAAGGTCGTCGTGCGTCTCCGCTCGCCACGCGAGCGCGATTATCCGTTCTTTCTCAAACCCGACGAACAAGCCGGCCGCGTGATCGAAATCCTCGAGCGCGGCGCCGCGACGCTCACCGGCACGCTGCACCGCGGACGCACCTACTTCTACGTCACGCCCGACGATCCGCGCATCCCGCACGACATCATTGTGCCCGATCCAACGCACCCCGGTCAGGGCCCGAAACCGCCGGCGATGGTCGGCGACAAGGTCGTCGTGCGCCTCAACGAATGGAAGGAACGCCACCACACGCCCGACGGCGTCATCACCCAGCGCCTCGGCCGCGCGTTTGAGCCGCGTGCCGAACTCGCCGCCATCTACCACAAATACAATCTCGCGACGTCGTTCCCCGATCCCGTCCAGCGCGAGGCCGCCGCCATCCCCTCACAGGTGCGCGCTGCCGATCTCACGGGCCGCCTCGACTTCCGCGACATCCCCACCTTCACGATCGATCCCGACGACGCCAAGGATTTCGACGATGCGCTCTCCATTGAATATCTCGACCACGGCGAAATCCGCGTGGGCGTCCACATCGCCGACGTGAGCCACTACGTAAAGCCCGGCACCGTCCTCGACAAAGAAGCGCGGCAACGTGGCAACTCCACCTACCTCGTCGGCACCGTCGTGCCGATGCTCCCAGAAAAACTCTCCAACGGCCTCTGCTCGCTCGTCGAGGCGCAGGACCGCCTCACCAAGGCCGCCATCTTCACCTTCGACCGGCGCGGGACCGTCAAAAACGTCGAGTTCGCCAACACCGTCATCTGCAGCCGCAAACGCCTCACCTACAAGCAAGCCTACGCGCTGATGTTCGAGGATAACCTCGACGCGATTCGCCGCCTGCCGTTGCCCGCCGCGCACCAGACCGGCTCCACCGGCCGCGCGTTAAACAGCCTGTCGTTCGAGGAGCTGACCGAACTCCAAAAATGGGTGCGTCAGCTCTGGACCATCGCCGCGAAACTCCGTCGCGACCGCATGGCCGACGGCTCGCTCGATCTCGACATGCCCGAGACCAAGATCTTCGTGGACGCCGAGGGCTACGCCGATCGCATCGAAAAAATTGAGAACGACGAGAGTCACCAACTCATCGAGGAATTCATGCTCCTCGCCAACGAGGCCGTTGCCCGTCTCACGCGCACGCAGCGCCTGCCTTCGCTTTACCGCGTGCACGACGAGCCCGACGAGGCGCGTCTGGCCGAACTCCGGCAGTTCCTCGCCACCTTCAGCATCAAGACCGCCGACCTCACCAATCGCGACGAACTCGTCCGCCTGCTCGGCAAATTGAAAAACCACCCGCAGGGCCACGTTCTCCGCACGCAGGTGCTCCGCTCCATGCGCAAGGCCTGTTACCGCCCGAGCCACGACGGCCATTTCGGTCTCAACAAGAAGGACTACACGCACTTCACCTCGCCCATCCGCCGCTACGCGGACCTCGTCGTCCATCGCGTGCTCGCCGCGTGGCTGGCCAAGCAACCCGGCTACCGCGCCGCGCACACCGACCAGCTCGCCGAGCACCTCAGCCTCACCGAAATCAACAGCACCGAAGCGGAGCGCGATTCGCAGAAGGTGAAACTCATGGAGTTCTTCGACCGTGAAGCGGACAAAAAGCGAAAAACCCTTTTCAAGGCCATCATCACCGACGTCCGCAATCACGGCTTCTTCATCGAGGTGCCCGACGCCGGTGCGTTCGGCATGGTCCCGATCTCCTCGCTCCGCGATGACTTCTACGTGCTCAACGGCCCCGGCACCGCCTTCATCGGACGCAAATCCAAGAGGAAGTTCGAACTCGGTCACGCCGTCGAAGTTGTCGTCATGAAAGTGGACCGCCAGAAGCGCCTGATCGATTTCACCGTCGCGTCCTGATCTCCTGACTAGCAGGGCTCACGCGTGAAATCTGACGGATTTCCTTACATTAGAGGACTATGTCCCTAGACCCATTTGAGACAACTCTCGAAAAATAACTTACCCATATAACTATCATTAAACACTTAGCGAAATTGCAATATCACAACAACAACTCTGGCCGCCGATATGCTCTATGCGGCACCACGTATGAAACACCTCAAACTCCTCAGCTTGGCCGTCGCGCTCACCATGGGTGCTTCTATCCACGCCGCCAACGTTCTCACCAGCGGTAGCTGGGACGGGGCGGGACAAAACCTGAACGATTACTTCACCACCTGGGGCGTCGCTCTCGACGTCAACGCCGACCAAAAGTTGGACGATCAATATTGGGACAGTATCCTCAGTTCCGGCGATTCTGCCGTGATGCTGCTCGAGGTCGCCGGCCATTCGTCGATCAACACCTTCGGCATTTTCCAGCAGGGTCAGAACGGCCTCACCCACACGCAGATTTTCAACGGAGCTGCCGGTGCCAATGCCAGTGCTATTCTGGCCGTGCCGACCGGCCCGTTCGGTTTCTATCTCGAATTCCAAGGCACGTATTTCTACTCCGATGCCAGCCTTAACAGCGGCGGTTACGACCAGCTCGCCACCTACCGCGGTCCGTTTGGCGGTGTGGGCACCGTTGTCGGGCAACTGTGGGACGAGAACAGCTACCTGCTCGCTTGGGAAGACCTTCCCTATCTGAGCTCCGACATGGATTACAACGACATGGTGCTGATGATCCGCGTGCAGGAACGCCAGGTCAACGTGCCGGACTCCGGCGCCACCGCGCTGATGGTCCTCGGCGGTCTGGCCACCTTGGTCGGTCTGCGCCGCAAGCTCGCCTGAGTCAGCTCCCTTCCCTTCTTCCAGCCGGCAACACCTCGCGTGTTGCCGGCTTTTTGTTTGGGCGAAGTCCACCCGGGAGCCGACCATCCGGTTTGCTTTTTGGGCTGGCCGCGCCTTTTTTGATGATACTTCCGTGATGGCTCATGCCTCCGTGGAAAAACATCTCCCAATGAAACACTACGACTTCGCCGATAAATTCCGTTCCCTCTACGACAAGGCCGTGAAGCTCTACGCCTCGGGCAACACCGACCAGGCCACCTATTTTTCCCCTGACGAACAGGCTTTCCTCGCTGCCAACGGCATCACCGTTCAGAACATGTTCGACTACGCCGAGGACCAGAAGAACTACGGCGAACCAGGCTACGACCGCGCCCTCGCCATTGAGACCGTCCGTCGCGATTACTTCCTCAATGTCCAAGGCGGCCAGGCCTCCACCACCGCAATCGATGCCGCCAAGATGCCCGCCAAGACGGATGCCGTGCGCGGCATCGAGTGGCTCCCACGTCTCATCCCGAAGACCAAGGCCAAGCTGCGCGGCGAACTTCCCTCCAGCCTGATGTATTCCTGCGGCGGCGACCGGAATTTCTTCCGCACGCACGACATCCACCCCGCCGAGTTCCTGAGCCTCGTCTGGCGCAACGGCGACAATGACGAAGCCACGATCGACTGGGTCGTGAAACGCATCGCTGCGAAGTAATCCATGCCCCTCCCCAAGGACCAAGCCTGGTTTCCCGCGAAAACCTATGGATGGGGCTGGGGCGTTCCTACTCGCTGGCAAGGTTGGGCCGTGATGATCGGCTTTCTCATGGCGCTGCTACTCGGCGGCGTTTTTCTGGCGCCGCGCAACGTGGCGGCCTACATCGGATACGCCTTCTTTCTCTCGGTCATTCTCACCGCCATCTGCTACGCCAAAGGCGAGGCCCCGCGCTGGCGCTGGGGTGATGACGAACCGCCCTCCAAGCATCCGTGAGGTTCGCCCGACGGCCCTTCCTGTCTCAACTTTCTGGCATCATCATTGAACCACCGCGCCACCAGCGTGTCCGGTGAAGCGTTGCCATGAAAGCCTCAAGCCTTCTGCTCCCGCTCTTGATGCTGCTGGCCTCCGCTTTTGCGAATGAGGCATCGGCAAATCGTCAGCGCTTCCCCCCAGAATTCGAATCCGTGGATGCAGCGACCAAATGGGTCCGCGGCACCTTTGCCGGAGGCAAAGTCGAAACCGTGAAACCGGCAACAGGGACTCATCTTGTCATTTTCGAACACGGTTCCGGCATTCCCGTCATTCGCATCGGTCTTTATCAGAGGACATCCGACAAATGGCGCCTCACGGCGGACTTTCCCCCACCGAGCCAATCGGGAGAATTCCTGACCGCATCCGTGCAAGACGACAGAATCGTTTTGGTCGGCGAACGTTCCGGCCGCATCTGGCCGTTGCCCGAGTCCGAGTAAGCCCCGGCTTGCGCCGGAGTCGGCTGCTCTGTCATATGGGCGCATGTCCGATTTCAAAGCCCCCGACTTCCTTACCGAACTACTGCGCGCCAAATCTCCGTCCGGCGCCGAGGCCCAAGCCCAGGCCGTTTTCGACGCCCACGTGAAGCGGCACGCCGATGCCTACGCCGACGACGCGCTCGGCAACCGTCTCGCCACGCTTAATCCCAAGGGCACGCCCACCCTCATGATGGCCGGCCACATGGACGAACTCGGCCTCATCATCACCTACGTCAACAAGGACGGCTTTCTCTACTTCGACACCATTGGCGGACATGACCTGAGCATCATCTCGGGCCGCCGCGTCATCATCCAGACCGCCAACGGTCTTGTGAAGGGTGTGACCGGCAAGCGCGCCATCCACCTGATGGACGACGAAGACCGCAAGAAGGTGCCGAAGAAACACGAAATCTGGATCGACATCGGCGCCAAGACCAAGGCCGAGGCGTTGACGCGCGTGGCCATCGGCGACGTCGCCACCTACGATCACGAATTCGAGCTCATCAACGGCAGCATCGGCACCGCCCGCGCCTTCGACAACAAGGTCGGTGCCTACATCGTGGGCGAAGCCCTCATTCGTCTCGCGAAGGAAAAAGCGAAGCTCAACGCCCGCGTTGTTTCTGTCGCGACCACGCAGGAAGAAATCGGCACGCGCGGCGCCCAGACCTCGGCTTTCGCCGTGGATCCGCACGTCGCCCTCATCGTGGACGTCGGCCACGCCACCGATCATCCCGATTGCGACCAGCGCAAATTCGGCGAGACCAAGCTCGGCGGCGGTCCCATCATCTGCCGCGGTCCCAACATCAATCCCAAGGTCTTCGACCGTCTCATCGCCGTCGCGAAGAAGCTGAAGATTCCCTATCAGGTCGAAGCCGACCCGCGCCCGACGGGCACCGATGCCCGTGCCATCCAAATGGCTCGCGGTGGCGTGGCCTGCGGCCTCGTCTCGATCCCGCTCCGCTACATGCACACGCCCAGCGAGGTCGTGGACCTGCAGGACGTCGAAGACTGCGTGAAGCTCTTCGCCGCCTTCGCCAAATCCCTCGGCAAAGGCGAGAGCTTCAACTGGTGAGACGCTTGTTGCGGTTGGCTGGTCAAGAGTGACAGCAAACGCATCATCATATTCGCAAGCCGAACACACACCCCACGCTGACGGACACCCCTCTTGATAGAGGGGAATTTTCGTCAGCGTGGTTTTGAATCCCTCCATGAGGATAAGAAGGACGACGGTCACTGCGCCTTATCGCTTTCCGTCATCGACGAGCAGCTTTTGGAAATTCACGTCGGCGGCGAGCACGCCCAGCGGAAGGCCGCTCGTGCTGCACACGACGGCCGATACCGTGAAGCAATAATCGCCCGTCGCTGCCGACCGGTAGATGTCGGAGATGACGACGTCACCGGGCTGCCGCAACGCATTGATAAACCAAGGGCGCTCGCGCCAATCCTGTCCGCACACTGACGAATCGGTTGCGATGCAACCGCCCTTCCAACCAACATTGCCCGTGATCTGGCGTCCGCCGGTGTCGGTCGCATACAGCAACTCGAAGCCCGGATGACCCGCGAGCCAACCGGCCAGGATCTGTTCGCATCGTTCCGACTGCTCCATGACGGGCGCCAACCCGGGCAACAGTTCGCGCACTTCCGCCGCGGCACGTCGGTGCGCAGCGAGTCGGAAAGTGCCCACCGCCAGCAATAGTTCCTCAGTCAGTCGGTTGGTCGCATCGCCGAGTCCGCGGAGTGATTTTGCACCGTCGCGCTGTTGTTCGGCAGTGCCGGCCATCACCTGCACCTGTCCATTGACCGACTGCACTGAAACAAAATCGGACGCCACCTCCGTGCCCGGTGTCACCGAAGCCGCTACCTCGCCCACGCTGCCTTGAATCGCCTGCACGCGCTCGCCGATGAGCTGCGTGGAGCCGCGCGTCTGGTCGGCAAGAGCCTGGACCTCGCGCGCCACGACACTGAAAGCACGACCCTGCTCTCCAGCCCGCGCGGCCTCGATACTGGCGTTGATGGACAAAATGCGGGTTTGGTCGGCGATGCGGGCGATGTCGCCCATCACGGACTGAACATTGCCGGTCGCGGCTTGGAGACGTCCGACGACGGCACCCAGGCGTTCCGTGAGTTCGCGCGTGGCGGCCGCGATCCCTTCCGCCTGCCGTGCCTGCATGTTCGCCTGCTCGTCCATTCGCACCGCCAGGGCCGCGAGTTGCGGCCCGAGGGCGGCCAATCGCACGGCCGAGAGCGCCATGCGCTCGATATGCCGTTGTTCGCCCGAACCAGCCGAGAAATCCCCGGCGGAGGTCCGGTGCGGCAGCGTGTTTGCGCGACCCGGAAAGGGGCCAGCGGCATTGAACGTTGAAGGTGCGGAATAGGCCGGTTGCTTCGACATAACGCACGCCCGCAAGCAGATACCGTGCAAGCAATTCACCGGATGTGAAATAATTGCGCAATATTTCGCTCAAGCCCGCGCCAGTCGTGCCGACACGCGAAGGTTTGTTCTTGCGACACGCTCGCAGGCCGGACTTGTTGGCCGATTCATGAGCTCATCCCCCTCCCCCGCTGAAGTCGCCGTGCTGACCACCAACTATGGCGACATGACCATCGCCTTCTGGCCCGATGTGGCCCCGAAGACCGTCGAGAACTTCAAGAAGCTCGCCCGCGATGGCTTCTATGATGGCACGGCGTTTCACCGCATTATCAAGGATTTCATGATTCAAGGCGGCTGCCCCAACACCAAGGCCGGCGAGACCGGCATGCCCGGCACGGGCGGCCCCGGCTACAAGATCAAGGCCGAGTTCAACGCCAAGTCGCACGTGCGCGGTGTCATCTCCATGGCCCGTTCGGCGCACCCCGACTCCGCCGGCTCGCAATTCTTCATCTGCCACGGCGACGCCAAATTCCTTGATCGCCAATACACCGCCTTCGGCCAGCTCATCGCCGGTGACGAGGTGCTCGAAAGCATCGCCAACGTCCCGACCAAAAGCGGTGGTGGCGGCGAAAAGAGCACGCCCATCGACCGCGTCGAACTCAAGAGCGTGAAGATCGTGGTGCAGTCGTAAGCCGCGCAATCCGCTTTTCCTCTTTCAGCCCGCGCCTCACCGCGCGGGCCTTTTAGTAGGTCCAGTCTCCGACTGGACGAGTTCGCCTCCCGCAATCGGTCAGAGACAGCCTTCGCCTACGCCACCGCCACCGATTTGCCCGCCAGCTCAGCCGTCACGCTCTGGCACAATCCCACGAAGGTTTCTTCGCCAAGCGAAAGCCGCCGGCCACGCAGATGGCCGACGCCCCACTTGCGGCGCAGTTTGCGGCGACCGATCGGGAGCGACACGAGCGCGCCGGATGAAATCTCGCTGCGTGCCACCCACGGCGCGAGCACGCCGACGCCAAGGCCGATCTTCACGAGTTCCTTGATCGCCTCCATGCTGCCGAGTTCGAGAATGTTGGTCAGCGGAAGTTCCTCGGCACGGAAATACTCCTTCACGAGCCGAAACGTGTAGCTCGTGTGATTATAGAGAATGAGCGTCTCCTGGTCGAAACCCTCACGCAGCACCTTGCCCTCGCGCGCCCACGCGTGGCCGGGTGCTACAAGGAAGCGCATCTCATCCTCGAAGAGCGGCACGAAGGTGAGCTCTTTCAAACCTTCGGGCTCAAGCATCAGCGCGAGATCGATGTTCCCGCCCAGCAGTTGGTCCACCTGGTGCGCGTGGTCGCCGGGATCGATCGAGATCACGCATTTCGGAAAACTCTGTTTAAATTCCCGCAACACCGTGGGCAGGATATATTGACACGCCGTCGTGCTCGCACCGAGTCGCAACCGACCATGTCCCCAACGCGATAGCTCGTCCAACCCGCGCCGCGCGGTCGTCATCTCGGCGAGGATCTTGTCCACGTGTCGCAGAAACTGTTCGCCGGACTGCGTGAGCGAAACTCGCCGCCCGGCACGTTCGAACAACCGGCAGCCCGCCTGCTCCTCCAAGGCCTTGATGGCGTGGCTGACCGCGCCCTGCGTCAGGTAGAGTTCCTGCGCGGCGCGCGTGAAGCTACCCAACCTCGCCAGGGTGGCGAAGGCCAGTAACTGCCGCGTGTCGAATACGTTGTTCTTCATGCTGGGTGCTCTGCGGCGGACATGAACGGGGTTCATGCCTGCCATGAATTCTTTACTGAGCAGTAATCGGGCCAACTCCACGGGCTGGCATGTCACGCGCTGAAAGAGGTGACATTCCATGACGGACCTTTCGACCAACTTCTCCCGCCCGCTCCGCCTCGGTTTCCTGGCCCTGACCGACGCTGCACCGCTCATTGCCGCGCAGGAACTCGGCTGCTTTGCGCGCCGCGGCCTGTCGGTCGAGCTCTGCCGCGAAGTCGGCTGGGCCACCATCCGCGACAAGGTCATCTACGGCGAACTTGATGCCGCCCACGCCCCCGCGCCGATGCTCTGGGCCACGCATCTCGGTCTGGGTTGCGCGCCGGCCGATGTCTGCACGGCTTTTGTTTTCAACCTGCACGGCAACGCGCTCACGCTTTCCACCCGCCTCTGGAACGCCGGTGTGCGCGACGCCGTCGGACTGCGCGAGGAAGCGCTGCGCCGGCGCGGAGAAAACAAGCTGATGTTCGGCATCGTTTTCCCGCACTCGATGCACCATGTGCTGCTGCGCCAGTGGCTGCATGCGATCCGCATCGACCCCGAGCGCGATGTGCGCATCGCGGTCGTGCCGCCTGCGCAGATGTTCCGCAACCTCGTCGCCTGCACGCTCGACGGTTACTGCGCTGGCGAACCGTGGAACACGCTCGCCGTGCAGGAAAACCAAGGCTGGTGCCCGGCTTGGAGCACCATGCTTTCACCCGGACACATCGAGAAAGTGCTGCTCGTGCGCACGGCCTTTGCCGAGCGCCACCTGGTTGAACACGCCGCCTTGGTCGCCGCGCTCACCGAAGCAGCCGCGTGGTGCGACGTGCCGGCGAATCGCAGCGCACTCGCCCACATGCTCGCCGCGCCCGCCTATCTCAATCTGTCGGCCTCCGTGATCGAACCCACGCTGCTCGGCCGGTTTTCCCCGGAGCCTGGCCGCATCGAAAACGTGCCCGACTTCCATGTGTTTCACCAAGGCGATGCCAACGCGCCCACGATCGCGCGCGCGACCACGCTCCAACACGAACTCGTCACCGCCGGGCTTGTGCCCCGCTCCTCGCTCCATCCCAGCCTGCCCCAACGCCTTTTCCGCGAAGACATTTTCCGCGAAGCCACCGCCAAACTCGAATTCCATGTTCCGACCCACACCTGAATCCCTGTCCGGTTCCGCTACGCGGAGCCGTTTCCGTCTCATCTTCATGCTGTGCGCCCTGCCTGGCGCGCTCCTCACTGCTCCGGCGCAGGAGATAGAGAAACCGGACCTCAAGTTCGGTTTCATCAAGCTGACCGACTGCGTGCCGCTCGTCATCGCCAAGGAACTCGGTTATTTCGAGGACGAAGGCCTCTACGTTACGCTTGAGGCCCAGGCCAACTGGAAGATCCTCCTCGATCGCGTGATCACGGGCGAACTCGACGGCGCCCACATGCTCGCAGGCCAGCCCATCGCCGCCACCATCGGCTTCGGCACCAAGGCGCACGTCATCACCGCCTTCTCAATGGATCTCAACGGCAACGGCATCACTCTCGCCAACAGCGTTTGGGAACAGATGAAGGAAGCCAGCCCCGAACTGCAGGTGAAGCCCGCTCCCTTTCCGCTGAAGGCCAACTACCTTAAGCCGGTTGTCGAAAAACTAAAAAACGCCGGCACACCGATGAAGATGGGCATGGTGTTCCCGGTCTCCACTCACAACTACGAGCTTCGCTACTGGCTCGCCGCCGGCGGTATCAAACCTGGTTTCTACACGGCTTCCGACACTACGGGCACTACCGACGCCGACATCCTGATCTCCGTCACGCCTCCGCCCCAGATGCCCGCCACCCTCGCGCAAGGCACCATCCAGGGCTATTGCGTCGGCGAACCGTGGAACCAGCAGGCCGTGCTCCGCGGCATCGGCATCGCGCCTATCACCGATCTTGAGATTTGGAAAAACAATCCCGAGAAGGTCTTCGGCGTCACCGCCGCTTGGGACAAGGAAAACCCCAAGACCCACATCGCCGTCGTCAAGGCACTCATCCGCGCCGCCCAGTGGCTCGACGCCTCCCCGGAAAATCGCGTCAAGGCCAGCGAGATCATCTCCCGCGCCGAATATGTCGGTGCCGACTACAAGGTCATCGCCAACAGCATGACGGGCACCTGGGAATACGAGCCGGGTGACAAACGTCCGCTCGCCGACTTCAACGTCTTCTTCCGCTACCACGCCACCTACCCCTTCTACAGCGACGCGGTGTGGTATCTCACGCAGATGCGCCGCTGGGGCCAGATCGGCGAGGCCAAGAGCGACGAATGGTATCACGCCACCGCCGCCCAAGTCTACAAACCCGACACTTACCGCGCCGCCGCCGAGGCGCTCATCGCCGACGGCCTGATGAACGCCAAAGATCTTCCCGCCACCGATGGCTTCAAGGCGCCCACCGCTGAATTCATCGACGGCATCACCTACGACGGCCGCAAACCCAACGACTACCTGCGGCTCTTCGCCATCGGTCTGAAGGACTGATCACCCTGCCACGCATCACCACCTCTTCGTCATGAGTGCAACCACCGCCACCGCCGCCTCCTCCGTGCCAATCACCACGCGTCTCGAAGTCCTGATTCGCCGACTTCTCTGGGTTGTTGGCATCCCGGCCATCGCGATCGCGGTCTTTCTCGGATTGTGGGCGGCGGCGGCGGATCGCATCACCGTCAGTTTCGGTTCGCTCCCCGGCCCGCGCGCGGTCGCGAGCGAGATGCAAAACCTCTGGCGCGACCACCAAGCCGAACGCGAGCGCGAGCAGGCTTTCTACACCCGCCAGGCAGATCGGAAGGCTGCGCTGCTCGCCAAAAATCCGGAGGCCAAATGGACGGAACGCAAATACGCCGGCCGTCCCACCTTCTTTGACCAGATCCTCACCAGCCTGAAGACCGTCTTCACCGGCTTCGTCATCGCTTCGCTCGTCGCGGTGCCGCTCGGCATCGTCTGCGGCCTCAGCAAGGCCTTCAACCTCGCGCTCAATCCATTCATCCAGCTCTTCAAGCCGGTTTCGCCGCTGGCTTGGTTGCCGATTGTGATGATCCTCGTCAGCGCGCTCTACAACCCGGCCGAGCCGATGTTTGAGAAAGCCTTTCTCAGCTCGGCGATCGTGGTGGCCCTGTGCTCCCTCTGGCCGACGCTGATCAACACCGCTCTCGGCGTCGCGTCGATCGACCAGGATTACCTCAACGTCGCGCGCGTCCTTCGTCTCGGCTGGTTCGCCCGCGTCTGGAAAATCATCCTACCCGCCTCGCTGCCGCTCATCTTCACCGGTCTGCGCCTCTCCCTCGGCGTAGGCTGGATGGTGCTCATCGCCGCCGAGATGTTGGCGCAAAATCCCGGCCTCGGGAAATTTGTCTGGGACATGTTCCAAAACGGCAGTTCGCAAACCCTCGCCCAAATCATGGTCGCCGTCTTCGCGATCGGACTCATCGGCTTCACTCTCGACCGCATCATGCTCTCGCTCCAACGCGCCGTCAGCTTCGGGGCCAACACGCGGTGAAAAAGACCATGCCACCTCCCTTGCTCGAACTCACCGGCGTTTCCCGGGGCTTTGGCTCCGGCGCGAAACGCACGGAGATCCTCCGCGACATCAACCTCCGCATCACGCAGGGCGAGTTTGTCGCGATCGTCGGTTACTCCGGTGCAGGCAAGACCACTTTGTTGAACTTGTTGGCGGGTCTGCTCACGCCCGACACGGGTTCCGTCCGACTCCGTGGCGAACCCGTGAACGGTCCCGGCCCGGATCGCGCGGTCGTTTTCCAAAACTACTCGCTGCTCCCCTGGCTCACCGTCTTCGACAACATCGCCCTCGCGGTTGACGCAGTCTTCCCCGACTGGCCCGCCGCCAAGCGCCGCGAGCACATCGAAAGGCACATCGTGATGGTGAACCTCACTCCCGCGCGCGACAAGCGCCCACGGCAACTCTCCGGCGGCATGCGCCAGCGCGTCTCCGTCGCCCGCGCCCTCGCCACCAATCCCTCCGTGTTGCTCCTCGACGAGCCGCTCGGCGCGCTCGATGCGCTGACGCGAGCGACGTTGCAGGACGAAATTTCCCGCCTTTGGCAGGAGGACAAGAAAACTGTCGTCCTCATCACCAACGATCCCGACGAAGGACTCTATCTAGCCGATCGCATCATCCCGCTCAGTGCCGGCCCCGGTGCGACACTCGGTCCTTCGTTCACCATCGATATTCCGCGGCCACGTGACCGCAAACGGCTCAACCACGACTCCGAATTCAAACGCCTGCGCAAGGACGTCCTGGACTGGTTGCTCGACTCCGGCAGCAAGCGCGCCGGCCAAGTCGCAGCTCCGCCCGCGCTGCCCGACGTCCTCCCCGAGGAAATCGATCATATCGGTCCCTTCGACCGCCTTCTCCCCAACCGTCCGGCTCGCCGCCGCTCGGACGTCACCTCCGCTCCCGTTTCCACATGAGCAAGCCCTTTCTCGACATCTCCTATGTGAGCAAAGCCTTCCCCGGTCCGTCCGGTCCGGTCACGGTCGTCCGCGATTTCGACCTGAAGGTGCGCAAGGGCGAGTTCATCGCCCTCATCGGCCATTCCGGCTGCGGCAAGTCCACCGTCCTCTCGATGGTCGCCGGCCTCGCCGAGACCAGTGGCGGCGGTATTTTCCTCGATGCCAAGGAAGTGACCGGCGCCGGTCCGGATCGCGGAGTCGTTTTTCAATCGCCCTGCCTCCTGCCCTGGCGCACCGCGTATCAAAATGTCCGCCTCGGCGTGGACCAGGTTTTCTACACCGCCACCAAACAGGAACGCGACGACATCACCCGGCACTATCTCTCGCTCGTCGGACTGGGCGATGCGCTCCACAAGTATCCGGCCGAACTCTCGCAAGGCATGCGCCAGCGCGTGGGCATCGCGCGGGCCTTCGCCCTTGCGCCCAAGATGCTCCTCCTCGACGAGCCTTTCGGCATGCTCGACTCGCTCACGCGTTACGAACTCCAGCAGGTCCTGCTCGACCTCTGGCAACGCGACCAGAAGACCGCCCTGATGGTCACGCACGACGTGGACGAAGCCATCTTCCTCGCCGATCGCGTCGTCATGATGACCAACGGACCCGAAGCCGGTGTCGGCGAGATTCTCGAGATTTCCTTTCCCCGCCCGCGCGACCGCAAGGCCCTGCTTGAGGACGCGCTCTACTACAAGCTCCGCGAGGAGATCATCGGTTTCCTCAACGAGCGTTCGCACATCAAGCCCACGTCCACCATGACTTCCACCACTGCACCTGCCACAGACCAGAGCGAGTCCGTCCATCCGGTAACGCACGCCTGATCTGACCTGAACCGCCGTTTCTTCACGACCCGCCAACCGCGGGGCTGGCTACCGCCTTGCCCCTTTCCCAGCGACCAACCTCCCCGCCTTGACCCGCGTCAAGGCAACCACGCCCGACTTCCACCACCATCCAAGCATGAACTCCCACACCATCCACCGGGCGCTCGCCAGCGCCTTTTGCCTGCTCCTCGCCACCGGCGCTTCGGCCTCCGCCGACAATCCGCCGGCCACGCTCGCCGACGCCCTCGTCCAGGGCAAAGCCTCGCTCAATCTTCGCGCTCGCTTCGAAGGCGTGAATCAGACCGGCCTGAAGGATGCCGAGGCGTTCACCCTGCGCACGCGCCTCGGCTACACCACCGCTGCCTACCAAGGATTGAAGGCCATGGTTGAGCTCGAGAACATCACCTCGCCCGACGGTGATCGCTACAGCCAGGCGGGACTCAATCCCGGCGGCACGGGCCGCGCCGTCGTCGCCGATCCCGAAGGCTCCGAGGTAAATCAAGCGTGGCTCGCCTTCACCTCGGGCAAAACCACCGCCACCGCCGGCCGTCAGCGTCTCATCCTCGACAACGTCCGCTTCGTGGGCGACGTCGGCTGGCGCCAGAACAACCAGACCTTCGACGGATTCGTCCTGCAGGACAGAACCTTCGACCAGACCACGCTCACCTACGCCTGGTTCTCGCGCATCAACCGTGTGTTCGGCGATGATCACGCGCAGGGCAACTGGGACTCCGATTCGCACATCTTCAATGCCAGCTACGCCGGCCTGAAGGCGGGCACGCTCACCGGCTACGCCTACCTGCTCGATTTCGACAACGCCGCCGCCCAATCCAGCGCGACCTACGGCGCCTCGTTCACCGGCGCCACGCCGCTTACCGAAGCCGTCAAACTCACCTACCGCGCGGAATACGCCACCCAAAGCGACTACGGTTCCAGCGCGCTCAACTACTCCACCGACTACTACACACTGGAACTCGGCGTCGCCGGCAAACCGGGCGCACTCGCAGTCGGCTATGAAAAGCTCGGCAGCAACGGCGGCGTGAGCTTCCGCACGCCGCTCGCCACGCTCCACGCCTTCAACGGTTGGGCCGATATGTTTCTCACAACGCCCGCCAACGGCATCGAAGATACCTACCTGAAAGCCTCCGCCTCCCTGCCCGGCGGCATCGGTTTCCTCGGGTTTTATCACAAGTTCTCCGCGGCCCGTCTCGGCGCCGACTACGGCACCGAACTCGATCTCCAGCTCACCCGCAAGTTCGGCAAGCACGTCGTCGGGCTCGTCAAATACGCGAAGTTCGAAAGCGACAGCGCGGCCTTCGCCGACGTGGACAAGCTCTGGCTTCAAGCCGAGTTCACCTTCTGAACCCACCCGGCTCCTCCGACGTGGTCGAAACCTCCACAGTCCCCGCCGCCGATTTATCGGGACGGCGGCCTTCGTCGGGGCGCAAGCCGGCTCCGGCGCTGGTGGTCGTCGGCAACGGCATGGTCGGATGGCGCTTCTGCCATGCCCTCGCCGAACTCGGCCTGACCAAGCGCTTTGCTGTCACCGTCATCGGTGAGGAACCGCGCGTCGCTTACGATCGTATCCGACTGGCAGACTGCCTCGATGGAAGAACCGCCGCCGATCTCCAGCTCGCACCGCGCGAATGGTATGAGCAAAACGGCTTCACCCTCGTCACCGGCGATCCGGTGATCGCCATCGACCGGCGAAGCCGAACCGTGAGCACGCGGAGAGAATCACGGTGGCATTACGACCGACTCGTGCTGGCCACCGGTTCGCGTCCGTTTGTGCCCGACATTCCCGGCACGGACCTTCCCGGCGTGTTCGTGATGCGGACCATCGACGACATCGAGGCGCTGCGCATCCGGGCGCGGACGGCCCGCACGGCCGCCGTGCTGGGCGGCGGTCTCCTCGGGTTGGAGGCGGCCCACGCCCTGCTCAAGCTCGGCCTGCGGCCTGTCGTCCTAGAACGCGGCGCGGGCCTGATGGCGCGCCAACTGACGCCCGCGGCCGCGGCGCTGTTGCGCCAGAAAGTCGAGCTCCTCGGCGTGGAAGTCCGACTCAGCCAGGAAACCACGGGCATTTGCTCCGTCGCGAGCAGTCTCGTGATCGGTGTTTCCGGTCAGCCGGACCTAACCGTGGACATCGTCGTCATCGCAGCCGGCATCCGACCGCGACACGAACTGGCGGAATCCGCCGGCATCGCCTGCGACCGGCGCGGCGGCGTCATCATCGACGACCACCTCGCCACTTCCGATCCGCACATCTTTGCCATCGGCGAATGCGCGTCGCATCGCGGCATGATTTACGGACTCGCCGCTCCCGGCTACTTGATGGCCGAAGCGCTTGCCGGACGGTTCGCCGGGCGACGCCGCGTCTTCCGCGGCGGTCCGCTCTCCGCGCGGCTCAAGCTCATCGGCATCGACGTGGCGGCACTCGGCGACTTTCAGGACGCCGGCGACAGCCTTACTCATTCGACGAGCGACACACATCGGGAACTCATCTTCCGGCGCGGTCGGTTGGTCGGCGCGATCTCGGTCGGACCCAACCCCGAGGCTGCGCGCCTGCAGGATGCCGTCGATGCCCGGCGCATCGTGTGGCCGTGGCGCCGCAATCGTTTTCCGCAAACCGGCCGGCTTTGGTCGGACGAGGCGGCCGCCGATCCGAACAACTGGCCCGCCGCCGCCATCATCTGCAATTGCCGCGGCATCACGCGCGGCCGGCTTTCCCAGTGTTATCGCGAGGGCTGCGCCACGGCCGCCGCGCTCACCGCCGCGACCGGCGCGGGTTCCGTATGTGGATCGTGCCGTCCGCTGCTCGCGCAACTCGCCGGGGATGCGCAGACCGCCGCCCCGGCCCCCAAAGGACGACCTTGGCTGCTCGCCGCTTGTGCATTGGCGATCGCCGCGATTGACACCGGGCTGCTGACGGGGCCGCTGGCCGTCGGCTCCTCCCTCGAACATCGTCGTTGGATCGACCTCGTCTGGACCGAGCCGTCATGGCAGCGCGCGACCGGCTTCACCATCCTCGGCATCTCCGCGGCCACGCTTCTGCTTTCCCTGCGCAAACGGCTGTCGTGGGTCAAGTGGGGGGACTTCGGTTGGTGGCGCGTGCTCCACGCCGCGCTCGGCGTGTTCGGGCTCGTCATGCTCGTCGCCCACACCGGCCTGCGCCTCGGCAGCAATTTCAACCGCGTGCTGATGCTCGACTTCCTCGGCCTGATCGCCGTCGGGGCGCTGGCGGGGACCGTCACTTCGCTCGAGGCGCGACTGGACGTGCGCGCCGCGCGACAGCTCCGCGCTTTCTGGACCTGGGCCCATGTCGTCCTCGTGTGGCCCCTGCCCGTCCTCCTCACCTTCCATGTTTTGTCCGCCTACTACTTCTGAGCATGAAACGTCGCCGCTGGCTGCCTTGGATCCTCTTCGGCGCCACCCTCTGGAGCGGTGGCGGGATGCTGGCTTACTTTTTGCGGACGCCGGACTACCGCACGATCTTCCTCCCCGGGGCCACCACACACGGTCATCACCAGATCGAGCTGCGCTGCGACGAGTGCCACACGCCGATGATGGGCGTAAAGAACAACGCGTGCAACCGCTGCCACGCGCAGGAACTCGCGGCGGCAAACGACACCCATCCGCTCGCGAAATTCCGGGATCCTCGCAACGCCGACCGGCTCCAGCACATCGATGCGTTGCAATGCGTGACCTGCCACCGGGAACACCGGCCACACCTGACCGAGCCCATGGGCGTGACGCAGCCGGCGGACTTCTGCCTGCACTGCCACCAGGACATCGCGGAGGTGCGTCCGAGCCACGCGGGCATGGCGTTCAACACCTGCGCCACGGCCGGCTGCCACAATTACCACGACAACACGGCGCTCTACGAAGACTTCATCCTGAAACATGCCTCGCAACCACCGGTGCTGCCGCGTCCCGTGCGCCGGTTGCTGACGTCCTCGACACCGACAGACGCCTCCGCACCGGATGCGGCCAGCCGCGTCGTTCCCGCCGGCGTGAGTGTGGACCAGCAGGTGCTCTACGATTGGGAGCAATCGGCGCACGCGCGGGCGCAGGTCGGTTGCGCGGATTGTCATCAGGCAGGCTCGGCTTCCGCGCCGTGGGTGGCGAAGCCCGGACACGATTCCTGCGCGCGCTGTCACGACTCGCAGGCCGACGGATTCCTGGCCAGCCGCCACGGCATGAAGCTGGCCGCGGGACTTCCGCCGCTGACGCCCGCCGAGGCGCGACTGCCGATGCATGCCGGCGCGGCGCACCGCACGATGGATTGCAACGCGTGCCACGGCGCGCACCGCTACGACACCAAGGCCGCCGCCGCGGCCTCCTGCCAGAACTGCCATGACGACGAACATACGCGCAATTATGCCGGCTCGATCCACGCCGCGCTCTGGCGTCAGGAAGCGCTTGGCGCCGGCGAACCGGGCACGGGCGTTTCCTGCGCGACGTGCCACCTGCCGCGCGAGACCCACCGCGTGGATGGACGCGAGGTCGTCCGCGTGCAGCACAACCAAAACGCCAATCTCCGTCCCAACGAGAAGATGATCCGCACCGTCTGCCTCGATTGCCACGGCTACGGCTTCGCGCTCGACGCCCTCGCCGACCCGCGGCTCCTCCAAAACAATTTCCACGGCCGGCCGGCCCGCCATCTCGATTCCATCCGGATGGTGACTGACCGCGCCGTGGGCCACCAAAAGCCAGCTACCCAAACAGAAAACAAACACACACCATGAAACTGAAATCAGCCACGTTGGTCATCGCGAGCGTCCTGCTCGCCGCGAGCGCGACCGTCGCGTTGTTCACCGGTTGCAGCAAAGCCGAGGCCAAGACGGCCGGCATCGCCCCCAAACACATGGCCGACGCCCTCCACGCCGTGATGGAGTCGGACCGCGTCGTCTACACCAAGATGGTCGTGAATCGTCTCCAGAACGAGGAGAAGATCATCAAGGCCACCGAGCACTGGAAGGACGACAAGACCCTCCCGCTTCCCGCTCAGATGTTCCGCATGGGCGCCGAGATGGTGCAGGCCAAGAACGCCGGCTTCTCCTACTCGCTCCTCTCGAAATGGCCGATCAACAAGCAGAACCTGCCGAAGACCGACGCGGAAAAAGCGGGACTGGACTTCGTCGCGCAGAAGGAGGGCACGGAAAACTTCTACACCGAGGAAACGCTTGGCGGGAAAAAGTTCTTCACCGCCGTCTATGCCGACAACGCCGTCGCCGCCGCCTGCGTGACTTGCCACAATGACCACAAGGACACGCCGCGCAGTGACTTCAAACTCGGCGACGTGATGGGCGGCGTCGTCATCCGCATTCCTCTCGAATGAGGGTCGCGCCATGCCCCGGTTCAACGCGCGCGCTTTCGGTGTCCTGGGCGGCCTGGCCCTCGTCGCCTGCTGCCTCACCGGCTGCAGCAAGCCAGCCGAACCCGTCGCCGAATCGCCGGCGCCTCCTCCGGAGTTCGTCGAAAGCACGCTGCCCGCGCCCGCCGATCCCGTGCTGGCGCTCGGGCAGCGCGTTTATCGCAGCGACTGCGCGAATTGCCACAACCGTGGCAAGAAAGGTGCGCCTCGCATCGCCGAGCGGAGCGCCTGGCAGTCCCGCCTCTCCCAAGGCGTCGATACGCTCATCGCCCACGCCACGCGTGGCTACGCCGGCCCCGCGGGTGACGAAATGCCCGCGCGCGGCGGCAACGACGATCTGACCGATGCCGAAGTCGCCGCCGCCGTCCGCTATCTCATCAGCCACGTCCCCTGACCCGTTTCTCATCCCACAACCACGAACCCACATCCATACCATGACACCTCGCCAAAAAGAACTCGTTCAATCCTCCTGGGCCCAAGTCGTGCCCATCGCCGACACCGCCGCGTCCCTCTTCTACGGACGCTTGTTCGAACTCGATCCGTCCCTCAAGCCGCTGTTCACCTCCGACATCAAGGAACAGGGCCGGAAACTCATGACCATGATCACCGTGGCCGTGAAGGGGCTCGATGACCTCAACGCCCTCGTCCCCGCCGTCCAAGCCCTTGGCAAACGCCACACCGGCTACGGTGTGAAGGACGAGCACTACGCCACCGTCGCGACCGCCCTGCTCTGGACCCTCGAAAAAGGGCTCGGCGACGCTTGGAACGACGAGGTGAAGGAAGCGTGGGTGGCCGTTTACACCATCCTCGCCGACACCATGAAGAAGGCGGCCTGATGACGTCGGCCACGGACAACATTCGACCCAAGGCACCGCCTTGAATCATGAACGAAATTCATGTGTCACATGAAATCTTTCGGGTCTGTTAATTCGTAAAAGGCGGGATCTGGCATGTCGCGCGCTCTTTAGGGCCGCAACATGACCACGATCACTTTCAACGCCGACACGGCTTCACGGGCCGGTTTCATTTCCGCCGTGCTGGCCGCAACCACATGAAGTGGAGCGAACTGCGCAGCAATGGCCACTGGCCCACCTTGGCCACGTCGTTCCTCTATTTCGACGTCAGCTTCATGGTCTGGACGCTGCTCGGGGCGCTCGGCGCCCTGATTGCACCCGACTTGGGCCTCAACGCCGATCAGAAGTTTCTCATGGTATCGACGCCCATCCTCGCCGGGGCGTTCCTGCGCATTGCGCTCAGCCTGCTCGTGGATCGCATCGGCACGAAAACGACCGGAATCCTCGCGCAACTCATCGTGATGCTGAGTCTCGCGACGGCTTGGAAGTTCGGCATTTCGAATTTAACCGAAGCCCTCTGGCTCGGCTTCGCGCTCGGCCTCGCGGGCGCAAGCTTCGCCGTGGCGCTGCCGCAATCAGGCCGCTGGTATCCGCCCCGCATGCAAGGCGTGGTGCTCGGCCTCGCGGGCGCCGGCAACATCGGCGTCGTCATTGACCACCTCGCCGCCCCACGCATCGCGGCCGTCTGGGGCTGGCAGGCGGTGTTCGGCGCGGCGCTTATCCCGCTGATGATCGCTTTCGTGCTCTATGCCATTTTCTCGAAGGAGCCACCAGGCGAATTCAAAAAGAAGAAACTCTCCGACTACGCGCGCCTGCTCGGCGAAAAAGACGCACACTGGTTCTGTTTCTTCTACACGATCAGCTTTGGCGGTTTCGTCGGTCTCGCCACGGCGTTCGCGATCTACTTCAGCGATCAGTTCGGCCTGAAGCCCGTGCACGCGGGCGAGATGGCGGCATTTTGCACGCTGGTCGGCGCGCTCGGCCGTCCGTTCGGTGGCGCCCTCGCCGACAAACTCGGTGGCATCAAGGCGCTCGGGGTATTCTACACGGTCGCCGCCTGCGCCATGGTGACCGCGGCGATGTTCGAAAGTCTCTGGATCTGCGGTGGCGCGTTCTTCATCGCGTCGGGTGCATTCGGCATGTGCAACGGTTCCGTCTTCCAGTTGCTCCCGCAGCGCTTCGCCCGCGACATCAGCCTCATGACCGGCCTCGTTGGCTGCGGCGGCGGCATCGGCGGATTCATCCTCGGACGCCTGTTCGGTCTCTCCCGCGAACACACTGGCAGCTACACGGGCGGCATCGTCCTCTTCGCCTCGCTGGCGGTGGTGGCACTGGCCGGACTTTTCCTCGTCAAGAAACGCTGGCGCACCACCTGGGGCGCGACCGCCCAAGCCCGCATCTGACCCATGGGCCTGCACGTCACCACCGCTTCGGTTCCCGGCGCCGGACGCTCCCGTTCGGACGACGCCTTCGCGCATCGGCAACACGATGGCGTGTTCGTCGCGGCCGTGGCCGATGGCATGGGCAGCGCGCGAGCGGGCGGTGAAGCGGCGGTCAGCGCGACGCGCCGCTTGGTGGACAATTTCGAAACGCGCCCTGCCAGTTGGACGGTGGACCGCGCGCTGACCGAGTTCACCATCCAGATCAACCGCCAGCTCTGCGAGGAAGCCGTGCATCGCTACGGATCCGAAGGCTCGCTCGCCTGCACGCTCGCGGCGGTCGCCATCTCCGGCGACATGATGTGGGGCGTCAATCTCGGCGACACTGAGGTTTTCCTCCTGCGCAGCGGTGAACTCCGGCCGTTGTCGGAACGACACGCGCTGAGCGGCGCGGAGCGCTCTCATGTGATCACTCGTGGCCTCGGACTGGAGCCCGAGGTCACGCCGCATTCGTTCTCGTGGCGCGTCGCGGTCGGCGATCGCGTGCTCATCTGCACCGATGGTGTCACCGGTCCGTTGTCGCGCGAGCAGCTCACTGTCCAACTCGAGCGTCACGCCGATGCCACCGCGTTGATTCGGACGGTTGAAAAGCCTTCCGATGACGCCACCGCGTTGGTCATCGAAATCACCACGCCGCCGGCTGCAGGAACCAGCGCACCCGCGCTGATGGTGCCTGGACCGCTGTCCGCCAACCAGGAGTGGGCCGGCCATATACTGCTCAAGCCTTTCGATCCGGACTCCCGCGTGTGGCTGGCGCGCCGCCTGCGCGACGGCCAGCGTTGTGTGCTGAAGTTTGCCCCGCTCGATGCGCGTCATGACGAACACCTGCGGAGCTTGTTCAGCAGCGAAATTTCCCGCGCGCTGCACCTCCAGTCGCCGTTCTTCCCGGCCGTCGAGGTTCCTCCCGGTGACCCCGTTTCCTGCTACAGCCTCGCCTACATCAAGGGATCGACCCTGCGCGAGTGCCTGAACGAGCGCACGCTCATCACCGAGGAAGTCATCGCGCTGGGCCGGTTTCTCACCGCCGCCGCCCAGTTTTTGCTCGGGCACGACCTCGCCCATGGGGACGTGAAGCCCGAAAACATTCTCGTTCTTCGCCGCGGGATCACCGCCGAGTTCATGCTGCTCGATTTCGGCAGTGTCGCGCCACTCTTCGCTCCGCCCTCGCGGGCAGGCACCGCCAGCTACATCGCACCGGAACGCTTCCAAGGCGCGCCGCATTCCGAGCGCACGGAAATCTACGGCATTGGGGTCACACTCTTCGAAGCCGCCACCCGCGCGTATCCTTACGGCGAGATCGAGCGTTTCCAGAACCCGCGCTTCGGCGCCGCACGTCGGCCCGCCACGCTCAACGCCGCCATGCCCGACTGGCTCGAAGCCGTGCTGCTCCGCGCCGTCGCGGCCGAACCCGGCCAGCGCTACCAGCATTACTCGCAACTCGGTTTCGACCTGGAGCACCCCGACAAGGTCGAGCCCTTCTTCGCGCCGGACACACCGTTGCTGGAACGCAATCCGCTCCTCGTCTGGCAACTCCTCGCCGCCGCGCTGGCGGCCCTGAACCTGCTTCAATTTTTCCTGCGGAAATGAACAACAACGCACCCGTCCAATCTCTTGCCGCTCCCGGTGGTTTCACCAACGACCAGAAGGAATACCTGCAGGGTTTCATGGCCGGCGTGCTCGCCAGCGGCCAATATGCCTACGTTGGCACAAACGCGACGGGACAGCTCACGGGATCGCCCGGCGCCGCTGTTACCGGTAACCTCGCCGCTCCTTCCGAGGAAAACGTTTTTGGCACGCCCCTGGCCGATCTCTCCAAACCAGAACGCTGGAAACACGAGGAGAACGGCCTCGACGTCTGGGAGAAAATGGTCGCCCACGCCAACGCCGACAAATTTCCCGACGAGGCTGACACCTTTCGCTTCAAGTTCCACGGACTCTTCTACGTGGCGCCGGCACAGGACAGCTTCATGATGCGCCTGCGCATCCCGGCCGGCGAAATCAGCTCCCACCAGCTCCGCGGTCTGGCCGGCCTCGTGGACGAGATCGGCAACGGCAGTGCCGACATCACCACGCGGGCCAATCTCCAGATTCGCGAACTGAAGCCGCGTTCGATCGTTCGCGCACTCACCTGCGTGCAGGAACTCGGCCTCACCTCGCGCGGTTCCGGCGCGGACAACATCCGCAACATCACCGCGACGCCCACCAGCGGTTTCGACCGCGACGAGCTGATTGACGTCCGTCCCTACGCCCACGCGCTCCACCACTACATTCTCAACCACCGCGATCTCTACGGCCTGCCGCGCAAGTTCAACATCGCCTTCGATTCCGGCGGCACGATCTCCGCCGCTGTGGATACGAACGACATCGGCTTCTTCGCCGTGCGCGTGACGGAGAAGTCACTCGCCAGCGCCCCGACGCCCGGTGTCGAACCCGGCATCTACTTCCGCTGCGGAGTCGGCGGCATCACCGGCCACAAGGACTTCGCCCGTGACACCGGCATCCTGCTCAAGCCCTCCGAACTCGTGCCGGTCGCCGCCGCAATGGTTCGCGTCTTCCGCGAACACGGCGACCGCACTGACCGCAAGAAGGCCCGCCTCAAGTATCTGCTCGAGAAATGGGGCGGTTTCCCGCGCTTCCTCGAGGAGACCCAGAAGAAGCTCGCCTTCCCGTTCGTTTACGCTCCGCGGGGCTGTGCCGAGCCGCGCAAACCCGTCTTGAAGCACGGCCACCTCGGCGTCTTCAAGCAGAGCCAGCCGGGTCTCAACTACGTCGGCATCGGCGTGCCCGTCGGTCGCATGAACGCGAAGCAGATGCGCCGCCTCGCCGATCTCGCCGACAATTACGGCACCGGTGAAATCCGTCTCACCGTCTGGCAAAGCCTCCTCATTCCGCACGTGCCCGACGCCTACGCGGGCACGCTGGCGCGCGCCGCCAATAGCCTCGGTTTCTTCACCGAGCCGCACACCGCCGCCGGCTGCGTGATCGCTTGCACGGGAAACAAAGGCTGCAAATACGCCGCCGCCGATACCAAGGGGCATGCACGCGCAACGATGGCCCACCTACGCAAGCGCGATCCCGAGCTCGATCAAGCCGTCAACATTCATTTCACCGGCTGCAACCACTCCTGCGCCCAACACTACTGCGGCGACATTGGAGCCATCGCGACCAAACTCGGCGATGGCCGCGAAGGCTATCATGTCGTCCTCGGTGGCGGCATGGACCAGGAACAGGGCATCGCTCGTGAAATCTTCCGCGGCGTCGCCGCCGACGAGATGCCGGCACTCGTCGAGAAAGTGCTCGTCACCTACCGCAACCGCCGCACCGCCGGCGAAAGCTTCGTGCAGTGGACCCGCCGCCACAGCGTGAAGGAAATCCAGGAAATGCTCTCTTCATGAACGCACCCGTTCCGCTCATTCCCGACAACGCGCCTTTCTCTCCCGAGCAACGCGCCTGGCTCAACGGCTTCCTTGCCGGTGTTTTCTCGCGTTCGACCGTCCCGGCGGGCGCGAGTTCTCCTGCGACCACGGCACTTGCCCCGCTGACGATTCTCTTCGGTTCGCAGACGGGCACCACCGAGGGTCTCGCCAGGAAGGTGGCCAAGGAAGCGGGCAAGCGCGGCTTCGCCGCGACTGTGCTCGACATGGCCCAGACCGATCTCGCCCAACTCGCCAACGAGAAAAACCTTCTCGTCATCACCAGCACCTACGGCGACGGTGAACCGCCCGACAATGCCAAGGCCCTGCACACGGCGTTGAAAACGGCAGCGACTGCCAGCGAACCGGCAAAAACTCTCGCCAATGTGCGCTTCTCCGTCTGCGCGCTTGGCGACACCAACTATTCGCAATTCTGCCAATGCGGCAAGGACCTCGACGCCTGGCTCGAAAAACTCGGCGCCACTCGCACGACACCCCGCACCGACTGCGATCTCGACTACGACGCCCCGTTTACGGCCTGGCTGGATGCCGCGCTCGGCTCGCTGAGTTCTTCTGCAGGAGCGGCTTTACGCCGCGATGACTCCAACGAATCGCGGGGTAAACCCGCTCCTACAGATGAAGAGTCCGGCTATTCCAAGAAGAATCCCTTCCCCGCTGCCGTCCTGACCGTTCGCAATCTCAACGGCCCGGGCTCCGCGAAAGAGGTCAACCACGTGGAATTTTCCCTCGAGGGTTCGGGCCTCACCTACGAGGCCGGCGACGCGCTCTATGTCGTGCCGCAGAACTGTCCGGCCCTCGTGGACGATATTCTCGCCGCCCTCGGTTGCGACGGCGAAGAGGCCGTGCCCACTGCGTCCGGCGAACTTCCGCTGCGCCGCGCTCTCACCGAATGCTACGACCTCGGCAAACCCTCGCCGGAGTTGCTGGCGCTGCTCGTTCCTGCGGTAGCCGGAGTCACCGATGCCAGTCCGCGCGCAACGAGTCCCGCGGCAACTTTCCACCACGTCATCGACATTCTCCTCGCCGCGCCAACCAAGCCCGCCCCGCGCGACTTCGTGGCCAAACTGAAGCGCCTCCAGCCCCGCCTCTATTCGATCTCTTCCTCGCCCAAAGCCCATCCCGGCCAAGTTCACCTTACGGTAGGCGCCGTGCGCTACGACAAGGACAGTCGCGCGCGCAAAGGCGTGTGCTCCACCTTCCTTGCCGAGCGCGCCCTCGCCGCCGGCAAAGTCGGCGTGTTCGTTCACACCAACAAAGCCTTCCGTCCCCCAGCCGACGGGAACGCTCCGATGATCATGGTCGGACCGGGCACCGGCATCGCCCCGTTCCGCGCCTTTCTGGAAGAGCGCCGGGCCACCGGTGCACGCGGCAAAAACTGGCTCTTCTTCGGCGACCAGAAGGCCGCGAGCGATTTCCTCTACCGCGACGAACTCGCTGCCATGCAGACCGCCGGCGCGCTCCATCGCCTCGATCTCGCCTTCTCCCGTGACCAGGCGGAAAAAATCTACGTCCAGCACCGCATGCTGGAAAACGCCGCTGAACTCTACGCCTGGCTCGAAGCCGGCGCGCACTTCTACGTCTGCGGCGACGCCTCCCGCATGGCCAAGGACGTGGATCTCGCCCTGCACCAAGTGATCGAGCGGGCCGGTGGCAAATCGCCCGAACAAGCCGCGTCCTACGTGCAGGCGCTCAAGGCCGCCAAACGTTACGCTCGCGACGTCTACTGATCGAAGACGGCCGGCTACCCACACCTAACCCTTCATGGTCGCTCCGCGCAATCAACCGCCGCTGCTCGCCCTCGTCGAGGAACTCCTCGCCGAACAGGGTCGGTTGCAGACTCCGGTTGTCGCGGCCAGCCAGGCCTACGATCAATCGAAAACCCAAAATCCAAAATCGAATATCTTCCCTCAACTGATTCCCCTCACGGCTCCCGGTCCCGGCGAGCAATATGCCTTCGAGGTGGATCTCGATTCCTGCACGGGTTGCAAGGCCTGCGTCGTGGCCTGCCATTCACTCAACGGTCTCGACGAAACCGAGGCGTGGCGCGACGTCGGTCTCATCACGGGTGGTTCGCGCGCCGCACCCTACCAGCAAACCATCACCACTGCCTGCCATCACTGCGCAGATCCGGGCTGTTTGAATGGCTGCCCGGTGCTCGCCTACGAAAAGGATCCGATCACCGGCATCGTGCGTCATCTCGATGACCAATGCATCGGGTGCCAATATTGCATTCTGAAATGCCCCTACGACGTGCCCAAATACAACGAGCGGCTCGGCATCGTGCGGAAGTGCGACATGTGTCATCAACGTCTCGCCGAGGGCGAAGCCCCGGCTTGTGCGCAAGCCTGTCCCACGCACGCCATCCGCATCGTTAAAGTTGCAGTCACGCTCGACAGCTCACCGCGCGCCGACACCTCGACGTTTCTCGCTTCCGCTCCCGACCCGTCCTACACGCAGCCGACGACTCGCTATCTCTCGAAACGGCCCAAGCCGTTCGAAGTCCACGCGGCTGACGCGGATCTGCTCAGGCCGCAACCCTCGCACTGGCCGCTCGTGTTTCTTCTGACGTTCATGCCCATGGCGGTCGGCTGCAGTGTCGCCGAACTGTTGCACGACCTTCCCACGCCGGCGCTCGCCATCACGAGTTGGGTCGCCGGAGCCATCGCGCTGGCGGTTTCCGTGTTTCACCTCGGCCGGCCGTTGCGCGCGTGGCGCGTGTTTCTCGGTTTGCGCAAATCGTGGTTCAGCCGCGAAGCCGTGCTCTTCGGTCTCTGGTTTCCGCTCGCAACCGCTTACTTGGCGGCGCGACTCGAATGGCTGCCCCTGCCCAGCAATCTGCTCCTGCCCGCATTGGCAGGAGCCGTCGCGGCGCTGGGCGTGGTCGCCTTGTTCTGCTCCGCGATGATTTACGCCGACACGCGCCGCGTGTTCTGGCGCTTCGCCAACACGGCACCGCGTTTTCTCGGCAGCGCCGCCGTGCTCGGCGTGGCCGCCGCCCTCACTGCTCCGGATGCCCCGCCAGCGCTCGGATTCGCTCTCCTCGCCGCCACCGTTTTCAAACTCGCCGTCGAAGCCCGCGCCTTGGCGCCTTTGCGCGAAGATGACGACGGCCTGAATTCCCCCGCCCGCCAAACGGCGCGTTTGTTGAATGGGCCGTTGCGCGAAACCAATGTGCTGCGCTTCGTCGCGGCTCTCCTCGGCGGCATCCTGCTGCCGTTGATGATCGCCTCGGAAGGGGCAAGGCCGGCCGTCGCTTGGTTGACGCTGGCGCTCTGCCTCGGCGGCGAACTGGCCGAGCGTTATCTTTTCTTCCGCGCCGTGGACGCACCCAAGATGCCCGGCCAGCCCGATCCGACCAAAGGAGGTTTGTCATGAGCGCGCTCGATGATCTGTTGCTCGCCCGCACAGGGGCGATGACGAGCGAACTCGTGCAGCGTCCGGGCGACTTCGGTCTGGGCAAACTGCCCGCGCGTCTCGTGCCCACCGGCACGACGAAGTCGATCTGCGGGTTCTGCAGCACCGGCTGTTCGCTGAAGATCCACCTCAACGCCGAAGGTCACGCGATCAATCTCACGCCCGATCCCGATCATCCCGTGAACTTGGGCATGGCCTGTCCCAAAGGTTGGGAGGCGCTCACTCCGCTCGCCGCGCCCGACCGCGCGACCACCCCGCTGCTGCGCGGAGTTGGCGGGGAACTGCATCCCGTGGATTGGCCGCGCGCGCTCGCAGAGTTCACCGGCCGTCTCAAATCCATCCAGTCCCTCCACGGTCCGGGGGCCGTCGCGGTGCTCAGCACCGGACAGATTGTGATGGAGGAAATGGCACTGCTGGGCGCACTCGCCAAGTTTGGCCTCGGGATCGCTGACCTCGACAGCAACACGCGGCAGTGCATGGCGACCTCGCATGTCGCTTACAAACAGGCCTTCGGCTTCGATGCACCGCCGTTCACCTACGCCGATTTCGAAGAAAGTGATGTGCTGGTTTTCGTCGGCGCCAATCCGTGCATCGCCCATCCCATCATGTGGCAGCGCGTGATGCGCAACCGTCGCAACCCGGTGATCATCGTAATCGATCCGCGTCGCACCGAAACGGCCATGGCTGCCACGCTGCATTTGCCCGCGAAACCGAAGAGCGATCTGACACTCCTCTACGGTCTCGCCCGCGAAGTCATCCGTCGCGACGCCGTGGATCCCGTGTTTGTGACGGAGCACACGACTGGTTTCGCCGAGTTCGCGAGTTTCGTGAACGCTTTCACGCCGGAGCGGGTGCTGGCCGAGACCGGTCTCGCCGCCGCGGATTTTGAGCGAGCGGCTGCGGCCATTGCCCAACCCGGAGCCCGCGTCTCGTATTGGTGGACGATGGGGGTGAACCAGAGCCATCAGGCCACGCGAACGGCGCAGGCGCTCATCAATCTCTCTCTCATGTCCGGCCAGATCGGGCGGCCCGGCACCGGCGCCAACTCCATCACCGGCCAGTGCAACGCAATGGGTTCGCGCCTCTTTGGCAACGCCACGTCGCTCATCGGCGGCTACGATTTCGCCCAGGCCCAGCATCGCCGCCACGTGGCCGGCATCCTCGACATCAACGAAACCCTCATTCCGCATCAACCCAGTCGTGCCTACGATCGCATCCTCGACGCCGTCGAAGCGGGCGAAATTCGCGCACTGTGGATCATCGCCACCAACACGGCGCACTCCTGGGTCAACCAGGGCCGTTTTGCGCGATTGCGCGACAAACTCGATTATCTCGTCGTGCAGGACATGTATGCTACGACGGAAACTGCCCGGCAGGCCGACCTCGTGCTGCCCGCCGCTGGCTGGGGTGAAAAGGACGGCGTGTTCATCAACAGCGAGCGCCGGCTCGGTTACGCTCGCAAGGTGGCCCGTGCACCCGGCGTGGCCTTGAGCGACTTCGCCATTTTCAAACTCGTCGCCGAGGCTTGGGGATGCGGCCCGATGTTCGCCAGGTGGACGTCACCCGCCGCGGCATTTCAGATTCTCAAGGAACTCTCCCGTGACCAACCCTGCGACTTCACCGGCGTCCGCGACTACGCGCACATCGAGGAGGAAGGCGGTATCCAGTGGCCGTTTTCAGAGAACGGAAGACAGACGGCAGAGGGCAGAGAGCGCCGGCTCTTCGCTGATGGCAAATTCTTCACGTCTGATGGCCGGGCGAAGTTTTTCTTCGACGAGCCGGCACCGCTGCCCGAGCCGCCCGATGCGGCCTACCCATTCCTGCTCAACACGGGCCGCGGCTCGTCCGCCCAATGGCACACCGGTTCGCGCACCGATAAGAGCGCGGTGCTGCGCAAACTCGCGCCCACCGTGCCGTGGATCGAACTCCATCCCAACGATGCCGGTCGGCTTGGTGTGCTCACCGGCCAACGTGTCGCCGTTCGCTCCCGCCGGGGCGAAACCACCGCGCTGGCCATGGTCACACCCGTCGTCCAGCCGGGACAGGTCTTCATGCCCATGCATTTCGCGGAGGTGAATCGCCTTACCTTCCCCGCCTTCGATCCGCATTCCCGGCAGCCCGCTTACAAAGCCTGCGCCGTGGCGATCGCCCGGTTAGCAGAAACTTGAACCACAGATTCATTGTAAGCCGCCGGGGGGTTTGGGACGAAGTGACAGAGGTTTGGGACACGGGGGCGGTTTGGGGTGGGTCCGGGAGGGGGCCGGCGGGCGGGCATTAGGGGAGTCTGGAGACCGCCTTAAGGTCGGGTCAAGCGGGCCTTGAGCCACCCCAAAAACCGGCCGAAAAGGCGCCGCCAGGCGCGCCGCTCTCGCACGTCGGGCACCCAACTGTTGAGCAGCCGGCGACGCGCCGAGCACTGGCTGCAGCCAGCCAACGGCAGCCCCACCCAGCCAGCCCGCACCGCGAGGCCAACGAGCCAGGCCAGCCTCGGCCACGCCGGCGGCCGCGCAGGGCTCACCTGACCCGACCTGACCACGGCCGGACGCGGCAGGATCCGCGCATCGATCCAGCGCGCGATCGGCTTCGCCCAGGTCTCGACCCAGTCACCCAGGCCCAGCGGGCGCAGATCGAGCTGCACGCCGGCATGACGGCCCGGACGCTTCGCCGGCGCCGCATCACCGCCCACGCGGCCGGAGAGCTCGGGGCGCAGCAGGATGCGACGGCGATGGATGAGGCGACCCATGGCTCAGCAGTCGGTGCATTCGACGCTGCAGTTGGCGGCGATCGTCTCCCAGCCGGCCTCGTTGGGGATGTCGATCCAGTCGGTCTGCTCCGAGGTGGTGTCAGCCAGGACTGACTGCTGCTCCTCGCTGTAGAAAAGAAACGGGCCGGATGAGCCGAGCACGCGACGCGCGAAGCGGACCTTCACCTGGTAGGTCTTCCCGCTCACGGCCGTCCACTGGACGCGCACCTGCGCCTTCCTCCAGCCGAACGTGAAACCCGTGGTGCGCTGCGTGCGAAAGGCCGTGCGACCGCTGCACAGTCCCTCGCTGCCCCAGTCCTCGATTGCGTCGGCCGCGCGCGCTTCGGCGGCGTCCTCGGTGTCCTCGCTGCTCAGGCTCTCGGTGACGGTGCCGTTGGTCTGGTTGTATTTTCCTTCGCCGTCGGGGCCGATGCACTCGTCTTTTCCCTCGGTGGTGCGCGCGGTGGGTTCCACATCCGTCTCCGCGCCGGCGCCGTAGGCATCGGATGGCACCGTGCTGCCGAAGGGCCAGCTCACCGGCTCGCCATTGATGTAGCGGTCGGAGATGTCGTCCTCGATCGAGGGGAAACAGCTCTCGGGCAGCCCCATCGAGCTGTCTTCGAGGATGAACCAATTATCCTCGATGAGCTCGCTGATCTCGCCGTAGACCTCGACGCCGATCACCGCGTATTCCCAGCCGGGCGAGGCGGGCAGGTCTTCCCAATCTGAGGTGTGGCTCGCATCCTCGGCGGTGAAGCTGATCACGATGTCGGACTGCGGCGTGTAGGGATCGCTGCTGCCGAGCACACGGCGACCGATCTGCATGCGCGCCTCATAGTTCGCGGCGATCACGAGCCCGCTCGGAATCACTACGCGCGCCTGGCCGAAACGAAAGTCGAACTCAAAGCCGGAGGTGCGCTCCTCCATGAAGCTCGTGTGATCGTCGCACGTGCCCGTGCTGTTCCACGAGCCGATCTCGGCGATTGCGCGTGCGATGGCATTCTCTTCGGTGTCCTCGTCGGACAGCACCGCCTTGATCGGCGTGGTCATCACGCCGCGATCGGGCGCAGTCGTTGTGCCGGCGCAGCTCACGCAGTCGCCGGCGGCGCCGTAGGCGCGCTCGGTTGGCGAATCGCTCCACGTGAGCGGCGCGCTCGGCTGAAATTCCGTGCAGGCCACCGAGCCGCCGGGAAAATTGATCGAGGACGCCGGCGGGAAATCGCTGTTGAGCGTCTCGCTGCCGATCAGCGACACGCCGGCGGCGGCCGCGGCGCAACTGCCACCGGGCGAGTTCACGTTGTAGCGATCGAACTTCATGTTGTTCGTGAGCGACCCGGTGTCGGGATCGTAGACCGCTTCGCCGTAGACGTGGTATTCGTTGCGCTGCGAGACGACGTTATCGCCATGGCAGCTGGCGAGGCTGCCGCCGAACGAGCACGAGTAGAGCCGGCCGCTCGCCGTCTTCTTGAGGTATTTTTTCGGCGGGGAACTCGGCGAGGTGAACTCGGAGAAGCCGATGAGCTCAGCCGTGCCGGACTTCGAGCGGCACTCGATCGACGCACCCACCGAGATGAGCTCGCCGCAGTCTGGCGTGAGAAAACGCGAGATCGTCATCGTGCCCATCGTGGTGCGGAACTTAAATCTCCGCGGAGGCGTGGAGGGCTCGCCAAACTCATCGTAGCCGCACAGCTCGGCGTCGCCCGCCTTCGAGCGACACACGAGGCTGCACGCGACGCCGCTGCAGGAGCAGTTGGCGTATTGGCCGCAGTCGCAGCAGTTGCCTGATCCGTCGGAGACTGCCATGGCTCAAGGTGCGCGCAGCACGGTGATGTCCTGCTCGATGCCGTCGATGCACTTCGGAATGGTGGCCGTGCTGCCACCGATCGCTCCACCGCCACCACTGCCCGGTCCACCGGATGGCCGGCCGGCGTCGGGATTGCCGGTGCGCTCTTCGGGATCGGTGTCGGAAGCACCGCCGCCGAAGCCATCCACGCCGGGATCCGTCGCGCCGTCATCCACGCCCTCGGTGCCGTTGGACTGTTTGTTCGGCCAGTCGCTCGGTGGCGGGCGATTCCTCCAGAAGCTCATGAAGGTAACGAAATCCTGCGGCGCGAGATGTTCTGGCAGGCCGAGCTCGAGCGTGGTCTCGCCGGTGTCGAGCTGTTCCGTGGTGGCCTGCACCACGGCGCCCATCGTCTCCCATGCTGCATCGCCGAAGCCGATGAGATTGAGCCGCTCGCCGAGTTGCACCTTGCGCGAGCAATCCGCCTCTTTCAGCACCACGGCGCCGCTCCACGGCGTGTAGTTGAGCGCGGCGAAGTAGGCGCTGGCCAGGCCCGTGGGCACCTCCTCGCCGGCGACGAGTTGGATCGTGGCCGCGATGATGCCCGGCCCGCTCGCGGAGCCCGCGCTCTGCACGGTCTCCCGCGTGTAGCTGCGGCCGTCTGCATCGTCCTCCTCCGTTGTCAGAAAAGTGAAGCGCACGCCGGCCGGCTGCAGGTCGGGGCGCTCCTGCACGGCGATCGAGCGGACGATCTTGTCGCTCACGTCGACGTCCACGGCTGGGAGATCACCACGTCCCTCCAAGTGCAGCACCGGGATCTCCGGCTCGTAGTCGAACCACGCGACGCTGTTGGGCACGATGGCCACGCAGCGGCGGATGGCCTCGGCGCAGGTGATGTCGCGTGCCTCGGAGAGCGGCGGCACCGGCTTCGAGCTGAGGCTCGCGAGCGCATAGGCGCCCGAGGCGTGGCGCAACCCATAGGCGGCGATCTGCTGGATCTGTTTATCGACGGACCACTTTCGGCCCCACGCATCCTGGCCGAGGGTGATGCGCGTGGTCATCGTGGCCGTCATGCCAGCGAAATCCTCGGTGCGCAGCGCCGCGGGCTGCATGTAGATGATGCGCGCGAGCTGCCACCACGCATCGGAGATGGTGTAGGTGCGGCGGAGCTCGGCCGCGTTGCCACCGACCGGCAGCGCCGTGACGGTGCCGCGAAAGATCGCGACGCCATCGCGCAGCAGAGCGACGTGGTCGCCGTAGGCCATCGCCGCGGCGGTGCTGACGGCCGCGGGCATGACCGTGAGGCGGAGCTCGCTCACATCGAGCGAGCGGCGATTGATCACCGGACTGCCGAGCCCCAGCGAGGCGAGCGTCGCCGGCGTGCCGGCGTTGATCTTGAGCGTGTAGATGGGCACGGGCTCAACCTCCACCGCCCGTCGTCTCGCGGGCGTTTTTCACCTGGCGCTTCTGCTTTTCGATTTCCTTCACGGCTTCGGAGATCGCCGGCGCCGTGGTCGCACCGAAGTCCACCACAGTTTTCACGAGAGCTTCGTTGCCTGCCTTGACCTTGCGCAGCTCGGCGACGGCGCGATCTTGCGCGGCGTAGTCGCCGCGCGCCATCGCGTCCTGCGCAGCTCGGCGGAGTTCGGTGGTGCGACCGCCGGTGAGCGTCTCGGCCGTGGCCTGCGCGGTGGTGACGCTGAGCGTCTGCCCGCGAATGCCGGCGAGCTGCTGGTTGTGGCGCGCCGAGTCGATGACTTCGGCGGCGCGCGTGAAAACCGGCGAGGCATCCTTCTGCACCTGCTCCAGGTTGGCCTTGGCGGCGTTGATGGCATCGCGCCCTTCGCGCGTGGGGTTGGAAGAGAACGCGGCCTCAGCATCGCGCACGCGGGCCTCGGCGTCGCGAATGTTTTGACGCGCCTGGGCTTCGGCCGCTTCGGCGTTGCGGATCTGCAGATCGGCGCGACCCTGCTCGTTGGCGAGGCCGGTGGCGGCGTAGCGGGCCTCGATGGCCGCGCGCTCCTCGGGCGTTTTCGCCTGCGCGAGCTCCAGTTCCTTCTGCGCCGAGGCGAGCTCGTCGGCGCGGCGCGCGGAGGTGTCCATGCGGCCGAGCAGCGCATCGTATTCGGCGGCGGTGCGCGCGACCTCGGCGCGGAGTTCTTCGAGATCCTTCGCGGCCGCGGCAGTGACTTCGGCCGAGCGCTGGCGGTAGGCTTCGGCCGCTTTCGCGGCCTCATCCCACCAACGCTTCATCGTCGCCTCGGCCTCGGCGGCCTCGGCTTTCATCGCCTGAATGGCGATGAGCGCGGGTGCGGCAGCGACACTGCCGGCGGCGGCGCCGCGGGCGAACTGGCCGAAGAGGCCCTTGATCGCGGTGCTGGCGTTGTTGGCAGCCTGGCCAAGCGTGAGGAGGCCACGTCCAACTTGGACGATGTTCCCCGAGAGGGCTCCTCCGATCACTGCGGTGAGCCCACCCCCGGCGGCCTTGAGCGAACCTAGATCCTTGCTGAGATTTTTCGAGGCTTGAGAGGCTTTCTCCTTCGCCTCGATGCCGCGCACGATTGCAGCGGCTTCCTCTTTTTGCGCCGAAGTGAAACCTTTAAACTCACCGGTCGCACCGCCTGTTGCCCGGCCGAGTTCCTCGGTGCGCTCCTTAACCTTCCGCAGGCCCTCATCGGTGAGCTTGATGCCGTGAGTATCCGCGATCGTCTTGATCAGGATCTCCAGCTGCTGCTGTTGGCTGGCCATGGGCGCGAAGCGCGAGTTGAAGCGGGAAGTTTAAGTTGAAGCAACGAGGCGCAATCAAGGCTTGGCGCTGCCGAAGCTGATGACGACGCCGGTGACGTTGGGCGTGAGCAGCGGGACGACGGCCGACTGCTCGGAGCTCGGCGCGCTCTCGCTGCCGGGCACGTCGGGCAGGCGCGCGCGCAGGCGCACGGTGATCACGCTGCCGGGCGCGACCTCGGTGGTGAAGACGAGCGGCGAGGCCGGGCCTTTCGCGACCTCCACAAAGCTGTCACCCTGCTTGCGCTCGATGACATACTCGGCGCCGGCGGGATTGTCGGCGGGCGCGGCGAAGGTGGCACCTGTGAGGGAGACACAGGCGGCGAGCAGAAGCGCCGCGCCGACGAGCAGGAAGCGAGGTTGGATTTTCATGGGGCGAAACGTGAAAGGATGAATCCGCCGAGAGCGCCGAGGGCGGCGGCGAGCGCGCACCCCGCGAGATGCACGCGGAAGGTGTGGCCCGACTCGACTGTGGCCATGCGGATGCGGAGCGACTGAATCTCGGCGGTGAGCACAGGCACGAGCTTGGCGGGATCGACGGCCCACTGCTGGGTGACGGTCTCGTCGTCGTCGTCGCCCTTGGTCACGGCCTGCGGGAAGATCGGATATAGCTCCTGCGCGACAAAGCCGTAGGCATCCCGCTCGCCGCTGCGCCAGTCGAAGAGACGCGGCCGAAGCGCGTCGATGATTGCGCCGCTGCCGGTTAGCGCGCGGATGTTGGTCTTGAGGCGCGCGTCGGACGAAGTGTTGTAGGCGGTCGCGGTGGTGGTAACGGAGATGGAGCCGACCGTAACGTTGTCGCGCAAAAACATGGCGATGTCGCCGTCCGCGCTGCGCCGACGTACAATAAAGGCCGGGTTTCCGTTTCGGGAAAGATGGATCTGTCCATCCGGGTATAGCGTCGCGCCATCCGTCGATCCAGTAACGGCGATGATGTTGTTCCCGCTCCACACGTTCCCGCTCGCGCTCACCGACGTGAACGCACCCGAGTCTGGCGTGGTCGCGCCGACGGTGCCGTTGAACGCGCCGCCGGTGAACGTGCCGCCGGTCACGGTCTTGCCGGTGAAGGTGAGCGCGCTTGGTAGTGAGATCGTGGGGTTGCCGCTCGCTCCGCTTCCGTTCGACACCGTGATTTCGTTGGCGGTGCCGGTGATCGTGCGGGGTGTGTAGGTGTTGCTGGCGGTCCGCGTGAGAAATCCTGCAGTGGTGTTGCCCGCGATGCTCGTCAGGTCCCCGTCGAGCGGCTGGTAACCGGCCGCGACGAAGGCCTGTGTTGCCAACTCGAACGTCGTCCCGCCGCTGCGGTATTTGAGGGTGTCGGCCGTGGTGCTGCTGCGCCAGAGGTCGCCGTTGGCCGGCGAGCCGGGGTCGCTGATCGCGGCGAGATTCAGGTGATCGGTGATGTTGAGGATGCTGGCGCGCGAGGGCATCTGCGCGTGGAGCGAAAGGCTGAGGAGCGGCAGGCTGAGAAAGAGAGCGAGAAATTTTTTCATGGGAGGGACAGGGTTCAAAGCACGGCGAGCACGAGGAGCTTGTAGCCGGCGCCGGGGATCGCTGCGGTGAAGTCGAAGGTCACGCCGGCGGCGGTGCGCGTGCTCTCACGCACGACGGCGAAGACGGCCTCGCCGCTGTCGGGCGCGGCAATCTCGCCGCGCACGAACTTCGGCGCGGCACCGAAGGCGGTGGCGAAGACGACGGCCTTCTCGGTGTCGTTTTCATCGAGGTCGATGACGAGGGTTTTCACGGTGGAGTCGTCGGTCGGGATTTCGGGCACGTCGTCGCTCTCGAAACGCGCGCCGGTGAAGGTGTAATCAACGGTGACGGCCGCGCCGATCTGCGCGCGGATGCGCGCCTGCACCACGGCGCCGGCCATGACCACGGCCCAGTTGGCGATATTGTCGGCGATGGTGAGGTCGGCCTGGAGCGGCAGCGTGTCCTCATGCGTGAGCAGCCAGAGCTTCGCCGCGGCCGGCGTGGAGAACAACCGCGTGACGGTGACGCTGTAGGTGCGCTCGCCACGCCCGCGGCCATAGACGATCGCATGGTCCGCGCCGAAGGGCGTGAACGCATCGATGAGCGTCTCGCCGTCGAGCGCTGCGCCCGCGGGCACGCGGCCGAGGACGAGCGAATCGGCGGCGAGGAGCGCGGTGCCATAGAGCAGGTATTGCATGGGTGCAGGCTCACGAGCCGGCGAGATCCGTGGTGGAGACGTCGAACACGGGCTCGCCAGGAGCGACCGAGCCGACCCACTCGAGATCGCCGGCGCGGGGATCGGCGGCGGAGAAATTCTGCGGCAGCGTGCGCGCGGCCGCGCCGGGCAGGCGGGCATAGACGCCGGTGCCGCTGATGAAGAGATCGGCGCCGGCGCGCGATTTGCCGCGCGCGATGGAGCCGCCCTGCATCTGCAGCGCGGCGAGCAGCTCGGACTCGCTGAAGCCCGCCGGCGCGCCGCTCGCGCTGGCGGTGACGCCGCTGACCTTGCGGCTGAGCAGGCCGCGCTGATCGGTGGAGATCTCGGTGGTGTTGAGCTGCGGGGTGAGCGTGAGCGGGCCGCGCGTCTGGAAGTTGGCCCACGCGCCCCAGTTCAGCGCGTATTCCTGCGTGGGAATCTGCGCTTTGTCGGGCGGGGAGTCCACGAGCACGGCCTTGTCCACTGTGAAAAGAGAGTTGTCATCCTGCCACTCCTGGTTGTTCAGGCGGAACGCTTCGAGGGTCACGCCGCCGAAGAGCGTGGCTTGCGTGGAGAAGTTGATCGGCGGCATGCCGACGATGGCGGCGTTCCAGAAACGGATGCGCCGATTCTGGTAGGTGTGGATGATGAGCGGCTCCTGCTCGATGAACACATGGTCGCCGGTGCCGACGTCGGTGAGGTCGATCGCGTTGCTGCCGGCGAGCGCATCGGCCTCGCTGGTGTGGAGCGTGAGCACCTCGGGCTCGCCCTCCTCGTCGGGAATGCCGATGAAGTAGGTGGTATCCTCCGCGAGCGGATCGGGCAGCGTGCCGAAGCTGGAGGCCTTCACCGGGCAGCCCTTGCGCGGCATCACCGGCGAGACGAGGATGGTGATCTCGTTGGCATCCTTGTCCACGCTCGCGATGTCGTAACGCGGCGTGACGAGCTGGCCGATGACGGGCCGGCGCCAGCGGTAGAGCACATCGAGCACTTCCTGCGTCCACACGCCGACGGGCGTGAGCGCGAGCTGGATCGAGTTCTCCTGCGCGCGTTGGTCAAGCTGGCCGTAGGCATCGGAGTCGATCGGGAAATTCTCGGCGTTCGGCGTGAGCACCGCGCCGCCGCGGGAATGGAAGGAGACGCCGCGGTGCGTGATGAGCGCGGGGCCTTCCAGGAGCTTTGCGAGATTCATGGTGATTTCGGGAGTTCAGGTTGCGGTTGAAAGTTACGTGAAGATCGCTGTCGCGAGGTCGCTCGGCACTTTGCCGGTTTCGAGCGCGAGCACGCGCAGCGTGCAGGGCGTGGTGATCGCGAAGGGCACGGTGTAGGGTTGGTCGGGCCAGTCGCCATCGGTCGAATAGAGCAGCGTGGCGCCGGGCGCGGCGGTGAGCGCGACATTCGCCGGCGTGGCGCCGCCCTCGGGCTCTATGAGTGGCGTGGCCGCCTTCGCGGGAATCGTATCGCGGCCGAGCCGCGTGAAGATGATCAACACGCTGTCGCGCGTGGTCACCTGCTGCGGCGCGGGGATCAGCCCGGTGAAGCTCCAGGTGCCGTCGCCAAAGTTGCGGCGATGGCCGAGGGCGCGCACGCGCTGCGCGATCTCCCAGGAGGTCTTGCCGGTGCCCGCGGCCGTGCGGTTGGTGAGGCGATCCTCGATCACCTGCACCGTGAGGCGCACGCGATATTCCGGCCCCGGCGCATCGGTCTCGGCGGGCACGAGCTCGGGCTGCAGCACCACGGCGATCGCGCCGATCTTACCTTCCTTTTTATTCAGCGTGGAGAGCTTCTGGAGGATGGAGGCCTCGGTCTCTCCCTTCGTCTCGGCGAGCACGGTGATCGCGGTGAAGAACGAATCCGCCGCGAGCAGCGCGCGGAAGTATTCCTGGTCTTGTTCGAGGGGATCCATTCGCAGAGATCAGTTGGCGGAGGTGGGAGGTTGGCCGCGGCGCCAGGTGCGCTCGACGTGGTCGGAGATCGTTGTGCTGATGGCGCTGGCGACTTTATCCGGATCGGGCAGCACGGTGGTGTCGCCCTCCTGGGTGACCGATTCCTTGAGCCAGAAGAGCACGCGGCCGGCCTCGCCGATCGCGCGCACGGAGCGGGTGCCGTCACCGCGGCGGCGCCCGAAGCCGATCAACGTGGCAGGCCGCTCAGCGATGGCGTAGGGACCATCGCGGCCGTAGAGGAACTGGAGCGCGTTGCGATCGAAGTCGGCGACGGTCTTGCCGTGCGCCTCGGCCGCGGCCGGGATCGTGAGATACTTCTTCGGCGGGATCGGCGTGATCGTGCCGCCGAAATAGCGCTGCGCGAGACCGCGCCACGGGATGGAGATGAGCACGCCGCCCTCGACTGCGCTCCAGCTCACCTGGCGCGCGGCGCGGCCGTAGAAGTTCGTGCGACGGCCGCCGAGCGCGTTGGGCCGATCCTGATCGAGCGCGGCGAGGTGGCGCTGATAAACCGTCCGCGCGGCCCTGCCGGCGAGCGCCTGGAGCGCCGCGGGTTCGAGCGTGACGCCGAGCGCCGCCAGCGACGGCGTGACGTGATCGGTGTAGTCGATCAGGATCCCGATGCTCATGTGCTGGCACCTCCGAAGCGCAGCACACCGTCCACGAGGGTCGCGACGATGCCCTGGCTGGCGAGATTCTCGATGGCGGCGTGGGCGAGCGCGTCGTCGCCGGCGAGATCCACGGCGAGCCGCAGGCCGGCGTTCACCGGCGGCGAGGCGGGCGCGATCTCGTCGTCGTCGGTGACGACGCCGAGGCGCACGGCTTCGGCACGGCCGATGTCGACGCGGTCCATGCCGCTGTTGAAAGCATAGGGGGGATAAGGTTGATCGAGCCCGTCGCTGAAAAGTTCGCTGGAGCCGAGGCGCTCCCACACGGGATCATCCTTGCGCGCGATCATGCGGCCGTCGAAGAACTCGCCGCCGGCGCGCTCCCAGCGCGCGCGCCAGTTGCGTTGATTCGCGGGATCGCTCGGGCCGAAGAAGCGCACGAGTTCCCACGCGGGAAAGGCGTCGCGAATCACCGGCTGATCCTGCTGCAGCGTGCGGCCGAGGGCCTGCATCTGCGCGGTGTTGGTGTCGATCTGGAGGTTGATGCGTCGTTCGCTCGAGAGATCGGTGATCGTGCCCTGCTCCTCGGGCAGCGGGCGGTAGTCGAGCGAGTCGAGCACGGAGCGCAGGCGCGCGCGGCCCTCGGCGCGGCTGAGTCGGCCGGAGAGCACTTCCTGCGTCACGTCGCGCAATTCGCCGACGTATTGCGCGTTGGTGCCGCCGGCGGTGAAGACGGCGCGCGCGCGCAGCTGCGGATCGATGGCCTGCAGCACGCGCGTGCGAAACTCCGTGGGGAGCAGCGCGCGGGCGGCGTTGCTCTCCAAGGCTTGGGCCAGCGGCGCGGGCGCACGGAACATCATGGGCGGCCTCCCTTCTCGCGGCGCATGAGGTGGAGCTGGCGATCATTGAGCACGCCGGCCGGCGGCGTGCCCAGCCCGGTCCACTTGCGGCGACCGATATGGTGATGGATGGCGGCGTGCGGATTCTCCCCGGCGGCGCGCAGGCTCGCGGGCCAGTTGAGTTCGCGCGGGAGGATTGGTGCATTTAGGGCCGCGGCGACGGCGCACCAGGCATGCTGCTCGAGCAGGCGGCGCTCCTCGGCGAGTTCGCCGACCGCGATGAGCTCGCGCAGGCGCACGAACTGCTCAGCCCAGGCCTGCGTGAGGATCTCGCGGTAGTTGGCGGTGCGTGCGCCGAAGAAGGCGACGCCCGCGCAGAGCTTGCGGCAATGGTGGAGCGGAGGCGCGAAGCGCGCGCCGAAGGCTCCTTCGTCCACGGGGAGCGCGAGCGGCTCGGCGGCAAACTCACGGAGCAGCGGCCGCGGATCGGCGACGAGGAACGCATCGGCATCGAGCACGAGCAGCGGCCGATCGGGCAGCGCGGTGAGCACGGCGCACACGATGGCGCCCTTGCGGTCGTAGGCCCACGCGGGATCCACGAGCGACGCGTAGCCCGAGGTATCCACCCAAAGCTTCTCGGCATCGATGTCGGCGGGCAGCACTTCATCCGACGCGAGGAGGAGCTTCGCATCGGGCGCGTGCGTGCGGATGGCGGCGAGGCATTGATCGAGCCAGGCGCGATACGCGGGATTGTCGCCCCAGAAGGGGACGACGATCACGAGGTCGGCGAGCGGCTTCATGCGAACACCTCCCGCAACAGGGCTTCGAGGATCACGCCGTGCTTCACGCCGTGGAAGAAGCGCGCGCCCTGCGCGGCGGCGCGGCGCGCGCGCGGCAGGTGGCGCGGCTCGATGGTATCCTTCGACCACGCAAGGCCGGCGGCGCGCAGATCGAGCGCGGGCAGCTTCGCCGACACAATCGCCGCGGCGAGCGTGCGATCGGAGTAGCCGCCTTCGGCGTCGGGCGGCATCACATCGAGCGCGGCGAGCAGCGCCGCCACGGCCGCGCGATCCATCAACAGCGGGTAGTGGTAGTAGCGCGGCGCGCTGAAACGCACACCGCCCCACTCGGCCGGCTCATCGTAGGCCGCGCCGGCGATGCCGCCGGCCGGCGGGCGCGCGGCGTCGGGCACGCCGGCGCCGAGCACGAGCGCATCGTATTCGCAGAGCAGCGTGAGCGGCCGCGCGCGGCAATGCGCGTAGCGGATTGCTTCGCGCACGCGGTGATTGTTGTCGGCACCGTAGCGCGAGCTGATGCCGTGGGGGAGGTATCGCAACCCTGTTCCGGCCTGCTGGCCGGCCAGGGTTTGTCCGGGCCAGTCGCCCGGCAAAGGATCGTCCCATGGCGAAAACACCACCACCTCGCCGGCCACGGCGGACCAGTGCGGCGCATGGCGGCCGACGGTGGCGGAGACGCCGCCGTGGGCCAGGACGATGCAGAGGATGTCGGCGCGAGGAATCACGGCAGCAGTGCGGCGAATTGGTCCATGAAGCGCACCGGCTCGCCGGCGCGGAGCTCGTCGCAGGTCCACTGTGCCGCGGCGAGTCGCTCGCAGTGATCGAGCAGCGCGGCGGGATCCGTGAGCTGGCTGACGGCGCTGTAGTGCGCAGACTCGTGGCAATGCACGGGCACGCCGGCGAGCAGCGCTTCGAGGCCGGCGGTGGAGTTGTAGGTGAGCACGGCGCTCGCGCTGGGCAACTGCGACGCCAGCGGCACGGCGGATTCGAGGCGGGTGTGAGGCACGTTGAGCTTCGTGAACACATGCCGCGGGTGCGCGCGGTAGAAAATTTTCCAGCCGCAAGCGTAGAAAGCGGCGGCGTGTTCGGTGAGCCAGGCGGCGAGCTGGTATTCGCCGAGCTGGTGCTGCGAATCGTTGGGCACCTGGCCGAGGACGAGGAGCACTTGCGGATCCGCCCCGACCGGGCGGCGCGGCGCGATCGCGAGGCCGTGCGCGGCCCAGCGCTTGGGCGAGCGATGCGAGGACGGCGGCACCCAGTTGAGCCGATCGAGACCGAGCTGGTTGTAGCCGGTTACGTCGGCGCCGCCCTCGGCGCGGTGAAACCACCCGCAGTCGAGCACGAGCAGCGGGAGCCCGAGGCCGGCGAGGATGCCGCGGCTGCGCGCGGTGGCGCGATGCAGGCCGCACGTGAAGGCGAAGCGCGGCGCGTGCGCGCGGATCTGCGCGAGCAGATCATCGGCGGCGATCTCCTCGGCGACGACGATCACCTTGCCGCCGAGCGCGGCGACGCCGGCGGCCATGGCCTGGACGCGGGCCTTGTGCGGATAACCGAGCTGGATCGCGGTGAAGCTCACAGGCCCTCCATCTTGTCGCGGGTGAACTTGCGGCAGGTGCCGGAGACGACTTCGGCGGCGCCGGTGCCGGCCTGGCTGTCGCTCGGCGCGGTGGGCGGCACGATGGCGACATCGCACGCGGAGACGTCGCGCAGGAACGTGAGCGCGTTGCGATTGGCGGCGCGGCGATCCTCATCGAGGAGCGCGCCGCCGGGCAGGCGCGTGGCCAGTTCGAAGCGGATGCGGGCGAGCGCGGCGGATTCGCACTCGTCGGGGATGGTGCCATCGGGGCCGAGGATGTTGCGCTCGCAGGCCGCCACGCGGCTGCGCACTTCGCGCACGATCTCGATGATGACGCCGGGCAGCGGATCCTCCTGGCTGATGGCCAGCGCGGCCGTGCGCGCGGCATCGAGCTCGGGCGAGGCGAGTTTCCGGAGAACGTCGGCGGCAGTGAGGGTGATCCAGCTCATCGTGTTAAGGGCTCTATGGAGCCCCGCTCAAGGCGGGCTTAAGCGGGGCTGGAAGAGCGCTTGAAGCGCGGAGGGAATTACGAGCCCGGCGTGATGGTGAGCTTCTCGGCGCCGATCGTGGAGGTGCCGACGATGTCGTCGTAGTGCTCGACGGTGACATCGACGAACTTGGCGCCGATCTCCTCGCGGTGGACGGCGTAGATGCCGCCGGAGTCCGTGTTCGACACGAACTGCTTGAGGTTCGACGGCTCGTCCTTGTCCATCATGTCGCTCGCGTAGAAGAACACGGCGAGCGATTCGAGGATGCGGGTCTTGCCGCTGACGCTCGACTGGTAGAGCGAGGCGAGCGTGCGCAGATCCTCGAGGCCGAGGCTGGCCGCCACTTCGCGCGGGGTCCGCGCAGCGCCGGCGAAGTCGCCAGCCTTGTCGCCCGCCTCCATGACCGAGGCGCGGAGATTCCACGCGGTGAGGCCGATGAGGCCGCGATTCGGGAACACCCCGGAGGCGAGCTGACCCGCGGCGATGGCGTCGCGCATATCCCCCTGCGGGTTGGAGCCGGTGCCCCACGTGACGGGATTGTTGTGCGCCAAGCCGAGCAGCGCGGTGATAACGCGGCGCAGCTTGTTGCGCTTGATGCGCTGCAGGAGCAGCGCGGCCGCGCGCTCCTCATCCATCACGCCGCTGATCTCATCGCGATCGAGGCGGAGGGTGAGGCCGCGGTTCTTGGTTTTGCCGAGCACGGTTTCGCCGCGGTATTCGACGCGCTTGAAGGGCGCGCCGATCGCGCGCTCGTCATCGAGCTCGGAGAGGAAGGCCTCGGAGTTCTTGGCCTTTTTGAACTCAAAGCGGCGCGCGACGGGCACCGGGCGCCCGGTCGCGTAGTCAACGGTGACCTGCGGGTCTTCGGTATCCTTCCAGCCCACGATATAATTCGTGAGGCCTTCGGAGAAGGTGGACGTGGTGAGGCGCGACTCGTTGGCGAGCGCGATGGCACCGGGCACGAGCTGGTTGTGATCGGTGAGGATCCGCGGGCCTTCGTTGCCGAGCGAGATCAGGGGGATGATGTTTTGAGTCTTCATGAGATTGAGTTGTGAGGGTGTTAGCTGCCGACGACGACGTCGTAGGGAGTGCAGTCGGCGACTTCGACGGTGTCGCCGGCGGTGCTGCGGGTCTGCAGCGCCACGCCAACAACCTTGTAGGTGCCGGGATCGGCGGGCAGCGGCTTCACGCGGCCGGCGGCCGCGGGCACGAGCAGATCCTTGAAAGTGACGCCGCCGGTGGCGACGCGCATGAGCTTGGAGCGACCCTTGCCGAGTTGCTCGACGGCGAAGCTTTCGCCGGCGGCCGGCGCTTCCTGGGCGACGCCGAAGGGCACATCGGAAGCGCCGCAGATGTCGGCCCCGCCTTCGGCGGCACCGAGCTTCACGAGGCTATAGACCTCGGAGAACACGTTGTCGGCCGTGAGCGTGAAGATGCCGTCTTCGTGGGTGCCCTCGGCGACATTGGCCAGGGGCGTGAATTGCGCGCCGCGCGGGCGCGAGGCGATCCAGCTCACGAAGAGCGAGATCACCGCGAGGAGGAGAAACGAAACGATGATGGTATTCATGGGATTGAGTTGTGAGGGTGAAGGTTAGTTTTTCGCGGGCTGCATCTGCTCCCACAGGGCCTTGCCGGCCTTGGAGGATTTCACGTGCTGCCAGGCGCGGTCGCGGTCGCCGCCGAATTTCGGCGTGGCCTCGTTCACGAGGGCCTCGAACTGCGCGGCGACGTCGCTGGTGACCTGGCGACCGGCGACGGCATCGCTGCGGCCGTGGGTCTTCATCTTCGGCGCTTCGTTGGCGAGCGCGGCGGACTCGGTCGCGAAGTCGCGATCGAGGCGGGTGAGCCACACGGGCTTTTGCGCCTCAGTGATCCGGCCATCCTTCACCGCGGTGGCGACGAGCGCTTCGGCGTGGGCCTTGCGTTCGTTGGCGAGTGCGGTCTGCGCTTCGGTGAGCTGCTGCTTCGCGGTGGCGAGATCGTTGGTGAGCGCGGTGGCGCGCGACTGTTCGTTGGCCAGGGCGGTTTGCTCGGGCCGGGCGAGAAGCGAATTGATCTTCTCGGTGATTTTTTCCTGCGTGGCTTCGGCCTCGTTGGCGAAGCCCAGCAGATCAAGGAGCCATTTGGGCATGGTGGGATTTTGGTTGTGGTTGGAGTTTTCCGGCGAACCGGAGCGAGCGTTGACGAGAGAGGTGCCGGCGATGTTGGGGTTGTCGGTGAGGCCGATGCTGAGGAGGAACGCGGGGCCGAAGACCGTGCGGCCCTTCTCCTCGCCGAGCTTTCGCGCGAGCCAGTGCGGCGAGAAGAAGCGCTTGCCCTTCTCGTTCACGAGCGCGGCGCCGTCGCCGGTGAGCACGGGCTTGATGGCGAGGCCGTCGTCGCGCACTTCGAGATCGGCGATGGAGCCGTAAACGGTGCGGTCGGGATAGCGGCGCTTGACCTCGGCGATCTCGCGCTCGATGGCGGCGCGTTCGCGCGCGTCGCGCGTGTTGGCGAGCGCGGTTTCGAGCTGCTCGACGCGATCGGGATGGCCGTGGAACACCGGCAGGCCCACGATGGCGCGCTTGATGGTGTTCCAGCCGTTGCGAAAATAGCGCTCGATCTCCTCGGCCTGCTCGCGGCCGAAGCGCTGCAGGCCGCGCTCATGCGGCCACTCGCCGTAGCGCACGAGCGCCCAGCCATCGGCATCGACGGCGACCTCGTTGCCGAAGCCGATGAAGGCGTCGTCGGGTTTCGCGGTCACCGTTCCGTCGTTAGCCAGAGCGGTGAGATCAGGGAGCGGAGAATTTTTCATCGGATGGGATTGGCGGCGCGGGCGGCGCCGGAAAGTTGATCGTGCGTGTAGGCGCGCGGCGGCGTGTCCTCCGCGGCTTCGATGGCGCCGCTGGCGAGGCCGGCGGCGAAGAGATTCATCCAGGCTTCGACTTCCTCGGGCGTGGCGGCGCGGTCGCGCAGGATCTGCGGGGCGTCGTTCTGCAGCTTGAGCAGGGCGGCGTCGAATTGGGTGTCGTCGTCCATGCCGAGGATTTCGACAAGGCGGTCGCGCAGCGGGCGGAGGGCCTCGGACTTGGCGAGGGCGATGTCGCGCAGCGCTTGCGCGCGGAAGAGCTCGGCGCGCACGGAGCGGGCCTGCGTGCGGGCGGCGTCGTTGGCAAAGGGAATGCCGCGCGCCTGCGCGTCGGGATTCGGCTGGCTCGGCTCCTGGATGAGTTCGTCGTCCTCCGCGGGCTCGGGGAGCGCGAGCGTCTCGCGCACGAATTGCTGGCTGATCGCGATGCCGTATTTTGCGCCGGTCTCGATGCGCTTGATGTCGCGATCAATGCCGGCGAGGCGCGGCCGCGGGAGCAGCTTGAAGTAGGCCTTGGGCTCGCGGCCGAAACGGTAGCGGATCACCCACGGGTCCACGTAGTGCTGCAACACTTCGGTCGCGAGCAGCGCGTCGTCCTCCTCCAGGTTTTCGAGATCGCCCGTCTGCGCGTTGGAGCCGACGGCCTGGCCGTCCTGGCTCATCGTGGCGAGATCGCCGCCGAGCCAGATGCGCGAGATGGCGCGGTCCATGCGATCCACGAGCGGCTGGAACGGGGAGTTGCCGGCGTTGCTCACTTGGATCGGCGTGATCTTCGCGCCGAGGTTGGTGAGCAGCGCGAGATCCTCGCCGAAGCGCGCGAGGGCTTCCTTCATCGCCTCCCACTCGGGGCTGTCCTTCGGCGCGTTGGTCTCGCCGTGCAGGCCGGGGATGCCAAACTTTTCGCAGAAGCGCACCCACGATTTCAGCGGCAGCGACTTGAACATGTAGGCCACCGCGGTGGGGATCATGAGGCCGTCGCCGGTGGCGACCATCCAGCCGCCGGGCTCCAGCTCCTCGCCGGTGAGCGCGAGATCGCTGGACAGAAAACGGAGGCGGCCGGTGATGCGCTCGAAGAAGTAGAGCGGCACGAAGCGGAACTCGGCGGAGAGCCCGGCGGGCTGCGGCCGCCAGATGATCTCGTGGACGGCGTAGCGGTTGGCCTGGCATTCGAGGATCTGCTGCACGAGCAGGCGCACGCCGCCGCGCATATCGAGATCGAGCGCATGGGTGACCTCGATCGAGTTGTAGAATTCGCGCAGCGCCTCGGCATCGGCGGCAGCCTCGGCGGAGTCATCCATCGGGAGGATGTCCCAATTCAGGCGGGCGGGCGCGCGGAGGCGCTTGGTGCGGCAGGTGATGACTTGGTCGTCGCGCTCGCCGATTTTTTCGGCGAGCAAGGCAAAGTTGCGCAGGTAGCCGTGATCCCAGGCATCGAGGAACGTCACGAGGCGGCGCGGATCGAGCCCCTTGATGGGATTGAAACGCGTTTGCAGGTGCTGCGTGGCGCGGGCGGCAGCCATCATGCTGTGGGTTTTGGCCGGCCGGCGGGGGGTGGACTTAGCCATGGGGCACCTCCATCGGGGTTTGAGGCGCCGCAAAACAGGCCTTAAGGCGAATTAAGAGGCCGCTAGGAACGCGCGCGGGCGCCGGCGCGGGGGGCAGGACCCCCGAAACGTTATACGGCGAAAAGAATCGGCGTGTGGGCATGGCTCAGAGATCGCGTAGGCCGCCGCTGCGGGCCGTGGTGCCGCCGCCCACGGCGGAGGCGGAGGTGAGGAGGCCGTCGCCAGCCGCGGGCTTGGCGGCGTGGATGGCCAGGGCGAGCGCCCAGAAGCGGTCGGCGTGGCCATTCTTGCCGCGGTCGGCGGTGAAGCGGATGTTGCCGGCGGCGGTGGTCTCCTTCTTGATGGCGCGGAGATCGGCGCGGAGGTTGGGCTCGTTGGGGATGCGGGCGGTGCGGTCCTCAAAGGCGGCGCGCAGCGGGTAAGCCAGCTCCTCCTTCACCGGGCCGGTGAAGTTCACGCCCTCGACCTTGTAGGTGCCGAAGCGCTGCTGGGCGCGCTCGCAGAACTGCCGGCCGATGCCGGTGCGATCAATGCAGCAGCGGCGCACCTGCGGCAACTGGAGGATGCCGTAGAGCGCGTGCTCCTGGGCGTCGAAGGTCTGCTTGGACAGCTCGATCTTCCGGCGGGTGAAGTTCACGTCGCCGAGCCTCTCAACCACCCAGATCACCGTGAGGTCATGGTCGCGGCCGACGTCCACGCCGACGAAGAGCTGGCCCTTGGCGTCGGCGAGATCGGTCTCCCACTTTTCATCGTGCTTGTATTCGCACGAGGCGATGAGGTCGTAGCTGAGGAAGGCCGAGGCATCGTCGGCCGGCTGGCACATGAACTCCTGCAGGAACGATTCCTCGTCGGCGCAGCCGGCGCGGATGAAGTTGAAATAGTCGGCCTCGTCCATCTGCAGGCGGGCGTCGCCCTCGGGGAGCTTGAGCTGCAGCTTGTAGAGGAAGCCGTCCTCGAGCGCGGTCTGCAGCGTGACGGTATGCAGCGAGAGATTCTTCGGGTTGCCCTTGTGCTTCGCCTCCTGGACCAACTCGTTGAAGAAATTCGCGGAGCCGCGGTGCGTGGAGACGAGCTCGAGCGAGCCGCCCCAGGTGATGCCAGGATACGCGATCGACCAGAGTTTGCGCGGATCGGGATGCAACGCGAACTCATCGAGCAGGCGATCACCGCGCTTGCCCGCCTGCGCATCGGGATTGCTCGACATCGAGTGCGCGCGCAGGCCGTTGGCGAACTGCAGCACGTAGGCGCTGTGGCCCTTGTCATCCACCACCTTCTCACCGAGATCCTGCGCGCCGGCGTCGAGCATCGCGGCGAACTTCTTGCAGTCCTCCAGGAACAGGCGGGCCTGCAGGTCGTCGCGGCTGGAGACCCACGCATCGAGCTGCGCGTCGGCGAGCGACTTGATGGAGATGAGGCGGTAGGCGCTGGACCAGGAGATGCCGATCTGGCGGGCCTTCTCCATGACCTTGAGGCGCGAGTTGTCCTTCACCCAGCGCGCCTGATAGGGCAGCAGCAGGGTGTCGCGCGCGGGGATGTTCTTCGCCCGGCCGGCAAATTCGCGAGGACCTGTTTTGCGCATCGCCATGGTCACAGCAGGCCCGCGGCCTCCTCGATTTTGGCGAGCGATTCCTTCGTGAGGCCGCCCTTCTTCTTCACGCCCTCGATGCTCGCGAGCAGCGCGCGCTTTTTCTCTTCGCGCTCCTCGCGCTCGGCTTCGAGCTTGGCGAGTTTTTCCTGGGCAAGCTTGAGCTGTGCTTCCAGGCGCGCGGCGTTCTGATCGCCGGCGCGCAGGCGCGCGATGGCGAGCGAGAGATTGTTTGCGGACTTCGAGCCGATCTCCTGCGGATCGAGCGCGATCGCGGCGTCAAAGACCTTCTGCGCGAAGATCGAGGCCGCGCCATCGCTGAGGCCCACGCCGTTCTTCGCGAGATCAGCCACGCTCTCCGCCATCTCGCGCTTCGCCTTGAGTTCGTCCAGGTAGTCTTGGAAGGCGCCCCGCTTGAAGCTGCGCGCCGACATGAGCGAGATCTCCACGCCGAACTCTTCCGCGAGCGCGGCGATGTCCTTCAGCTTCGCGCCCTTCAACTGCGCGCAGCGCCGGAAGAACTCCTCGCGCTCCTCGGCATTGAGGGAGGTTTCGATCTTCGAGGCCATCAGGCGCGATCCTCCAGGCCGGCCACGGCGCAGGCCGGGCGACCGGCACCGGGCAGCGAGCACGCTGCATCGGTGAAGATTGCCCGGCGCGGGGCTACCCCTAGCCCGCGCCGGGCGGTATGATCCACGCTTTCGTTGTCCAACCGGCCGATCCGCCAAGAGCGGCCGGAATAATTCGCCTTGGCTTCTCTGGCTCTGAAGGTGGAACGAGTCACACAAGACCGGTTCGAAGCCGGGTTCGTCGGAGTTGCAACGGCCGTGCGGGGCGCGTGTGGGCCCACGCGCGACTGCCCATCCGTGCCAAGGGCTTCGCCGGCTCGCGCCGGCGAAAATGAATTGAGGGTGCGCACGTCCATGTTCACGCGAGCGGGTTGGCGGCGACGTGGTCACGGCCGTCGGCGGTGATGCGCCAGCGTTTGTTCTCGGGGCTCAGGATCTTCTCGGCGGTGGCGACGAGGCCCTTGTCGGCGAGGTATTGCAGCTCGGCATCGAGCTCGGCGTCGGTCGGCGTGAAGCCGCCGATCTGCGCGCCGACCTTCAACTGCGCGAGCGGCATGGAGTGTGGCGCGACGGCGTCAAGCTGCTTGAGCAGGTTGTGGCGGAAGAGTTCGCGGGTGGCGGGGTTCATTTGTTGAGCAGGTGCGTGTTGATCTGCTGGAGTTGCTGGTTGATCTGCGTGAGCTGGCCGGAAGTCTTGGAGGTGTCGGTGGCGATCTCGTCGATCTTCTCGTGAAGCTTCGCGGTGGAGGCGCGGCGCTCGTTGTCGATCTTGAGCACTTCGGCCTTGAGTTCGGTGTGCTCCTTGCGGGTGGCATACTCGTCGGCGAAGGAGACCTCGCGCTTCTGTTTCGGCCCGCCGCGCAGCTTCTCGACGGCGGTCCACAACAGAAGCAGGAAGACGAGCGCGGCCGCGCCGTTGACCAGGAACTCACCAAGCACGCTCGACCGCACGCCCTGGTAGGTGGACTCGGCCACCACGAGCGGGGGGAAGAGGAGCGCGGCCTTGGGCAGGGCGAGGTCGGTGAGCATGGGGGCGAGTTAGGATCTCGGGGCGGCGGCGCGGGCGGCGTCTTCGATCCAGCCGGCGACCTCGGCGACGACGAGCAGCTTGGCGCCGGTGATCGGATCGGCGCCGATGCGCTTCTCCAGCACGTTGCGCACTTCGAGCAGCAGCACGTTGACGAGCACCTGATCGGCGGCGTCGAGCTTGGTCCAGTCGATGCGGCCGCGGATGTAGGCATCGAGCAGCGCGACGCTCTCGACCTGCTCATTGCCCGCGAGCTGGCGCACGGCGCCGGCGATGGCGACCACGCGCTGCGCGCGCTCGGCATCGCCCTTGATTACTTTGGCGGTCGCGTAGCTGACGCCGGCATGCACGAGCAGCGAGCGATCACCATTGGCCGTGGTCGCGCAGCCGGTCGAGAGGAACGAACACGAGACGGAGAGGCAGCACACGAGGGCCGCGACGAATAAGGATCTGAATTTTTGGGAGTGCATGGGGGGAAATTTCACACCGGGCTGAGGAGCGGGCTGCGCGCGAGGAGGCCGGGCGAAACCTCCCACGGCTCGGTGGCGGCGAAGAGATCGATGCCGGCGTGCTTCAGCGCGGCGAAGGCGAGCTCACTGCAGAACCAGCGGCCGGCCTCCTTGCGATCCGCCTGGCGGCGCGTGAGGAAGCGCGCGACCATGGTGTAGTCGTAGGGCTTGCCGAGCTGCGCCTGCGCAAACGCAAACACGCGCTCCTCCAACTCGGGCGTGAGTCCGCGCACGGTGTAGCGGGCGATGACCTCGGCGGGCTTGGGCGCCAGCGCGGGCAGCGCGCGCACGCCGCAGAATTCGCGCGCCTCGATCACGCCGCGGCCGGGAAAGTAGAGCGAGGCATGCGACCACGCGCCGCGCTGCTGCCAGCGGATGATCGTGCCGATCACGCCCGGCGCCGAGTGCAGGCACACGTAGGCGCGCGGCTGGCCGGCGACAGCATCGGGCAGGCGATAGATTCGCGCGCCGCCGGCCACTGCGGAGGCAGGGCGACCGGCACCGGGAGGCGAGCACGTCGAGTCGGTGTGGCTCACAGCAACCTCCCGCTGGGTTTCCGGATCGGCTGCTTGCCCATGTGCGCCGACGCCGGCGCGGCCGGGTTGGTGATCTGGAAAACGTGCAGCCCCACGGCGAGCGGCACGCGGAAGCGTGCGCGGCCTTCGCTGGTATGCAGCAGCAGATCGTAGCCGCCATCGGGCGCGAGCGACACGCTCGCCGCATCCACATGGATGAGCGGTAGAGAATTGACGGCGGGGGCAGCGGGTGGCATCGCTGCGACGATGCCAGAAAAATCGCGCGCCGACTAAGGAGCGGTCGGAGTTGTCCGAGTTATCCGCAGAATTGCACCGCCGTCGTCAATCGGGCCGCGACCTGATTTTGCGGCGGGCACTCGCCCCACTCGCGATCAGGTGCGGGCCTACTTGACCTCCACCAACGCCGCCGCGCGGCGATCCACCGCGGCCTGGCGGAGACGCGCCTGCTCGGCGGCGATGGCGGCCGCGGGCTCGACGGCCGCGCCGTCTGCGCCGTGCCAGCCGAGATCGGCGCGGTCGGCCCACGCGAGCGCGAGCACCGGTCGGGAAAAGGAAACGTTGAACACGCGGCTCTCGCCGCTGCGCAGATCGGGCGCGGCGCTCTCTCGCAGCGAGGCCGGCGCGAGACCCGTGGGCTCGAGGGTGGTGCCGTCGAGCGCGAGCCCGCGCAGCGCGCGCACATCCAGGCGGCGCGGCGCGTCGGCGAGGTTGCGCACGGTGAGGCGCACGCCGGCGGCCGTGCGCGTGAAGCCGTCGAGGTGGAGATCATCGCGGCTGCGCTCGCGCAGCGCGGTGGTGGCGGCGGCGCGGCGGGCTTCCTGCGCGTCGTCGCGCGCGCGCTTCGCGTCGAGCTGGGCATTGACGCGCTGCTGCGCCTTCGCTTCGCGGATCTGCTCGCGGCGCACGGCCTCGTTGATCCGCTGCGCGCGCGCGGTGTCGCGCGCGTGGCGGGCGGCGGCGGCGGCGCGGTCGCGCTCCTCCTGGGCGGCCTTCGCTTGGTCCACCGGCCACTGCCTGGCCAGATCGGGCGGGAGCACGGCCTTCTCGATTTTCTCGATGCGGCCGGCGTGCGCGATCGTCACGGTGAACGCCGAGTCGCCGAGGATGCGCGCTTGCTCGAGCACGCGGCCATCGGTGAGCTCGATGCGCTCGATCACCGGCCGGGCCTGGCCGCGGTAAACCTGCTCGGCGCCGGCCAGCGTGACCGTCGCGAGCGCGAGGAGGAGGAGGAGGCGGGTGATCATGAGCGGCGTTTTTTGGCGGCAGCGTAGCCGGCCTTGAGCTGCGCGTAGATCGAGAGGATGCCGGCGATCTCGTAGCGGCGAAGCGGGCGCGTGGTGCGCTCGCCCAGCTCGTGGGCCTTGTATGCGCGGAGCGACATGCCGAGCTGCTTGGCCGCCTCGGCCTGCGTGAGCCCGAGCGCCTCGCGGAGGGAGCGGATTTTTTCGGAGATGGTCATGGGGATTCGGGAGGTTGGTTTTTTTTCGAGGCGCGCTCCTCGGCGTCGAGGATGCGCAGCCAGGCGCGGAGCACCATGCGGAGATAGCCGAGTGGATGTTTCGCGCGGAGTTGCGCGTGCAACTCGCGGGCCGTGGCCTGCGCATCGCGCCAGCTCACGGGCGGGCCTCCAGGATCGCCCACGCAAGGCAGCGCTCCAGATCGCCGAGCATGCCGATTTTCTCGCGCCCGAGCATCACGGTCGCAGGCGTGAGGGCGACCGCGAGCCAAGGCAGATGATCCGGCCGGCGAAGCACGGAGTGGGCGGCGCCGGCATCGCGCACCATCTCGATGAGAGTTGGCCAGAGCGCATCTGCGGCATCCTGCGACCATGCGAGGCCGGCGACGATGTAGGTGAGTCCATCCGCGGCGTGGATGATGATGAGCGCCTGCCCCGAGCCGGGCCGGCGGATGGTGATCTGCACGCCCGGCATGCCGGGGACCAAGCCCGCGCCTGCGCGGACGATCGGCGCGAGGATCGCGAGGGCCTCCGGGCCGACCTCCGCACGCGGGGACATGCGGAGGTGGCCGGTGGCGAGGGTGAGGTGTGCGAGGGTGGACATCAGTAGTAGAGGTGGGCGAGGCCGGCGCGATCTTACCGCATAGCGAGCCAGCGCTGATGTGCGGTGCGGGTGCCGCTGAGCACCGCATCGAGCGACCCGTTGGCCATGCGGCTATTCCACGCTTGGGCGCTCGCGTAACCGATGATGTGACCGGCGTAATCGAGACTGGCGGAGATGTCACCGGAGGCATGGCTAGTGGAGTAGGTTACGGGCTTGGCCCCCCGGAGGCTGCGGGTGTAGGCCGACAGGATCGGCCATGCGCCCCGCGCATCGCCCACGCCTCCGTAGCCCAGGGTCATGCGGACGTGCACCATATCGCCGCTGTCAACACAGCCAAGGTGCCGGACTACGGCGGCGATCGTGCGGCGCGATGAGGGGAGGCTGATATTCGCCGCGCCAGCGTAGGCGCGGGCCACGGTCTCGACAGCGGCATAGGCAGCGGCGTGGATCGACTCGATAGATTGACCGAGGTTTTGCGCCCAGCTATCAGCAGCTCGGAGGATGGCGGCGCTGGCTCGCTTGCCGTAGGCAGACTCGATCTTGGCGATGGTGCTCTTGGAGCTCATTTTATGGGTGCTGTTTTTTCGCCTCTTAGCTTCGGCGGCCTCACTCCCATTTGGGCTCCGGGGCTCGGAGGTCTCGGGGCGGGATTGCCCTCTGACATTGCCTAGAGTGCATATTCTGCACTTCGACACAAGGTTTTTTTTCGGAGAAAATCAGGGCGGTTTTGTAATGCCCCTAAGTCGCTCTAAACGGGGGCTTAAGGGGTGCCGCCACCCCGCACGATCACCGAGGGGGGCCGGGCGCGCAGGGCCTTGTTCTCGGCGCGGAGGCGCTCCAGGTCGGCCACGAGGGCGTCGATCTCGACGCCGTTTTCGCGGATGGCCGCGAGCAGTTTCTGCGCGGCGGCTGCCTGGCTCAGTTGCTGGGCCGCGATCGCCTCCATCTGCTCGTGGTGCGCCCGCGCCCCCTCGACCAGCTCCAGCAGCTCGGCCGTGATCTTCGCCGCTTGCGCGCGGTGCGCGCGGACCTCGCGCCAGAGATGGAGGTTGAGCGCCGCGCTGCCGACGAGCGCGAGGGCGAGAGCGCCGGCGATAATTCGCGCTTTCATTCTAGCTCTGTTTCCGGCCGCGGGGGCGGCTCCCACTCATCGAGGGGGAACTTCTTCCGCAGCCGATCGTGGATCACCGGGAAGGCGTTCGGGTTGTCGCTCTGCTCGGCGAGATCGAGCAGGCGTTGCACATAGGCCTCGCAATCGGCCCGCGTGGAGGGCGTGCGCTGCTGGGGTATTCTCGAAGCCACCTGCCCATAATTAGCAGCAGATTCCTCCACCGCGGGATCGCGCGAATCACCTGAATTAAGGTGAGGGGTGTGCGGTAACATCACAGCGCCGTGACGTGCGGCCTCGGCCTCCAGTGCTTGGATGCGGAAACACACATCGTCGGAAAATTCAGCCTGTTGATTCTCCAATCGCGACACCCATTCCCTGCCGCGCCCTAGGCGAACACCCATTTCCTCTTGGTTCCAGCGCAGCCGGCGACGGAGCGTTTTCAAGCGCTCAGCCCATTTTCGACGAATCACAGATTCTTGCGTAGAAGTCACATTTCAGAGTTGACGATTGTGCTGTCACGTCACAGTTGTGACTTCGAGACAAGCAAGCATGAACCCCCAAAAGCAAGCCCGGATTTCTCTCCACCAGCGCCGGCTGGCCAAAGACCTCACGGTCACCGCCCTCGCAAAGCGAATCCGGCATTCGCGTGAGGCTGTCTCTCGCGCCATCAACCGCGGGCAAAACCCCCACGTGCTCAAGAAGGTCAAGGAGGTGCTCGGTGAGTGATCTGCACACAGCCCTGCGTGTGGCCTTCCGCGAGCTCGATGTGCCGAGCACCACTGCCAGCGAGCGTGAATCCGTGCTCGCCGCGATGACTGAGCACCTGCCGAGCAAGGAGGCTGAGTTGGCCGCACAAACCCTGCACCACCTGCGCGAACAGCGCCGCCTGCAGATGACGCTCAAATCCATCCTCGACGGAGGGCAGGCCTCATGAGCACCGCGACCACAGAAGCGCGTGTCGCGCCGGTGGTGTGGTGCGGCTGGCAGTCGGGCATGGGTGTGATGCCCGACATCGAGCTCTGGAATCTCACCGCGCCGATCCCCGGCCATCCCGCCGGCTCCACGCTGAGCCGCCAAACCCTCGAACGCCTCGGCTACACCGTGCCGGCGCCGGCCCGCGCGCTCGCGGGAACGGAGGCCGCACACTAACCCCATGGGCCTCCCCGCTCCAGTCCGCACCGCTGGCGAGCAGCTCTGCTTCGCTTTCGCGTCCTTGGATTTTCCCGGCCGCACCACGCTCTCGCTCGGCGAGATCGCGCAGCGCCTCGGCGTGTCGGTGGATCATCTGCTCAACGAGGTGGACCACGGCGCGCTCGTGGGCCTCGATCTCAAGGGCGCGAAGGCCACGCTCCGCTTCGTGCGCGTGCCGGTGGAGAGCTACCGCGCCTACGTGCTCGCGCGCATGACCGGCCCCTTCCGCCGCCAGTTCATCCGCGACCTGCCGCGACACATCCTCAAGGAGCTGCAGGCCGAGATCCAGGAGGCCCTCAGCGCATGAGCACCGACGCGCCCAGGACCAAGGACCTCGCCCAGCTCCGCGCGCTCATCGCCAACGCCCGCGTGCGCGTGGCCGAAGTCGAAGCCGCGCAGGAGAGCGTGCTCGACGGTTGCGATGCGCCGATGTGCGGCGCGGCCTGGGACCATCTCCTCAAGCTCGAAGCCGAGCTGGCCTACCGCCTTTCCCCGACAGTGACCGCCTCTCACGAAGAATCCTCGGCAGGATCTTTGGTCACAACGTCCACGGCGCTGCCGGCCTGATTTTCCACCGCTACCCATGACCACAAAAAGAGAAGACTACTGCACGCCGGAAGAATTGGCCCTGTGGGCCGAGTTCCACCGCCTTTCAAATATCTCCGAACCGCTGGCGACTCGTGTCGAGCAACTGAAGAAGGAGCTGCGCAACGCACGTCGCGCCGCACGTGAGCCTGAGCGCGCCACGATGGAAGCCTATCGCCGCGCCGTCAGCACACCCGGCGGTCGCGCCTACATAGATGCCCTTATCGGCCGCCGCAACGCCGCCTGAGCTATGAGCCACGACCAACTCGCCGCCCTCGTGGACCAGCCGAACCCGGAGTTCGACAAATTCTACGCCGACATGGAGCAGAACATTCCCGCCCTCCGTGGCCGCGGCGCCGTCGAGATCCAGCCCGCCAAATTCAAGCTGGCCCTGAAGATCGCCTACCTCGCCGGCGCGCATGACCAACTCGCCAAACTCCTCAACTCTCCCGATGTCTAAAAATCTCCCCATCCTCGCGAACCAGGACAAGCGCCTCGCCGAGGTGCTTCGCCTGCACCAGATCATCAACGCCTCGGCCGCGCAGATGGCCGTCGCCGCCGCGCTCGCCGGTCTCGAGCTCAAGGCGCTGAAAAAGGAACTCGGCCACGGCAACTGGGAAGACTACTTCGCCGACCATCTCGCGCGCCACGGCCTCTCTGATCGCACCGCCCGCCGCTACATGGCGCTGGCCGATGGCCTCAAGAACAAGGCCCTCAAATCGGACACTGTGGCCGTTTTGGAACTCCTCGACACGGCGCCCTCCGAGCTGAAACCCGCCGAACAGGCGAAGCTCACCAAGGCCGTGGCGAAGGTGATCGACGGCGCGACGCTCTCCGAACTCTACCAGGACATGGGCATCGCCAAGAAGCCGCAGGGCGCCGCCGCCAAGGGCGGCAAGCTCAAGAAGGACGCCGACGACGACGAGCCCGACGAACCCGTGATGACCGAGGCCGAGGGCCGCCGCCTCCGCGTGGCCACGCTCATCACCACCCTCACCGAAGCACTCGCCGACGAGCCCTGGCACGCCGGCACCTTCGAGCAACGCGCCGAGCTGCACGGTCTCTTCGTGGACTGCGCCAACAAGCTCGCGAAAACCCTCAAGAGGTAACCCGCCATGATCGCCACCGCAGCCAGCATCATGTTCGCCAGCCCGCGCTACGGGAAGCTGCCCGACACCGAGAAGCTCCACGTCGAAGCGCGCTTCGACCTCATGCAGCGCCTCGACGCGGCCGCCAACAAGAAGCAGGCCTTCGCCCAGGAGTCGCTGCGCACGCACAACGGCGTGCGCCTCAGCGTCGGCGCGATCCGCAAGCTCTACTACGAGAAGTGGGTCGCCAGCGGCCGCGATTGGGAATCACTCATCAACGAGGCGCGCTGCCCCAAGGAGACGAGCGGCCTCGAACCTGCGACCGTCGAGTGGTGGCACCAACTCTGTTACCGCCACGGCGGCGACCGCCGGCACAAGGCTGCGTGGCGCGAGCTGCGGCGCGCCTGGCGCCGCGGCGATGAAATCCCCGGCCTCGCCGAGCCCGCCCCGCGCGGGCGCGCGCAGCCGCTGCCCGCCGGCCTCAGCTACCGCAACCTGATGCAGAAAAAATACAAGCCGACCAAGCTGGCGGATCGCACCGCCCGCATCGGCCTCAAGGCTGCGGCCAGCCTGTTGCCCGGCGTGCTCACCACGCGCGCGGGCCTGCCCTTCGGCGCGCGCTACATGTTCGATGATATGTGGCACAACAAGGAGGTCACCGTGCCCGGCCAGCTCGGCGGCCGTCGCCTGCTGCAGTTCCACTGCCTGGAGCTGCTGAGCGCCTGCCAGTTCGCGCGCGGCTACAAGCCCGAAATCCTCAACGACGCCACCGGCCGCTTCGAGCGGTTGAAGGAGCGCGAGCTGCTCTTCCTGCTCGCACACGTGCTCTGCACGGTCGGCTACAACGCCGAGGGCTGCCAGCTCATGATGGAGCACGGCACCGCCAACGTCGCCGCGCGCGTCGAGGATCTGCTGGGCCGCATCTCCGGCGGCGCGATCACCGTGGGCCGCGGCTCGCTCTCCACCGGCGCCCTGGCGCCCGGTCTCTACGGCGGGCAGAGCGGCGGCAGCGGCCGCTTCAAGGCCGCGCTCGAATCGCTCGGCGGCTTCATCCAGAGCGAATCCAGCGACCGCCTGCTGCTGCCGGCCGACACCGGCGGCAACGCCCGCCTCGACCGCCCCGAGGAATTGCACGGCCGGCTCGCGCACCTGGAGAAACTCCAGAAGGCCCAGCTCATGGTGCCCGAGGAACTGCGCGAGATCATGCGCCTGCCCGCGCCGCCACTCTGGCAGGCCATCCAGGTGCTCGACGCCATCCAGGAGGAGGTCAACTGCCGCGACGATCACGATCTCGAAGGGTGGGAGGCCTGCGGCTTCCTGCTCAGTGAATATCGCCTCAGCGCGCAGGAGGATTTCCGCCCGGCGACGACGCTGCTGCAACTGCCCGAGCCCGCGCGCCTCGCGATCGAGGCGACGATCAAGGCCGACCCGCGCCTGCAACGCGCGCGCCGCCTCTCGCCGCGCGAAGTATTCGACGGCCTCAGCCACACGCTCACACGCCTGCCCGCGCATGTGCTCCCCTCGCTCATCGGCATGGAGCACGCCGAGACCCGCCGCGTCGGCAAGGATGGCGACTTCCACTTCGACGACATCGAGCTCGGCGCCGACGAGCACCACTTCGAGGGCGTCTGCACCGATGCCGAGGGCAACCGCCGCCGCCTGCCCGCCGGCGAGAAGTTCGCCACCTTCGCCAGCTCGCTCGATCCGCTGCGCATGCACCTGTGCGATGCGCGCGGCTGCTACGTCGGCTCCGTCGAGCGCATCACGCTCGCCAGCAAGGCTGACCCGCATGGCTTCGCCCGCGCCGCCGGCCGCAAGATGGCCGCGCACCGCGAGCTGCTCGCGCCCGTGCTCGCCGCCGCCCGCCCGCTGCTCAAGCGCATGCAGCAGGACATCGCCATCAACAACGCCGTGCTCGCGCACGCCGAGGGAGCGCGGCCCGCCAGCGCGCCCAAGGCCGTGCAGCGCGCGCGCCAGGATCGCCGCGCCGCGCTCGATGCCGAGCTCGCCCAGGCCGCGCAATCCACCACCACCACCGAGCCCGCCGAGGGCCCCCTCTACGACGACTCCGGCGAGTCTTAAGAGCCTTTTAAGCGGGCCGCACGGCGTATCCACCACCGCGCGGCCCTAGTCAGTAAAACCCAGTCAGGATCCACCGACATGAACGAAATCGAGACAGCTACCCCCCGCGGCGACAAGCTCGCCGTTCAACCCGCCACGAGCGCCTACATGGCCGACCGCCGCTTCCTCGCCGGCGGCGCCGAGGCCGTCCTGGAGCGCTTCGCCCACTACCCGGAGGCGATCCGTGAGGATGGCATCTGGCTGCACTTCTTCTGCCGCACGAAGTGCAACAGCGAGCACGCCGTGCTCTACCGCATCGCCAAGGCCATCGGCCTGCGCGACCGATCCGGCAAGGAGCCCAGCGATCAATACTGGTATCAGGTCGCAGGCGGCCACTACTTCAAGACCGGCGGCGACGCGCAGACCTTCAAGCGCTACGTGGCCGCGCTGCGCGCCTATGCTGCGCGCATGGAGGAGCGCGGCTCGATCCCCTTCATCGAGACCAAAAACTGGCACCTGCTCAACGACTACATCAACAGCCGCCGCTCGTTTGCCTCCAGCACGCGCTTCGGCGCGATCGAGGGCGAGACCGGCAGCCAGAAGACCCAGTGCGCGCGCCACTACGAGGCGCTCAACAACCACAAGGAGACCGTCCACCTGGAGTCGCCGTCGCGCACCACACGCGCGCGCATGGTGCAGAAGCTCGCCGCCCGCTACCTCGAAGCCGCCTCCAGCAGCGTCGGCGAGAAGGAGCTCGCCATCGAGGATTTCCTCAAGGGCGTGAGCCAGCTCGATCCCGCCAGCGGCAAGGATGCCCGCCCGCGCTGCATCATCCTCGACAACGTGCAGCGCCTCTTTCGCCCCAACATCGCGCCCGACCAACAGCCGGTGTTCACCTACTTCCACGAGCTGCAGGAGGAGACCGGCTGCTGCGTCATCTTCACCTGGGTGCCGACCTTCCGCCACATCATCACGGCCAAGGATCCATTCTGGAAACAGTTCCTCGGCCGCATCGGCGGCGAAGACGAGATCCTGCGCTTGGAGCAAACGCTCCCCCGCAAGGACCTGCTCGCCTTCGCCCGCGCCTTCAAGGTGGCTGACGATGCCGCCTGCCTCCCTCTGCTCAAGAAGTGGGGCAGCACCGACTGGGGCATCCGCATCCTGATCCACAAGCTGGAGAAGGCCCGCGCCCTCGCCAGCGCCCGCCGCTCCCTGGAGATCACCGCCGCCCACCTGCACGCCGTGGATCTGGAGCCCGTGTCCATCGCCAACGACGAGGAGGACGCATCATGAGCCGCGCCATCTACCATCCCGACACTGACCTCTCCGTTGTGATTGCGGTGCGCATGGCCGGCGGCACCTACACCGCGCGCGCGGGCATCGGCAAGCACGCGAAGACCGCCAGCTGCACGAGCGACGCCCTCACCGCCGCGCTGCGCGCCGCGGCGAAGTGGTTTGGTCTGCCTGAGTCGCAGATCGTCGTCGCCCGGCGCGCGGAGTGCCTCTTCTACGCGCGCCCCATCCACGCCCACGAAATCTTCACCGAGATCGAGATCGAGGACCGCGGCCAGGACTTCATCAAGTGGACCGTCGCCGCCGATGGCACGGTCTACGACTGCCAGCCGTCGCAATCGTGGATGTGGTGCGGCGGCTGCGCGACGAATCTCGCCCAGCTCAAGGTCGGCGGCGCGGTGAAGTTCCGGCACTATCTCGGCAGCATCACGATCAACTACCGCATCACGAAACTCAGCCGGAGGGACGCGTCGTCATGACCCTGCCCACGCAACTCGTCGCCATCGAGACGCGCGCCGGCGGCTTCTCGGCCATCGCGCGCGCGAGCAACCGCGAGCACCAGGCCTCGGCCTCTTCGCCCGATCTCGCCGCCCGCCTCGCGGCCGCCGGCCTCCACGGCCTCTCGCTCTCCGAGGTGCAGTCCTGCCAGCGCGAGAGCCCCGGCCTCTGGAAGGTCACCTTCAAATACACCGCCTTCAAACGGAGGAGCGCCGCATGAATGCCCTCCTCACCCTCGAGATCGCGCGCAGCTTCCAGATCCTCGCCGTGCTGCTCGGCGCCTACCTCATCGCTTGCGGCGTCAATGCCCTCTACGAGCTCATCCGCTTCGGCCGGTCGGCCGATCGGAAATCAAAAACCCCCGATCAAAAACCGTAATCCCATCACCGCCATGCCCTCGCTCACCACCGAACAACCCTCCGACGCGATCCTCGTGATCGACGCCCAGGCCAAAAAATACGCGGCCGCTCGCGCGGCTCTCTCCGCTCTCGTCGCCGACTACAACAAGGCGCTCGCGAAATTGAAGGCGGCGCACCTGCCCGCCATCACCGCCGCCGCCCGCAAGGCCAGCCTGCAGCAGAGCGAGCTCGCCGACACCGTGCGCGGCCGCTCCGATCTCTTCGTGAAGCCGCGCACGATCACCCTGCACGGGATCCGGCTCGGCTTCCAGAAGTGCAAGGGCGTGCTCACTCATGCGGATAGCACCGAGGCCGTCGTAGAGCGCATCAAGAAACACTTCGCCGACGAGGCGGTGCAGTTCCTCATCATCACCGAGAAACCTCGCGCCTCCACGCTCATGGAGCTGCCGGCCTCCACGCTCAAGAAGCTCGGCCTCGCCGTCGAGCAGACCGGCGACGCCGTGTTCATCAAGGCCGCCGATAGCGACGTGGATAAGGTTGTCGCCCGCCTCCTCGATGAGGGCGCCAAGGACGACGAGAGCTGATCGCTGATCGCTACCAGCCATGAGCCAGCCCGCCCGCGACACCATCGACCGCACCGTGCGCCGCAACGGTAAGGATAAATCCTCCCGCGTGGATCTCGGCCTCGCGCTCCTCACCGCGCTCGCCAAGCCCGGCCGCGCGTTGACCACCACCGAGATCGCCGCCTGGTGCGGATGCACCAACGAGGGCATCCGCCGCATCGAGCAGAAGGCCCTCAAGAAACTCGCCAACAAACTCCACTTCGGCCCCGACCGCGCCCTCTGGCGCGAATACGCGGCGTAACAACTCAATATGCCAAATCCAATCAACCAATTCGCCGACGAACTTGATTCCCTGGTTCATCGCTACCGACAGGAAGCTGACTTTTCTTATGCCGAGGTAATCGGTGCGCTGAATATGAAAATGTGGACGCTAATGCATGAGGCGCAGCAACGAGCTGATGAAGTGCTTCCAGACATTAGCGACGATGATCCAAACAACACCGGCAGTCTGCCACCGGAGGGGCGCAGCCCCGCAGGTTGGCAGTGATGCCTTGGTTCTACACTCCGATGACAACCTTCCGAACTCTCTGCACGCGCTGCCTCACACCGATAGACTGTGAGTGGCCGGACGAAATGAAAATCGGCGAGCGCGCAGTGCCCGCCCTCGAATACGTCGCACACGCCCTCCGCTCGGAAAGCGTGTATATCTGCTGCGACAAATGCCTCGAAGAAATGCCCGATGTGAAACTCGAAGACCTCCGAATTTATGGACGCGATAATTAAAGAATGCTGCTGGGAAACAACCGATGGCCTCTCCGACCTGCGCGGCCGTCTCGAACGAATCTACGAATTGCGCGATGCCGAACTGCGTGACATGGCCAACCGCGTGCAGCGCATGCGCGACGCCGTGAACGCCGCGAAAGACGCGCGGGAAACCGAATTTGCGCGGCTTGACGAGGCGCTCGCTCTTCACCGTGCGGCTTCTTTGTAGAACGTCGCTGATGACCAACGCCCGCCGAGCGGGCTGTAATACCATGGGAAATACAACGGATGTGGAACGTCGGACGGCTGCCGTCGAAAAACCTGCAAGCAAGGGCGTTGGGTCTGGCAGCTCTGGTTCTGCCGATTCGATTTTCGAACGCATCTGCGGCTGGCGCATTCCCGCTCTCCGCAGAATGGGCCTCGACATGCTGGCAACCATGACGGAATCCGAAGCCGAAGCGGAACTCCGCAAGATTGGAAACCTCGACTGCGTGCTCACCGATGAGCCGTGGGGTAAAAAAGGCTACCCGCCTAACTGGCACGCGACACTAGAGCACCGCCTCTCGCGTGTCGTGCTCACGCAAGGTCACGGTGCGACCAGGCGCGGCGCACTCATCCACGCGCTGTGCGACTGGCGTTGGCAGAACGACCAGCATCAGCCATGACCACCCTGACTAAAGACGCCGCCGTTGCCAATGACCGCCCGCAGGGTGGGCATTGGCTGGATGCGCTGGTTCAGCGTTTCCGTTCGTGGCGAATCCGCCGCGCTAAGTCTCGGCAAATGGGGGAATGGCTTCCGCGCTGGGATGCCGCCTGCCGCCGATGCTGGCGCATCCTGAGCGATGGCCCGGCCACGCGGGAACGCTTCGAGCGATTCCGGCGCAACCACAACCGCCTGTGCCGCCTTATTGAGGCCAAGACTCCGGGGCGCGGCGGTAAAATCACGCTGAACACTGATTCTGCGAAACCTAGCAGATAACGGAATCCCCAACCCCACACACCGCCATGAAGTTGCCGAAATCCGAGGTTCTCGCAAAGCTCGAGGCGAGCCTGCGTCTTTTGGGCCGCGACCGCAACACGGTCTCCTCTTATTGTCGCACGGCCTCCTATTTCTACGACTTCGTTGCGCAGCAGCCGAGGGGCCGCACTTCGGAGCAGCTGGCGGAGGCCTTCCTCACCTTGCGCGTGAAGCGCGACGATGTGTCGGCCTCCACGCAGAACCATGACCTCGCGGCGCTCAACGCTCTGTTCGCGGCCTTCGGCCGGAAGCTTGGCAACGTGGATGCGCTGCGCGCCAAGCGGCCGCAGTTTGCCCGGCACTGTCCGACGACGCCGGAGGTCATGGCGCTCTTCGCAAAGCTGGTGGATACGCCCACGCTGCCCGCGCGCCTGATGGCTCTCACCATGGCGGCCACAGGGCTGCGGATCTCGGAGTGCCTGGGCGCACGGTTGAAGGATTTCCGCAGCGAGGGCGACAAGCTGCACCTCGTGGTGCGCGACCCAAAGCAGGCGCACGATCGCTGGGTGCCGATCCCGGCGATGCTGTGGCCTGCTTTGCGCGCGCAGGCGCAGCACGCCCGTCGCGTGTTTGCCCAGGATCAGGCCCGGCCCGAGCCGCTGCCGATCTCCACGCCCAACGCGCTGGCGCGAAAATATCCGCGCGCCCCGCACAGCATTGGCTGGATGTTCCTCTTCCCGTCGCCGAATCCGCAGCGCCACCCCGACACCAAGCAGCCGATGCGCTGGCACCAGCCGCCGGGCGATGTGCAGCATGCCTTCTCGCGCGCGTGCGACGAGCTCGAGCAGGCGGGCCGACTGATCGCCCGCATCACGCCGCACCATCTGCGGCATTGGTATGGCACGCACTACAACGGCGATCTGCGCGATCTCCAGGAGTTGATGGGCCACCGCTCCATCGAGACGACCGCGCTCTATCGCCACCCGCAACTCGATCGCGCAACGAGCCCGCTCGAGCAGCTCGGCGCCGGCCTCGCCCTCCCCGCATGAGCCAGTCCCTCACACCCAACATCCGCCCGGCCGTCGCCGCCGATCTGCCGCCGTGGTGGCTGCACCAAGTGCGCGAGATCGTTGTGCGCGATGGTCACGCCCTGCGCGCTGGCTTCCCCGAGATCACCATCGAGGTGCAAAATATCAACCGCCCCGACGTCTGGCAGCCCCTCAACCTGCAAAGCAACACCTGTCACTTCGCCACCGAGCAGGATCGCGATCAGATCCTCGCCATCCTCACCGGCGAAGCGCCGTTGCCCAGCGTTCCTCAATCCCCATGACTCCCGCCGCCCGCATCCGTTATCATAAGACCCTCTGGCCCGCCGCCTGCCGTGCCCAGGGCTGGAACGCGCGCGACGATGCTAAGCGCCGCGAGGTCTGCCTGCAGGTGATGGCCGAGGTCCGCGGCCCGGCCGTCACCACGAGCGATGAAGCCTTCGGCGCGGCCGAGACCACCGCTCTCTTCACCTTCCTGCACCAGCAGGCCAACCCCAACGACCTCGTCGCGATGGAGGAGTGGCTGAAATGCAAGGACGACTACCTGACATACAATCAGGCCCGCCAAGCCGACTGGCACGAGCGCCAGGCCTACGGCCAGCAGGGCAGCGGCAAGCTGCAGCGCAATCGCTTCGCCCGCGCGCGCACGGCCTCCGCCGGCCCGCTCGATGAACTCGACCCGAAGACCGTCCAGCAGCGCCTCACCACCATGCGCGCCCGCAACGAGCAGCGCACCGGCTACCAACGCCGCGATCGGAAAATAGGCCAAAATCTGGCCAGCACGAAACTGGCCAGTCCCGCGCCGGCCGCGCCCGCCGTGAACGACGCTGAGCTGGCGAAACACAACTGCGCCTGGTGAAAGACGACACCGCAGATCTCGGCCTGAAGCTGCCCGCCCCGGAGGTCTCCACGGAGCAGGTCGAGCAGCTCGTCAACGTCCTCCTGCGCGGCCTGCACTGGCTGCCCGAGAAAGAGCGCACGCAAGCCAACGGCTGGATGACGGCCGCGCAGATCGCCTCGCAGATGGAGGGCATCTCCGACCGTAAGGTGCGCATGATAGCCAGCGCCGCCGCCGCGGCCGTGGTCAGCTTCCCCGGATCTCCTGGCTACAAGCTCTGGGGCGCCTGCACGGTGGACGAGATCAACCATGCGATCGAGGCCTTCGAGGCCCAGGCCCGCGACATGATCAAACGCGCCAACCTCTACCGCCGCGCCTACCACCGCCGCTTCCGCGGATCGTCATGAGTGCAACAGGCAAATGGGCTCCGATTGATCTAGGCGGCTTCCGCCTCTACACGGTGAAGGTGACCATCGCCGCGACGGCAGAGTATCCCCGCGACCAGCGGTTTGAATGTGTCTCCGCCGGCCGGTCGCCCACCGACGCCGCGGAACGGATCAAGGCGATCTATGTGAACGCTGGTAATAATGAAGTCTATGCCCGTGGCTTCGCGCTAAATGTTTTCCAACCTCCTAGCTGGAGCGACGACGACATCCCGGAGCCCGACGATCCGCGCTTCAGCAAATGGGCATGAGCGACGACCGCAACACCTCCGCCAACACCGAGGCCACGCCCGTGGACGTGGACGAGTTGCTCAAGAACATCCGCGACCAGTTCTACACCGAGGCCACTGCCAAAAAATTCTTCCAAGACCGCGACCGCCTCCTCTACGCCATCACCTGGCCGGCCACCTGGCTCCAGCAGCGCGGCGTCACTTGGTCCGGCCAGCGCTACACGCAGACGCTCTTCGACTTGTTCCAGCAGATCAAACGCCACGGCGCCACCGGCGAGATCCAGTATTTCCCCGGCTACCTCCTGAAGGTCATCCAGGACCATTTCGCCCACAACAGCGACGACTTTTGCGACGAGGGCAAGCGCATGAACCACGCCTGGCAGAAGGCCCTGGGCACGGCCCTCGGCGCCACCCGCGCCGCTCAGCTCCGCGCCGACGAGCAGGCGATCGAGACCCTCGCCCAGGCCAACCGCATGCTTGCCATGAAGCGCCGCCCCGCGAAGGCTCTGAAAACCGATGATCTCCAGCGCTCATTATTCTGACCTTAAGGCCGCTTTAAGCCGGACTCGCCGGACTCTAAAAAGCCCGGTCTCCGTGTCCCAAACCTCTGTCACTTTCGGGAATCGCCCCCCGATCTGTCCCAAACCGGCCCGGTCGCGCCGGACTCACCTAACTCCATTGATTCAGCCCTATTAAGGGTGAATCAGGGGTTTTAAGCCCGAGCCCCAATCCTCACGGCAAGATTCATCATATGGATGAACGCAGATACCTGCCCGTGATTCCATCTGCGCCAATCCGTGTCCATCCGTGGTTGAATAAACTGCCTTGGTCTGGCTGCCATTAGTGGTTTCCTTGTCTGGAGTCTCCCCGTCATGCCCCCGCCCGTCCTCACTGCCCTGACGCTGCACCGGATTTTCATTTCCGAGGGACACAGCTATTTCGGGCGCCACGGCAAAGGATCGCTCAAACTTCCCGTTCATGAGGTTCGCGAGATCGAATGCGTCGCCGGACGCGGTCTGCGCGGCGATCGTTTCTTCGACCACAAGGCTGACTACAAAGGCCAGGTCACGCTCTTCTCCGCCGAAGTGTTCGCTGATTTGTGCGCGGCGTTGAACCTGCCGCACGCCAGTCCCGCCGCGCTTCGCCGCAATCTGCTCGTGAGCGGCAGCGATTTGAATGATCTCATCGGACAGCAGTTCGATTTGCAGGGCGTGACGTTGCAAGGCGCGGAGGAATGCCGTCCGTGCTACTGGATGGACGAAGCCCTCGCTCCCGGCGCCGAAGCCTGGCTCAAAGGCCGCGGCGGCCTGCGCTGCCGCATCCTGTCCGACGGCTGGCTACGGGTCTAAACCGCCCTCACGTATCGCTCTGCCAACAGAACAACCCGCTGGACTCTTCGCTGCGCTCAGGGTGACATGCTGGGGAACGTGATGCTGCCAACCACGCATACCCACGCATGATTCCCGCCCATCAACTCACCGGCGTCGTGCTCGCCGGCGGACAATCCCGTCGCATGGGACGCGACAAGGCCACTCTTCCTCACGAGGGCCGGCCGATGTGGGAACGCCAGACCGGGGTTCTTCGCGATGCCGGAGCCGCCGCGGTGGCCGTCGTCCGCCAACCCGGCCAGCCTCCGCTCGGATTGCCCGACGCCGTGCACCTCTGGCACGATGTCTTCACCGATGCCGGACCGCTCGCGGGGTTACACACGGCATTCAGCCAATCGCGCACGCTGCTGGTCGCCGTGCTGGCCGTGGATATGCCGCGCATCGACGCGTGGTGGTATCAGTGGCTCGGCAGTTACTGCGGCAGCAACATCGGCGCCATGGCCTGCCGGCCCGATGGCACGCACGAACCGCTGGCCGCCATTTATCCCCGCTCCGCCCTGCCCGAGACCGTCAAGCGCCTGCACGACGAGGATGACCGCTCTCTCCAGGCGCTCGCACTCGCCTTGATGAACCGCCACCTGCTGCGCAGCGTGCCGTTGCCGACCAGCGAACTCTGGCGCGTGAGCAATTGGAATACCCCGGAGGACCGGGCTGTCAGTGCGGCAGATTGATCCGGGGTGGCGACATTCTCATCCCCGGCTGACGGCGTGACGCCGGTGGCAATTTATCCTGATCCACCGGCCGATCCTCCAGTCGGGCGCGGGTGAGCTCGGCGCAGAAACGCACCCAATCGCTGGGCCGGGTGCCCTCCAATTGATCCAGCAGCTTGAGCGCGCCCTCCGTGTCACCCAGCCGCATCCGCACAATGACGAGCGCCAGCAAGGTGCGTCCGCGATCATTCAGGCTCTGGAACCGCTGCTGCACTTGGTTCAAGGCCGCTATGTCGGGTTTGTCCGACAATGCCTCAACCCAGGCGAGCATTTCGTAGCCCATGCTTTGCTCAGGCGCGCATTCGATGGATTTGTGCAAGAGGTGCCGCAGTCCGTTCGCTCGTTGGGCAGGCATCCGGTAGTCGAGATCGAACTGCCCGAAAATGGCATTGGACTCGAGCCGACCCAATTCGCGAAAGATCGCCGCATTGTCCGTGCCCAGCTCCACGGCCCGGCGCCAGTGTTCCCGCGCGACGTCGGTCTCGTCGGCCCGGATCGCCGCACTTCCCATCACCTCGTGCAGCCGGGCGGTTGGCGCGCGCTCCAACTGCTCACGCACGTGGAGATTGCCATAGGGACTTTCAAATTGTCGGAGCGCCAATTCGGCCAGCTGCAGGTTCATTTCCTCCCGCGTGACCGGACGCACCGTGTATTCCTTCCGCGGAGAAATCTCCGGACGCTTCGCCTTTCTTCCCGTGAATTTGCCAAATGCGATATAGCGTTCGAGCTCCTTTAACAGTTCCGGATAGTCCATGCCCAGCAACTCGCGGCACAGGTTGCGAAATTCCCCCGGCCGTTCCTGTGTCTCCGGCGATCCCGCCACGCGCAGGAACAACGCCACCTTTTCAGGCGGAATCTTGTTCACGCCGAAACGGCAATAATGCAGGAACGCCCACGATTGGGCATAGAAGATGCCGGAGTGTCCTGAATTCCGAAACACCGGCGATTCGCGCGTCACTGAAAACAGCTGGTCGAAAGGCATCATCCGGCCGTTCTTGAGATCGATCACCCGGCCGACCACCGGATGCCCGAGTTGGAGCCACTCGCCATCCTCCTTCATGGTTGAGAACAGTTCTGCCACGCCTTCGTTGAACCAAGGTGCGGGATTCTGTTCGGTGATTCGGAACAGACAGTGGATGTATTCGTGATAGACCACCTCGGCGATATTTTCGTCGCTGCCCACCGGGGCCAAGGTGATCACGGTGCGATCCGGGTAGTTGTTGCAAAAGCCGACATAGCGGACGTTGCTGCGGTAGTTTCGGGGGCGATAGCCGTCGAAATCCGCCTGCCGATCGAAATAGTAGATCGTCACCGGCTGCGGGAGACGGACCTTGAGTTTGAAAGTATCGAGAAAAAGCGCCCGCAAGAGCTCCATCTTCTCCAGCACGTCGCGTGAAGCGCGGTCGCTGTTCGCGCTGTATAGTTCGAAATTGGGCGACCGGTAATGCTGCCACTTGCGACCGAGACCGGGAAAAGTTTCGGGCGCGGCCGAGACCAGCACCGGAAGAAGGAACAAACCAAGGGGAAGGAGCAACCGTCGGAAATGCACGGAGGTAAGAGGTTGGCGGCCCGTGCCCGCCACGCTGCGTGCCACCACCAACGCAGCAACCAAAAATCCCGCGATGACACAATACTTCCGGTTCATCGTCCGCTATCGTCAGTCCTCTCAGGCCAAAGTTCGTAATACGAACTTTTACCCGATACCTCGCTATGGGGATGAACCACAAAGTTCGTATTACGAACTTTGGCTGGCTGAGGTGGCTCCGCGCAAATTGGAGGATTGGTCACCCAGCCCGAGGTCGCCGCCGATAGAGCAGGTTCGAACCCGGTCAGGAATCGAAGCCCAGGGCTTTGATCACAGCGTCGCAGGCGATGCGGCCATTGCGGGTGTTGATGCCTTTCGCGATGCCTTTGTGCTCGGCGACGGCGCGCTCGATGCCTTTCTGCACCATGAGCGCCACAAAGGGTTCGGTCGCCTGCGTGAGGCCCATGGTCGAAGTGCGACCGACCAGCGCGGGCATGTTGGGCACGGCATAGTGGATCACGCCGTGCTGCTTGTAGGTCGGGTTTTCGTGCGACGTGGCGTGAATCGTCTCGATGCAACCACCCTGATCAATGGCGATGTCCACGATCACGCTGCCGCGCTGCATTTGCGCGACCATCCGTTTCGTCACGACAATCGGAGCCTTGGCCGCGGGAATGAGCACGGCGCCGATGAGCAGGTCTGCGTCGGCCACCATTTGCTCGATGTTGGCGGGATTCGAAACGAGCGTGACGACCTTGCCGCGATATTCCTGGTCGAGGATTTCGAGTTTGCGAGTGTCGAGATCGAGCACGGTCACCCGCGCGCCCATGCCGGCGGCCATGCGCACGGCGTGCGCACCGGAGTTCCCCGCGCCGACGACCACGACGTGACCGGGCATCGTGCCGGGAATGCCGCCGAGCAGCATGCCCGATCCGCCGAGTTGCGACTGGAGCAGATAGGCGCCGATCTGGATCGAGAGACGACCGGCGACCTGCGACATGGGTTTGAGCAACGGGAACTGTCCGTCGGGGCCTTCGACCGTTTCGTAGGCGATGCCGAGCACGTTTTTCCGGCAGAGCTCCTTGGCCAGTTCCGGACAGGCTGCGAGATGCAGATAGGTGAAGAGTGTCTGGCCTTCCCGCATCAATGCGAACTCGCTCTTCTGCGGTTCCTTCACCTTCAAGATGAGGTCCGCTCCTTTCCAAACCTTGGCGGCCGAGCCCATGAGCGTGGCCCCGGCGGATTTATATTGGTCGTCGGTGAAGCCCGCGCTGAGGCCCGCTCCCTTTTGCAGGAGCACCTGTGCGCCGAGCGAAGTCACGCGGCGGCAAAGGCTGGGCGTCATGGAGACGCGCGTTTCACCGATTTTGATTTCTTGGGGAACTCCGATAGTCATTTGCCGTTTATGACACAGGCAAACGAGGTGCGGCGCAATGACGTAAGCACCGGCCTGACGTCCTCCCTTAATAGGGAGAACTTCGTCGACCTGAGTTTGGAATCCCCTCTATCAAGAGGAGTGGCGCGTAGCGACGGGGTGTGTCGGGAAATTTCTCCGAATCTCAATAAAAAGAAAATTCGGGCTCACGCTTCACGCATCACAACGACTTCTGTCCCGCCACCCACTCCTTGATATGCGTTTCGAGCACGCTGAGCGGGACGGCGCCGTTGTGAAGGACTTCGTCGTGAAAGTGGCGGATGTCGAACTTCGCACCGAGTTCCTTCTCCGCATAGGCGCGCAGTTCCTTGATCTTCAATTCCCCGATTTTGTAGGCCAGCGCCTGGCCGGGCCACACGATGTAGCGGTCAATTTCGACGATGATATCGTGCTCCGACTTGCCGGCGTTCTCGCTGAAGAAATCAATCGCCTGTTGGCGCGACCAGCCGAGCGCGTGCATGCCGGTGTCCACAACGAGACGGATGGCGCGCCACATCTCGTAAGTGAGCTGGCCGAACTTCGAATAGGGATCGGTGTAGAAGCCCAGCTCTTCGCCGAGACTCTCGGAGTAAAGCCCCCACCCTTCGACGAAAGCCGTGTAACCACCGTGCTTCCGAAACTCCGGCAAGTCGCCCATCTCCTGCGCGAGTGCGATCTGGTGGTGATGTCCGGGAACCGCCTCGTGCAGCGTGAGCGCTTCCATCTCCCACTTCGGCCGCGTTTCCAGCGCATAGGTGTTGGCGAAGAAGTAGCCCGGACGCGCGATGTCAGGCGCCCCCGGATAGTAGTAGGCTGTCGCCTGCGATTTCTCGGCGTAGGTCGGCACAGGCAAAACACCATAGGGTGTCCGCGGCAGGGTTTTGAACAACTTCATCATCTGCGGGTCGACGCGCTTTGCGATGTCGCGGTAAGCGCGCAACAAATGCTCCTTGTTCGTGAAGTAGAACTGCGGGTCGGTGCGCAGAAACGCGAAGAACTCCTGCAATGTGCCTTTGAATCCGGCCTGGGCTTTCACGCGCTCCATCTCAGCACGGATACGCTTCACCTCGGCCAAACCAATATCGTGAATCTGCTGCGCGGTGAGATCGGTAGAGGTGTAGTTCTTGATCCGCCACGCATACCAAGCCTGCCCGTCAGGCAGATCGGTCGCCGCGATCGTCTGGCGCGCGCCGGGAATGTATTTCTCGCGGACAAACTCCTCCAACCGCTGAAACGCCGGACGCGCCGCAGTCGTGTAGATCTTCGCGGCAGCGGCGCGGAGCTCCAAGCCCTTTTCGCCCGACACCGTCGGCGGAAGCTCCACGAACGACGCGAGCAGCGGACTCTTCAGCGGCTCCTCGGGAATCTGATTCAGAATCTGCGCGGGCACGTCGCGCAGCGTGACCTGGGGCGGAGTGATGCCTTTGGCGAGACCCTCCTCCAGCAGCGAAATAACATTGTCCACCACCTGCGGCAGCGCCTGTAAACGGGCGAGCTGATCTTCGAAGTGCCCGGCGTTGACCGCCTGCATGCCACGGAAAAGTTGAGCCGCGTCCTGATGGATACCGCTGAGCTGGTCGATTTGGCCGAGTTCGCTCGGGAAACGAATGCCCTCGATACCTTCCTCGGTCTGGCGCTTGAAAACGTCGTAGCTCACGCGATCGACCGGGCCGAGCTGTGCGCGATCAATGCTCGCCAGCGCCGGCAGCGCGCGGCCGGCGAGTTCCTTGCGGCGGGCGATGGCCTCGCGCGAGAGATCGGTCCATTCGCGTTCGTGTCCCGGATAGCCGACCCACGTCGCCGATTCCGGATACACCGCCATGGTGTAGTCCCAGTCCACCTTGAACAGCGCGTGCAACCGCTCGGCTTCGGTGGCGTGGCCCTTGGCATCGATCACCGCCTGATAGCGCGCCGTAAACCCGTCATCGCTCCGGCCGGACACAAGAAAAGCGGCGCTCATCGCCGCCGCCGCGAAAAAACGAAGTTTGCCCTGCATGGCGCGGCAGTCTTCAACTTCGTCTTCCCGACGCAACCCCGCAATGCCCCGCCCCATCGAGCTCATCGTCGCCTGTGCAGAGAACCGCGTGATCGGTCGTGCCGGTCGCCTGCCTTTCGACATTCCCGAGGACAAGCAATGGTTCCACGACCAAACCGCCAACCAAACCGTCGTGCTCGGCCGCATCTGCTATGAAACGTGGCCGCGCGTGCTCGCAGACGGGCGTCAGCCGGTCGTGATCACGTCCAACCCGGCCCTCGCCAAACCCGGCGTGCAGGTCGCCGCCAACGTGCCCGAGGCGCTGGCCATCGCTCAGACGCTTCCCGGCCGGATCATGGTCTGCGGCGGCCAGCGCATTTACGAAGAGACCTTGCCCATAGCGGATCGCATTTTGCTCACGCTCGTGCACGCACAGGTGGAAGGTGATACGTGGTTTCCCGAGTGGCGAAACCTTACTTGGCGGGAAACGTGGAAACGCGAGGGCGCCGACGCAAACTACCGCTACACCTTCTCGATTTTGGAACGAGTGCGGTAAGCCGCGATGCGCAAGGGCCGTAGCTGCGTTGGAGCGCAGCGACAACGTGGCGATTTCGTTCATCTGGCCGGCGCAAGCGCCTACCCTGCGAGACGAAACTCCCGTCGCGCCTCAGTGGTCGTGGGCGGTCGTGTCGATGTGGAAGAGCGCGTAAAGCGGGCAGAAACCCGCGATACCGGTCAGGGCCGGCAGCAGGCCGACCAACCCCCACCATGTCTCAACGTGGATGCCCCACAAACCGATGAGGCAGCCTCCGACAAACCGCACCCCGATGTCGAATGATCCGATGTTTGTTTTCATGGCGTCTCCTTTGTGGCCATGAGTTTAGCGCGAACGGATGGCACCCGCTCCGCATATCTTGGCAAAGAGCCGCCCGTTCCTGTTGCGGCCCCTCGGAAACCGTTTCCTTGCTACTTCGACGCGGCGTGCGCTTTGGCAACTTCAACGTATTTCTCGGCCCAAGCGCGGAGCCCCATCAGCTCGGCCTCCTTGAGCGGGCGCACCACTTTGGCGGGCGCGCCGAGAATCATCGAACCCGGGGGCGCCACGAAACGCTGCGTGACCAGAGCGTTGGCTCCCACGATGCAATGGTCGCCGATCACGGCTCCATCGAGAATGGTGGCACCCATGCCGATGAGGCACTCATCGCCGATTTCGCAGGCATGGATGATGGCGCTGTGGCCGATCGTCGTGTAACGGCCGACCTTCACGCCGTAATCGTCGGCCAGATGCACCATGGCAAGATCCTGGATATTGGTGCCCTCGCCGATCTCGATGGAGTTGATGTCGCCTCGCAGCACACAGCCATACCATACGCTGCTCAATGCCCCGAGCTTCACATTGCCGATCACGGTGGCGTTGGGTGCCACAAACGCGGCCTTGGTTGTGTCGGGGACTTGGCCCAGATGGCGGGCGAGGCGTTCCTTGATATCCATGCCGCGAGCCTACAACTCGTCGGGCGGAGGGCAAACCTCACTTGCGGCCCGGTCGCCACGGCCGGCAAACCACACCACCAGACACACCACACATCCCGCCGACACCGCTGCCATTGCCAAAAGGCCGGCAAGAAGCAGGAGAAGGTCGAGCGCATCCATGCGATGCCACTTAGACGGACATTTTGGGAAAATGTTTCCCCCTTGAAAAGAATCTCGCGCCGCACCCCCGCGCTGATACGACTTCCGGCATTCCGTCCCAGCCATGGACCAACTCACCCACATCCTGCGCGGTTTGTTCGGCGTCGCAGTCTTTCTCGGCCTGGCCGTCCTCTTGAGTGAAAACCGCCGGGCCATCAGCTGGCGGGTCGTTGCCATCGGGCTGCTGCTGCAATTCGTTTTCGCCGGCCTCGTGATCTACGCGGCGCCCGTGCGTTATGCGGTCGAACTCGTCGGAGAATTCTTCGTCCAACTCCTCGCTTTCACCGGCGAGGGCACCAAATTCGTCTTCGGCACGCTCGTGGATTCGGAGAAACACGGCGTGGTGTTCGGTTTGAGCATCCTGCCCTCGATCATCTTTTTCTCGGCCTTCACCTCGGCGCTCTACTACCTCGGCATCCTGCAGAAGATCGTGTGGGCATTCGCCTGGGTGATGACCAAGGCCATGCGCCTTTCCGGTCCCGAAACGCTCAGCGCTTCGGCCAACGTCTTTCTCGGCCAGACCGAGGCCCCGCTGCTCATCAAGCCCTACCTCAACACCATGACGCGCTCGGAGATCCTCTGCGTCATGATCGGCGGCATGGCCACAGTCGCCGGCGCCGTGCTCATCGCCTACATCAGCTTTCTCGGCGGCACCGAACCCCAGCAGCAGGTGATTTTCGCCACCCACCTCATCACCAAGTCCGTGATCTCCGCCCCCGCCGCGCTGATGTTCGCCAAGATTCTCGTGCCGCAAACCGAAACCGTCAGCACAGACCTCGAAGTCAGCAAGGAGAAGATCGGTGCGAACCTCCTCGACGCGATCTGCCTCGGCACGACCGACGGTATCAAACTCGCGGTGAACGTCGGCGGCATGCTCATCGTTTTCACGGCGCTGGTCGCAATGGTGAACTTCGTGCTCGGCCAGTGGATCGGCGACCCCTTCGGCCTCAACGCGTGGGTCGCCTCCTTTACCGACGGTGCGTTCAAGACCTTCTCGCTGGAATTCCTGCTGGGCATGCTCTTCGCGCCCGTGGCGTGGCTCATGGGCATCAGCAATGACGCCCTGCTCCAGTCCGGCGCGCTCCTCGGCACGCGCACCGTGCTCAACGAATTCGTCGCCTTCATCGACCTCGCCCGGCTCAAGGATGCCGGCACCTACACGGACACGCGCAACCTCATGATCATGACCTACGCGCTGTGCGGTTTTGCCAACATCGTATCGATCGGCATCCAGATCGGCGGCATCGGCGCCATCGCCCCCGCCCAACGCGAAAACCTCGCCAAGCTGGGTGTGAAGGCGCTCATCGGCGGCAGCCTCGCCTGTTTCATGGCCGCCGCCATCGCCGGTATTCTTGTGCCCTGAGTCAGTGGCGACAGGCGCGGCGACGCTCGCAAAAAGATGCGGTAATTTCGCGATTGCCCGGCGAAAAGTCGGGGATTCACCTGCTTTTATGACATTGCGCTTTCGCTTGCTGATTCCGGCCGTGCTTGCCGCGATAACCCTGGCCGCCTCCGCGCTGGCTGACGAGAAACCGAAGTCCAAGAAGACCGACCAACTCACCCTCGAGGATGTCATCTTCGACGCCAAGTATCTCCACCAACTTCTCGGACCAAACACCCTCGTGGCCGGCCATGACAAGACCGGCGAAGTTCCCGTCGAAGCGCTCGCCCGCACCGGTATCACCGACAAGACGAAAATCTTCGCGCTGCCCGACGAGGCCGTGAAACCGGTGCTTAAGTCCTCCATCGCGCCGGCAATGCCCCAAAGCTACCGGTTCCGTGATGATGCCAGCACAGCTGAGTTTTTCCTTTTTGTCGGCACAGACGGCGCGGTGAAATCACTCCATTGCTACGAAACCAACGACCAGGTGTTTGCCATCATCGCCGCTGACGCGCTGATCAAATGGCGCTACACACCGGCCATGATCGGCACAACCGCCGTGCCGGTGATCGTGCCCGTGCAGATGAAATTCGCTGAGTCCGACGCCACCAACGCGCTCTTCCGGACTCCCAAGCGACCACCTACCCTTAAGGGAGAACCCCGCCCGCAGCCGGTTCGCCCCAACAAACAACAACCGCAGAGCGGACCGCGCTGAGCGCCCGGCTCAGGGCATGATCGCCAAGTAACGTTCCACCGCACCGTTGACGTGGTGGATAAAACCCACCGGCTGACCGTCGATCACTCCTTTCACTTCAGCTCGCACTGAAGTGCCCAGCGGCAACCCGGGCGGACGCACGTCGACCTTCAGTTCATCCAGCCGGATCAACACGTTCTGACGTCCGGCCTTTTTGAAAATCTCTTCTGAAGCGGATATCATTCGTGCTCCGGAACGCACCACGGCTGCGGCGGTGACTTGCAATTCCGCCGGCGTCCGAGTCTCGAGCGCGAGATGCCCTCCGGTAATCTGCACGCCGTCACCTTGGAGCCGCAGCCCGAGTTTGCCGCCTACGCGTCCGGCCAGCCGGGGCGCGACGCCGGTGGTGAGCGCCAGCAATCGCGCAGCCTCCACACCCGACGGCGTGAGCGTCACGAGCAGCGCGCGTTGACCGAGTTGATACTGGAAGTCTTCAGCCGCGAGGCGTCCGCCGAGAGCGTCCGCCGTCGCCCCGCGCACCGTGAACTGTTTGCCATCCCAAATGCCAAAATCCGCGACCAGTCCATCAAAGGCGAGCCGCCCTGTCCGCAACTGCGCGATGCGCATGCGCCCGGATTCTGTGCGGAGTTTCCATAGATCGGAAAACTCGAGCTCGGCCTCCACCCCGGTCGCCGCCACATCCTGGGTCGCCGCCTGCATGTGACCGCCTCGTAGATTGATCCGTGCCGTAGCCGCAAAACGTGCCGCGGTAACCTTACCCTGCGCCACACCTGTCAGCGTGCCGCCCATCTTCCACGGCCCGCCCGGCAGGGGCGCCAATCGCTGCACATGTTGCGACCAGATGCCGAGGTCCAACTCGGCGCTGAGCACTTGAAAATCCAGCTCCTGTCCCGCTCGCAGCAAAGAGCCGCCTCCCACCAGGCGGAAACCTGGCGCTTCGGCCAACAAATTTCCGTCCCACGAACTGCCCGTGCGGGGCCGTCCCGCCAGCTTGATGGCAATCGGCCTGTCTGGCACCATGGCCATTTGCACCACGAGTTCGCCTTCCAGATCGAGCGAACGAAAGGGCGGCTGCACGGCCTCGTCGCCCCAACCACCGTCGCCGTAGACCGCCCAATTCCCCGGATCGACATCGGAATCGTCGAGCACGACCGGCATCCGGGCACCCTCGATACGCACGTCGCCGAGCGAGGCTTCCCACCATTTCTCGCGGACCAGCAACACGCGCTCCGCGGAGAAAGACTGGAGCCGGACCTTAAACTCCAAGTCCACGACTTCCAAGCGCCACGGTGTGCCCCGAACCTCGCCGTGCCGGATGTGCGACGCCCCGGCCATGCGCAGCACCGAACGCACCACGTAGCCACCGAGCCAATAACGCGCCGCCAGCGCTCCTCCCGCCACCACCAGCAACGCCACCGAGATCCAAAGCAGGCGTGAGCGGGTGGCGATGGTCATTGGCGCGGGGTAAACTCAGCGCACACGCTGAGCCCTGTCAGCCCGCACGACAATCGCGTAAAACAACACCGCAATCCGCCGTCGCGAGCAACTGCGGTTGGCCGAGATGCGAAGTGATCGGCGTGGTTCACGGCCAGAGCTCTGCTGGCCGGTTGAAACGGCCTGCGCACGGCCTCCGGTGAAGGCCGTGTTGGAGCGCCGCAACGGACCGCTGGTTAGTCCACCTTCGCCGGCTTGAGCTTCCAGATTTCGTCCGCGTATTCGCGGATGGTGCGGTCGCTGGAGAACTTGCCCATGCGCGCGGTGTTGAGAATGGCCATCCGCGCCCACTGTTTTTTGTCGCGATAGGCTGCGTCCACCCGGGCCTGCGCGTCGCTGTAGCTGCGAAAATCGGCGAGCAGGAGATAGGGATCGCCGCCATTCAACAAGCTGTGGTGAACGGGTCCAAAGGCGCCATGTTCGCCGGGGATGAAGTAGTCGCTGCCGAGCCAGTCGATGACAGCGCGCAGCTCCTCGTCGGCATTGTAGTAATCCCAAGGGTTGTAACCTTTCGCCCAAAGCGCGGCCACCTGCTCGACCGTCAGGCCGAAAATGAAGATGTTTTCGTCGCCCACCTCTTCCTGGATTTCGACATTGGCGCCGTCGAGCGTGCCGATGGTCAACGCTCCGTTGAGCGAAAGCTTCATATTGCCGGTGCCCGAGGCTTCCTTGCCAGCAGTCGAAATCTGTTCCGAAAGGTCTGCCGCTGGGATGATCTTCTCCGCCAGCGAAACACGGTAATTGGGCAGGAAAGCCACCTTGAGTTTCCCTTTGATGCGGGCGTCGCTGTTGATGCGCGCACCGATGACATTGATCGCACGAATGATGTTTTTGGCGAGATCGTAGCCGGGCGCGGCCTTGGCGGCGAAGATGAAGACACGCGGAACAATATCGAGATCGGGCTGCTGCAGCAGCCGGCGGTAGAGCGCGAGAATGTGGAGCAGATTCAGGTGCTGACGCTTGTATTCGTGCAGGCGCTTGATCTGCACGTCGAAGAGCGCGTCGGGCGACACCTCCACGCCGCATTCGGTTTTGATGATGGCAGCGAGTTCGATCTTGTTGGCGCGCTTGACAGCCATGAACTCCTCCTGGAAGGCAGCGTCGTTGGCGAATTTTTCGAGCCCGCGCAACTGATCGAGATCGCACACCCACTTTTCGTGGCCGAGGCGTCGCGTGACGAGATCGGACAGCCGCGGATTGCATTTGAGCAGCCAGCGGCGCGGCGTGATGCCGTTGGTCTTGTTCTGGAATTTACCCGGATAAAGCGCGTCAAACTCGGGGAAGAGGTCCTTCTTCAGAAGCGCGGTGTGCAGCGCAGCGACACCGTTAACCGTATGCGAACCGGCCACCGCGAGATGGGCCATGCGCACCATCTTGTGGCCGTTCTCCTCGATGAGTGAGCACACGCGCTTCTTGTCATTGTCTCCGGGCCACTTCGCCTCGACGGACTGCAGGAGCCGCGTATTGATTTCGTAGATCAACTGCAAGTGGCGCGGCAGGACCTTCTCGAAGAGCCCCACGCTCCAGCGCTCGAGCGCTTCGGGCAGCAGCGTGTGGTTGGTGTAGGCGAAGGTGTTCCGCACGATCTCCCATGCGGCCGCGAAATCCATATTTTCCTCGTCCACGAGAATGCGCACGAGTTCCACGACGGCGATGGCGGGATGAGTGTCGTTGAGCTGCACCGCGACCTTTTCGGCGAAATTGTCCCAGGAATTCGCAGGATTGCGAAAGTGTCGGCGGATGAGGTCGCGCAGCGAGCACGCCACGAAGAAATACTGCTGCATCAAGCGCAGCTCCTTGCCGTTCTCGGTCTTGTCGTTCGGATAAAGAACCTTTGAGACGGTTTCGCCCGCGGCCTGTTCGCGAACGGCTTCGAAATAACCTCCGCGGTTGAAAGCCGCGAGGTCGAAGTCTTCCGTGGACTTGGATGCCCACAGGCGCAGCAGGTTCACCGTCTTGGTGCCGAACCCCGCCGTGGGAATGTCATGCGGCACGCCGAGAATGGTCTTGGTGTCCACCCAGCGCGGACGGTAATTGCCGCGATCGTCGAACACGTTTTCCACGCGGCCGTAGAAATGAACCTCCTGCGTATATTCCGGACGCACAACCTCCCAAGGATTGCCATAGCGAATCCAATTGTCGGGGTGCTCCACTTGGTGACCGTTGACGAACTGCTGACGGAACAGGCCGAATTCGTAGTAGATGCCGTAGCCGAGCGCCGGGTAATCCATCGTCGCCAGCGAATCGAGGAAGCAAGCGGCGAGCCGGCCAAGGCCGCCGTTGCCAAGTCCCATGTCCACTTCGGCATCACGGATTTTATCGAAATCCTGGCCAAGCGACTCCAGCGCCGCGCGCGCCGTCTCCAGCATGTCCGTCGCGAGCAGGTTATTGCCGAAGAGCCGGCCCATGAGATACTCGAGCGAGAAATAGTAGATGCGGCGGACGTTCTGGGCGTTGTGCACCGCCTGGGTCGCGATCATGCGCTCGTGGATGGTATCGCGCACGGCGAGGGCGCTGGCGACCCACCAGTCATGCGGCGTGGCCGAGCCTTCGTGCCGGGCGAGTGTGGAGACCAGATGGCGGTGGATGAGGGAACGCAGCGCCTGCTCGGGACTGTCCGCCGGTGTGCGGGCGACTGCGGGTTTCTTGGTGGACTTGGTGGCTTTGGCGGTCGGCATAAGGGGGAGGTAATCACAAGCCGTGCCAATCGCACAGGCAAGGCGGGACTCCGGTTTGGACCAGTCGTCACGAAGTTATATCCGGCCAATCTAAGAAAATTCACCGCCTGGTGCGGAAAAATCCGGGCGAAAATGGCGTTTCGGCGAAAATGGCCGCATCTAGCGCTGAAAGCGCCGTGCCAGCTCGCCCTTACTCAATTCGAAGTGTGTGGGACGTCCGGTCGGGCTCGTGTGCGGCTGCGAACAGGCAAACAACTGGGCAAGCAGCGCCATCGCCTCGCTTTCGCCCAAGCTGACCGGAAGGCGCACCGCTTTCTGCGCCGCGAGCCGGGCCAACTCCTCGCGCGCCAAATCCGCGCGCCGGTCGTCGAGCCGGCCCTCGCGCATCAGGCCGATGATATCCCTCAGGAAACCCTCGGCATCGGAGGGATCGAGCCAGACAGGCACGGATTCGATACGGAAGAAATGTCGCCCAAATTCCACAACCTCCAGGCCGTGGCGGTTCAGAAATGGCAATCGCTCGAGCAACAGCGCGCTTGCGATGACGTCGAGTTCCACCGGCACGGCAAAGAGCAGCCGCTGGCTCGCGACCTCGCCGATGGCAAACTGTGCCTGCAGCCGCTCGAACCACACGCGCTCGTGTGCCGCGCGTCGATCGAGAACCACGAGCCCGCCCGGCGCCTCGAACAACGCAAAATCTCCGTGTGCCGTGTCGAGATAACGCCAGCCGGTCAGCGGAACCGTCTTTTGTGCGGCGGGTCGCGGTGGCAGCGGCGGGGTCGAGTTGGTTGTCTTTAACGGCGGCACCGATGCCCGCACCACCGGCTGAGGTTGAGGCGGAGGCACCGGCACTGTCGTGAAAGGCCGGAATGGCTGCGCCATTGGCGAAGGCGGGACCGCGATGGACGTTGAGAGCGGGACGCTGGGCTGTGCGACCGGTGGCGGCGAAACCGGATCGCCTGACATGACCTCGGCGCTTTCCTTACCAACCACCGGACCGGCGAGTTCGCGGAGCGTCGCGAGCACGGCGCGAATCACGAAACCGCGCACGCCGGCCTCGTTGCGGAAACGCACCTCGCGCTTCGCTGGATGGACGTTTACGTCCACCGCCGACGGATCGAGTTCGAGAAAGAGAATCGCCACCGGGTAACGTCCCTTCGCAAGCGAGGTCGCATAGGATTCGATGACCGCGTAATTGAGCGTGCGGCTGTCCACCGGCCGGCGGTTGACGAACATGATCATCTCGTGCCGTGTCGCGCGGTTCACGCCGGGTTTCCCAATCAATCCGGCAAGCTTGAATCCCACGTCGGTTGCAGCGACCGACAACAGGTCGCCCGCGAGTTGTCGCCCGAAAATCTCCCCCACCCGCTCCTCCAGTGTGGTGCAAACCGGCGACTGAAAAAGCACCCGGCCGTCTTCGATCAGCGTGAAGGCGGTCTGCGGACAGGAAAGCGCGTAGAGCCGCACCGTCTGGATGATGTGCGCCGATTCGGTCGCATCGCTCTTCAGAAATTTCCGACGGGCGGGAACGGAATTGAACAGATGCGAAACCGTGATGCGCGTGCCGGGCGCCAGGCCGCACTCGCGCACATGGACCAGCCGGCCGCCATTGATGAGGATTTCCGTGCCGGCCGGGTCTTCCGCGCGGCGCGTGCGCAGTTCGAAGCGCGACACACTGGCGATCGACGGGACGGCTTCACCGCGAAAGCCGAAGGTTTCGAGCCGGTCGAGATCCGCCGTTTCCACCAGCTTGCTCGTGGCATGGCGCTCCAGCGCCATCATCGCATCATCCTTCGTCATGCCACAGCCGTTGTCTTCGACACGGATCAGGCTGCGACCGCCATGGCTGAATTCGACCTCGATGCGCGTAGCGCCGGCATCGAGTGAATTCTCCACCAACTCCTTCACCACCGCAGCCGGGCGCTCAATCACCTCGCCGGCAGCGATCTGATTGGCAACCCGGTCGGAGAGGATGCGGATTGTGGGCATGGCACGCGTCGCCGCGATCGTGGCGCTCAACCCAGCAGCTTTTTCCAACGGGCAAACTGGCGACGGATCTGCGCGGGACCGGGCATGCCGGTGCCGGCGCGCCGGGCCATGGCCTTGGCGAGGTCGAACGACTCCACCCAATCCTTCTGATAGGCCGGATGCACCGATTGCACATCCGCCAACGTGAGCTTGTTCAAAGCGACGCCCTTCTGCTCGGCGAGTTTCACGACAGCGCCGACCGCATGGTGCGCGGTGCGGAACGCAACACCCTTGCGCACGAGATAGTCCGCGAGATCGGTGGCGAGAAGCGCAGGATCAGCGACAGCGGCGGCACAACGATCGGCGTGCACCTTCATACCGGCAAAGGTGCCCGCAAGCACATCGAGACAGAGCGCGGTCTGGTCGTGACTGTCGAAAACCGGCGGTTTGTCCTCCTGCAAATCGCGATTGTAGGTCAGCGGCAGACCCTTCGCGAGGGTAAGCAGCGTGTGCAGGTTGCCTTGCAGCCGCGCAGACTTGCCGCGGATGAGTTCCATCGAATCAGGATTCTTCTTTTGCGGCATCAGGCTCGAACCCGTGCAGAAGGCATCGGGCAGGTCCACAAAACCAAACTCGCTGCTCATCCACAGAATCAGGTCCTCGGCCATGCGCGACATGTGCACACCGGCGGTGGCGCAGGCGGTGGCAAACTCGATGAACACGTCGCGGTCGGCGACGGTATCCATGCTGTTCTGCGTGACGCGTGGCCGGGCCTTCGCATCCACGAAACCAAGCGTCTTCGCGGTGAATTCGCGGTCGATCGGCAGCGTGGTGCCGGCGATGGCGCCGGAACCGAGCGGACACCAGTTCGCGTGATCGGCGACCGTGGCGAAGCGCTCCGCGTCGCGCTGGAGCATTTCCAGGTAGGCAAAAAGATGATGCGCGAGAAACACCGGCTGCGCGCGCTGCAGGTGGGTGTAGCCGGGGATGAGGACGGTGGAATTCTTCTCCGCGATATTCAGGATGGCACGCTGGGCCGCTTGGACGCGCGCGATGAGGTCGGCGCAGGCGGCCTTGAAATACAGCCGCATGTCGGTTGCGACCTGGTCGTTGCGGCTGCGGGCGGTGTGCAGTTTGGCGGCGGCCGGCACGCGTTGCGTGAGCGCCTGCTCAATGTTCATGTGCACGTCCTCAAGCTGTGTGCGCCATTTGAATTTACCCGACTCGATTTCGCGCAGGATGGCGTCGAGCCCTCGATGAATGGCGTCGCGCTCCTGACGGGTGATGAGGCCGACCTTGGCGAGCATGGCCGAGTGCGCCTTGCTGCCCGCGATATCGAACGGCGCGAGCCGGTGGTCGAAAGATACGGATTCGCTGAAACGGAGCATGAGTCCGGCGGGACCCGCCGAGAACCGCCCACCCCACGTGGCCTGTGCCTGCTTTGCCATAGACGGCCAAGCAACGCCCCGCCGCCGTGCTTGGCAATGCGAAAGGCGCACTCGGGAACACACCCGTCATACGAAGAGTGTCATGGGTTATGGTAAAAGCCGCCTTTGCGTCCGTTTTTCGAGGGAAAGCATACCTCAACCCGCCGCATCCGCGGCGTTTCCAGTTTGCCTGCAACTTCCATCGTCGCATGGTGACTCACCCATGATGCCACGTCTGATCCTGTGCCTGCTGCTCCTGTGGGGAGCTGTCTCATCCCTGAGCGCCGACACGTCGCAGGTCTTGGGCGAATGGGATTCGGTGACCGTGCCGCCGGTCAAGACCTCCATCTACGTTGGCAGCGTCACACTCACCACCGGCGTTTTTCAGCGCGAAGGTGACCGTTTCAACACGAACTACGAGGCCAAGGTCTGGCCGTGGTTCTTCTGGAGTGAAAGCGGACGCATCACCATCACCCTGCCGTCCGCCGATCTGGAGCGACTGGCACGTGGCGAACGCGTGGAGTTCACCGGCGAGGCCTTCAATCACAAGAACAAGCCCCGGCACGTGACTGGCCACGCCGATCGCGTTGATGCCGCGACGGGCAAGATCAAGGTGCGCATCGGCGTGGACGACACCGAGATCATCTTCAACGGCACCTACCGCTTCAACAACGCGGCGAAGTGATCCACTTCCTACCCGCCCGGCTGAATCACGCTGAAAGTTCGTAATACGAACTTTTTTTCCCCCAAAGCGTTCCGCTCTTCTCGGACGCTGGCCTGCCATACCACGCCAAAGTTCGTATTACGAACTTTGATCGAAATGGGTGTGATTCACTCCGACCAATGAAAAGTCACCGGGCTCTCGATCGACGGGTGCAGGCTGTGATGCACAGGACAATTGCGCGCGGCGTGTTCGAGCACACCTTCGGGGTCCTTCGACTTTGGAAACGGCAGCCAGATTTGCACGGCGAGTCGCGCGATGCGGCGCGGTTTATCAGGTGAGATTTCTTTGGTTACCTCCCAACGCACGCCGGGAATGTCGAAGCCCAGCTTGAGCTTGGCCGCGATGGCCATCGTCGTGACCATGCACGATGCCAGCGATGCCGCCGTCAAATCGGTGGGAGAAAAGGCCGCACCGCGACCGTGATTGTCCATCGGTGCGTCGGTTTCAATGACCTTGCCCGACGGGCCGTGGGTGAGCTGGCAGTTGAGCCCGCCTGTGTAGGTGCCGGTGCTTTTGACCATAACCGGAGGATGGCCACAAAAGTCACGAAGAGACACAAAAATTTCCGGCAATCCTTGTCAGCCTGGAGGCGGGGTGCCCTCACCCCGCGGGTTCATGGAATCGCTGCCCCAAGGCGGGGCGAGGGCACCCCCGCCTCCATCAGATCAGCGGAACCGCCGCAACCTCGCCTGCACGTCAGCACCGAGGCGTTCGAGATGCACCAGCGTGAATTTCTCGACGGAGAGTTTGTCGGCGTGAACCAAGGGCGTGAGATCCATCGCCCACGTGATGGCGGCGGCGGCGTCGGTAGCGTGCGAGGTATGGAAGGTGGCGTTGGCCATGCGCCGGCCCACAATCGCGCGGTCGTAACGTTTGCCGCCGGCGATCTGCGACTGAAACGCACCGATGAGTTTCGCCGCCAGCGCAGGACGCGGCGAATCGTCGAGCAACACCTTGTCGGCATCCACCAGCCAGTCGAGATTGCGCCACACTTCGCAGCCGAAGACCTGCTTCGGACGATGCCCTTTCGGCAGTGTCCGCAACGCCGCCAGGCTCCGTAGGAAAACGGCCACATGCGTGTCGTGCTTGTCGGCAGGATTGTGCAGATAAACCACCTCGGGCCGGCAGGCGGCGACAATCGCGGCCAACTCATCACGCACGATAGAATGCTTCGCGTCCTTCACGATGGCGCTGGGATGCGCGAGCTGGATGACCGCGGAATATTTGCCCAGCTTCGCCGCGCGCCGCTGCTCCTCGCGTCGCACGCCCTTCATCTGCTCGTCGGAGAATTTTGCGAAGCGACCGCTGCGCGGGCTGCCGCCGCCGTCAGTCACCACCACGCCGGTGAAACCGCGGTCCTTGCGTCCGTAGCACGCCGCGATGCCGTGGTAAGCCATGATCTCGATGTCGTCCTGATGCGCCGCGATGCAAAGATGCGTGGTGCGAGCCAGCGCTTGAGCGACCGACCGGCCGTCGGGCATGTAAAGATCGGCGGCTGGTTGGGAAAATATCATCAGGAGGCCTTCACGCTAAGCCATTCGATACGCCCGGCGCGACCTGATTTATCAAACTCGACCAAGGTCGCCGAAAGACGGTTGTCGCCGGTGGCCACTTCAAAGCGGCGCGGCAGGCCGTCGAGAAAACGTCCGACCACGGGAGCGATCTCCCGGCCGAGCACCGATTCGTGCGGGCCCGTCATACCGACATCGCATTGAAAAGCCGTATGCTCGCGCAGGATCGCTGCATCGGCGGTGGCAACGTGGGTATGCGTGCCCAGCACGGCGGTCACCCGCCCGGCAAGATGCCAGCCGAAAGCCTGCTTCTCCGACGTCGCCTCGGCGTGGATTTCCGCCAGCACGCCGTCGTATTGACCGCTGAGTTTTTTCAACAACGCATCGGCGCCGAGAAACGGGCACTCCGCCTTGAGTCCCATGAAGGAACGACCGAGTGCGGTGAACACGAGAAGACGGAAACCGTTCTTTTCGATGATAAGATGATCGCGACCGGGATTGCCGACGGGCAGATTGGCGGGGCGGCAAACGCGCTCCAAACCGACGATGTCGGTTTCAAAACCTCTTTGATCCCACACGTGGTCGCCGAGGGTAATCGCATCCACACCGGATTCGAGCAGCGTCTTGGCAATGATGGCGGTGATGCCGGCACCAGCCGCAGCGTTTTCAGCGTTGGCGATAACGAAGTCTATTTCCCGTTCCGCCCGAAGCTTCGGCACCACCGCGCCGACGATCTCGCGGCCCGGCTTGCCGACGATGTCGCCAATAAAAAGAAGCTTCATTGAATCACGGCGCGAGATAGCTGGCGTTGCCGGTGTTGCCCATGGCTGCGGGGCTCAGGCGGGTGGCTTTGCCCGATTCGGTATCCACGATGTAGAGCACCTTGGAATTGGCGGCGCGATAGGTGCAGATAATGTGTCGGCCGTCAGCGAGCCAGACCGGCTCGATGGAGTCGGTCGGCGCCTTCGTGACAAACTTGCTGGCACCGGTCTTCGTGTCGAAAACGGCGCTCTGATAGCCACGGCCCATGCCCGCGGTGAAAACGATTTTGCTCGGATCGGCGGCACTCCAATCGGGTTCGGCGCAATACTTGGAAATGTTGGTGGCGAGGCGGGTCGGCGAACCGCCGTTGACCGGAACGGTGTAGAGCTGCGGACCACCGGCGGAATCCGACACGTAGAGCACGCGCGAACCGTCGGGCGAGAAAGTCGGCGAAGCCTCGACCGATTGATTCGTCGTCAGGCGGCGAAGCTGGCGGGCCGAGGCGTTGCCGACATACACCTCGGGATTGCCCTCGCCGGACAACACCATCGCGAGACGCGAACCGTCGGGGCTGTAGCGTGCGCCGCTGTTGGTGCCCTTGAAACTCGCGAGCAGCGAGATGCGGCGGGTGGCGAATTCGATCTCGTAGATGTCGGGGAAACTCGTGCGGTAGCTCGTATAAACGATCTTCGAGCCATCAGGCGCCCAGCGCGGACCAATGACCTGTTTGCCATCGCTGGTCCATTTGACGAGTTCACCAAAGAAGAGATCGGAAGTGTAAACCTCGGGCTTGCCGGTGCGCTCGCTGACAAAAGCCAGTTTACCCGCGAACCAGCCACGCAGGCCGCTCGTGCGGTTCACGGCCACGTCAGCGGCGCGCAACAGGGCGTTGCGCAGATTGGTGCCCGAAACGGTCTGCGTGTGAATGGTCGAACCGCCGCGGGAGATCGTCAGGGTCACGGCACTGGCACCCGCCGGAGCAAAGTTGAGACTGTAGGCACCGCCGCTCGCGAGCAACCGATAGCGTCCGTGGGCGTTGAAGGCCTGCATGGCCAGGTTCTGCAGTTCGGTGGATGATGAGCTGACAGTAATGCCCAAGACCTGGGCGTTGGCATTCACGTCAACGACGCCGATGTCACGCTGGGCGAAAACAGGGGTGGCAAACAGGAGGCCGAGCAGGAGACAAAAAGCGTTACGCATGGAAGATAGGACGAAAAATAATGAGGAATGTTCGCAACGGGTTTTTGTTTTACTCCCCGCACCCTCTTCACAAGGTCAAAGCGTTCCGTTTTCCAAACATATTTTCCCATCGCGTGACCGCCGACACCATCAAGGAAGCCCTGAAGCAAGTGAAGTATCCCGGATTCAGCCGGGACATCGTATCCTTTGGGTTGGTGCGCTCCGCAGCCTTCACCGATGGCACCGCCAAGGTCTCGATCGGCATCACGACTTCGGATCCGAAAGTGCCCACGATGCTGAAGGCCGAGATCGAGAAATGCCTGCTCGCCCAACCGGGAGTGAAGGACGTGATCGTCGAACTCGCCGTCTCGGCCGCCAAGGCGCCGCCCAAGCCTGGCACAGCCAATCTCGGGGGCGGCACCACGCCCGCAGGCCTCAAGCACTCGGTCGCCATCGCCTCCGGCAAGGGCGGTGTGGGAAAATCCACCTTCGCGGTCAACCTCGCCTGCGCGTTGGCGCAGATTTTGGAGAAGTCGGGCCGTCCCGGACGTGTGGGCCTGATGGATTGCGACATCTACGGCCCGTCCGTGCCGCTGATGATGGGGTTGGGCGGCGCGAAACCGGAAGTGGACGGCGAGAACCTCGTGCCGCTCGAGCGCCACGGCGTGAAAGTCATGTCCATGGGTTTCCTGGTGGACGACAACACGCCTGTCGTCTGGCGCGGCCCGATGATCATGAAGACCATCCAGCAGTTCGTCCAAAACGTGAAGTGGGGCGAACTCGATGTGTTGCTGATTGATCTGCCGCCCGGCACGGGTGATGCGCAGCTTTCGTTGGTGCAGACACTGCCGCTCGACGGTGCGATCCTCGTGACGACCCCGCAGGCCGCAGCGACCAACATCGCGCGCAAAGGTGGGCTGATGTTTCAGAAAGTGAATGTGCCGCTGCTCGGTGTTGCGGAGAACATGAGCTGGTTCGAAGACGCCACCGGCGCCCGCCAGCATCTATTCGGCGAAGGCGGCGGCGCAACGATCGCCGAGTTGCTCGGCACCGCGCTTCTCGGTCAGGTGCCACTCTTCCCCGAAATTCGCGCCGGAGGCGACAGCGGACAACCCGTGGCGGTGAGCACACCGGAGAGCAAACCCGCCCAAGTGTTCCGCAGCATTGCGTCCTCGTTGCTCACCCGGCTGAAAGTGCCGCACGCGGGTTGACAGGAACAAGACGACGCCTCTACCGTCTCAACACATGACGCTTAAGCCGGGCCAACCTCTGCCGACAGAAGATGTCGGGGTAATCTACAATTGTTGCTGAGAGTCACTCATGTCACCCGCCACTCCCAATCCCACCGAGGGTCACGACAACCGGGACTTCGTCAAGCAATCGAGTCTCTATCAAGAGTTTCTAGCGGAACGGGAGGAGATTCTGAAGCACAAGTGGATCGAGTCTGAGCGCCTCGGCTACGACATTGGCTTCGAACGCGCCCTACTCGACTGGATCCGCAAGCATCGCGACAGCTGGCGCGCCGCGCGCCGCGCGCAACTCGCCGCCGGCGGAGGCTCCACCCCGCCGATGTCGATCGAAGCCACCAAGAAGTGAGCAAAGCAAAAGGCCGGTCCCGAGAGGAACCGGCCTTCAAATTTTTGGGCAGCGGCGGGATGCGAATCCGCTGCGACCAGCCTTACTTGATCTCCTTGTGAAGAGTGTGGCGCTTCAGGAAGGGATTGTATTTCTTCTTCTCGATGCGCTCGGTGACGGTCTTCTTGTTGCGCTTGGTGAGATAGCGCGAGACGGGTTTGCCCTCTTTGCGGGCTTCGGTGCATTCCAGGGTGACGGTTTCTTGCATGGCTTTAAATGGGTTGGAAGGGTCGAGAGCAAAGCCGCGACGGGGGGCGGTGCAATCTCAAAGTTTTTCGAACGACAGCGGGGCTCAAAGGCCACCACGCCTTTATTGAACTCGCATCAGGTCAGGTGTTTACCTTGTTTTCCGTCAGAGGCATCATCACGCCCCGCCGGAAAAGGGTCACCTGACCGGAACTGGAAGACACCACCAAAGCGATGCAATCGGCCGCCGCCGAGATAGCCGCCGCGGCCGCGTGCCGCGTGCCGAGTCCGCTGGGCAGAGAGTGATTGAAGTCAGCCGCTTGGATGAGCGCACCGGCCGCCCGCACCACCCCATCGCCGCCGATGACGAACGCACCATCGATGGAGGAGAATTCCTTGATGGTTTCATCCATGAACGGATTGAGAATATTTCGGTCTTCCTCCTTGTAACCGTAAAACGGGTTGAGCACGAGCGGCTTGGTGAGGCGCTCCACCCGCTCGTTGTCGCCAACCACGAACAGGCAGCCGACCGGGCGGCCTTCGCGGCCTTCGACCGCCAGTTCGGTCGCCACGCCGATGACGCGCTCAAGCACCTCCGGCTTTACGTTCGCGGGCAGCAGGTCGGCGTGGCCGCTAAGAAGCGACGCGAATTCCTTCTCCACATCCACGATCACGATCGAATCGAACTGGTTGGAACCCGCTATGCCGGCGATGCAGCACAACCGGTCCTGAAAAGTGATGAAACCACGCGTGAGACCGACCAGCACCGCGCTGCGCAGCTGTGCCAGCCGCTGGTGGGAGAACGAGCGCACCTGCACCGTTTCATCGAAGCGTCCGGGGCGCGCCTCACCCTCAGGCAGGTTACGTGTGACGAGAATGGTTTTAAGCGAACCTTCGATTTTCGGCGCACGGATGCGGCCGGTGAACACATCCCCAAAAACCATCAGGCCGGTGCAGCCGCTGCCCGACGCGATGCGTCCGGCCTCGCGTAGGACAACACGATTGAGACGGGTCTGCGCCGCCGGCAGCGCCCTCGTGGCTACGCCGCCGAATCCCGCAAAGAGCCGCTCATACAACGTGTCGAGATCGGGCGCCTTGACCAGACTCTCGACAAAGACGGGATCCTTGAGCAGCTGCGCCAAGGCCGCCAGCATCTGCAGGTAATCGCGCGTTTTCTCCTCGGCGATCAGCATGATCACCAGATGCACCGGTTCGCTCTCGATCGCGCTGTCGTAGCGGATGCCGTAATGGCTGCGACCCACCGCGAGGATGTAGCGCCGGCTCATTTTGACGCGCACATGCGGCATTGCCACACCTCCGCCCAGATAGGTCGTCATCGTGCTCTCGCGACGGAGGAGGCCTTTGAGCAGCGTGTCCTTGTTCAGGTCGGGAAACCGATCGACGGTAATGTTGAGCAACTCGACCAGCGCACCTTCGAGATCCGCGCTGCCCAGATCCGCCACGCGGCTGCGAGAGATATATTTGTCGAGCCGCATCGGCGGGGAGTGAGGGTAAAAGTGAAGGTGAGAGAGTTAAAAGCCGCAAATCCCGTGGCGCACCAGAAGTTCGTCCACTTTCACTCTCATTTTCACTCTGTCCGCGCCTTTATTTCTCCCACTCCAGCGCGCCTTTCTTCACCTCGTAGAAGAGACCGAGCACGAGCACACCGAGGAAAAAGAGCATGGGAGCGAGAATCGAAATGTGGTTCGCCAGGAAGTCGCGGTAGACGAAAGTCCACGGGATGAGAAACACCACCTCGATGTCGAACAGGATGAACAGCATCGCCGTGACGTAGAACTTCACGGAAAAACGGGTGTGCGTGCTGCCGTCGGAGTGGATGCCGCATTCGTAGGCCGCGTCCTTGATCTTGCTGCCGCGGGCGCGCTGGCCGAGCAAGTGGCTGGCCGCGATGACGCCGACGGTGATGCCGGCGGCGAGCAGGATCTGGATGAGAAACGGCAGATAGGCGGAGGACATCGCCTTGAGCGTTCCCGTCTGCAAGCGAGGGTTCAAGTGGAAAGTGGCGTCTCTTGCGTCCGACCGTCAGAGGGGCCCAGCGGCGACTTTTCCGTTGCACCGCGACGGTGCGGTCCCTCGACTCCGTCCGTGGTCGCCGAAGCCGATTATCGCATCAAACTTCCCGTCTTTGAAGGTCCGCTGGACCTGCTCCTCTTCCTCATCCGGAAGAACGAACTCGATATCTACGACATTCCCATCGCCACGGTGACCCGGCAGTATTTGGAGGTCATCTATGCGATGAAGGAACTCCAGATCGAGGTCGCCGGCGAGTTTTTCGTGATGGCTGCCACGCTCATGGAGATCAAAAGCCGGATGCTTCTGCCCAAGCACCAGCAGGCGGTGGATCCCAATGCCGAGGAGGACGACCTCGACCCGCGCTGGGAACTCGTGCACCAGCTGCTCCAATACAAAAAGTTCAAGGAAGCCGCCAGCCGCCTCGGCCTGATGTCGTTCGAGGCGCAAAACCTCCTCGCCCGCCCCGCCTCGGCCTTCGCCCCGGCTTCCGAACGACCGCTCCAGCATGTGGACCGCATCGAAGTCTGGAACGCCTTCAACCTCGTGCTCCGCCGCCTCGCCGAGAAACTCGTGGTCGGCGAAATCCATGCCGAGCAGGTGACGGTCGCCGACCAGATGGAATACGTGCTCGAACATATCAAGACCACGAAATCCTTCGTTTTCTCCTCCCTGCTTTCAGAAAAGACGACCCTGCGGCGCCTCGTCGCCACGTTCCTCGCCGTGCTCGAACTCACCCGCCTCAAGAAACTGCGCATCGAACAGGACGAGGCCTTCACCGACATCCGCTGCACCGCCGTGGAAGAAATCGAAATCCCGCTTGAAACCCCCGCCGAGCCGCCCACGGTGCCTGTTTCCGATGAAGAAAGTCACCCGTCGTCGTAAACCCAAGTCCGCCCACCTGCTGGGCCTCGGCCTCGATAACCAGGACGGCCACAAACGCCTCACCACCGCCGAACAGTTCACCATCGTCGGCGGTTCCGCGGAGACCCACGGCCGCATGACCGAAACCGTCATCAAGACCTTCGAGGAACTAAAATCCCGCGGCAAACATCTGCGCACCGTCGAGCCGCAGGAACTCGCCGAGATCATTCACAAGTCCACCCCGCGCTAAGGCGGCGACTTGCCTTTCCCGACCCGACAACTTACTTAACTTCCCAACATGTCCGAAAAAATCGCCCACCTCGACACCAACACCTTCTCCAGCGCCGTCGCCAACGCGACCCCCACCCTCGTGGATTTCTGGGCTCCGTGGTGCGGCCCCTGCAAGGCTATCGCGCCCATTCTCGACGAGCTCTCCACCGAGTTCGAGGGCAAGCTGAACATCGCCAAGGTGAACGTGGACGACAACGGCGACCTCGCCGCGCAATTCGGCGTGCGGGCCATTCCCACCATGCTCCTCTTCAAGGGCGGCCAGCTCGTGGACACCTTCGTCGGCATGATGGACAAAGGCTCCCTCAAGGCGAAACTCGCCGACAAGATCTAACGGCCACAGACCGGTTTTATTGTAGGGCGGGGTTTCCAAACCCCGCCTTTTTTATTTTTAGCGACCAAACACCACGCCGACGCTCAGCAGCACACCAAACAGCGCCAGGTAGCCCGCCGTGCGCGCGAGCAATGCGATTTGCTCTGCTGGATCGCATGAAGCCATCAGCCGGTGCGTGAGGCGTGAGGCAACAGGGATCAGCACCAACGGCAGCAGAATCGGCCAGCGATAACCACCGATCGCGAACAGGGCCGCCGGACACAGCAGCGCCACGAGGTGAGACAACCCGTATTGCCAGGCAGCGAACTTCCGTCCAAAGCGCACCACGAGGGTCTTTTTGCCCGCCCGCGCATCGGTTTCGACATCGCGATAGTTGTTCGCAACGAGGATGTTTGCCGCCAGCAGCCCGATGGCCGCCGCACACGAGACCACATCGGGTGTTACCACGCCGGCTTGCACGTAGAACGTCGCACCCACCGCCACGAGACCGAAGAAAATGAACACGAAGAGATCGCCGAGCCCGTTGTAGCCGAGCGGAAACGGCCCACCGGTGTAAGCAATCGCACAGACGATGCTCACGATGCCGATGGGCAGCAGCACCCACCCACCTTCGCGCACCAGCAGCAAGCCAACCGCGAAGGCCAGCCCCAGCACCAACCACGTCGCCACCAGCATCGTGCGCGGCGCAACCAACCCGGCGGCGACCGCCCGACGCGGGCCGACGCGTGCAGGTGTGTCGGCCCCCTGCACGAAGTCGAAGTAATCGTTGGCGAAGTTCGTGCCGATCTGGACCAGCAGCGCAAAGATCAAGCAAATCGCCGCACTGACGTAATTCGCCGAGCCGTGCGCCGTCGCGAGTGCCGTCCCGACCATCACGGGAATCACCGCGGCGGGCAGCGTTTTCGGTCGGGAGGCTTCGAGCCAGTGCGAGAATGCGGACATGAAGCGGCAGCGTTACCGTTGCACGAGATGCGATTCAAGTTCCTTGATGCGCTGCTCGACGACCTCACGACACGCAGCGGGCTCATCCGCGGGCAGGCCGGGCAGGATTTCCCTCAGAAAGGCCAGTGCCTCAACCGGCCGACCCAGTTCGCGCAACAATTCGGCGTGGATGCGCGCCGCATGAAACGGTGCACCGGGTTGCTCGGCCGCGAGACGGAACAGCTCCGCCGCTCCTTCCCTATCGCCCAACGCCCGCAAGCGAATGTTGGCCATTTCGAGGTAAATCTCCGCCTTGGCCGGATGGCGCGATAATCCTCGTTCCAAAAACGCCAGTGCTCGCTCCGCCTCCTCGAGGACCGCCTTTTCGCGCACGGCTCGCGGCGCATCGGCAGCGCGCCACATGGGAAAGTCATAGGCCATCATACGGGCCGCGTTCAGCCAGAAATACAGCGTGCGAGAGTCGGTTGCGACCGCGATTTCGAGCAACGCTCGCGTCGCCACGGCATCGCGTTGCTCCCACGCGAGGTTGGCCCGCAGCCAAGCACCGCCTGCGGCCACAGCGCGCCAGCCACCGAGAGCCGCCAACGAACCGCTTTCCACCGAAACCGGTGTGTCAGCCGATAGGTTCGCCACCAAACGACACTCCAGCGGCCGCAACGCCCACACGGCGATCAGCAACAGCGGGAGCGGCAGGAGCCGCATCCACCGGTCAGAATTCACGACGGCGGAAAACATAGGTCGCGAGACCGACAAACACGAACATGAACACCGCCCAATAGCCCGCGAGCCCACAGAGCCCGACGATGTCGAGGCGCGCACCCGCCAGCAGCGGTTCCGCATCGAACAGCCCCAAGTTTGGCCACAAGCGCAACCACGACAGCCAGCCTTCCGCTTGTGTGAACGGTCGCAGATGCGCCACGACGGCCAGCATCAGACCGGCACTCGTGGCAAACAACGCCGAGCCGGCGTAACTACACATGAAAAGTGTCATGCCGGCCACGAGCGTCAGCTTGAGCCACACCAGCGCGCAGGCCTGCAAGACCAGCGGCAGTGGCACGGCGACCACGCCGAGTTGCCCTGCGCGCATCGTCAGCAACCCGGCCAACACCAGCGCCAGTGCAGCCGTGAATAGCGCGAGGAGTGCGGCGACCCCGATGAGTTTTCCCGCGAGATATTCTCCGCGACGCAGGCGACGTGTCAGCACCACGGCGGCGAGTCCGCCCTCGACATCGCGAAAATAGAGATGCGCAGTGCCCAGCGCGGCCAGCAACGTGCCGAGCAGGCCGATGACGCCGAGGCCGAAGTCCGCAATGAATTTGAGCTCCGTCGCCCCGAAATTGAAATCCCGCAGCCACAACGCCATCAGCACCAGTCCGGCACCGGTCAGCGCCAACAACACCGTCAGCCGCAGGCGCAACGCTTCGGCGAGCGTTTGCCAGCCGACCAACAGCACGCGGCGCAGCGATCCTGCAGCAGGACTGTCTTCACGAATGCGCATGCAGCTTTTCCAGATAAAGCGCTTCCAACCGCGAAGGCACGGGTGTCGTCCGCTCGAAGCAACCAGTCAGCTCGGCCACGGAACCACTGGTCAGCAAACGCCCGCGTCCGAGCAACGCGATCCGGTCACAGATTTCCTCGGTCTGCGCGAGCAGGTGCGAAGTCAGCACCACCGCGCAGCCTTGCGCCGCGAGATCGCGAATCAGGCGTGTCAGGCTGAGGCGTCCTTCGGGATCGAGTCCGCTGGTCGGTTCGTCGAGGAGCACGACCTTGGGCTCGTGCAGAATGGCCTGCGCCAAACCGAGACGTTGCAACATGCCTTTGGAGTAGGTCGCGATGCGCCGTTCGGCCGCCTCGGAGAGACCGGCCCAGCGCAAAACTGCCTGGATGCGATCCGCCGCGCGGGCTTCCGGCAACGAGCTAAGCCCGGCACAGTAGTGCAGAAATTCGGCGCCCGTTTGATGCGTCGCAAAACGCGTGGATTCCGGCAGGTAGCCCACCAAGGCCCTCGCTTCATCACTCCCGGCGGGATGCCCCATGATCCGACAGCGACCGCCGCTGGGCCGCACGAGTCCGGCGAGCGCCTTAAGCGTGGTGCTTTTCCCGGAGCCGTTGGGCCCGAGCAGGCCGAGAATTTGTCCGCGGCCCAATTTGAGTGATACTCCCTCGACCGCAGTCATGCCGCGGCCCGACCAGGCGGAACGGTAGGTTTTCGCGAAACCGTCCAATTCCACCGCCCACTGGTCGTCGATCAGCATGATCATCTGATGGTAAAGCCGGAATACTGTGGCGGGCGCGGCGCGGCGGTCTGCTCGGTCTTGCGGATATGGCCTTCCATCCGCTCCTGCACGGCCGTGATGAAATCCTTCACTTCTTCCATCCGGCCCTCGGCTTCGAGCTGCACGCGACCATCGGGCAGGTTGGCCACCCAGCCGGAAACCTCGAACTCCTTTGCCACTTGCAGTGTCTGGTAACGAAAACCCACGCCCTGCACGCGGCCGCTGAAGTAAACCGTGGCATGATAAACCGCCGACATACAAGCAGAAGAAACCCCACGCCGGGACGAGACAACACCAACCTCGGTCATCGGCGGGAATTTTATTTGCCAGCCGGGGTCCGGCACACATCGTGCAGAACACCGCCGCAAGGCGCCTTCCTTACATGACCAATCCTGAATCCGACGGGCTGTTCGACAACGACTGGGATGATTGCGGAGAACTTTCCTGGACCGAGGCCGACTGGCAGAAATACCTCGCCAACCAAGAGACGGCGGTTCGCGACTACATCAAGCACTACGACCAGCTACCTGCCTCGATGGACCGGATCGACGAGGCCGCACGCCGCATGGGCTGGGAACTGGCCACCGCCGACGCCCCCGAAGCACTCGATGATGAAGAGGATCTCGACGAAGCCTCGGAGATTTTCGACGGCCCGTGGGATCCCTACACGCTGCACCGCAACCCCGTTTATATTTCCACTCGCGCACTCTACCTGAGCCTGCTGGCGCACTGGGAACGCGTCGCCGCGCAACCCGGCCGCGTGCCGCCGGCTCTGGGCATCACCCTGCAGGCGCTGCTCTACCGTGGCCACGAACAGGCACTCCAAGCCGTGCAGGCTCTTGAGATGGGCGACTACACCCTCGCCGTCGTTCTCTTCAAGCGAGCGCTTCGCGAACTGAATCTCACCCTCGCGCGGCTCAACGAGCCCGACGCGTCGGAGACTCCCCTCGCCCAACGCTTCAAGGAATACGCCCAGCCGCGCCTCTTCGACCTGCGCGAAATCTGGCTGCGCGTCATGAACGAATGCCGTCAAAACCACGGCGGCACGATCCAGCCGGAGTAAGAAAACGCACCTACGAATCTTCAGGGCGCACCACGGTGCGCCCTTTTTGTTTGCATGCCAGTCACCCTGTCATTCTGGGCGAAGCGAAGAATCCAAGTGAACTGGACCCGATCCTTTCCCTTGGATCCTTCGCTTCGCTCAGGGTGACGGCTTCGGTGATTTCCCCTTCTTCTTCGCCTTCCGTCCGTAAGCGGCTGGTTTGGCACCGAGCTTCTTGTAGTCGCCGGTTTTGAGCGCGTTGATCTGGTCGCGCAGGAGCGCTGCGCGCTCGAATTCCAGCTTGTTGGCCGCGATCTGCATCTCGTCTTCGAGTTCGGCGATCACCGCTTTCACGTCGTCAGCCGATTCGGCCACCGCCACGGTGTCGTCGCGATCCTGGCCGTCGTAAACCCGCAGGCTGGCTTGCACGCCGCGTTTCACGCTGCGCGGGGTGATGCCGTGCTCACGATTGTAGGCCAGTTGCTTTTCCCGGCGGCGGGCGAGCTCGTCCATCGTGCGACGGATGGACTCGGTGACGTTGTCGGCGTAAAAAATGACGCGCCCCTTCTCGTGACGTGCGGCACGTCCGGCCGTCTGCATGAGACTGGTGGCGCTGCGCAAGAAGCCCTCCTTGTCGGCGTCGAGCACGGCCACGAGCGCGACCTCGGGAAGATCGAGACCCTCACGCAGGAGGTTGATGCCGATAAGCACATCGAAATTGCCCTGCCTCAGATTGCGCAGAATCTCGACGCGCTCCAACGCATCGATGTCGGAATGCAGGTATTCGACCCGGATCTTCGCATCACGCATGTAGGACGTGAGGTCCTCGGACAGGCGTTTGGTGAGAGTCGTCACCAGCACGCGCTCACCGGCTTCCACGGCTTTCCGCACTTCTCCGATAAGGTCCTCCACCTGACCCTTGGTCGGACGCAGCGATATCTCCGGATCCACCAATCCGGTTGGACGGATGACCTGCTCGGCGATGACCTGCGACAGATTCAGTTCGAACGGCGCGGGCGTGGCCGACACATAGAGCGTCTGCCCGGTGATGGATTGGAACTCGGCGAAGCTCTGCGGACGGTTGTCGAGAGCCGACGGCAGGCGAAATCCGAAGTTCACCAGCGTCTGTTTGCGCGCAAGATCGCCGTTATACATGCCGCCGATCTGCGGGATCGTCACGTGACTCTCGTCCACGAGCGTGAGAAAATCCTTCGGGAAAAAATCAACGAGGCAAAACGGCCGGTCTCCCCGCTTCCGGCCGGTGAGATGGAGCGAGTAGTTCTCGATGCCGCTGCAAAAGCCCATCTCCTGCAGCATCTCCAAGTCGTAGGTCGTGCGCATGCGGACGCGCTGGGCCTCGAGGTATTGCTGGTTCTGCTCGAAGAACGTCACGCGTTCCTCCAGCTCCGCCTTGATGCGGGCGATGGCGGTGTCGAGCTTGCCGCGCGAGGTCACATATTGGTTGGCAGGATAGAGTTCGAAACGTTCGATCTTCCGGATCACCGCCCCGCTCACCGGGTCGAACTCCGTGAGCGCATCAATTTCGTCACCGAAGAACTCCACGCGCAAGCCGTGCTCCAAGTAGGCCGGCATCACGTCCACCGTGTCGCCGCGCACACGGAAAGCACCGCGCTTCAAGTCGTAGTCGTTGCGCTCGTAAAGATTGTCCACGAGGCGTTCGAGGAACTTGTTGCGATTCATCGTGGCACCGCGCTCCAACACGATACGCATCGAGAAAAATTCCTCGGGGGAGCCGAGACCGTAGATACACGACACGCTGGCCACCACGATCACATCGCGCCGGCTCACCAGCGAGCTGGTCGTGGCGATGCGCAGGCGCTCGATCTCCTCGTTGATGGACGAATCCTTCTCGATAAACGTGTCGCTCGACGGCACGTAGGCTTCCGGCTGATAGTAATCGTAGTAGCTGACGAAATACTCGACCGCGTTCTCCGGGAAGAACGCCTTGAACTCCGAATAGAGCTGCGCGGCGAGGGTCTTGTTATGCGAAATGATGAGCGCCGGCCGATCAAGCTGCGCGATGACGTTGGCCATCGTGAAGGTTTTTCCCGAGCCGGTGACCCCGAGAAGCGTCTGGTGGCGGTTTCCGGCACGGATGGACGCCACCAAGGCCTGGATGGCTTGGGGCTGGTCGCCGGTGGGCTCGTAGTCCGCGCGGAGTTTGAACAGAGGCATAACCTGATAAGCTGAGTCAGAAACTGATAAAAGGCTAACACGATGACCTGACAGCCCTGTGTCAGGAGCGCGAGCTTTCCGACGCTCCTCCGGCGAAGCCGGAAGCAAATTGCTAAAAGTCCGCATTCCGCCAAGCTAGGTTCAAAACAACCGGACCGTTTCGGTCCCAGTTCCCATGTCTCTCGAAAACACCATCTATCAATCCACCGTCTTTCAACAGGCGTGCCGCCAGTTCGACATTGCCGCCGACATCCTCGGTCTCGACGACGCGGTTCGTGAGCGCACCAAACGCCCGCGCCGCTGCGCCATCGTCTCCATGCCTGTGCGCATGGACGACGGCCGCGTCGAGATCTTCGAGGGCTACCGTGTGCAACACAACCTCTCCACCGGTCCCGCCAAGGGCGGCATCCGTTTCCATCACGACGTCACGCTCGGCGAAGTCGCCGCACTCGCCATGTGGATGAGCTGGAAATGTTCCCTCGCCGGCCTGCCCTATGGCGGCGCCAAGGGCGGCGTGGTGGTGGACACTCGCAAACTCTCGACAACCGAACTCGAGCGTCTTTCCCGCCGCTATATGCAGGAGATCCTGCCCTTCATCGGACCCAACGTGGACATTCCCGCCCCCGATGTTGGCACCAATGAGCAGGTCATGGCCTGGATGATGGACACGTATTCGAACCACAAAGGGCACTTCGATCCTGGCGTCATTACTGGCAAACCCGTCGCGCTCGGCGGTTCGCTTGGCCGCCGCGAGGCCACGGGCGAAGGCGTCGCTTGGTTCGTGAAATCCTACCTGCAGGATCTCGGCATCGAGCCCGAAAAAACCACCGTCGCCATCCAAGGTTTCGGCAATGTCGGCAGCGAAGCCGGCCATGCGCTCTATCACTGGGGCGCCGAAGTCATCGCCATCTCCGACTACACCGGCGGCGTCTATAACGCCAAAGGCCTCGACCTGAAGGCTGCGCAAGCGTGGGTTGCCGCCAACAAGACGCTCCAGGGTTTTCCCGGCGGCGAGCCGATCACCAACGAGGAACTGCTCGCATTGGAGTGCACCGTTCTCATTCCCGCGGCCCTCGAGCGCGTCATCACCGACCAAAACGCCGGCAAGCTTCGCTGCCGGGTGCTGGCCGAAGGTGCCAACGGCCCCACCACCAACAAGGCCGACGAGATTCTCGCCCAGCGCGGCGACATCGAAGTCATTCCCGATGTGCTCTGCAATTCGGGTGGTGTCATCGTCTCCTACTTCGAGTGGCTGCAGAACCAGCAGAACTACTATTGGACGAAGAACGAGGTGTTCGACAAACTCTACCGTATGCTCGCCAAGGCGAAGGCCTCGGTGGAGGAGACAAAGAAAAAATACCAGTGCTCCCGCCGCGCCGCCGCCCTGCTCCTCGGCATTTCCCGTGTCGCCGAGGCCAAGGCCAAGCGCGGCCTGTTTCCGTAAGCTCCAAGCGGGTTTACCGCAGGAACAGCCACCCGACAAAGGCCAGCACCGGAAACAGGATCGGCAGGCTGTATTTGAACACGTAACCGAAGAACGTCGGCACCTTCACGCCGGCGCTCTCGGCGATGCTCTTCACCATGAAATTCGGGCCGTTCCCGATGTAGGTCATCGCGCCAAAAAAGACCGCACCCAAGCTCACCGCGACGACAAACCGCGGCGCCTCCGCGAGCAACGCAGGCACCCCGGCACCGGGCGCCACCAAGCTCGCCTCGGCGAGTTTAAGGAAATTCAGGTAGGTCGGGGCATTGTCGAGCACGGCCGACAGCGATCCGGTTGAGAAGTAGTATTGCAACGGCCGGGTGAAACCGAACTCCCGGCCATGCTGCCCGAGATAATCCAGCGCCGGCATCATCGTGAGGAAGATACCGATGAAGAGCCAGGCCACCTCCTTGATCGGCCCGAAAGTGAACTGGTTCTTTTCGTGAACCCCGCGCGGGGTAAATCGAAACGAGGCCACCGCCGCCGCGATCATCACGCCCTCGCGCAGGAACGGCACCGGCGGCAGAAACACGGCCCCGACGATCGCCAGCAAAAACAGCACATTCACCCCGCCGTCGAAGTGCCAGCTGTCCTGCGACTCGGCACGCTCCCGGTGCGTGGGGGCCTGCCGCGCAAAATTGCGACGATCGAAGATGAAGAAAACGCCGAGCAACAGACCAAGGCAGGCTAACCATGGCAGCATCGCGTGATCCAACAGCCAGAAGAACGGCACGCCGCGCAGATAACCAAGGAACAAAGGTGGATCACCAATGGGCGTCAGCGCACCGCCGCAGTTGGCGATGATAAAGATGAAGAAAACGATGTGGTAGGTCGCGATGCGCTGCCGGTTCATGCGCATCCAAGGGCGAATCAGGAGCATCGAGGCTCCGGTGGTGCCGATGAGATTGTTGAAAAGCGCGCCGATCGCAAGAAACACGACATTCTCCACCGGCGTGGCGGAACCGCGAACACCGAGATGAATGCCGCCAGCCACCACGAACAGAGAACCGATGAGACAGATGAAGGAGAAATACTCGTGCACGGTGTGCAGAATCGTCGTCCCTCCCGCCGGAACCTGCGTCAGATAATACGCGGCCACCAGCAGGCCGAGTCCCAGCGAAACATGCGGGTAGTAGTGCTCCCACTGATACTTCACCTTCTCCGGGCTCAATGGCATCACCGCAATAAGCAGCAGCAACAGACCAAACGGGATGATCATCGCGGAAGGTATCTCCGCGGGAACGACCGACGCGAACAGCACGGCATTCATGCCCGCGCAGCATGAATATTTTGCCCTATAGGGCAAAACCACAGTCGCCCACCATCGCCTTAGCAGGCGGCTCCATGGAGCTCAGCAACATTCCGAATGCTGCACACCATTCCTCAGAGCACCAGGAAAGAGAAAACCACGATCAAGGTGGGGACCAAGGCACCCAGCAACAGGCCCAGCGGAGAAACACCATCCGGAAAATACCGCTGCAGGATGGACTGGCCGGCGGGATTGGGCGCGTTGGCGATGACCGTCAGACCGCCACCGGTCACGGCACCGGCCACGACGGCATATTTCAGCTCTTCGCTAAACCCGGGCACCAGCGTGGCGAGATAGGTGATGAGGGCGTTGTCGTTAAAAGCGGTGAGTATCGTCGCACCGAAAAACAACGGCAACTCGCCTAAACTGCCCAACACGGGCTGGATCCACCAAGCCTGCAGGCCACCGTGGATCACGAGTCCACCGAGGAAGAAACCGACCAGCAGCGGTCCGCGCAATTCGACGCGGCTCTGGTGGTGCGCGGTGGCTTGGGCAAACGCCAGGAAGAACAAAAAGCCGCCGATGAACAGCACCGGATGATGCGCCGCCCAGACGGTGAAACCCAGAAACAACACGTGAACGATGGTGACCCAGGTGGGCACGGGCTCTTCGACGGGTTCCCCCGAGCGATCCGCCGGCTTGAGAGCCAGCAGTTCCTTCCGGAAGGCGAGAAAATAGACGACATTGGAGATCACGATGCCGGCCACGGCATGCCAGCCAAAGTGCGTGAACATGTATTTAATGTCCCAGCCCCACGCTGCCGCGACCATCAGCACCGGAGGTGCGGCGAAATGCGTGAGCGTGCCACCGATGGAGATGTTCACGAAGAGCAGGCCGAGGGTGGCATACATCAGCTTGGACGACGGCCGCAGCTCGTAGAACTGCTTGCCGAGCAGCAAGGCGGCGATGGTCATGGCGGCCGGCTCGGTGATGAATGATCCAAGCAGAGGTCCAAGCGTCAGAATCGAAAGCCACCAAGCCCAAGGGGCACCGCCACCGATATTGGCCACCACCTGCAGACACTGCTCGGCCAAGCGCATGACCGGACGCGTGGAAGCGAGCGCCATGATCACCACCACGAACATGGGTTCCGTGAAGTTCACGGTGTCGGCGAGATAATGCACAGTCGTATCCACGCCCTTGAACCACACAATCGCGCCGCCCAGCACGATCACCCAGATGCCGAACACAGCCTCCACTTCACCGAAGAAGTGCAGGATCTGGCCCCAGAAACTCACCTCATCGGGCCGGCCGTCGTCGTCACGATCGATCGGCTTGGGCCGGGACTTAAGCTTTTCGAGATGGTGATGTTCGACGACATGCGCCCAATGGCGGATCTTGGCAGTCGCGAAGGTGTGCAGCACAGCAAGCACGAAGATGAGCGTCGCCACGACGTTGAACGGTTCGGCTGCGGCCCGCGCCTTGAGCACATCAATGATGCCACCGTCGGTCGGATCGGCGTAGGTGGACAGCGCGCGGGGAAAGTCCGCCGTCGGCGCGGCGCCAGCAGCCCAAAGCGCTGGCGCAAGGAGGAACAAGAAACAAAGGGCGATTCGTCGCAACATGGAGGCTGAGGATTCAGGCTGCGGCGAACCGCAACCGGATTTAAGCCAGCAACGGAACGAGGTCCGCGAGGCTCCTGATGTAGGCATGCGCCCCGGCCTTGACCTTGGCGCGCTCGGCATAACGACCAAAGCCCACGAACAGGTCAACCACATCACGCGTTTCCAAATCACTGACTCCGTCACCCACGGCAACGGTGCGCGCCGCCGCGAACTCGGCCTTCAAGGCGCTCACGATCTCGGGCTTGCCGCCCTTGCGGGTGGCGTGATGCGCGGCGTCGAAACCCGCATAATGACCGGCTGCGTCAAAATCCAGTCGCACGGCCTCGATGCGCGCGATACCCAGCAGCTTGGCCAGCGGCTCAATGGCTTGGGTGTAACCGGCGCTCACGATGACCGGCGTCCAGCCGGCGGCTTTCAACGCAGCAACCGTTTCGCGGGCGGTCGGCTCAATCTCGCGAATGTAGTGTGCGCCGACCGCCTCGGTTTCGGCGCGACCGGGCCGGATGATCTCCAAGCGGCGGGCGAAAACGGACTCAAGCGGGATTTTGCCGTCCATCGCGTCGTTGGTCATCTGCGCGACTTCGGCAAGCACCGCCGGTCCGCGCAGGCGGGCGAGTTCATCCACGCCTTCGATGGCACTGAGCGTCGAATCGCAATCGAGACAGAGAAGTTTGGTCGGTTGGGTCACCACGAAGCACACGGAACACACGGAAACGGCCGGAGGGAAGGATTTTTGCCGCGAATGACACCCATACGCAGCTCTGGGCCGGAAAACAAAAAGCCCTCCGCGATGGGAGGGCTTCGGAAAAGGAGGTCCGAGCGGACGCCTTACTTGACCTTGGTGGCGCGCTTGAACTTCGTGGTGAACTTCTCGACGCGGCCGGCGGTGTCCACGAGGCGCTTCTCGCCGGTGTAGGCGGGATGCGAGTCCATGGTCACGTCGCGCACCACGACGTAGTAATCTTGCCCGTCGATCTTCTCGGTGCGGGCGGACTTCATCGTGGACTTGGTCAGGAATTTCTTGCCCGTTCCGATATCGAGGAAGCAGACGTTGTTAAGGGCGGGATGGCCTTCGGTCTTCACAGGAAATGGGTGTTAATCAGCCTTGGCGCGCCTTGTAACGCGGCTCGACCTTGTTGATGACGTAAATCTTGCCCTTGCGACGGACGACCTGGCAGGCCGGGTGACGCAGTTTGGCGGATTTGATGGAGGAAACGACTTTCATAAAGGGACAGAAGAAGGGGGCCGCGTGGGGTAGTGTCAAAGGAAAATATTTTTGGATGCGTCTTCTTCTGCAGCGATTGCCTGCTGCGACCGCGACTGGCACCTCAGTGACCACAAATCGGCCTTCGCAATAACCCGCAAACCACTGATGGAGCTAGTTTAAAGCCGGATCGTCAGGGGCGTCCGCCAATACCTTTAGATCGGGGTCGATGTGGGTCACCAAGTGACGCCAGAGTGGCACGCCATCGTGTTTGATCAGCCAATCGCCTTCGACCGGCGTAACGAGCCACGTGTCGTGTTTCATTTCGTTTTCGAGCTGTCCCTTGCTCCAGCCGGAATAGCCCAAAAAAGCCCGCATGGTCAGCCCGGGCTGCCCGATGAGTTCCGTCGCCCGGTCCAATTCGACACCAAAGGTCAGCTGGAAAGCCTGATCCGCAGGAACCCACTGCCAAGTCACGATGATCAGATGTTCATGGTCCACCGGCCCGCCCGCATAGAGCGGCACGCCGGCCAGCGGACCGAGTGCAAAGTCGGCGTTGAGTTCACCCAGCTGCCGGTTGAGCGGACGATTGAGCACCACGCCCATCGCTCCCTCGGCGTCGTGCCCGGAGAGCAACACCACGGTGCGGCGGAAATGCGGATCGCGCAGCACCGGATGCGCCAGCAATAACTGGCCGGCGAGAGTCGGGAGTTTCCGCGCGGTGCGGCGTTCTTTCATGGCAACTTGGAAAGCGACGCCGGTCAGAGCCGGGTGATTTTCACGCCGGCTTCCTTGAGGATCGGCCGGACCAGCGGATCGTTGCGGTAGTCGTCGTGATATTTGATTTCGGCGATGCCGGCGGCAGCCAGGATCTTCGCGCAATGGATGCACGGATAATGCGTCACGAAAGCGGTGCAGCCGTCCACGCTCGAACCGCGGCGGGCGGCATCGGCGATCGCGTTCTGCTCGGCGTGGACCGTCGCCTGTTCATGTCCGTCGCGCATGCGCGAGGCGTGCGGCGTGCCGGGAAGCCAGCCGTTGTAGCCGGCGGCAATCAACCGGTTCTTGCGCGCACCCGACGAGACGATGACGCAACCGACGTTGAGCCGCTCACAGTTGGAACGCGAAGCGATGAGTTTCGCCGTGGCCATGAAATACTCGTCCCAACTCGGACGATGCCCGAAGGCTTCGGTGGCTTCGGCCACGAGGGTGACGAGGTTGGCGGGGGCGGCGGAATTCGGTTTCTTCCTGCGAAACATCATATC
>JBIQJF010000088.1:0-4970 GCA_044507675.1 Opitutales bacterium | reverse complement strand
AACTCCCGGGTCCCGACGCGATTCGCCGTCTCTTTGAAACGGCCCGGCCCAATATCGAGCCGGTCGTGCATCAGGCGGGCGTGCCGGACTTCAAGCAGCCGCAAAAATTCGGCAGCATCTCGCGGAATTTCCCGACGATTGTGGCCGTCCGTAGCGAGATGGAACGTGGACAGGATGTCATGGGCGTCCTTCGGCCGCGCGGCGGGCATCTTGTGATCGAAAACGATTTCCCGGGCCTCTTGGACGGTGAACACCGTGCCCTCGATGTAATTGGAAAAATAGGCTTCCCAAAAAGCATGGAGCCGGCGTTCCGCCGTCGGCCGTTCCGGCAGCGGGGCGAAAGTCTCCGTCGCCAGACGGGTGGCCAGTCGCGTGAAAAGCGACAGGCGGTCCGGGTCGTAAGGCTCGCGGCGTGCGCGCGCCCGCCCCACCGGCGAGACAAGGGCGTCTTCCTTATCGCCGTCGAGGAGGGCGGTGATAATCTCCCGGGCTCGGGTCGCCGCCCCTGACAGCTCCAGCCGTGGCGCAATTTCTTCCATCGCGGCCAGCAGTCGCCGCAGCTCGTCCGGCCCGTGAATCCGGCAGAGCCGGTCCAGCCAGCCCTCGACGGCCGCGCGGTCCAATGTCTTGCGCTCGCTTCCGGCCCGGGCACGGCTTTCGGTCAGATTTTCCAGCAAAGCCCGTGGGCGTGAGGCCATGAACAAATCCGCCCCGAGTTGGGTGTCGCCTGCCTGGGCGGGCACGCCTTTCCAAATGCGAAGCGTGACCCCCGGCAATACGTGCGTTTTGTCCTTCCGGCCATAGGTGAGATGATAAAAACCTGCCGCCGAGGGCTTGGCTTCAATTGCCGTGCGGTAGCTGATGACCGCACCGGGATAGAAATGCCGGATGATGGCCGGCAGATCAGCGCGGATGACATCCTCGGGTCGGCTGGATAAATCGGTGGTGTAGATTCGCGAGGCGAGCTTGCGCGCCTCTCCCCGCTTGATCATTCTGGCGAGTTGGTTCGCCTCGGCGGTGTCCGATGAACCGAAAATGAAGGGCATGAAAATGGGAGGTTAAGAGACCCGAAAACAGCTGAAACGTGAAGAATCGGTGTTTAACGACCGTATAAAGTGAGGTTTCGGCGCTTATACCAGATAAAACGCTGCGGCCAGGCCGCATACATCGTGCGGCGATGCCGATTTTTCGACTACTGTTTTTAGGGGATGGGGCCTCCCCGGAAGTCGGTAGGAGCACGTCGTTGAGCCAAATCCGTTCCAGGGCGCGAATGGGTGGTATGAAACCAGAGGCGCATGAATTCTTCTGCGAGCCGATCAATCCGCGGCAAGAAGCCGTCGCCATGGCCACGGACGTGATTTGCCGTCTTCTGATTTGGATAGCGGATGGCCGGACGCTCGAAGATCGCGGCCTGCGTGCTTGTGTCGCGCTGTTTTGCATCCGTCCCGACCTAATTGATGGGGCAACCCTTGATCAAATCGGCACGCTGGGCGGCTGCTCCCGGCAAGCGGTGCACAAGCTGGCAGCCGAGTTTCGGCAAACAACCGGGCTGAAGCCATGAAGGCCGAAATCCCATCCCCGGCGCGGTGCCCCTCGACCGCTGATGAGATCAATCGGCTGCACGCGGAGGCCGTGAAATTAAGCGGCGATTCCCGGGACGCGCTCCATGCGGCGTTGGTAGCCGCCTGGAAAGCCGGTCAACTGTTGGCAGTGGAGAAGCGGCATGTCAGGCATTCGATGGGTGCGGGCGCATGGCTTCTTTGGCTGGAACGTTATTTTTCCGGATCACCACGCACCGCACAGCGCTACATGCTGCTGGCAAAGAGTGTCTCGGATGCGACGTTCCTTCACGGCATGAGCCTGCGACAGGCATATTTTCGACTGGGTATCGCCACCGAGCCAAAGTCACCCGGCCGCACCGTGGCGCTTCGTCCGCTACCTCGCCACGCGGTGCTGGCCGGGCGGCTGTTGGGGCTACTCAAGTCCCGGCCCAACCTGTTGGGGTCGGAAGTGCGTAAGGCCTACCGACAGGATTTGAGGCCGCTTTATGAACGCCTGCGGGGCCTGTTTGAGGCCGTAGAATAGTGGCCGGGCGCGTCCCGTTTGGCTCAATATCCGGCCCGGCAACGCCTGTTGCCCTCAGCGAGGGCACCGCTCGGATTGCGGTCCGGTGATCGTATTTCAGAAGCCGGCCGGCTGGCCGGATGCCTTGCGGCCGGCGTGGAGTCTCGGGACAGAGGGAGAGCAGGGGAGCCGCAGGCGGCCCGAAGCGATGGACGCGCCCGAGTCTCCGTGACCGTGCCGCTGCATCCCGCCATCACGAGGGCACGCCGAAACAGCGCAGCGCGGCGTGGCGTCGTGCCGGACGGGACGACGGCCGCTCAGGCCGCCTCCGTTGGTCGGTGATTCACCCTGCCCCGCGCATCCTGCGCCAGACGGCGTGTCGCATTTACGAAAGCCCGGTCGTTGCGGTTCACCGCAAGGGGTAGGGTGTCTCATCAAAACGAAACGAGACTTCGTTTCGTAAGTTCGCGCGGTTGACGCGGCTGTTTGGATGATGATCCAAACAAAAATCCAGTTTAACCTGAAGAATGCGAAGCAGTATTTTCGCGAGCACTTGGGTGCAGGCGACTACTATTCAGAGGGCCAGAAAGTCACGGGCGAATGGCTGGGTGCGGGTGCCGAAAAGCTGGGTCTAAAGGGGCCAGTTGGGGAGAATGCCTTCATCGCCTTGTGCGAAGGAAAGCATCCTGAAACGGGACTTCGGTTGGGCCAGCGGTTGAACTCGGTTCGGCAGGAAGGTGACGACGTGAAGGCCAACCGGCGTATCTTTTTCGACTTCACGATAGCCCCGCCAAAGAGCATTTCCGTCGTCGCCCTTTTCCAGGATGAACGTATTTTGGCGCTGCATGAAAGGGCCGTTCGGCAGACCATGCTGGAGCTTGAAAAGCGCGCCGAGTCGCGGGTCCGGAAATCGGGTCAGAATAGCGAACGGGTGACCGGGAATCTGGTGACGGCATGCTTCCGGCACGAGACCAGCCGGGAACTCGATCCGCATCTCCACACGCATTGCGTCGTGATGAATGCCACCTTCGATCCGGTGGAAAACTGCTGGAAGGCGCTTCATCCGGCCGGCATGTATCGGGCGCACCGGTTTGCCACGAATTTCTACCGGCACGAGCTGTGCAAGGGCCTTCGCGCTCTCGGCTACGAAATCGAAAATCACGCCCGTGGTTTCGAAATCAAAGGTGTGCCGCAAAGTGTCATCGCCCGGTTTTCAAAACGGCATCAGCAAATCGACCAGGAGACCCGGGAGCGGCTCAAGAAAGGCGAGGTCATCGGAAACATAAAAGACCTGCGTGAACGGGTGGCGCATGGGAACCGGCGCCGCAAACTGAAGGATTCGACTGCCGACCGATTGCGCGAGACATGGCGGCGTGAAATGCCGCCAGCGGAGCTTTCGGCCTTGCGCGCGGTGCAGGCGGTCAAACCTCAAGTGACCCAAAAGGCCGACTTGGTCGGCATCGTCACTTGGGCGGAACAGCATCTCTTCGAGCGCCGCTCAGTAGTGCAAGATCATGAACTCATGGCCGCTGCGTTGGAGCGCGGGCGCGGTATGGACTTCAACCTCGATGACCTACGCCAAGCCATCGAGCAGCGCGGCCTATTACGCGAGAAAGGCACAGACAAACTCACTTCCCGCGAGGTATTGGGCTGGGAACTCGAGGTCGTGGTGGCGGCGCATGACGGCCGCAACCGGCACTCGGCGCTAAACCCGGATCATCATGCGTCGCCCACCCTGTCGGCCGAACAAGCTGCGGCGGTGGAAAAGATTCTGCGCAGCCGGGATTTTATCACGCTGTTTCGCGGTGGCGCGGGCACCGGGAAAAGCTTCGCTTTGAAAGAAGTGGAGCGGGGTTTGATGGCGGCCGACCGGCCCGTCGTGGTGCTCGCGCCACAACGCCAGCAGGTGCAGGACTTGCAGGCCGACGGTTTGGGTGCCGAGACGCTCGCCCGCTTCTTGCAGCAAAAGCAGCTCGCCCGTGACTCAGTGGTCATCGTCGATGAGGCAGGCCAAATTGGGGCACGCCAGCTTGCCGAACTCATCCGCACGGTGCGGGCCAGCCATGGGCGTTTGATCCTATCCGGCGATACTCGCCAGCATGGCGCGGTCGCCGCCTCGGATGCACTGCGCGCCATCGAAAAGCACTCGGGTCTCAAGCCCGCGGTGATTCACTCCATACGGCGGCAAGATCCCAATCTTGGCGAGACGGTGCAGCAGCGCACGTTTATCCGGGCTTACCGGCGCGCGGTCAAAGAGGCCGCCGATGGCAAAGTGGCCGCGTCATTTGATGCCCTTGATCGGCTGGGATGCATCCGTGAGGTGACCGGCGAAAATCGACGCGACGCGCTCGTGACGGAATACCTGGCCGCACTGGAGCGGAAAGAAAAGGCCTTGGTTGTGGCTCAAACCCGCGAGGAGGTGCGCACCGTCAATGATGCGATTCGCGCCAAAATGCAGGAGGCCGGAAAGCTCGGCCCCAGCCGGACGCTCACGACTTATCAGCCGGTGGATTTGGACGAAGCGCAGAAAAAGGACGCCCGCTTTTACCAAGCGGGGCACTTCGCGTCTTTCATCCGTGGCTACGGTCGCTTCGCGAAAGGCGATCTCTGTGCCATCGTCGGTGCCAACGAACGCGGCGTCGTGATCGAAAAGAACGGCGTCCAATCGACCATGAGCTATCGCTATGCTGACCGCCTCGTGGTCGCGACGGCGAAAGAAACGGAAATCGCGACAGGTGACCGGCTCCTGCTCAAATTCAACGGCAAGTCCGTCGAGGGAACGCGGCTGAATAACGGCGAGTTGGTTACCGTTTGCGAAGTCGCCCCGGATGGGTCGCTTGGGGTTGAGGCTGGCGCTGGAGCGCGCAAAACGCTCGCGCCGGCACAACGCCTCCTGGTGCGCGGTT
>JBIQJF010000044.1:0-34226 GCA_044507675.1 Opitutales bacterium | reverse complement strand
GTCTGGCCGTAGAGGCGGAAGGCGGCGTTGGCGGCTTCCTGCGTGGACTTGGGCGCGACGTGCAGGCGGTAGCGGCGGCCGGCTTCGACGGTCTCGAGGCGCGCGCCAAAGGCGTCGCTCGTGGCCTGCACGTTGGAAAGAGTCAGCTCGAGGCCGGCGGCGACGGCGATCTCGACGGTCTGCTCGGCGGCGGGTGCGCCGAGCTTCCACTCGACGCTGCGAGGCGTGACCGTGGCGAACTCGGGCACGTCGAGCTGCACGGTGAGGGCGACGGGCACCTTGCTCTCGTCGGTGCTCACGAAAATGGTGCGCTGGTAGGGGCCGAAGCGGTCGCCGACCGTGAACTTGGCATTGATGCGTCCGCTGGCGCCGGGGGCGATGACCTTGGCGCTGGCCGTGGCGTCGAGACAATCGCAGCTTGATTCCACGCCGGTGATGGTGACGGGCTTGTCGGACGGATTGGTGAACTCGAAGAAGGTCTCGGTGGTCTTCTGCAGCGGCGCGGTGCGGAGTTCGAGGTGGGTGGTCTTCCATTCGAGCGCGGGCGCGGAGACTGCGGCGAGGGCCAGAGTGAGAGTGAAAATGGGAAAGTGGCGGGGCTTCATGGCGGGATCGAGCAATCTGGGATGGCCACAAAAAGCACAAAAATCGCAGAGGAAGACAACCGGATTGAGGGGCACCACTAAATACACGAAATACACGAAAGGGGCCAAGGCGGGGGTGGCCACGGATGGCACGGATTAACACGGATGAGACGAGGTCGGCGCAAGCGCCGACCCTACAGGGGAAAAGACTCTGCTCTTTGGCCACGAAAAGGCGCAAAAAGGATTTGGCCTGCGAGTCGCGTGTTCCGAGCGCCTATAGGCGCCGAAGAATCCTGCATCAGTTTTTGATCTGTCATTGCTAGAATCCCGCGTTCGCAGGTGACGAAGCAATCCAGCTGGATCGCCACGGCCCGCGTTGCGGGCCTCGCGATGACAAAGGGTCAACAGCCAAGGGCCGCTGGTGTCATCCGTGATGATCCGTGCAATCTGTGGTCAAAACCGGTTCGGCTGATGACCAAGGCCGACACACCCCGTCGCTTCGCGCCACCCCTCTTGATAGAGGGGATTCCAATCCACGCTAACGAAAATCCCCTCTATGAAGAGGGGCGTGGGAGCCGAAGGCTTGGCGAAGGCTGCTGCCCGCTGGGGCGGGGTGTGTGGTTGCTCTGCCAGCTCAGCGATGCTGCTTGAGGGCTTCTTCCACGCGGGCGAATTCGGCTTTGAGGGCGGGGAGGGTGGCTTTGGCGTCGGTAAAGGATTTTGATTTACCCTGCATCTCCATCTGAAGGGCGACGGCGGCAAGGTCGGTCGCGCCAAAGTTGCTGCAACTGCCTTTGATGGTGTGCGCGGCGCGCGTGAGGAGCGCGGCGTCGCCACTGGTGAGCGCTTGTTCCAGTTCCGCGAAGCGCTGGGGCACGTCCTCCAGAAAAACGTCGATGAGCTCGCGCAGGAAAGCGGGATCCTCGGGGTTGAGTTCGCGGAGGCCGGCGAGGGCTTGGGGATCAACGGGAGGGTTCATGGCGGGGGAGGACGGGGGACGGAAGACAGAGGACGGAAGGCGGAGGACGAGGGGAAGGAGCCGGAATCTTTCTCTCAATCTCGGGTTTGGAAGGGTGCGGCGGTGTAGGCGGAGAGAACGATTAAGACTATGAGAACGAAAATGATTAGGCGCAGGGCAGGGTTGAGTTCAGGAGGCCCACTCGAAAGACGTGTTCTGCTCGATTTCCTCAATAGTGGTGAGGCCAAGAAGCACCTTGCGCAAGCCGTCGTAGCGAAGCGGTTTGTAGCCGACGCGGGTGGCGGCGCGGGTGATTTCCTGTGCGCTGCGTCCGTCGGAAATGAGCTGGCGGATTTCCTCGGTGATGAGCACGAGCTCGTGGAAAGCGACGCGGCCCTTGTAGCCGGTGCCGCGGCAGTGCGGACAACCCTTGCCGCGGTAGAACGGCACCTCGGTGAGGCCTTCATCGAGGAAGTATTTCTGCAACACTTCGCGCGGCGGGTAGTAGGCCTCCTTGCAGCGTTCGCAGATGCGGGCGGCGAGGCGCTGCGCGAGCACGCCGATGACGGACGGCGCGACCATGTAGGGTTCCACGCCGATCTCGACGAGGCGGGTGATGGCCTGCGCGGCGGTGTTGGTGTGCAGCGTGGCGAAGACGAGGTGGCCGGTGAGCGCGGCCTCGGTGGCGATCTTGGCGGTTTCGAGATCGCGGATTTCGCCGATGAGAATGACGTCGGGATCCTGCCGCAGCAGCGAGCGCAGCACGGTGCCAAACTTGAGGTCGATGTGCGAATTGACCTGGCTCTGCGTGACACCCGGCAGGGTAATTTCCACCGGGTCTTCGATGGTGGAGATGTTGACGGAGGGGCTGTTGATTTCCTGAAGCGCGGCGTAAAGCGTGGTGGTCTTGCCGCTGCCGGTGGGGCCGGTGACGAAGATGATGCCGCTGGGATTCTGCACGAGCCGGCGGAACGGCGCGAGGATCGGTTGCGAGATGAGCATCTTGTCGAGCGTCATCATGGACTTCTTTCCCGTGGAAGCCAGGACACGGATGACGACCTTCTCGCCGTTGATGGTGGGCAGGGAGGAGAAGCGAAAGTTGGCCTTGGTGGTGCCGATCGAGAGGGAGAAGCGGCCGTCGGCGGGGAAGCGCGACTCGGCGATGTTCAGGTTGCAGAGAATCTTGAGGCGGGCGACGATGGCGCGGTGGAGCTTGCGCGAGAAGGTGAGGACTTCGCGCATCATGCCGTCCACGCGGAAACGGATGCGCGACTGGATCTCGTGCGGCTCGATGTGGATATCCGTGGCACGCTCGCGGAGCGCGAAATAGATGAGTTCGTCGAGCACGCGCACGAGCGATTCGGACTCGGCCAGCGCGTCGAAGCCGCCGCCGTTGTCATCACTGCGTTTGAAGAAATCGTCGTGTTCGAGGTCGGTGAGGCTGTCGGTGAGCGTCTTCTCGGTGGAATACTGGATCGAGATGGCGTCATCGATTTCGCACGGCAGGCAGAAGACGGGGCTTACGGGGACCTGCGTGATCTGCTCGAGGCGGCGAACGATATCCTTGTCCTGCGGGTTGGCGAGGGCGACGGTGAGCACGCCGTCGATGAGGTAGAGGCCCATGGCCTTGATCTTCTTGGCGATGGTCAGGGGGATCCTGGCAACGGCCTCGTCGGTGATGGCCGACGCGAGGACGTCCACGTAGGCGATGCCGATGGAGTTGGCCCAGAGACGGCAGGCTTCGTCCTTGGAGAGGAGTTTCTCGTCGATGATGGCCTGGAGGTGCGCGAGCGTGCCGGCACCATGGACGTTGCCAGTCGCCTCGATCTCAGCGGCGAAATCAAAGTGGGGGATCCCGGCGACGAGCCGGAGAAATTCCTTATTTTCCGGTTCGTGGGGCACGGCGGGGACGGTTTTTTTGGAACAGTTTGGCGATCTCGACCTGTTCGAGTTTTTCCATGGCAAACGCCGGGGCGTCGCGTTCGAGCTGCACTTCGCGCAGAAGGTCGGGCAGCGAGTAGCGAACCTCGGTGATGCCGGTGAAGGCAGGTGGCGGGCCACCGGAGGGAGGACGGGCGCTCATGGTGCGGCCTCCGGCTGGTCGTCGCCGAAACAGTCGGCGATGATCTCGGTGAAGCGCGCGGTCAGTTCCTCGCGCGGGGTGTCCTTGCGGATGTAGTCGGCGGCGCCGAGGCGCACGCATTCCTCGACCGTCTGGCGGTTGGCGAGCGAGGTGAGCATTACGACGAGCGCGTCGGGATCGAGCCGCTTGATCTCCGCGAGCGCCTGCAGGCCGTCCATGTTGGGCATGTTCACGTCGAGGAGCACGAGGTCGGGCTTCTCCTGCTCGTAGAGTTTCACGGCGACGGCACCGTCGCTCGCTTCGAGGATGCGCGGGTCGCCGAATTTTTTCAGCACGAGGCCGATGAACTTTCGGATGTGGGCTTCGTCGTCAGTGAGGAGAATTTTCCGGGGAAAGCTCATTGGGGTAGGGGAAAGGTGATCTTGAAAACCGCGCCGCCACCGGGGGCATTTTCGACGGAGATGCCGCCGCCGTGGGACTCCATGATGCGCTTGCAGATGGCCAGGCCGAGGCCGGTGCTCTTTTCGCCGGCGGTGGGCTTCACCGAAGTCTGGCTGAAGTCCTTGAAGAGCTTGTGGCGCTCGTCCTCGGGGATGCCGGGACCCTGGTCGCGAACGAGAATGGAATAGTAGGCCTCGCTCGTTTCCATTTCCACCGCGACGACCGAGTTGGGCGGCGAGAACTTGATGGCGTTGCTGAGAAGATTGTCGATGACCTGCTTCACCTTGTCGGCGTCGATGCGAAGATCGACGGTGGGGTCGAGCGGCGCGAGATCGATGCGCGAACCTTTCTTGGCGGCGTTGATGTTGTTCAGGTAAACGGATTTGTTGATCAGCTCGGCGATGGGACGCAGCTCGGGGTGGATCTTCAGTTCGCCGGATTCGATGACGGAGAGATCGAGCAGTTCGTTGACCATGGTGAGCATGGACTGGCTCGTGTCCTGGATGGTTTTCACGAGGTCGAGCTGGTCGGGCGTTAGCTGGCCGACGGTGCCGTCGGAGAGGAAATCGGCGAGGCCGCGAATGGAGGCGAGGGGATTGCGGAGATCGTGGGCCACCATGCCGAGGAGCTTGTTCTTGGCGGCGTTGGCGGAGCTGAGCTGGGCGACGAGCTGGCGCTGCTGTTCGTTGAGCAGGCGGTTCTGCAAATGCGTGCGAAGGCGGGCGAGGGCTTCGCGGGCCTTGAACGGTTTCGGCAGATAATCCACACCGCCGGCGGCGAGACCTTCGACGACGTCGTCGGATTCGGATTTGGCGGTGATGAAGACCACGGGCGCGAGCAGTTCGCCGTGGCGGGCCTTCAACGTGCGGCAGGTCTCAAAGCCGTTGATGCCCGGCATGATCACGTCGAGCAGCACGAGGTCGGGCTTGAACTCCTCATAAATCGTGAGGGCTTCCTCGCCGGAATGGGCGGCGCGCAGCTCGTAACCCTCGGGGTTGAGGATACTGGTGAGGATGCGCACGTTCAGCCTGTCGTCGTCAACGATCAGGATACGGCGGCCAGCCAAGCCGGGCTTGGTCGTCTCAGGGGCTTGTGTCATAGGGGGATGCGCAACCTCCTATACGACACGAGGCTATCCGGACATTAGGGTTAAACAACGCGATTTCCGGGATGTATCATGGAATCCCGATGCGATGATATTTTCCTTGCTCGACCCGGGAATGTGCCGTTCCCTGCGCCATGGCTAATTCCTTTGTATTTTCCTCCGAATCGGTTGGCGAAGGTCATCCCGACAAGGTCGCCGACCTCATTTCCGACAGCGTGCTCGATGCCTGCCTCGCGCAGGACAAACACAGCCGCGTCGCTTGCGAGACCATGGTGAAATCCAACATGGTCATCCTCGCCGGTGAAATCACCACGAGTGCCAAGCTCAACTACGAGGCCATCGTGCGCGCCGCGATTCGCGAGATCGGCTACGTGAACAACGACGACGTGTTTCACGCCGACCAGGTGTTCATCAACAATTACCTCACCCGTCAGTCGCCCGACATCGCGCAGGGCGTGGACGCCAAGAAGGCGAAGGGCAAGAAGACCGCCGAGCAGGGCGCCGGCGACCAAGGCATCATGTTTGGCTACGCCTGCAATGAGACGCCGGAGCTGATGCCGACGCCAATCATGTTCGCGCACCGTCTCGGTCGCGAGCTGACCAAGATTCGCAAGTCCGGCAAGGCTCCGTGGCTCCGCCCCGACGCCAAGTCGCAGGTGTCGATCCGCTACGAGAACGACATCCCGGTCGAGGTCGTGAATGTCGTCATCTCCACGCAGCACACCGCCGATGTCGCGCACAGCACAATTGAGAAATACCTCATCGAAAACGTCATCAAGAAGGTCATCCCCGCGCGGATGCTGAACAAGAAGACCGAGTATCTCATCAATCCCACGGGCCGCTTCGTCATTGGCGGTCCGCAAGGCGACTCCGGCCTCACCGGCCGCAAGATCATCGTCGACACCTACGGCGGCTGGGGCCGTCACGGCGGCGGTGCCTTCTCGGGCAAGGATCCGTCGAAGGTGGACCGCTCGGCCGCCTACATGGGCCGCTGGGTCGCCAAGAACATCGTGGCTTCGGGCCTCGCGACGCACGCCGAGATCCAGTTCGCCTACGCCATCGGCCATCCGCAGCCCGTGTCGGTGCGCGTGGAAACTTTCGGCACCGCCAAGCTCGGCATTTCCGACGAGCAGATCACGGCCGCCGTTCAGGCGGTGTTCAGCTTCAAGCCGGCTGACATCGTCACCCAGCTCAACCTCCTGCACCCGATCTACCGCCAGACGACCAATTACGGTCACTTCGGCAAAAAAGGGCTGCCTTGGGAGGAGACCACCAAGGCCGCCGCCCTCCGCGCCGCCATCAAGCACTGAGCCCCGCCTCCGTGCCCCAGACCCGAGAACCCGGACCCAAGAACCCACATCAAACCATGTCTACCGCCTCCTCTTCCGCCAAAGCCACCGACTACAAGGTCAAGGATATCTCCCTCGCCGATTGGGGCCGCAAGGAAATCTCCGTCGCCGAGCACGAGATGCCCGGCCTCGTCTCCGTCCGCAAAAAGTTCGGTCCCGGCAAGCCCCTCAAGGATGTCCGCATCACCGGCTCGCTGCACATGACGATCCAGACCGCCGTGCTCATCGAGACCCTCAAGGAGCTCGGCGCCGACGTCCGCTGGGCCTCGTGCAACATCTTCTCGACGCAGGACCACGCCGCCGCGGCCATCGCCGCCGCCGGCACGCCCGTCTTCGCTTGGAAAGGCGAGACCCTCGAGGAATACTGGGATCTCACCCTGCAGGCCGTCAGCTTCCCGGGCGGCAAGGGTCCGCAGCTCGTCGTCGATGACGGCGGTGACGTGACGCTTCTCATCCACAAGGGCTGCGAACTCGAAGAGGGCAGCGATTGGGTCAACACCCCGTCCGGCTCGCACGAGGAGCAGGTCATCAAGAACCTGCTCAAGCGTGTCCACAAGGAGGACCCGCTCAAGTGGACCACGATGGTAAAGGAATGGCGCGGCGTCTCCGAGGAGACCACCACCGGCGTGCACCGCCTCTACCAGATGATGGAGAAGGGCAAGCTCCGCGTCCCCGCGATCAACGTCAACGACTCGGTTACGAAGTCGAAGTTCGACAATCTCTACGGCTGCCGCGAGTCGCTCGCCGACGGTCTGAAGCGCGCGACCGACGTCATGATAGCGGGCAAGGTTGCCTGCGTGTGCGGTTACGGCGATGTGGGCAAAGGCTCCGCGTTTTCGCTCAAGGGCTTTGGCGCCCGCGTCATCGTCACCGAAATCGACCCCATCAACGCCCTGCAGGCCGCGATGGAAGGCTTCGAGGTCAACACGATCGAGTCCACCCTCGGCGTCGCCGACATCTACGTTACCACGACCGGCAACAAGGATATCATCACGCTCGAGCACATGCAGCGGATGAAGGACCAGGCCATCGTCTGTAACATTGGTCACTTCGACAACGAGATCCAGGTTGACCGCCTGAATGCCTCCGGTGCCAAGCGCACCAACATCAAACCGCAATACGACATGTATACCTTCCCGAAGGGGAACAGCATCTACATGCTCGCCGAGGGCCGCCTCGTGAACCTCGGGTGCGCCACCGGCCATCCGTCGTTCGTGATGTCCAACTCCTTCACCAACCAGACGCTCGCGCAGCTCGACCTCTGGAAGAACAAGGATACCTACAAGATCGGCGTTTATCGCCTGCCCAAGCATCTCGACGAAGAAGTCGCCCGCCTGCACCTCGAGAAGATCGGCGCCAAGCTGACCACGCTCACCAAGGAGCAAGCCGAATACCTCGGCGTCCCGGTCGAAGGCCCCTACAAGCCCGAGCATTATCGGTATTGAACGATCCTCGCCATCGCGAGGCGTGCCAAGCACGCCGTGGCGATCCAGCTTAACTTCCAAGCCCGCGGGAAACCGCGGGCTTTTCTTTTGTAGGGCGGGATTTCCAAATCCCGCCTTCGTGCAATCACCGCGCGGCCTGCGAGGCGGCATTCGGAGATGCCGCCCTCCAATCACATCACGTCGTAATTCCGTCCGGACTTCACCACCTTCAGCTTCGTGCCGAACAGCCGCGACAGCCGCGCCGAGGTGAGCAGTTGGGCCTTTGAGCCGTCGCCGACGATGCGGCCCTCCTGCATGAGGATGACGCGCTCGATCTCCGGAATCACATCGGCGATATGGTGCGTCACGAGCAGCAGCGTGCGGCCGGCGCGGGCGAGCTTGCGGAGCAGGCTGCGGAATTCGCGCACGGCGCCCGGGTCGAGGCTGGTGGTCGGTTCGTCGAGCACGAGTGTTTCGGGATCGTGGATGAGCGCGCGGCCGATCATGGCGCGACGCTGTTCGCCCGACGACATCTGCGAGACGGGGCGGTGCGCGAGATGACCGATTTCGAGGAAGCGCAGGATGGCGCGGGCTTGGCGCTCCTGCGCGGGCTTTACGCGGTGGTGCGGCCAGAGACCGAGGCTGTTGAAGAAGCCGGACAGCACGAGCTCGCGGGCCGTCACCTGGCGCAGCGTGACCTCGTGCGAGAGATTGTGAAGCTGGTCGAGGGCCACGATGCCGAAGTGGCCACGCAGGTCGTTGATGTCCCAATCGTCGCGACCGAGAAGTTGGAAGCGCAGGCCGGGTCGGTCCACCGGATAGATCTCGCGGGTGATGGCCTTCACGAGGGTGGACTTGCCCGAGCCGTTGGGACCGAGCAGGGCCACATGCTCGCCGCGCCTGATCTGGAGCGAGAAATCGCGCAGCACATAGCGATCGCCCCGCGGGACGGTGAGGTGCTGAAAATCGAGAAGGAGAGGGGCGGCCACGGCTTTTTTAACCACAGATGGGCACGGATTAACACGGATAAATCAACCCAGACTTGGAAACCACGGAATACACGAAACACCCAGAAATGAACCAAGGCAGTGGCCACAAAAAGGCGCAAAGAGACACAAAAAGGAAGGAACGGGAACGAATATTACGTCGTGCTTGGAGGTTCATCCCTCATTCGTGTCCATCCGTGAAATCCGCGGTTCAATGGGATTTCCTGCCCGAGGAAAAAGCCCTTGCACTCGCCGGTCCGGCCGGTTTCCTTGCCGGCTCACCTCCGGAGAGATGGCCGAGTGGCTGAAGGCACAGCTTTGCTAAAGCTGCATAGGGGAAACTCTATCGAGGGTTCGAATCCCTCTCTCTCCGCCACTTTTTGCGGACCGGATGCAAAAGGGGGCGTCAGGCCACGAAAGATCGCGGGGTTAACCCGCTCCTACAGCAAGACGGCCCGCAGGGACGCGGGCCTTCCCGAGGGGAATCACTTTCCGCCGTAGAATTTCGGCTTCAGGACGCCGATACAGGGGAGGTTGCGGTAGCGCTCGTTGAAATCGAGGCCGTAGCCGACGACGAATTCGTTGGGGATGTGAAAGCCGACGTAGTCCGCCTCAAAAGGCACGGCGCGGCGGGCTTTCTTGTCGAGCAGCACGCAGGTTTTCACGGAGAGTGCGCCCTTGGCCTTGATCATGCCGGCGACGGCGGCGAGCGTCTTTCCGGTGTCGAGGATGTCGTCCACGAGCAGCACGTGATGGCCGCGGACATCAAGTTTCATGGAGTCGACGATGCGGGGTTCGTGCACGGCCTTGGTGCCGTCGTGGTAGCTGGAGGCGCGCAGGCAATCGAGGCGGAGCGGGCTGCTCATCTGGCGCAACAGGTCCGCGGTGAAGATCAGTGCCCCGTTCACGATGGCCACGACCATCAGGTCCTTCTTCGCATAATCCTTGTTGAGTTGCGCACCGAGGGCCGCGATTCGGCGCCTGATGGCCGTGGGACTGACAAGGATGCGATCAAGGTGAGCGAGCTCGGGCGGACCTTTGGGCGAGGGCATGTGGGTAGATCAAAGGACCAAGGACCAAGAGCCAAGTAAACAAGTATCAAGATGCGGACCTCCGGTGTGGGACAGTCAATGAATCACCTGCACACCACGCCCTGATGGGCGCCCCTCTTCATAGAGGGGAATTTCGTCTGCTTTGGTTTGAATCCCCTTCATCAAGAGGGGTGGCGCGAAGCGACGGGATGTGTGATGCAAATGGCCGATGGCTTAATCGCTTTGACTTGGTTCCGGCGCGGCGGTTGCTTGACCGGAGTCGCATGATATCCATCCAGGTCAAGCAGCTGACCAAGCAATTTGGCACCGTCGTCGCCTTGCACGGCCTCGATCTGACCATCAATCCCGGCGAGCTTTTCTTCCTGCTCGGCCCGAGCGGCTGCGGCAAGACGACCCTCCTGCGCAGTCTCGCGGGTTTCTACATTCCCGAGAAGGGGCAGATCCTGTTCGGCAACGAGGACGTCACCCGCCTCGAACCGCACAAGCGGAACACGGGAATGATGTTTCAAAGCTATGCGCTGTGGCCACACATGACCGTGGCGGAGAATGTCGCGTTTGGCCTGCATGAGCGCAAGGTTCCCGCCGAGGAAATCAAAACCCGCGTGGCCGAGGCACTGGCTTCGGTGAAGATGGAGAAGTATGCCGAGCGCAAACCCAACCAGCTCTCCGGCGGCCAGCAGCAGCGCATCGCTCTGGCCCGCGCGCTGGTCATCCGCCCGCGCTGTCTCCTGCTCGACGAGCCACTCTCCAACCTCGATGCGAAACTCCGTTTGGAGATGCGCACGGAGATCCGTCGCGTGTGCAAGGAATTCAAGCTCACCACCGTCTATGTGACCCACGATCAGAAGGAGGCGCTGTCCATCGCCGATCGCATGGCCATCCTTGAAAGCGGCCACATCCTGCAGGTCGGCACACCGCGCGAGGTTTACAAGCGGCCCACGCGCAAGGTCGTGGCGAATTTCATTGGTGAGACGGATTTCCTGCCCGGCAAAGTGCTGTCGCTGGACGATGACCATGTTTTCATCGAGACGGCGGTGGGACGTTTCCAAGGCATTCTCGGCGATCCCACCAAGCCGGTTGCGATCGGCGCAGAGGTCACCGTTTCCATCCGCCCGGAATGTTGGGAGCTGCACCGCGACGCCGAACGCAAGAATGTCGTGAAGGGCCTCATCGGCGACTCCATCTATCTCGGCGAAGTGGCGCAGTATGATTTCGTCACCGGCAACGGCACGAAGCTGAAGATTTTCGAACGCAACCCGCGTTTCGTGGATGGCAGCGCGCGCGGCGAACTCTACGCCACGGTCGAGCCCGAGGATGTCGTGGTGCTGACGGAGTGAGGAGAAATCGCACTTTGATCTGTGATTTTGAGCGTCGCGAAGAAGCCAACCGCATGACGGCCAGCGCACATAGCAATGGAGCCTTTGTTTCATTCAGCATGATGGGCGAAGAGGTTTCTCTACACACCACGCCCTGTCGGGCACCCCTCTTCATAGAGGGGATTTTCGTGCGCGGGTGTTTGGGTCCCCTCTCTCAAGAGGGGTGGCGCGAAGCGACGGGGTGCGTCGCCTTGGTCCCATGAAACGCGCGCTCATCATCCTTGCGCTGGTGGCCGTGGTCGGGCTGCCGTTCATTTTTCGGCCGGCCAAGCAGACCATTGGTGCGGCCGACGGCACGATCGTCATCATCACGCCGCACAACGAGGCCATCCGGCAGGAATACGCGCTGGGTTTCCAAGAGTGGTATCGCGAGAAAACCGGCAAGACCGTGACGATCGACTGGCGCGTAATCGGCGGCACGAGCGAGATCGCGCGTTTTCTGGAGTCCGAGTATGTCTCGTCGTTCCAGAATCATTGGGTGCGCAAGCTCGGCAAGGAGTGGAGCATGGAGGTGCAGGCGGCCTTTGCGAATCCGCGCCTGCCCAAGGATGCGCGGCCCGAGGCGCTCGCTGCCCGGCGCGAGTTCCTCGCGTCCGAGGTCAGCTGCGGGATCGATGTCTTTTTCGGCGGCGGCACGTTCGACTTCATTCGCCAGGCCGATGCCGGGCGCATCGTGGACTCAGGTCTGTTGCAGAGGCGTCCGGAGTGGTTCACCGACGCGGTGATCCCCGAAAGCTACACCGGCGAACCGTTCCGCGACAAACAGGGCCGCTGGCTCGGTCCCGTGCTCAGCGGCCACGGCATGCTCTACAATCATGATTCGCTCGCCCGGCTCGGCGTGGACAAGCTGCCGCGCGAGTGGATTGATCTTACCGATCCTCGCTTGATGGGCGAGGTGGCCGTGTGCGACCCAACCAAGAGCGGTTCCATCGCGAAATCGTTTGAGAGCATCATCCAAGAGCAGATCTATCTGGAATGGACCAAGCTCGCCGAGGAAACCGGCCGGCCCAAGGCGGAGTTTGAAAAACAGGCCGTCGCGCAAGGCTGGGAACGCGGTCTGCGGCTGTTGTTGGGCATCAGTGCCAACGCCCGTTACTTCACGGATTCGTCGCAGAAGCCGCCGATCGACGTGGCGGCAGGCAACTGCGCCGTCGGCATGTGCATCGACTTTTACGGCCGTTACCAGGCACAGAGTTCGGCGGAGCGCAGCGGACGCCAGCGGCTGGGTTTTCACATGCCGGAAGGAGGCACCACGCTGTCGCCCGATCCCATCGCCCTGATGCGTGGTGCGCCCAACCGCGAGATCGCCGAGGCCTTCATCGAATACGTGATGTCCATGGACGGGCAGAAGCTCTGGAATCTAAAGCCGGGCACACCGGGCGGTCCTCGACATTTCGCACTGCGGCGGTTGCCGATCCGCAAGGATTTCTACACCAACCCGGAGTATAAAGCTCTCCGTGCAGATCCCGAAGTGAATCCTTACGCGGGCGAATCGCCGCTCGTTTATAACGCCGCATGGACCGGCAGCCTGTTCCGGGAAATGTCGTTTGTGATTCGCGTCATGGGCATCGACACGCACAACGAGCTGGCCGCCGCATGGCGAGCCATCCACGCGCCGGAGCTCGATTCCACGACCCGCCAGCGGGCGCTGGATGCGCTTACGGATCTTTCGGCCGTGAGTTACGAGCAGATGTTCAGCCGCGTGAAGCCGGCGCTCAATTCGAAGAACAAGGTGGACGAAGTTCGCCTCGCCAGCGAGCTGGCCGGACATTTTCGCGCGCAATACCAGCGCGCGGAAAGGATCGCGACCGGCGGGTATTAAACGCGCCTGTCCGCAACTGACCGTTGCTACAGTTTCGCCATGGCTGCGGCGAAGGCGTTTTTGTCCGCAGCTTTGAAAAACGAAGTGCCGGCGACAAAGGTGTCGGCGCCCGCGGCGCGACACTGGGCGGCGGTCGTGAGATCGATGCCGCCGTCCACCTCGAGGCGGAATTTCAGGCCGCGCGCCTGCCGCCAACCGTCGATTTCGCGGAGCTTGGACAGCATGTCGGAGCGGAAGGCTTGTCCACCGAAGCCGGGCTGGACCGTCATCACGAGCACGAGGTCCACGGCATCGAGCAACGGTTCGATCGCGGAGGCGGGTGTGCCGGGGTTGAGCACGATGCCGCACTGGCAGCCGAGTTCGCGGATGCGCGCGAGGGTGCCGCGGTGGTCGTAGCTGGGTTCGATGTGGATGCTGATGAGATTCGCGCCCCCCTTGGCGAAGGCCTCCACGTATTTCTGCGGTTCGGCCAGCATCAGATGCGTGTCGAAGAAAGTCTTCAATCCGGCGCGACGCAGGGCGGCGAGCACCTCGGGCCCGAAGGTCAGGTTGGGCACGAAATGCCCGTCCATGATGTCGATATGCAGCCACGATGTGCCTGCGTCAGCCGCCAGGCGTGCGCTGGCGCCGAGGGCGGCGTGATCACCGGCGAGCAGGGAAGGAGCGAGGATGGCTGGGTTGGGCATCAGAGCATGAACATGGAGCACGGAGGCGCCCACGGGCTCAACAATCGATTTCGTCTTCGAGAAAACTGCTAAGCCCGAACTATGCAGCGGGATGTGGGTCAGCGCGCTTGCGCGCGCCCTGGAGATGCGCCCGCAAGCGGGCTGCCCACAGCACCACCATAGAGATTCTCGCCGCCGAGTGTGATCAGGTTCAACTGCATGGTTCCGGCTAAGGCCGGAGGCCAACTTCCAAACAAACGCCAAACCTCAAACCGGGATTCCTTGTTGGAGTTTGGACTTCTGGCGTTTGGGATTTGGCGCGCAGCGCGCGGTCACCACGTATCCAGCACGGCGTGGACGGCTTCGGTGGCGAGCGCTTCGGCCAGGACGGGAAGAATTTGATATTCCGCAGGCACAAGACCGTCGTCGGTCATCACGCCACGTTTGATTTCAAATACACGATCGGTGAACCACGGCTCCTGGCCACGAATGTTGAGAAGAGAAGCACGAGCCTGAAGGTTGAGATCGAAGCGCCGGGCCAGACCGGTGTCGTCGGGTCGCGAGACGGTCACGGTGCGATTGTAGCCTGCCACGGTGATTTCCAGCACGGCATCGGCGGCCTCAGGCGAGTTAACGAGACGCACGCGACCGTCGCGGATGAAGGCCTCGCGAACGCGCGTGGTGAGTTCAACGCGGGCTTGGGGAATGAGGGCTTCGCTTTCCACCGGCGCTACGAAGAGCGTGGCGAATTTCGGAGCGGTGCCGGTTCCGAGCTGATAGCCCGCGCAGCCGGTGAGGCCGAGCACGCAGAGGGTGGCGGTCAGAAGACGGAGGGCGGAGGACAGGGACATGGCGGTCGGAGGCGCTGAGTGATTCGCTGCGCTCGGGATGGCGGAAGGGCGAGCCCTTCCTGTCCTTAGAAAATCCAGAAGCGCTTATGCTTCTTGGGAGCGGGGGACTTCGGCTTGTCGTCGCCCGCGGCGGGCTCGGTGGCAGTCTGTTCTTCGAGACGGGCGTCCACAATGGCGAGTTTTTCGCGAGCCTCGGTTGCCGTGGCGGAGTCCGGATAAACGGTGATGGCCTCGTTGTAGAAGACCCGCGCGGCCTTGTAGTTCCGCCGATGTTTGAAGTAGTAGTCGGCGATCTCGAGTTTGCTGCGGGCGAGGACGGTCTTCATGTCGTCGAGACCCTGCTCGGCGGAGGCCATGCCGTTGTGGCCGGGGAAGAGAATCATGTAGTCCTCGTAATAGGTGATCGCATCGACAGTGGACGCCTGGTCGTAGGCCGGGCCATCCACGAGGGAGGCGTGGGTCTCGGCGATGCGCAGGTAGGCGTCGGGTGTGAGGACGTTGCGCGGATAGGTATTGATCATGCGATCGAGCGCGTCGATGGCGGCGGGCTTCTCGTTGATCTTCTTGTAACCGCGGGCGGCGTTCATGAGCGCGAGCGGCGCGTAGTCACTGTAGGGCGCGGTCATGACGATGGTCTCGAAGTAGGCGATGGCGCGCTCACGGCTGCGGAAGCCGGGGAACCAGCTCCAGGTCTTGGCGCGTTTGCCCTCGGAGAGGTCGGAGGCGATGCGATACTGCTCGCCGATGACCTGGTTGAATTTCTCGGAGTTGGGGTAGCCGGAGACGAGGAGCTGAAAATTCCGGAACGCCTTGTGGTATTTCCGCTGGTTCATCTGAATGAGACCGGTGCGGTAAAGGGCTTCCGCGGCATAAACCGAATTGGGATAGCGCTTGGTGACTTGGGAATAGAGTTTGAGGGCGCGGCCTTCGTCTCGCGACTCCTCCGCGCTGCGGGCGCGGTTCATGAGGTCGAGGGCATTGCGGCCTTCCTCGCCCATCAGGGTGGCCAGGGCGCCGCCTTCGACTTTCCAGCCTCCTTCGGGAGTCCAAACGAGGTCGGCGGACAGGCGGGCGGGGGACAGGAGCAGCGCCGCGAGAACGGCCAGCAGGGATAGAGAGAGGAAGCGACGCATGAGGCTGAGAATTACCATCGAACCAAGGCGGCCCCGTAGGTCAAGCCAGCGCCAAAGGCCACGAGCAACGTGAGATCGCCGGGTTTGATGCGGCCGGCCCGGCGGGCCTCGTCGAGGGCCAGCGGAATGGTGGCCGAGGAGGTGTTGCCGTAGCGGTCGAGGTTCACGAAAAACTTGTCCGCCGGCATCTTCAGGTTGCCGGCGAGCGCCTCGATGATGCGGATGTTGGCCTGATGGGGGACCACAAGGCTGATTTGGTCAGGTGTGAGGCTGTGTTGTTCCAACATTTCCCGGGCGACGGTCTCCATGACACGGACGGCGCTTTTGAAGACTTCGCGGCCGTTCATGCGGATGCAATGGTCGCGCTTGGCCACCGACTCGTTGGAGGCGGGAGTGCGGCTGCCACCGGCGGGGATGTAAAGATTGTCCACGAACTCGCCGTCGGCGCCAAGGTCGGTGCCCAGGATACCGGTGCCGGACTCGTCCACCTTGGTCAGCACGGCGGCGCCGGCGCCGTCGCCGAAGAGCACACAGGTGGTGCGGTCGGTCCAGTCGGTGATGGTGGAGAGCTTCTCCGCGCCGATGATCAGCGCGCGCTTGTAACGGTTGGTCTGGAGCTGGCCGTAGGCGATTTCCAACGCGTAGAGGAAGCCGGAGCAGGCGGCGGCGATGTCGAAACAGGTCGCGTGCGCGGGAATGCCGAGCTTGTGCTGCACGATGCAGGCCGTGGACGGCAGCGGCAGGTCGGGCGTGCAGGTGGCCACGATGAGCAGGTCGATGTCGGCGGCGTTCACCTTGGCGTCAGCCAGCGCGGCGGTCGCAGCCTGGATGGCGAGGTCGGAGCAGGCCTGGTCGGGAGCAGCGATGCGGCGCTCACGGATGCCGGATCGGGTGCGGATCCACTCGTCGGAGGTATCCACGAGCTTGGACAGCTCGTCGTTGGTGAGCACCTTGGCTGGGGCGTAGGAACCGACGCCGGCGATGATAACGGAGGCCATGGGAAATGATCAGGAAACGGAAGCGGGGGTGGCGTCGGGGGACGCGGGGGGAACGAGCAGGGCGTTGGCGCGGGCGACATCCTGCTCTGTATGCTGGTAAAGATCCTGCTGGATGATCTTGGCGGCGGCGCGAATCGCGCTGGCGATGGCGTGGCGGTTGCTTGAACCGTGGGCTTTGAGAACGTTGCCACGCACCCCGAGGAGCGGGGCGCCGCCGTAGCGATCGGGATTCATGCGCGATTTCAACGCGTCGAATGCACCCTTGGCGAGCAGCGCGCCGCCGATGCGCAGCGGGTTGGCCTGCAGCTCCTGCTTGAGCATGCCGGTGATAAACTTGGCGAGCGATTCCCAGGTCTTGAGCAGCGTGTTGCCGACGAAACCGTCGCACACGACCACATCCACGGTGTTGCGGAAAACCTGGAAACCCTCGATCGGGCCGACATAGTTGATGACGCCGTTGGTGCGCTTCAACAGGTCGTGGGTCTCGGTGATGAGCGAGTTGCCCTTGCCCTCCTCGGTGCCGATCGTGAGCAATCCGACACGCGGGGAAGCCTCGCCGAGGATGACCTTGGCGTAGTTGGAGCCGAGGATGGCGTTGTGCACGAGGTGCTCGGGCTTCGCCTCGGGATTGGCGCCGGCATCGATGAGGATGAAATGGCCGCCTTCGCGCGGGATGACCGCCGCCAGCGCGGGCCGGTCCACGCCTTCCATCATGCGGAGGCGCAGGGTGCTGCCGGCCATCAGGGCGCCGGTGTTGCCGCAACTGATGGTCACGCGCGCGTCGCCGGATTTCACGAGGTCGATGGCCTTCACCATCGAGGAATCCTTCTTCCGCTTCAGCGCCTGGAGGGGTTTGTCCTCCATGGTGATGACTTCGGAGGCGTGCAGGATCGATACGCGGCTGTTGTCGGCCAGGCCGGCATTCGCCAGCAATGGCTGCAACACGGCTTCGTCACCCACCAGGGTGACAGGATTCATGGACTCGTCGGCAAGGACGAGTTGGACGGCCGCGACAACCTCGGCCGGGCCCAGATCGCCGCCCATCGCGTCAACCGCGATACGGGCGTTACCGGGCGCGGGACTGGGGGTTTCGGGGTGGATGGCGAAAAATCCAGCCTGACAACCCTATCAAACCTCGACGTCGAGAACCTGCCGGCCGCGATACATGCCGGTCTTGGGGTTCACGCGATGAGGGCGGAACGCGCCACCGTCGGAATCCTTGGCGAATTGGGGGGCCTTGAAGGCGTTGGCGGCGCGGCGGTTGGCGCTGCGGCGCTTGGATTGTTTGCGTTTCGGATTGGCCATAAAGAAGGTTTGGTAGTGCGCCGGGAGTGTAAAAACCGACGCAGTTTTACTGTATAAAGACGAGGGTGGTAAGGTTGGCCCCGAAGGCCGTCAAGAAGTTACTCGTCGTGACCGGTCTCGTCGTCTCAAAACAAGTAAACGACGGTGAGAATTAGTGCCAAGGCCAGCCGGTAATAGGCGAAGAGCGCCAGACCGTGCCGGGAGATCATGTGGACGAGGAATTTCACCGCGATAAGGGCCGAAATCGCGGCCACGGCCGCGCCCAGCAGCACGCTGCTCCAGCCAAAAACCTCGATCATGGCCGGGCCGGTTTTCAGGCTCTTATAGAATGCGGCGCCGCCCAAGGTCGGCAGGCCCACCAAAAAGCTGAATTCAGCGGCCTTGGCGGGACTCAAGCCGGCGAGATAGCCGCCAACGATGGTCACCATTGAGCGACTGGTGCCGGGCCACATCGCGAGGCATTGGGCGAGGCCGATATAAAGGGCCTTGCGCGGGGGCAGGTCGGCGGCGTCGCCCTTGGTGCGTCCGATGCCGGTATTGGCGTCGCGCCAGCGCTCAGCCCAGAGCATCAGGAACGCGCCGGCCACCAGCGCCACGATGACGGCCCAGACGGAGAACAGGTATTTGTCGATCAAATCGTGCAACAGCAGGCCGAAGACAACGATGGGCAGGAAGGCGAGGGCGATGTTGCGTAACAGTCGCAGGCCGGCGCTGCTGCGTCCGAGCAAACCGCCGAGCATCAGGAACAATTGCTGCCAGTAGAGGAACACCACGGCGGCGATGGCGCCGACTTGGATCACCACCGCGTAGGTGTCGGCGGCGAGTTTCAGCGTGAGGGGCACGCCTTCGGGGTTTTCCGGGGACGGCGGTTTGTGCCAGAGGAGCTGGCCGGATTTGTCCTTGAGCTGCACCTCGGATTCGAGTCCGAGCACACGATTGGCGATGATCAAGTGGCCGGTGCTCGAAATGGGCAGGAATTCCGTCACGCCTTCAACCACGCCGAGCACGATCGCGTCGCCTATGCCCAGCTCGGCCGCCGGGGCGGGCGCAACCGGTTCAGCCGCGGTGAGACGGAGGGCCAGCAGCAGGCCGGCGCAGGAAAGGCGGAACGAAAATGACACGCGGGCATGACGGGGAAAGAGCGTGGCGCTGTCGAGTTTTATGCTTTGCGGGTGCCGCGGGTTTTGCATGTTGTCGCGGACCATGGCCGTTCTCCCCGCGTTCACCGCCCGCCTGCAGGCCCGCCACGATCTGACACCCGACGAGGTGTCAGCCGCCGCCACGGCGCTCGCTTCGCCCGAAGTGGCCGACGATCCCAAGGCCGCCTTCCTGCTCGCGCTGGCCGACAAGGGCGAGACGCCCGCGGAGATCGCCGGCCTCGCGGCGGCGTTTCGCGCGATGGCGGTAAATCCCGGCGTCGAGGACTTCGCGCCGCGCGCGATCGATATCGTCGGCACCGGCGGCGATCACGCGGGTGGTTTCAATATTTCCAGCCTGGTGGTGCTGGTGCTGGCCAGTGCCGGCGTGCCGGTGATGAAGCATGGCAATCGCGGCATCACCTCGCTGTGCGGCAGCGCCGACCTCCTCACCGGTCTCGGCGTCGAGATCGCGGCACCGCCCGAGAAATCGCGTCGTGCGCTCGCCGAACTCGGCTACGCGTTTTTCTTCGCGCCCAACTATCATCCGGCTTTCAAGCACATCGGTCCGGTGCGCAAACAACTCGCCGCCCAGGGGCGGCGCACGGTGTTCAACATTCTCGGGCCGCTCATCAATCCCGGCCGCCCCGCCCACATCTTGCTCGGCGTTTATGCCGCGCCGCTCGTGGACAAGCTCGCCGCCACGCTCGATGAACTCGGCCAACCGGCCGGGCTCGTGGGTCACGGCATCCTCGGGGAAGGGAAGGGCATCGACGAACTCACCACCGCCACGCCCAACCTCGTGCGCGGCGTCGGTCGGCTGCGGGAAGTGCAGGGCACGTGGGGCGCGGAGACGTTCGGTCTGCCGACTTCGCCGTTCGATGAACTGCGCGGCGGCGACGTCACGGCCAATCTGGCCGACGTCGAAGCCATTCTCGCCGGACGCGGCCGCGAAGGTTTGGTGAACACGATCGTGCTCAATGCCGCGGTTGCGCTGCACGTGGCCGGTCGCACACCGGCGATTGCCGCGGGCATCCCGCAGGCGCGCGAGCTGCTGCTCGGAGGCGCGGTGAAGGCCAAGATCGCCGCTACGCGCGAATTTTATCATTCATGAAACGTCTCTATTTCGGCACCGATGGGGTGCGCGGCCCTTACGGTGGCAGCGTGATCAACGAGAACTTTGCCTGGCGCCTGGGCGTGGCCGCAGCGCGCTGGCTGCTGGAGGATGGCGTCGCCCGCGGGGCGCATGTGCTCATCGGACGCGACACGCGCAGCTCGGGTGCGTCCCTGACCCAGGCGCTGGCCGACGGTCTTGCCCACGGCGGTTGCCAGCCCGGCACGTTGGACGTCCTGCCGACGCCCGCCGTTTCGCGGGCTGTGCGGGTTCGGCGGGCTGCGCTCGGTGTGGTCATCACCGCTTCCCACAATCCGGCGGCCGACAACGGCATCAAATTCTTCGGCCCGCAGGGCAACAAGCTCACCGACGAGCAGGAGGCACGCATTGAGGCTTTGTTGCCCGAAGGCCGTGACGACGAGCGCCGCGCGCCGCTGCAATCCGTTGATGGCGTTTCAGACTACGTTTCTTCGACTGAAAAATTGCTGCCGAGCCGGATCAACGGCTGGAAAATCGTGCTCGATACGGCCAACGGTGCGACCGTGCATACCAGCGGACGGGTCTTGCGCGACTTCGGCGCCGAGGTCATCGCGCTGGGCGCCGAGCCGGATGGGCTCAACATCAATGACGGGTGCGGCAGCGAGCATCCCGAAAAGCTCAGTGCGGCTGTGAAACAGCACGGCGCCCGTCTCGGCATCGCCCATGATGGCGACGGCGACCGTTGTGTTCTCTGCGACGAGAACGGCGACGTGCTCGATGGCGACGAGATTCTCACGATCCTGGCATTGCACGCGATCAAGCAGGGGCGGCTCGCGCAGAACCTCCTCGTCGTGACGATGCAGAGCAACCTGGGCGTCGAAGCGGCGGTGGAGGCTGCGGGCGGTCGCGTGGCGCGCACGCCGATCGGCGATCGCTATGTGATCGAGCGCATGCGCGCCGAAGGCGCCATGCTCGGTGGCGAGTCGTCCGGGCATATCATCTGCTCGGACGTTTCGCCGACCGGTGACGGTTTGGTCGCGGCCCTGAAAGTCGTCGAGGTGATGGTGACGACGGGCAAACCGCTCTCGGAGTTGCGTCGGGCGTTGGCGAAATTCCCTCAACTGGCCGTTGCATTGAAGGTGCGCGTGAAAAAACCGATCGAGACGCTCTCCGCGCTGGCCGGGGCCGTGCACCAGCTCGAGACCGAACTCGGTTCGCGCGGGCGCGTGCTCGTGCGGTATTCGGGCACCGAGCCCAAAATCCGCCTGCTCGTCGAAGGTCCGACCGAAGAAGTGGTCCGTGCCGGCATGGAACGCCTGCAGGCCGCCGCGCGTGCAGATTTGGAAGTGCTTTGAGACGGAAGAACCGGTCGCGTTCGCCAGGCGAAAGAGCGGTCAACGAGAGTTCAATTCGACCCGCACTAGGGCTATCTGGCCCGGGTGTGGAAAATTGTCCGCTTATGATACGATAGTATCGGCTTTTTGCGCGGGTAATTGGTCCGATATAAGGGAAAACACCAACACGGACACTATCTTGAAACTATTCCGGTGCAGTCTCTCGACCGGCCACTTCCCGCCCAACACCTTCCGGTTCCCGCTTGCAGTCATCAGCTTGCTGGCCGCGGGAGCTTTGTGGGCGCAACCGGCTGCACCATTCGGGCCGGAGCTCGTCACCTCCATCAATCAATACTGGAACCTGCCCCCCGAGCGGAAGGCGCAGCCGATTGACTTCGAGCTGGCCTGCACGGTGACGTATTTCGACCGGGGCTGGAACATGCTCTTTGTGCAGGACGATCACGGCGATGCCGCCTACGTGCCCTACGGCAACAATCCTTATCCGTTCAAGATGGGCGAAACGATCATGGCGCGCGGGCGGTTCCTGCCTCCGAGCATGGATGTCTCCTTCGAACATGCCGAAATCCGGCCGCGGGAAGCTCGGCCGTTGGTGGCAGTGGATGTTACGGCCAGCATTCTCGATCACGCGAAACACATTCGCCGATACGTCGCGGCGACCGGTTACGTGGACTGGGTGCGGCGCGTGGACGAGCGGCACATGCAGATGGGGCTTTCCGTAAACGGCCGCGCGGCGGGTTGCTGGGTGCAGATGGAGCCGCACGTGCCCACCCCGGACCTGATTGATCGCCGTGTGCGCATCGAGGGTGTTTACAACGCCCTCGTGGGAACCGACGGGCACTTGGAAACGCTCGAATTCATGGTCCGCTCCTCGGAGAACATCACGGTGCTCGGACATTTGGACGACGAGGTGGGCTTCAACCTGCCGTCCACGCCAATCAACGAACTGCTCAACCGTCCTTCCGATCAACTGGTGCGGGTGATCGGCTCGGTTGTGACGCGCGACACGGGACGCTCCGTGCGCATTCGCGATGGCACCGGGCAGATCGACCTCATCACCGCGCAAATCCGGCCGTTGTCCGTCAACGACGTGATCGAGGCGGTGGGCTATCCCGTCGCGACGGGTCCGAGCTGGCGGTTGGAGGATTCCTTTTTCCGTCTCTACAACAAACCCGCTGCGTCGAGCGCGGCGCCGACAGGTGATCGACCCATTGTTTTGGCCGCGGAAGTGCACAGCCTCGCCGCTGACGATGCAGCGATGGGACGCCCGGTGAAGCTGACCGGCGTCGTCACTTGGTCGCATCCAGAGGCGCCGTTTTTCTTCATCGCCGATTCGAGCGGTGGCATGCGCGTGTTGCGGGGGGATTCCGGCTCCATGCTTCGCTCGCCGGGTCGCAATGTGCAGGTCGAGGGCGTCACCGCGATGGGGGAGTTTGCCCCGGTGGTGGTCGCGAAGCGCTTTGAGCGCGTCAGCGATGCGGTGTTGCCCTTGGCGCGACAAGTTTCAGTCGAGCACGCCCTCAGCGGCGCGGAGGAAGCGCAATGGGTGGAAATGCGCGGTTACCTCCGGCGCGTGCATCGCGACGGCCTCTGGCTGCGGCTGGAACTGGCGACGGGCACGAGCGATTTTCACGCGGTGTTGCCCGCGACGGAGGATGTTTCCGGCATGATCGGCTCCATCGTGCGACTGCACGGCGTGTGCGTGGCCGAGGCGGATGCATCGCGCAAACTGACTGGCATCAGCCTGTGGGTGCCGGGCATCGCCTATGTGCAGGTGGATGAACCCGCACCGGATGATCCGTTCACCGTGGCGCGTCGCCCGGTGGGCAGCCTGGGGCAGTTCGAGACCGTGCAGAATTTCAACCGCCGGGTGCGCGTCGAGGGTGTGGTGCTCCACCATGCGCCGGGCCGCACGCTTTGGATCGAGGAGGACGGGCACGCCCTGCTGCTCGCGACGGAGAGCCCCGGTCCGCTGCAACCGGGCGATCGGGTCGAAGCGGTCGGTTTTCTCGGGCGTCAAGCCGGACGGCTGGCATTGCGCGAAGCCGTGTTTCGTCGTCTCGGTGCCGGTCCGGAACCGTCACCGCAGGCCATGGTGCCAGTCATTCCGCCCGACTCCGCGCTCGACGGACGTTTGATAAGTGTGACCGGCCGCCTGCTCGACAGTGTGCGCATCGATCGGAACCAGCGGCTGACCATCCAGTCCGGCGGCGTGATCTTCGGCGCGTTGTTGGAGAACGGGGCCGCCGGGTTGCCGGATTTCCACGACGATTCGGAACTGCGGTTGACCGGCGTTTACGAGGTGGAATACGGCGAAAACGGCCGGCCGGTGGATTTTCTCCTGCGATTGCGCACCGCCGGCGACGTGGCCGTGCTCGCGGTGCCCTCGTGGTGGACGCGCGGCCGCATCCTCGCTTTCACGGGGATGATTGCGTTGGGCGCGTTGCTCTTCCTCGGTTGGAACACCGTGCTGCGCCGCCGCGTGCGCGAGCAGACCGGCCAGATCCGCGCGCAACTCGAACGCGAGACGCGCCTGCAAGCCGAACTCGCGCGCGCCGGCAAACTCGAGTCGCTCGGTCTGCTCGCCGGCGGCATCGCGCATGACTTCAACAACCTGCTCACCGTGCTGATGGGCAACATCTCGCTCATCCGCCTCGACGGAGGTTTGTCAGCCGAGGCCAAGCAATCCCTTGAGCAGGCGTCGAAGGCGGCGGGTCGCGCACGCGATCTCACGCAGCAACTCCTGACTTTCGCGAAAGGCGGCGCGCCGCTGCGCACCGCTGTGTCGTTGCCCGAGATCGTGCGCGAGGTGGCGGAGTTCGCCCTGCGTGGCTCCAAGGTGAGCTGTCGTTTCGATCTGCCCGCCGATCTCTGGCCGGCCGACGTGGACAAGGGCCAGATCGGCCAGGTGGTGCAGAACATCGTGATCAACGCCCTCCAAGCCATGCCGGACGGCGGCGTGATGGAGATCGCTTTGTCCAATCGCGAAGTGGGAACCGAATTTGGCGACGTGCTCGCACCCGGTCGTTACCTGCGGCTCGATCTCACCGACCATGGCCCGGGCATTCCCGCCGCCGACCTCGGGCGTATCTTCGATCCTTATTTCACCACCAAGAAACAGGGCAGCGGCCTCGGCCTCGCCACGGTGCATTCCATCGTCAAGAAGCACGCGGGCCACATCACCGTCGAATCCGCGCCCGCGCTGGGCACCACGTTTCACATCTGGCTTCCCGCGGCTTCACCCGGCGTTACGGCCAGTGCCGGACCCACCACCGTTGCGAGCACGGCGTCTGCCGCCACCGGCAGCGCTCGCGTGCTGGTGATGGACGACGAGGAATTCATTCGCGATCTCGCCGGCTCCGTCCTCATGCGTCAGGGCTACCGGGTGACGACGGCGGCCGACGGCGCTGAAGCCCTGCGCGAATACCGTGCGGCACGCGATGGCGGTGATCCTTATGCGCTCGTCATCCTCGATCTTACCATTCCCGGCGGAATGGGTGGCCGGCAGACGATGGAGGAACTGCTCAAACTTGATCCCGCGGTGCGGGCCATCGTGTCGAGCGGCTACTCCAACGATCTCGTGCTCGCCAATTATCAAGCGCACGGTTTCCGCGGCATGATCTCGAAGCCCTACGACGTCGCCGATTTCACCGACACCGTCGAACGCGTCCTCCGCGGCGAACGCGCGTAAGGCGACGGCGCGGTCGTGGCATCTGGGGAGAATGTTCGTGCGATCAGTGATAGTCGTGGGAAACCTGCACGGGTAGATCGGGGAGGAGCAGGCGTTCAATTCGCTCGGCCTGCACATGGATTACGCCGTGTTGATTTTGCAGGCGGCCGGTGATGCGGAGGACCGGCTCCTCATTGATCACCAGGCGGTGACGTTCGTAGAGCTCCGCGCGCACAATCGCATTGGCCACGCCGGTTTCATCTTCGAGTGAGACAAATACGACGCCTTTGGCCGTGCCGGGTCGTTGCCGGCAGATAACGCTTCCGCCGATGACGACGCGTTCGCCATTTCGGCCAAGCGTCAGGTCGGATGCCCGCCAAAATTCTGGCAAACGATCGCGCACCAACCGCATGGGATGGACGCCGGAAGTCAGGCCGAGGCCTTTGAAATCTTCCTGCAGTCGTTCGGTCAGCGTCATGGCAGGAAGCGGAGCATCATCGGTCGCGAATTCCGTCCCGTGAAAGAGGCTTTCCTCCACCGACCAAGCCGCCTCCACCTGCCAGAGCGCAGCCCGGCGATGACCAGCCAGGCAGTTCAACGCACCGGTGGCGGCCAGAGCCCGGCGTTCGGCGGCGGTGAAGGATGTTCGTCGCAGGAAATCTTCAAGGGAATCAAAGGGCCGGCGTTGCCGCTCGGCCACCATTTCGGCGACGTGCTGTTCAGTTACGCCTTTCACATAACTCAGTCCCACCCGCATCACTTGGTCTGCCTCCACCGTGCACTTCCATGCCGAGGCCGCGACGCAGACCGGCCGCGTTTTCAAACCATGCCGACGACCGTCCTGCACGAGGGTCGCCGGTGAATAGAATCCCATTGGCTGGTTGTTGAGCAGGCTGGCGTAGAAGGCCGCCACGCGATGAACCTTCAGCCAGGTGCTGACGTAAGCCAGCAGGCCGAACGAGAAAGCGTGGCTTTCGGGGAAACCATAGAGGGCGAACGAGGCGGTCGCATCCACGACCTTATCGACCACCCGATTGGACCAACCCCGGGCCAACATAGCCTTGCGCAATTTGGCCGTGACCTCCTCGAGCCGGCCGTCGTCCCGACGAAACCCCAAGGCGCGTCGCAATTCTTCCGCTTCCGTGCCGGAAAATCCCGCGAGTTCCATGGCGATCGCGAGCATCTGCTCCTGGAAGAGCACGACGCCATAAGTGCGTGCGAGGATAGGCATGAGCCGGTCGTGCACTTCGGGATCGAGGCAGAGAATGGGTTCCTTGCCGGCGCGTCGTTGAAGCAGGGGACTGGTCAACTGCCCGACGATCGGCCCGGGACGAACGATGGCTACTTCGATCACCACGTCGTAGAAGGTGGCCGGTTTGATCTTGGGCAGGGTCGCCATCTGCGCGCGGGATTCGATTTGGAAAACACCGATGGTGTCCGCCTTTTGCATCATCGCATAGGTGGCGGCGTCATCGGTGGGCACTTCGTATAATTCGAAGGGCTGGCCGCGCGCCTCGCAGATTTCCCGGCAATCCTGCAGCACCGCCATCATGCCCAAGCCTAGGAAATCAATCTTCACCAAGCCGAGGTCTTCGCAGTCGTCCTTGTCCCATTGCACGACCGTGCGGTCCGGCATGGTGGCGGGTTCGATGGGGACAACCTCGTCCAGCCTTCCGGGACAAAGAATCATTCCTCCGGAGTGCTGACCCAGGTGACGCGGAATGGCCTGGGTTTGCAGTTCGCGGCAGACAGCGAGCATCGCAGGCAGGCGGGGATGCTCGTGCGGCAGGCCGGAGATTCGCAACTGGTCCTGCAATCCCAGTGTGTGAGGAAAATCCCCGTTGGCATAGAGAGCCGAGAAACGGTCGAGCACGTCGTCCGCGAGCCCCAGCACCTTGCCGACTTCACGGGCGGCACTGCGCCCGCGAAAAGTGACCACGTTGGCGACCATGGCTGCGCCGCGGCGGCCATAGTGTCGGTAGATTTCCTGGATCGTTTTTTCGCGCCGGTCTCCGCTCGGCAGGTCGAGATCGATGTCGGGCCAGGAGGGATGTCCATCGGCGCCCACGCGGCCTTCGCTCAGGAAGCGTTCGAAAAGGAGCTTTTCGCGAATCGGATCGACGGCCGTGATTTGCAGCACGTAGCAGACAACGCTGTTGGCGGCCGAACCCCGGCCTTGCACCAGCGTGCCATTTTCCCGGCACCAACGGCAGATATCCGAAACGATCAGGAAGTAGCCGTTGAACCCGAGCCGGTTGATCAGGCTGAGTTCCTTTTCGAGCTGGCGGATGACTTGCGGGGAAGGCGTGCCATAACGATGCCGCGCGCCGGCCATCGCCTGTTCTCGCAGGAAACTTTCCATGCTGTGACTTTCGGGCACTGGAAAATCGGGGAATCGATAACCGAGATTCCGGAGCGTGAACTCCAGTTTGCTCGCGAGCCGGACAGTGTTGTCCACGGCTTCCGGGAAATCGTGGAAGAGAGCCCGCATGTGCGCGGCGCCGTGAAGATGTCGTTCCGCATTGGGCGCCAGGAGCCGGCCGGCGGCATCGAGCGTGGTGTGATGGCGCAGGCAGGCGAAGACATCCGCGACCACGCGTTGCTCGCGAGTGGCATGCAGGACTCCTCCCGTCGCCAGCAAAGGCAGGTGTTTGCGCGCGGCCAGCGCCGCAAGCATGGCATGGTCCCTCTCCTCACCGCGCACCCGGTGCTTTTGCATTTCCACGTAGAGCTGGTCGGGTCCAAAGACGGACAGCAGCGAGTTGAGGGCGGCTTCCGCGGCGCCTGCGCCGTGCTGTTTCCACGCACGTCGCAAGGGGCCGTCTTCATCCCCGGTCAGTGCGACCAAGCCTTCGGCATGCGCGGCGAGTTCGGCCCAAGTGGCGAAGCAACGGCGTTTGCGGGCAAAAGGGTCTTCACCAGGTGCGAGGTTGTCGGGTTGCAGGTCGCCGGGACGCGACTCGAGTTTGGCCGTGCTGATGAGCCGGCAGAGGTTTTGGTAACCCGTGCGATTCTGGACCAGCAATGGAAGCACGCTGCCGTCGGCCAGCGTGATTTCCGCGCCGACCAGCGGTTTGATGCCCAGTTTGTTGGCTTGGTTGTAGAGACGAGGTGCGCCGTAAATTCCATCGCGATCAAGCAACGCCAGAGCCGGCAGTCCTAGCTGGGCGGCGGTGTCGGCCAGTTGTTCGGGCACGGAAGCGCCACGCAGAAAACTGAAGGCGCTGGCCGCATGGAGCTCAACATAGCCGTCCATCAGTCGTATTCTCCTTCGATGAACCAGCCTTTGGCCGACTGGCTCAACCGGTAGAGTCCGCCTCCGGCCATTTGCACGTCCCACTCGGCGGTTTCCCAAAAACAGCCCGCTTCCCACCAGTCGCCGGAGCCTTGCCAGGGACCGTTGGCTTGGATGACGGCATCGCCGACACCCGCCGCCCAAATGTAGTTCGGACGATTTTCGGCTAAAACCACGCGAGCAGGCTGCGATGGTCGATACCGGCGCAGGGCGAGACCTTGCGGAGGATGGATCGAAGTATCCGGCAAAGTCGTCAGGCAGGATGGGGGAGAGACTATCTTGAAAGCGTCGGGACGATGCGTGTCCGCAGGCACCGGCCTGCCTGCACGATCGGCACCCACCAACGCGATTACTCGCGCCATCGTGTCGGCAAATCCATGGGGATCGCGCAAGCCGCCATCGAACAGGCCTTGTTGCCGAACCATCACGCGACTGGGTTCCAATTTAAGGCGCACTCCCACAATCGGTGCGGCGGTGCGCACAGTTTCGACATGGGTTTGAAGCGCGCGAAAAAGCAGGGACGGATCCGTGGTAGGTTCTGGCAAGCGGATCACCCGATGGTGCGTGGAGCCATCGTCGAGATTCAGCAGGAGTTCCAGCGCCAGAGCCGCCAGGTGTTCGTTGCGGAGCTCCAAGGCCAGGCGATCCACAAAACGCCGCAGGATGAACAGCAGGGGTTCGAGCGTTTCCATCGCTTGTTCGCATTCAAACCCGGCGGTGAAATCCCGGGCTGGCGCGACAACCTGCAATGGCCGGGTGGTTTCGCCCGCCGCTTTTTCCCAGAAGGTCAGGCCGGTGCGACCCAGACGCTGAACAACGTCAGCCTTGGTTAACTTGGTCAGCTGACCCAACGTATGGATGCCCCAGCCAGCGAGTATCGGAACCAACTCGGGAGACGGTTCAGCCGCTGCGATTGGCAGCGACGCCAAAAAAGTGTGATCGCCGGACTGGATCTGCCCGGGTTGCGCGTGTTGGGCGGCGTAGAGAGCGAGCAACGGAGTCGCGCCGAGACCGGCCGTGGCTTCAAAGCGGAGATGGCCCAGCTCATCCAAGGCTTGTTGCACGGCGCGTTTACGGCGTGCGGCGGGTAATAATTCCAAGCCCAAGGTGCAGATTCCCGGCGCGGTCAGCTCCACATAGGCGGTCACGGAAAATGCCGCCGCCAGCAAGGCGGCGGTCGCTTCATTTTCCATTTCCGGCTCACGCGTGCGCAGAATGATGTCGGGGCAGCGAGCCTGCGCTCGGGGAGACGCGTGACCGGCTTCGACGCCGGCGGCTTGCGCGAGGGCATTGCATTCGGCGATCACCATGCCGCGTTGCCCTTCCGCCAGCAAAGCCACCGGCCGGCCGGTCAGCGAGGCATCGACGCGCGTGATGGCCTGCAACGCGAAGGCGGGAATCCTGATCACCGCAAACATGATTCATCCGGTGGCAGCCAACTCACCCGTGCGTTGGCGCAGCAGATGGGGAGTCAGTGTCAGGTTGAGATCCGGTCGTGCCATGGCTTGGGCCGACAGGTCGTGGGAATGGTGAAGTTCGATCCGGAGCCGGGCGCTCGGCACCAGCGCGAACGGTGTGATGATCAGGGCCGCGAGGGTGGTGGGTTCAACGGCTCGTTGCAGCCGATGCCAGCTGCTCGCGGGAACACGTCGCAGTTCGCTGGTCGCGGCATGTCGCAAATCGAGCATGGCCAGCGCCAGGTTCGCGTCACGCACCAGCAGGTCCGTGGCCGTCAGCGCTTCCGCAACGTTTTGCGCCCGCACCCACACCAAATGCTCGAGCACCGCCGCCGGCCAGGAACACGGATCAAAGGCATCGTTGGCGTCCACGAGGCACACGCGCAGGGCCGCCGCGCGTGTGACCGTGAGCAATTGCCCAATCACAAGCTGGCTTCCGCAGCTGGGACGGGAACAGACCAATTCAGTCAAGGCCGGTCGGGGCAGCCCGCCGAGATCGTCGATGCCGGGACAGCCGGTGACCAAGGGTGCCGCCCGGCCATGGGTCGCGGAAGGGAAACGCTCGCGCAGTAACTGCCGGAGCGCAGGAAGCGAAGTGGTGCTGCGCATGCGACTTCATGCGGTGGCGTGTGGCCGGCGAATGACCCCGACCAGCACGCCTTGGGATTCCAAGCGTTCGGGTATGATGTCCGGATAACGTTTGTTTTCAGCGCGGAGAATGAACCGGCCTCCGGCCTTCACCAGGCGCTTCAAAGTGGTGGTCGTTTCATCCACCAGCGCCGCGATTATGTCGCCCGGTTTGGGATCGCGACGTTCCAGAATGACGAGATCGCCGTCGATGATATGAGCGCCGATCATGGAATCTCCCTGCACGCGCAACGCCCAACATTGGGATGCCTTGGCGCGGCGCACCCCGAACAATCGCGGGTCCACGGTGAGCATTTCTTCCGCGGTTTGCTCCTGCATGGCGGGTTGGCCGGCCGGAATGGAGCCGTAGAGCGGCAGCTTGAAGAGCCGGCCTTGGGCTTCGTGCGCTTGGAGTCCCCATTTTCTGTCATCCAGCTTGGAGAGCTGCTGCTTTTGTGCGAGGGCGCGCAGATGGCTCATCACGCTGTTCTGGCTCGAGAAACCGAAGTGTTTCTGGATGACGCGCGTCGAGGGCGGCAGGTCGTGCTCCTGCTGATAGTCGCGGATGAATTCCAGGATTTCCTGCTGTCTTTCGGTCATACTGTTCAAGTGAACAGTATTGTCGGGAAAGGCAAGTTTCCGGTTAAGGCATGTTTTGCGCGTGTCATCGCGAGGCCGGTGAGGCCAGCCGTGGCGATCCATAATAGCTGGATTGCTTCGTCGCTGCTTCGTGCGGCTCCCCGCAATGACAATTAGGACACCGGCATTAAGGCTTGGTGAACTCAGGATGGGTCGCGATCTTCCGGAGGTCCGACTCGAATTCATCCAAGGCTTGCGCCCCCGCCCTGCCGGGCACCCCTCTTGATAGAGGGAAATTTTCGTTAGTGTGGGTTTGAATCCCCTCTATGAAGCCCGACTCATGCAGTTGAACCTGATCACACTCGGTGGCGAGAATCTCTATGGTGGTGCTGTGGGCAGCCCGCTTGCGGGCGCGTTTCCAGGGCGCGCGCAAGCGGGCTGACCCACATCCCACTGCATAGTTCCGGATGAAGAGGGGTGGCGCGAAGCGACGGGGTGTGTTGGGTTTTCGCGAGCTTCGATAAATATAGGGCTTCAAACCCGTGAACCATGAGGCGGCGGGGCTTACTATGAATGGTGGATGATTCCGTCATCCCGTATGCACGCCGCTGCTCATCCACCTTCACCGCGCCCGCCTGCCCATGCCTGATATTCGCATCGGCATCTCGGGTTGGACCTATGCGCCTTGGCGCGGGACGTTTTTTCCCGCCGGCATGGTGCAACGCGAGGAGCTGGCCTACGCCGCCCGCAAGGTCCGCTCGATCGAGATCAACGGCACATTCTATTCGCTGCAGAAACCGGCGAGCTACGCGAAATGGGCCGCGGCGGTTCCCGACGACTTTCTTTTTTCGGTGAAGGCGCCGCGGTTCATCACGCATGTCCGCCGGCTCAAGCAAGTGGACGTGCCGCTGGCGAACTTCTTCGCATCCGGTGTCCTGCGTCTCGGGGCGAAGCTCGGCCCCATTCTCTGGCAGCTGCCTCCGAGCCTGCGTTATGATCGCGAAGTTCTGGAAAAGTTTTTGCGGGCATTGCCGCAAAACACCAACGTGGCGGCGAGGTTGGCCCGGAAGCACGACGCCAAGGTGAAACCGGCCTGGCTCAAACCGGGACCGCGCCGGCCGTTGCGCCATGCCCTCGAAGTGCGGCACGACTCTTTCAACAATCCGGAGTTCATCGCCTTGTTACGAGCGCACGACATCGCGATCGTGGTGGCCGACACCGCCGGGAAATGGCCGCTGATCGAGGACGTGACGACTGATTTCGTTTATGTGCGACTGCACGGTGATGCCGAGCTGTATGTGAGCGGCTACACGCCGACTGCTTTGAGAAAATGGGCGACCAGGATTCGCGCCTGGTCAAAGGGTGGAAACGCACCCGGAGCGCGACGACTGGAGAAAACTTCGCCGCCTAAGCGGCCGCGCGATGTCTATGTTTATTTCGACAACGATGTGAAAACCCGGGCGCCTTATGATGCGATGAACCTGGCCCATTTGCTGAAGCTGGGTCCCAAGCCGCCCCCGGCACCGCCGGTCGCATCGGTTTCCGCCCAACCCCGGACGCGCTGGCCAGGATATGGGCCACGCAGCCGGGCACCGCGCGGCATCGCGCCGCGTCAGTCAGCTTAGGCACGTTCGGCTACTTCGAACGTCGTCAAAAGCGCGCCGCCGCTCTTCGGCAGGGGGAACTCCTCCAGAAACAGTGCGGTCGCTTCGCGGAGATTGCCGAGCGCTTCTTCCATGGTCTCGCCCTGAGTAGTCGTGCCGAGCTCCGGATTAAGAGCAATGAAACCACCTTCTTATGCGGGAGATAAAACAGCACTGTGGCCGCCCTCCAGCAGCGCCACTCACCGCTCGCTGCCCAACTCTCCGCCGCATGATTTTGCTTGCTCAGTCGGCCTCAGGAGTTGGTTCGGCTCTTCAGTATTCGGCAACGTCGCACTCGCAGGAAATGAGCTGACCGCCGCAACTGGGACAACGCTCTACATCGCAGCTCGGAACATGAAGCTGGCCTTTGATACAGCCGCAGTCGTGGCATGGCTGGCGGTCTGCGCCCCAATCATCTTCTTCTTTGCCGTAGCGAATCCGGTCACGGTCAACGCCGGAGATTCGGACGACCGTAACCTTCTGCGCGGCTTCGATCTTCTCGGGCCAACCCTTCACCATGCTGACCCCGTTGTAGATTACGCGTTCTTCAGTCATATGTTTTCTTCCGCCGATCGTTTAGTGATGAGCCATGGCGGTGCGCAGCACCGCCATTGGATCTGGTCGCTGGATCGGCCTCTTCTTCATCGCGATTGATCGAGATGCTTCGACCATACGGCAGAGCCCTTCTCGTGCGAGTCTACACCTCTGAAAAATGCTTCACTTAATGCCTCGTAGTCAGCGCTAGTGTCGGAGCACTCGACGAACTTCGGCCTGAAAACTGCGAAGCCTGCTTTATCCTCCGAATGACGATAAGGCACCGCCATGACCATGCGGGCCGCGTCTGCCACGATCTCCACCATGATCGAATCTGTGCGCCACGAACCGAGGGTGACAAAGCTATCGTAAAGCAAGACGGCTCCACCTTTGTCTTTGGCGATGCCGGCCAGACTCTCTTTCGTGAGGGCAACCGCCGCCCGGGAATCTTCCGACTGGATGCGATTCATGACGCGCTTCCCGTCGCCGTCAGGATGCGCGACAATCGGGATAAGCGTATCGCCGTCCGAAACGCACCAGATCGCGTGAGCCGTGAAAAAGCCAGCCATCTCAGTGGTGTCGCGAAGCGTCATTCTTTTCCGCCGATCGTTTAAGATGAGCCATGCCGCTTGAGCGGCATTGGCTCTGGCGGTTGGTTGAACCAAGCCGCTGCGCGGCGCAGGGGGGCGGGCTTGTTGGGTGAGACAG
>JBIQJF010000087.1:0-5217 GCA_044507675.1 Opitutales bacterium | reverse complement strand
GCTCAACGACCGGCCGTTGGTGGCCAAGGCGAAGGCCGCCAAGGACCGGGATCAACGCGACGGAATGCTGTGCGAAGCCTACTACTACATCGGAGCGACCCGCCTGCTGGAGATGGACTCAGTCGCGGCGGAAGTCCTGTTCGAGCGCGTGCTCGGAACCCGCCGCAGTGCGTTTGTTGAATTCACTTTCGCCCGCGCCGAGTTAAAAAGGTAACGGCGGAACACGCACGGCGCCAAGCCGGCGAAGTGCCGGTGCAATGACCGTGCCCCACCGTGCACCCGAGGGTGCTACATCCGCCTGATCTCAATCCTTGGACAGTTCCCCGGCCCTGCGGGTGGCGGCGGCGATGGTATCCTTGAGCGTGTCGCGGAACTGGCGCTGGGCGAGCACCTGCAGGCCGGCGTAGGTCGTGCCGTTGGGAGAGGTGACTTTGTCGCGCAGGGCCTCGGGAGTTTCCTCGCTTCGGGCCAGCAAGCGGGCCGCGCCCAGAGTTGTTTCAAGGGCGACGCGGGTGGCGGTGTCGGGCGGCAGACCGGCGGCGAGGCCGGCGTCGCGCAGTCCGGCCACGAACTCGAAGAGGAAGGCCGGGCCGCTGCCGCCCAGCGCGGTGAGCGCGTCGAAATGATTTTCGCCGATGGCGAAGGCGTGGCCGAGCGCGCCTAGAATCTTTTCCACCGTCGCGAGGTCCGCGGGGGCGAACGGTGTCAGCGAGCAGAAGGGCGTGATGCCGGCGCCGATGGCGGCGGGGGTGTTGGGCATCGTGCGCACGAGGTTGCGCGCGTGCGGGAAGGTGCGGGCGAGGGTGGCGAGCTTCTTGCCGGCGAGCACGGAGAGCACGAGCTTGCCGCGGGTGAGTTCGGCGAGGCGCTGGTCGGCTCCGGCGAGCGATTGCGGTTTGAAGGCGACGATGACGGTGTCGGCCGCGGCGAGCAGTTTCGCGAGGTCGGGCTCGTGGGTGATGCCGGTGGCGGTGGCGAGACGCGCGGCGGTTTCGCCACCTTTGCTCGTGCAGGCGATGTGGGCGGGTGCGCAGACCTGCTTGGCGAGCAGACCGCGGACGATGGCCGAGGCAAGATTACCGGCGCCGAGAAAAGCTATGCGAGGAGAAGTCATCTGAACTCAGCCTGAAAAATTCGTTTAGTCGCGGACATGCTCTCCACACCTTGCCCTTTGGGCATCCCTCTCAAGAGGGATTTTCGATAGCGGAGGTTTGTATCTCCTCTATGAAGAGGGGTGGCGCGAAGCGACGGGGTGTCTAAGTAGGCCATGGCTGCGGATGAAATAATCGCGCTGGCCAGATGGATTGCCGCGTCGCCCAGCTCCTCGCAATGACAAACCCTTGGAATCAATAAACCGGAATCACGCCGCGCTTATTTGTTCCGGCGTTCCAGCGGATGGCGGATGGTGCAGATGGCGCCGCCGCCGGGGCGGTCGGTCAGATTGACCTCGCCGCCGAGGTTGCGCATCGAGTGGCGGGCGATGGTCAGGCCCATGCCGACGCCGACAGTGTGCTTGGTGCTGGTGAAAGGTTCGAAGGCGTGGTCGCGAATCTCGGGATCGACGCCGCGTCCGCGATCTTCGATGTGGATGTAGGCGAAGCGACCTTCCTGCGGTTTCTCCACGATCTCGGTGCGGATGTTGATGGCGCGTTTGTCGTCGGGGGCGTCGCCATAGCTTTCCCAAGCGTTGATGAGCAACTTGGCGATGACCTCTTCGAGCACCTCGACGTTGGTATCGATGAGCACTTCGCCGGCGTCGTTCTGCACCGTGACAGGTTGGTCGATTTTGTATTCGATCTGATAGCGGCGGATACCGCTGTCGACCATGCGTGCGAGGCTGGCGCGGATGAGCGGCGGGCGATTGCGGACGACGAGGCTCGTGAGCTGCTTGATGATGCCGACGATGCGGTTGACGGCGTCCTCGAGGTGCTGGGAATTCTTTTTCACCAGCTCCGGCTTGTCGTGGTAGGCCTTGATGAGGTCTACGTAACCGATGACGACGCCGAGGAGGTTGTTGAGATTGTGCGCGATGCCTTGCGTGACGGCACCGATGGTGGCGGCGCGGCGCGAGTCGCCGAGACGGCGCTGCAGATCCACGAGCTCGCGGTTGATCTGGACGAAACGCAGCTGCGTCTGCACGCGGGCGAGGGTTTCGTCGAGATCGATGGGCTTGGTGATGTAGTCCACGGCGCCGACGCCGAGGCCCTCGATCTTACCCTCCTTCGAAGTGCGCGCGGTGATGAAAATGATGGGAATGGACTTGGTCTCCGTCTCGGCCTGCAGGCGCTGGCAGACCTCGAGGCCATCCATGTCGGGCATCATGACATCGAGGAGGATCAGGTCGGGCTTGTCGGCAGCGACGAGGTCGAGCGCTTCCTGACCCGAGTAGGCTGCGGCCACGGTCATGCCTTCGCGCTCCAGTTTGCGTTTCAGGAGCTGGACGTTGATGGGCTGGTCATCAACTACGAGGATCTTGGGCGTCGCCATGATGGGGTTAGGAAAGGGAAAGTGGTTTGGCGATAACTGGCAAGATTCGTTCTGAGCGGCGGCTAAGGGGCGCTGCGGATGTTCTGGCGGTGCGCCTTGACGGTGTTAGCCATGAGCATGGCGACGGTCATCGGGCCAACGCCGCCGGGGACGGGCGTGATTTTCGCGCAGAGCGGGGAAACGGTCGGGAAATGCACGTCGCCGGTGAGGCGATAGCCGGTTTTCTTGGTGGCATCGGGCACGCGGTTGACGCCGACGTCGATCACGACGGCGCCGGGCTTCACCATGTCGGCGGTGACGAACTCGGCCTTGCCGATGGCGGCGATGAGGACGTCGGCTTGGCGGGTCAGTGCGGGCAGATCGGCGGTTTGCGAGTGGCAGACGGTGACGGTGGCGTTGGCCCAGGCCTTGCGCTGCATGGCGAGAAGGGCGGCGGGTTTGCCCACGATGAGGCTGCGGCCGAGCACGACGACGTGTTTGCCCGACAGCGAAACGTTCGCACGGCGGAGCAGTTCCATGATGCCGGCGGGTGTGCAGGCGACGAAGCCGGTTTCGTCTTCCTGGGCGAGCTTGCCGAGGTTCATCGTGTGGAAGCCGTCCACGTCCTTGTGCGCAGCGATGCGGCGGAAGACGGCGACCTCGTTGATGCCCTTCGGCAGCGGCGATTGGACGAGGATGCCGTCGACGGTTGGGTCGGCGTTGAGCTGGTCGATGAGCGCGAAGAGCTCGTCCTGCGTGATGGTGACGGGCGGGAAGATGAGGCGGCTCTCGATGCCGATCTCGGCGGAGGTCTTCTCCTTTTTCTTCACGTAGGAGACCGAGGCGGGGTCCTCGCCCACGCGCACGAGGGCGATGCAGGGCTTGCGGCCGGTGAGGGTGGAGACTTCGGTCTTCAGTTCGGCGATAATGTCAGCGGCGATCTTGTTGCCGTCGATGAGTTCCATGGTAAGTGAGAAAGAGGTGGGGCGCGTTGACCTCAACGTGCCGGCGGCGCAAAAAAAACGCGCCGAGGCCGGCGCGTTTCGTCACATCAATGCTGTTTGATCTGCATCGACTCGGCGGCGATGACGAGATCCTTGCCGTCAACGGTATTGCGGACCGTGCCCGTGACGGAAACCTGACGGTCGAGGTAGGCTTCGATTTTGTCGGTGAGGAGCAGGCGCTTCGTATCCACATAGGCGAAACGGCGGCCGGTGCTGTCGGTGAGCTGGTAATCGTAGGGTGGGTTGGGATTGATGAGCGCGCGCTTGGCGAGCACGAGACGTCCGGCGAACAGACGAGGCAGGTCGGCGGTGTTGCCGGTGAGCGGAACCGGCCGGCCGATATTGCTCGTCGGGGTGGCCGGGGCGGGGGCAACCGGGGTGGCGAGCGACGGTGCAGGGTCCGGCGCGACATTGGCTGCGGCGGCGGTGGCGACGAAACCCTGCAGCTTCTTGTGGAACTTGATCTGGACCCAATCGCCGCCGGCGAGGCCGACGACCTCGGTTTTGTCGCCTTCCTGGGCGATGGTGAGGGCGGGGGCGTCCTTCTTGGGCGCGGCCAGGATGCTACCGCCTTCGCGGACCTCGAGGCCCTTGGTGATGTCGCGATTGTGGGCGTAGCCCTCAAAGGAACCGGTGATTTCGACGCGGCGCCAGCCGGCCGGGGCGTCGCCCGTATAGATGATGGTGTTGCCGGCCTTGAGACGGACAAGAACCGGCGACTTCGGGTCGGGTTGCAGGAAAACGGCGGCGTCGGCGGGGAGCAGGTCGGCCGCGGCGAGCCGGAGGGCCAGGGCGGCAAAGAGGATGAAGGCGGTTTTAATTTTCATCGGAGTCGGGGGCCGGCGCGCCGCGGCGGTGCACGGGAGGCACGGCGAATAGGGATTCGATCTCTTTGCTAGAAAGTTGTTTCACGCCGCGCAAAGGAATTCCTTTCAGGCGGAGGGCTCCGATCTGGTAGCGGCGGAGGCGGCGGACCTCGAAACCGAGGGCGGTGAAGAGCAGGCGGATCTCGCGCTTCTTGCCGTGGTGCATGTGCACGTCGAGTTCGGTGGAGGTTTGGTCGCGCGAGGGATTGACGAGGAAAGCGCGCTCCACCTTCAGGCGTTCGCCTTCGTGGATGATGCCGTGGAGGAGCGAGCGGATGCGTTTCGCGGGGAACGGCTCCTCGAGCGAAACGAAGTAGCGTTTCACTACCAGGTTCGACGGATGCATCAGGCGATTGGCGAGATCGCCATCGGACGTGAGAATGACGAGGCCCTCGCTGTCCTTGTCGAGGCGGCCGGCGCAGAAGAGGCGGAGCTTTGCCCACTCGCGCGGCAGCAAGTCGAAGATCGTCTGCTCGGCGTGCGGGTCGCTGTTGCTGCAGACGACGCCACGCGGCTTGTGCATGACGAGGGCGAGTTTGGGCTGGGCCTGCGTGCGCACGGGCTTGCCGCGCACCGTGACCTTGTCGATGCCGGGCTCGATTTTCTGGCCGAGTTCGGCGGGTTGGCCGTTCACATAAACCTCGCCGGCTGTGATGAGGGCTTCCGCCGCGCGGCGTGAGCAAAGGCCGCTGTCGGCGATGAATTTTTGAATGCGGACCGGCTCCATGACAGGGCGATGGCAGCCCGGGCGAAACGGGGCAACAGCAATCACCGGTTTCCCCGAACGAGACTGTCGGAAAAGGGGTTCGTGTCGAGTTTGGTGACCGGATTTTGTGGTGAGCGGATTGAAAGGACGATTTTTTGGTCCGATGCGCCCAAAA
>JBIQJF010000043.1:2076-36227 GCA_044507675.1 Opitutales bacterium | reverse complement strand
AGATTCTCGCCACCGAGTGTGATCAGGTTCAACTGCATGGTTCCGGATGAAGAGGAGTGCCCGCAGGGCGGGGTGTGGTAGCACCCGGGGAATCATAGTGGGCAGAAGGCAACCACGCTGCCTGCCAGTCATAGGCTTGGCGGCCACGTTGTCGCTGCGCTCCAACGCGGCTACGATTCGATTTCGTCTGCGCTGCCCCTCACCCGTGCCGGCCTTTGAAGGTCAGCTCGGCGATGCCGCTCTTGTCGAGTCCGCCGAGGCCGAGCGCGATCATGCGATCGAACTGCGCCTTCGTGGCTTCAGCGAGCGGTAGCGTCAGGCCGACGTCGCGACCAAGCTGCGCGGCGATTCCCGAGTCCTTCGCCGCATGCGCGCCGGAGAAATAGCAATCGTGTGAGCGATTCTGCATGTCCTCGCCATCGGTTTTGAGCACCTGCGAGTTGGCGCCGGTCTGCGCGAAGACCTCGCGCAACATGTCGAGATCGAGCCCGAGCGCAGCGCCGAGTCCCAATCCCTCGGCGAGACCGGCGGTGTTGATGTTCATCACCATGTTCACAAGCGCCTTCACTTGCGCGGCCTGGCCGGCGACACCGATGTAGCGCAACGCGGTGCTGAGTTTCTCCAACACCGGCTTCACGCGCTCAAAGGCCGCGCGCTCGCCGCCGCACATGAGATAGAGCGTGCCGTTGCGCGCCTGCGGGATGGACGAAGCCATGCAACCCTCCAGCGATACCGCGCCCGCCGCTTTCGCGCGACGCTCCACTTCAACATGCGTGGCGGGTGTGATCGTCGCGCAGTTGACGAAAGTTTTGCCCTGCGCACCCACGAGCAGCGAGTCGCCGCTTTCGGCAAACACGGCGAGCTGCGCCGCATCGTCGGTGACGACCGTGAAGATGAGATCGGCCGCTGCCGTGACCTCGGCGAGTCGGGTCGCGTGTTTCGCGCCGAGTTCCTGCGCGAGCGCAGCGGCGCCGGTCGTGTTCATATCGTAAACAGCCGTGACGATATAGCCGACATCCTTGAGACGACGGGCCATGTTGGCCCCCATGCGACCGACTCCGACAAAAGCGATTTTTTGCATAAGCAGCGGAATTTTAACCACAGATGAGCATAGAAGGACACAGATGAAAAACTCTTCTGAGCGCGGCCGGTCCGAATCTGTGTTTATTTGTGTTCATCTGTGGTTGCTCAACTTCATCCACGCCGCGGCGTAGCGGCGGCCGAGTTCGCGAAACCCCGGAGTTTCAAAATGCACCACTTCCGGCTCCTCCGGACGACCGGGCAGGCCTTCGGAGGAAACCAGCCCGCAATGCGGCACCTGCGCGGGCAGACTGCGGATGACGGCATTGATCGGTCCTTGGTTGGGGCAGAAACGCCCGATCTCGCCGACAATCACCGGCACGTTTTCCGCGCCGAGGTCGGCGCGGAGCTGCGCGATGAACTTCACAAAACGATCCGCGTAGGTCGCGACCAACGCCGGTGCGCGATCGGATTCGCCTTGGTGCCAGAGAATGCCCGCCAGCTGGCCGCGTTTCATAGCCTCCTTGGCGCGGGCGACGGCGTTCACGTAATGCGGCGAGCCGGGCTGCCATTCGTCCAGCGCACTGCCGCCGAAAGCTGCGGGCACGAGACCGATACTGGCGCCGGGTTGGGCCTCGGCGATGATCGTGCCGAAAGTTTTCCCAAGACCCGTGCCAATGCGCTCGGGTTTGTCGAAGTGCAGCGGGTCCACGGCGGGCGCCCACGCCATTTCCTTGTTGAGCACAAAAACGCGCGGATGCGGCGTCTTGTCCTCCACCTCGACCTTGCCGCGACCGGCCATGTTGGACTGCCCGATGAGCAGGAAGATTTTCATATCGGCAGGTGCGGTGTCGGCCCGAAGCGTGGTCATGGCGAGAATGAGGCAGATGCACGCCGCGAGGACGCGCCGGGGATTGGGGTTCATCGTCCGATACCTTGGCCGCATTCAGCCACGGCGCAAGCGGGGCTTGGCACCCTGTCCGCTCGACTTCGCGATGAGGTGACGTAGTTTTCGCCCATGAAAATATCGCGCGCATGCCTGGGTCTGCTGCTGCTTCCGTCTCTCATTCATGCCCACGATCCCGCCTTCGATGCGTGGGCGGATGAGTTCGCCGCCGAGTGGATCCGCGCCGATCCGATGGAAGCGACCGACGCGCAGTATTTCACCGGCGCCGAGCAGGACGCACTCGATCGCCAGCTCACACCGATCACCGCCGAAGCCCGCGCCGAGCAGGTGGCGCGAGCCCGCGCCGGACTGGAACGACTCGCACAGTTCGATCGCGCCGCGCTCGATGCCACGCAACGCGTCTCCGCCGACATGCTCGCGTGGCAGCTCGACACGGTAATCCGCAACGATGCGTTCAACGATCATCAGTTCGTCTTCAACCAGTTTTGGGGTCTCCAGACGGGACTCGTGAACTTCCTCAGTCGCACGCATCCCATTCGCAACCGCCGCGACATCGAGAACTACCTTGCCCGGCTCGAGCTCGTGGCCGGGCAGATGGACGAAGGCATCGCGCAAGCCCGGGACCGCGGCGAGCGCGGTTTCCTGCCCCCGAAGTTCATCCTCGCCGCCACGCTCGGTCAGTTCGATCGGTTCCTCGAGGGCACTGCGGCGCAGAACATCCTCGTCACCTCCCTCGCCGAACGCGCGGCCAAGCTCGCGGATTTGTCCGAGACCGACCGTGCGACGTTCACCGCCATCGCGGAGAAAATCGTGCAGGCGCAGGTGATTCCCGCCTTCGAGCGCGCGCGGGCGCTGCTCGCTGCGCAGCTACCCGCATCCACCGACGACGCCGGCCTGTGGCGGCTGCCCGGCGGTCGCGAAGCGTATGCCGCCGCGCTCCGCCACTACACCACGACCGATCTCACCGCCGGGGAAATCCACGCCATCGGCCTCGCCGAAGTCGCGCGCATCGAGGCCGAGATGGACCGGCTCTTTCGCCAACTCGGTTACACGGAGGGTTCGATCAAGGACCGTTACACCAAACTCAACCTCGACTCCCAACCTCCGGCCGAGCCCGACCCGCGTCCGGCGCTCATTGCCCGTTACGAGGAAATCCTCGCCGACGCCGTGAAGCGCGCGGAACCGCTCTTCGATCTGCGGCCCTCGGCGCCGTGCGTCGTGAGGCGCGTGCCCGCCTTCACCGAGAAAAACTCCTCCGCGCACTACACGCCGCCTGCGCGGGACGGTTCGCAGCCGGGCGTTTTCTGGGCACCGCTGCCGGGACCTGTTTACCGCGTCCTCTACATGCGCACGCTCACCTACCATGAGGCGATCCCCGGCCATCATTTCCAGATCGCGCTGCAACAGGAAATGGCGGACCTGCCGCGATTCCGTCGCGACCGGGTGTTCGGCTTCATCTCCGCTCACGGCGAGGGTTGGGCGCTCTACGCCGAGCAACTGGCGAGCGAGTTCGGTTGGTATGAAGGCGACCTGCATGGCCAGCTCGGTCAGCTCGAGGCGGAACTGTTTCGCGCGCGCCGGCTGGTGGTGGACACCGGCCTCCACGCGATGAAATGGACGCGGCAACAGGCCATCGACTACGGCCTGCTTCCATCGGAAGTGGAACGCTACGTCGTGGTGCCCGGCCAGGCCTGCTCCTACAAGATCGGCATGCTGCGTTTCCTGAAGCTGCGCGAAAAAGCCCGCGCGGCCCTCGGCGACAAGTTCGAGCTGAAGGAATTTCACAACGCCGTCCTCCGCGCCGGCACCGTGCCGCTCGCGGTGCTTGAAACCGTGGTGGACGACTACATCGCCGCCACGCAGGCCCGGCAGCTCCCGCTCTATTGAGCGAGCCTCTGTGACCGTCTTTCCCGTTGCGAAATCATCCGGGTGGAGCACGGTGCGCCCATCCCATGCACCACCCTGTCCGCGTTGTCCTCGCCCTGGCCGCCTGCGGCCTCGCTGTCTCACTCGCCGCCCAGCCCGCCCCGCGCAAGGACGTCGCCAAGATCTACCACGAAATCTGCGCCAACTGCCACGGTGCGCAGCTTGAGGGTGGCCAGGCCCCCTCGATGCTCGACGACCAGTGGTCAAGCGGTCGCGGCACCGACGAGGACCTCGCCCGCATCATTCGCGAAGGCGCCCTCGAGAAGGGCATGCCCGCCTTCCATTCCCTGATGAGCGACGCCGACGTGCGCGCCATGGTGATCTTCATCCGCGAACAGCGGGCCAATTACCGCCGCCAGCGGGCAACCCAAACCATTCCAACCGATGCCATCGCCACGCAGGAGCACAGTTACCGCATCGAAACCGTGGCGGAGGGCCTGGCCACGCCGTGGAGCATCGCTTTCCTCCCGGACGGTCGCACGCTGGTGACGGAGAAACCCGGCCGCCTGCGCGTCATTGCCAACGGGAAACTGCAGAGCGCCGCCATCAAGAACACGCCTGCCGTGCGCGACGGCGGTCAAGGCGGCCTGCTCGAGGTGGCGCCCCATCCTGATTTCGCCAAGAACGGCTGGATCTACCTCGCCTACTCCCATCCCGCCCACGACAAGGACGGCAAGGAGGTCAGCCTCACGACGATTGTGCGCGGCCGCATCAAAGACGGCGCCTGGGTGGACCAGGAATCCATCTGGCGCGCCCCGCTGGAACTCTATCGCCCCGGCGGCGGCGTGCACTTCGGCTGCCGCCTCGCGTTTGACGGCGCCGGTTATCTTTATTTTTCGCACGGAGAGCGTGGTCGCCAGCAGGACGCCCAAGACCTTGCGCGTCCCAACGGCAAGATTCACCGCATCCATGACGACGGTCGCATCCCGGCCGACAATCCATTCGTCAACACGCCCGGCGCGTTCCCGTCGATTTGGACCTACGGCAACCGCAACCCGCAGGGCCTCGACTTCGATCCGCGCACCGGCCTGCTCTGGGAAACCGAGCACGGCCCGCGCGGCGGCGACGAACTGAACCTGATCAAGCGCGGCGCCAACTACGGCTGGCCCGTCATCACTTACGGGATGAACTACGACGGTTCGCCGATCACCGGCGAGACCGCGCGCGAGGGCATGGAGCAACCGGTGACCGCCTGGGTGCCTTCGATCGCGGTCTGCGGCATCGATTTCTACGAAGGCACGCTGTTTCCGAAGTGGACCGGCAATCTCTTCGTCAGCGCCCTCGCCCAGCAAGAGCTCCGCCGCCTCGTCATCGACGGCGACAAACTCGTGGGCCAGGAAGTCATTCTCAAGGACATCGGTCGTCTGCGCGACGTGCAGTGCGCCCCCGACGGCAGCATTTGGGTCGCGGTCAACGACCCCGGCACGATCATCCGCCTCGTGCCGGCCCGCTGACACTCGCGGTGGACCTCGACGCCTATCTCGCCCGCATCAGCTATACCGGCTCACGCGCTCCGAGACGCGAGACGCTGGCGGGCATCCTGCAGGCGCAGGTGCAAACGATTCCGTTTGAAAATCTCGATGTGCTGCTCGGTCTCCCCATCCGCACGGATGCCGAATCCGTCATGCGCAAACTCGTGCGTGATCGGCGCGGCGGCTATTGTTTCGAGCAGAACCACCTGTTGCTTTACGCGCTGCGCGCCCTCGGCTTCGCAGCCGAGCCAATGATCGCGCGCGTGCGCTGGCAAGTGCCGGCCGACGTCGTGACCGGCCTCACCCACATGCTCGTGCGCGTGACGCTCGATGGCCGCGATTGGCTCGCCGACGCCGGCATGGGTTCGCTTTCCCTCACCGCGCCGCTCGAGATGCGCGAGAACATCGAACAGGAAACTCCGCATGATCGACGCCGATTGGTGCCGCGGAACGGACATCTCGTGCAACAGGTGCTGTTCTCCGGCGAATGGCAGGATGTGAGTCTCTTCCGGCCCGAGATCGCCGCGACCGTGGATTTGGAAATGGGCAACTGGTATAGCCACACGCATCCGCAGGCGCATTTCCGCAACAACCTCATGGTTGCACGCGCGAGCCCCGACGGCCGCCGCACGCTGTTCAACCGGGAGTTCACGTTCCGCCACCGCGATGGCAGGAGCGAAAAACGCGAACTGGCCACACCCGACGAATTGCTCGCCGTGCTCGCGGAGCAGTTCGACCTGCACTTCCCCACCGGCACCCGCTTCGGATCACCCGGCGTTCCTTGGCCGGTGTAAATCGGAATGTGTAACGCAATACGTTATACATTCCCGGAACCGTGCCGGCCATCCCTTAGCGACGGCCGGAGTGACCCCAACGCAGCAGGCCGCAAAGCACGAGTAGGCCCATAAACCACGCGCTCACGGCTCCGCCGCCGCCACCTCCTCCGCCTTTACTGCCACCGCCACCCGATGAAGCCGGATTCGACGGCGCAGGGCGGTTAACCGTAACGCTCACCATGGTGCTGGTTAGGCTGCCCAACCTGTTCGCGACAACAACGTGGTAGTTGCCGGCATCCGTGGAAACGGCGGTCTTGCCAAACAGGGTGGAAGTCGCGCCGTCGAGCACAGCGCCATCCTTCATCCACTGGTAGCGCAGGCCACCACCCGTGGCAGTGACCCCCAACTGCAGCCAATGGCCTTCGCTGACGGTGATGCTCTCCGGTTGCTGCGTGATCTGCGGCGGAACAACCTCGCCACTGATGCGCGACATCGCGAGCGCCTGCTCATTGAACACCCGCACGTTGTTGGCCGCCTTCGGATCGGTCTCGGCGCGGCCGATCTGGTGTGTGCCCAGCGGCGGATTCGATGACCAGCCGAGTTTGGAGCCCGTAACCTCAATGGATATGGCGGGATTGCTGAAGTAGGGAATCCGCCAGTCGCCATACGACATGATGGTGCCAGCCGTGCCGTAATTATACGGCGCCGGCAACAACCAGAGCTGGCCGTAACACCAGAAGCCATCGCTGTCAGATACGGGCTCATTGTCGTCTCCGGCGTTTTCCCGATCGTGCTGGCAACCGAAATTGTGTCCCAATTCATGGGCCATGGTGAAGAAGGAGCTGCTCCACCGCATCACTCCCACGGCAAAATTCGGACTCACGGCCCGTTGTTGCGGACTGTATGCCCGGCCGGAATAATCGGGGTCACCGTCCATCATCATCATGATCTGATCGGCGCCGTAGTCGTAGCGAATCTTGCTCACCCAGGAGTAGAGGGACCCGGAGGGCACCATGGCGTCCAGATCATCCGCTGTCGTGCCCGCGCTCGTGTAATCGGGCACCTGCAGCAATCCCAGGAATCGCCAGGCAAATTCCGTGACCCCGCTCTGCGCCAGCGCCAGGTTGGCGCTCTCGATCATGGCTTTGTATCTTCCCTCCAGGTATCCGACCGGATCATCGGATCTCGTGGTGGCTCCAGCCAGCGTCTTTGTTTCGTAAACGAACAGCACATCGACATGACGCCCAACTTCGGCGGCGTGAACATCCGCAACCGGCGCGAATCCGGGCGCATAAATCACCTTCACCACATCGCTCGCCGTCGGCAGCGGAATCGGGCCTAAGACAGGGAGGGGATGATTGCCGCATAGCTCCTCACCCGGATTGGTCTCGGTCACGAGAACCTTGTCGCCCCGGACATGCAGGCCAAATTCGTTGTCACCGGGCATCACCAGAATCGCATCGTAACCCTCAGGAGTGGCCACGGCGACAAAACTGGAACCCGGAATCGCCGCGTTGCGTCCGATCCATGTCACGTAACGGCCTTCTTCCCGCAGGGCCGTCCGCATAAACTCTATCGGAAGATCAGGCTGAACCACCACCGTCAGTTTCTCCGGCCGGAAAGTCCGCCAGTCCGTCACCGGCTCCGTAATCCCGGGAAACACTTGAGCAATGGCCACAAGCGCCGGCCGCGCGTGGGCGGCTTCAACAGATTCGGCAAGCGGGCGGGGCGCTTCAGGCAGCATCTCATCTGTGCCGGGAGCAACAGAAGCATGAGGCTGAAGCGGCGCGGTTGGTGCATGCACCGAAGCTTCGGGATCGACTCCTTTTCTCAGCGGTTCAGGGACAGCTTTGCGGGAGTAAACCAAGCTGGTCAAAACCAGCATCATGCAGGCGGTAACGGCGGCCACCACCCGCCCTGAAGGACGTGGTTCAAGTAGATTACGCATAAGGGTGGCCCGGTTCGTTGGTAACCGATGCCCTTTTCCGCGCAATCAAATCCGTAACGACACCCTACAACAAACTATGCGCAGTGATACGTTCACGTCTTCAGCGGTGGCGGCTCGCGATCTTCGCTTTGCTCGATGAGATCGAAGGAGGTGACCGCGGTGAGATGATCCCAACCGGGTTCGGATTTCACCTTCGCGTTGAAGGCGGTGACGCGATCGTTCCATCCGATCTTGCGCGAGTGTTCGTTCCACACATGGACCTGCGTGCGGTTGGGTCGCAGGCCGGTGGAAAAAATCCACTCCGCGATTTCGGCGTCGCTGCGCCCCGCCTTCACCAGCGCCTCGACGTCTTCGAATTTAATCCCGAGGAAACCGCAGAGTTGTCCATCGAGTCCGATGGAAAGGCCATAGTTGCGATGAAAGTGTTCCGGCAACGCACCCGCCTGCATCAGGCGGATCTTGTCGAGCATGCGACCGAGGTGGTGGAGACCACCCACGTTTTTGTCGTAGGGAGAACGCAGGCCTTCGACGCGAGGCATGGCGGGAGAAGAGCGACCCAGGCCGGGCGTCGCGATGCTTTTCGCGAATCAGATTTCGCCGAGCCGCACGCGGGCCACGCCCTCGACGGGCTTGCCCTTGACGAGCGCGGGCTTGAAGAAGACTTCGCTGACGATCGACAGCGTCGTCTCGTGGTCGATCTTCAGGTTGCAGTTCTCATCGGTGAAGAGACCGAGCACCGAGCCATCCGGCCCAATCTTGGCGTAGTAGGTGCGATTGAGCTGATCGAGCGTGAGCTCCTTGAATCGCGTGGTTGCGACCGTGCCGGGCACGGCCGCCGCGGGAACCGTGGCGTCCTTGTTCGCCCCCATGTGTTCGATCAGGAGATATTGCTGCGCCTCGTCGCGCGTGAGCTCGACGCGCTTGGGCGAGGCGTTGGTCGCGACCTCTTCGCCGCGATTGAAAATATGCACCTCGCAATCGAGATACTTGAAGCCTTTGGGCAGGCCGGCCTTGCGAATGCGAATGTATTTCGGCTTGGAACCGATGGGGTCGAGCGATTCGGCGTGGATGAGCATGCCCTCGGTGCCAGCCTTGGCATCGCGATCCTGGAATTTGAACAGAATCACCATGTGCGGATCGTCGAGTTCGACCGGGGAGGAAATTTTGAAGGAAACTTCCATCGCGTCGTAATTTCCGTCGGACATCTCCCGATGCATCTTATCCACATAGTCGCCCGTGTTGTATTGAGAGCTGTGCTGCATTATCGCGCCCGCTGCGGCGGCCTGTTTCAGGGCCTCATCGGCCGCTTCTTGCATCCGCGCCACCTCCGCCTGCGCCATTGCTCCGGTTATTCCGTTCGAACCTTGCGCCGAAAGCGCCGCCTGTGAGGCATTCAGATTCATCGCGATCATCTGGCCGTAGGCCAGATCCTGGACAGCAGCTGCACCGCCGGCGGCACCGGAAGCGGCGATCATCTTGCGCACGGGATCGTTGGCCGGGGTATAAGTCGGCCCGGCTTGCAAGCCGTCGAGTTTCGCGACGGCTCCCGTGAGCTTGAGGCTGTGGCCCACCTTGAGGTTCGTGTTGCGGCCGCGCGTGGGCACGAAGAACTCCTTCTTGCCGATCTTGATCTTAAGCTCGCTGCCGACCACATCCTCCACGCGGTAGAACTTCTTGTCGCGGTGCACCGAGAGGTCTGCGCCCATGAACAGCACGTAGGGCTTGGCGACTTCGGCTGGCTTGGCGGCGTCCGCGGCGAAAACGAGCGGACCGACGGCAAAGGGAAGCAGCAGGCTGAACAGTCGGTGGGTGTGGAGCGTTTTCATGGTTTTCCGGGGTTAAGAAAGGATGAGCTACCAAACTGGGATCAAATGGACTGCCCTCAGGTTCCGGGATTGTCGCCGGTTTCCACCAGCGTCCGCACGCGGGCGAGGTAGTCGGCGACTTCCTCGGAGTGTTCGAGGCCGAGCGCGCGTTGGAGGTGGGCGACGCTGCCAGCGTAATTGCGGGCGCGCAGTTCGAGGTTGGCGAGTTCGAGGCTGGCGCGGTAAGCGGCATCGGGCACTTGCAACGCGGTTTCGAAGACAAGGGCGGCGTGGGCATCGTCACCGGCCGCAACGTGCACGCCACCGAGCGCGAGCAAAGCCGGTCCATGCAAGGGCTGCTCGGCGAGAATCGCGGAGAGATCGCGCTGGGCGTCAGCCCAGCGCTTGGCCGCGCGGGCGATCTGGGCCTGCACAAGCAGGCGCGCAACCTGGCCGGCGGGCGTCACCGTGGCGGGCAGCGCGGCGAGCGCGGTCGCGGCGTCGGACGGGCGACCCGCGGCGGCATGCGTTTGCGCGAGGCGCAGGAGTTTCTGCTCGCCGCTGGCCGGGTCGGGCTTGATCAGCTTCGTGTAGATGGCGAGGGCTTCGGGATAAAGTTCCCGCTCGGCATACAGGTCGCCCAAGAGGATCAATTCGTCGGGACCAGCGACACCGGCTCCGGCACAGAGTTCGAGCACAGCCATCGCTTCCAGCCTGCGCTCGCCGGAGAGCAGGACGTTGGCGAGCACGAGCCAGAACCGGGCCTCGCCGGGCTGGCTCTTGATGAGAGAACGAGCGATCGACTCCGCGCGCGCGAGCTGCCGGCCTTGCACGCAGATGCGCAGCAGTCCTTCCTGCCAGTCGGCGTTGCCGGGTTCCCCGGACAAGGCCTGCATGTAGGCAACCTCCGCAGCGATGAGATTGTTCTCCTTCTCCAAGCTGTAACCGAGCAGGCCATAGGTGGTGGGATCGCGATCCCCGAGGGCCACGGATTTCGAAAATGCCTTCACGGCCTCGCCGAAACGATCGGTCGAGTAATAGAGCACGCCGAGATTGTTCCACGCGCGCAGGAAGCTCGGGAAACGCTCGACGGCGGTCCGGTAATTTTCCTCGGTCTTGGCATTGTCGCCGGCCGCATAGTAGGCGTTGCCAAGGATGAACCGGAACGCCGGGCTGGGCTCCTCGCTCTCCTTCATCATGCCTTCGAGCAGGCGCAGGGCGAAGGTCGGGTTGGTGGTGAGCATGTTCACCACCTTCTCGTAGAGGGCATATTCCTCGGCATTCATCTCCGGCTCGCGTTCGCGCAGGAAACCGGAGGACTCGTTGATGATGCGCTTGGGGTCGAGCTTCGGCGAGCGCTGCTGGCCGTGGGTGCCCATCTGGGTGCGCTCGAGGATGTCCAGCTCGGACTGGGCCGGGAGCAAAGCGGGCAGAAGCAGGAGCGGGGCAAGCAGACGGAAGTTTCTCATGGCTCAATAGGAATCAAAGGGGGATCCGCCCTGCCAGACGACGCGCACGTTTTGCTGGACGAGGCAGCGGACCTTGTGGCCGCGCTTCATCGCCGGGCTGAAGATCCACGAATGGCGGATGTCGTGGAGGATGATTTCGTCGAAGTGTTTGTTGCCCGAGCCCTGCAGCACCCGGAGGCTCGACACCGCACCGCGCGTATCGATCAGGATGAGCACGGAGATGCGCAGGCTGTCCGCGTTGCCGCGCACGACGGGCGGGATGTAAGGCTTGGGTCGCGAAACCACGGCCGGCCGCTGGTCAACTTCGTGTTGTTGGAAAACGCGCGAGAAATCGGCGCCGAGTTCGGTCTTGGGCTTGAACTCACTAAAAAGCTGCGCGGGTTCGATCTTCGCAGAAGGCGCACTGGAGGACGGCGGCAGGAGCGCGGCCAGATCCGGGGGCACGACCGCAATGCGCACGGGACTGTCGCTGGCGCCAATCTCCAGCCCGGCGAACGGTGTGGCCGCCACCTGCACGGGTTCCGTTTCCACGGGACGCGGAGGCGGCGTCTCGAGCGGCAGCGACATGGCGTGCAATTCGGCGATATCCGGCTCGGGCTCCGGCGCCTCGCCGGATTGAAAATAGGCCACGGACCAAAACAGCCCCAGCGTGAAACCCGCGCCAAGCACGAGGGACAGAACCTCCATTACCGCGGAGGCGCCGCGGGTTTCCAGTTTGGGCAGAGTGGCAGCCGGAGCGATCATTACTCAGGGGGCTCCGGCGCGAGCCGTGGCAAACTGCACCTGCTTGATGCCGGCCCGCTTGGCCTCGGTATAAACCTGCGCGAACACGCCCAAGTCTGACACTTGGTCGCCGCGCACAATGACGGACGGGGAGCGGCCGACCGCCGCCTGCTTGAGCACGGCGGCAACCTGGTCGGTGCGGATTTCCTGGCCGTCGAAATAAATGCGGTTGTCCGCCGAGATTGCAATGAGCAGGGCGCTCTGGTCGCTGCTCATCGCGCCCACCACGTCGGGTTTCTCCACCTCAACGCCGGGATCGCTCACGAAGGAACTGCTGATCATGAGAAAGATGACCAACACCATCATGCAGTCCACCATCGGCACCATGTCGATGTGCGTGGATTCGAAGTGATGCTGTTTTTGGCGACGCCCGATCATGCGACACCTCCTGTGCGGCTGAAGGCGCGGTCGTGGCGGTTGACCGCCTGGATGTGGCGGTGCAGTTCACGGTGCGCGAGATAGACCAGCAACATCGCCGGAATCGCCACCGTGAGGCCGGACTGCGTCGCAACCAGCACCTCCGAGATGCCACCGGCGAGGCCTTCCATGGATTTCTCGCCCGCGGCGGCGGAAAGATTTTTGAAGGTCTTTTCCATGCCGCTCACGGTGCCCAGCAAACCGAGCAACGGGGCCGCGGCGATCATCGGGCCGATGGCGGCACGCTGGCGGCGGAAAGATTCGCGAGCCTCCTCCTGCAATTGGTGGCGGTCTGCGGCGGTGGGCGCTTCGCGGATCCTTCGCCGCATGCGACTGAGCGAAAACAGCAGACGAAAGCAGCGCGCATAAAGCAGCACCGAGAGTGTCATGATGAGCGGCATGACCCAGCCGCCGCGTTCGATGAGTTCCGGCAACGCGCTCACCGGACTGCCTCCTGCGCGCCCACGCCGGTTTGCGCGGCGCCCGCCGCAGCGGTAAACTCGAGCGCCTGACGCTCGAGCACCGCGAGGTTCTTGTTGATGCGGTGCGCCAGGAACCCGTGGACCACGAGCGCCGGGATGGCGACCGCAAGGCCGAGTTCGGTCGCGACGAGCACCTCGGAGATGCCGCTGGAAAGCTTGGCCGCATTGCCGGTGCCGAAGACCGTGATCAGCGTGAACGTCTTCACCATGCCGACCACCGTGCCGAGCAAGCCCATGAGCGGTGCAGCGGTCGCGATGACTGCGAGCAGTGGCAGCCGGCGTTCAAAATGCAGGCGCTGGCTGAGCAACACGGCCTCGAGTTTTTCCTCCAGCACTTCGCCGGGGCTGTCCACGTGCCGGAGTCCTTCGGCAAAAACCTCGCGGGTTGTGCGGCTGATGCCCGGAAGCGCCGTCTGCGCTTCGTCACGGGAACCGGTGGCTATGGAACGCAGGAACGCGGCCACGCGACCCGAAGTGTCCACGCGCATGGAGGCCACATCGATGATCTTGTGGATGACGAGCAGGAGCGCCACCAAGCCGACGACGATGATCGCCCACGCAACTTTGCCGCCCTTGCTTATGTGTTCGGCCCAAGTGCCGCTGCTTTGTTGGAGGCGGAGCGCCTTGCCGCCCGTGGGGTCGGCGGGAAGCGAACCAATCTGCCCGGCAAACAGGGCGGCGCTTTCGGCCGCCGGCCAGTCGGGCTGCGGATAATAAACCGGCTGGGCCAGACCTTCACGGAGGCGCACGATGCCGGCACTGCTGCCGTCGGCGGCCCGGAAGAAAACCTCCGGACCCGCGAAGGCAAAGGTGCCTTCGTGCACGCGGTTGTCATCGGCGTTCATTCCCCGGCCCGCGACCAAATTGCCGCCGAGCAAACGCTCCGTGCGATCCAGGAGAAGATTGGCGACTTGGATCGCGGCGGGCCCGCCGGAGCCCGCATTGGCGGCGGCCTCGATCGCCTGTTGCGCTTCACGCAAACGTTCCCCTTGGAAGACTTCCTCGCCCGGGACCAAGCCGTCGCTGACGGCTTTCAACGCGTCGGTGGCGAGTGTCGTCACATAAGAATCGGTCTTGCGAACCTCCTCGATGTCACGGAGCAGACGGCGTTTGTCGGAAGTGGCGTTCTCCCGGCCGGTGTTCAGACGGCTGATCTCGCGCTCAAGGGCGATGATGCGGTCTTCGGTGGCGCGCAGATCGTCGAGCAATGGCGAACGCTCGCGGGCGATGCGCTCGCGGGTTTTGTTAAGTTCGTCGCCGGCCTGGCGAAGACGGTTCGCGTAATCGGCGGCGGCCTTTTTGAGGGCATCGTCCAGATTGTCGGCGGCCGGCGCTGCGGTCGCGAGGAAACCGGCGAAGAGAACGGCGAGGAGGCGGGCGGGATTGACCGGTTTCATTGGGCGGAAGCGGGTTTGAGCCGGGCGGGAACAGTAACGATACGCGGATCGGCTTCATCGCGCCGAATGGCCATGAGCTCCTTGACGGCCTCGGCGGCACCGTCGAGCGGCGCCCAAGCCCAGGTCCCGGTGCTGGGCGTGCCGAGCCAGACGCGGCCGGCGACGCGATCGAGCGCGTAGCCGTGGCTCAATCCCCAGTAAATCACCTCGACCGACTTCGGTCCAGCCTCGCCCGGCAGGGTCAGGGTTTCGTCACCATGCGTGATGCTCAGGTTGAACTGGGCACAGCGGTTGAGCACCGTCATCACGAGCTGCATGCGTTCGCTGGGGCTGGCCTCGTTGCCCGCGAGACTGCGGTAAGAAAGGTCGAGGGCGTCCGACAGGCGGGGCGGCAACTGCGGGCGAAGACGCAGGACCCGCTCGGTGAGCGTTTGGAGGCCAGCCTCCGTCGCCTTAAGGTTGTCGCGGGCCAAGGTGAGCCGGGCATTCAGGTCCGTCTGTTCGTCTCGTTGCTCGGCGGTGTTGGCCAGCAACTGGTCCCGCTGCTCCTGCAAACGCTCGGCGCGATCCTTGAGACCGGCGAGGGTGCCGGTGAGCAGCGCGCGATTGCGAGCCCAGTCGGTTTCGATGCGCACGGTCTCAGCGCGAGTGTTGACCCACTCGGAGGCGGTCTTGCCGACCGCCTCGATGGGATCGGCCGCGAAGAGCGGCCCCGAAACAAGAATGCACGCGGCGAGCCAGTGCCCGCACTTTGGACGCGGAGGGATGACGTGGATGGACATGAGGTTCCTCGGCTGCGCGCCCGGGCAAGGGGGGAAGGTCGGGCGCAGGGGGGTGTAGGTAAGAAAGCCCCTGTAGGGGATTCACCACCCATGCCACTGTCAATTTTGAAACCCTCGACCAGCCGTCGCACGTTAGACCGGTAAAACGAACCTCGCCGCCGCCTTGTGACCGACAAACCATTTTTCTTTCTACCGTTTTGGTGCATGAAGCATGGTTCATGCATTACCGCCCTTTCGGCCGGCACGGCCTCAATTGTTCGGAAATCGGATTCGGCGCCTGGGCCATTGGTGGTTCATGGGGAACCCAAGCCGATGCCGACTCCCTCGCCGCGCTGAACCGCGCGCTCGATCTCGGCTGCAACTTCATCGATACCGCCGCCGGTTACGGCGATGGCCGCAGCGAGCGTCTCATCGCGCAAGTCCTGCGTGAACGGGCGAACGCAGGAAAGAAGGAGCCGGTTTTCGTCGCCACCAAAACCCCGCCGGCCGACGGCATCTGGCCGCCGTCGCCCTATTGCAGGGCGGAGGAGCGCTATTCCGAATCCTATTTGCGCGCAAACATCGCGACCCGTCTCGCCAACCTGGGCGCACAGAAACTCGACCTGCTCCAGCTGCACACCTGGACACGCGCGTGGAACCGGAATCCCACGCCCTTCAAGATTCTGCGCCAGCTCCAGAAGGAAGGCCTCCTCGGCCTCGTCGGCGTTTCCACACCCGAACAGGACCAAAACAGCGTGATCGATCTGATGCGCGGCGGCTGGGTGGATTCCGTGCAGGTGATCTACAACCTCTTCGATCAGGAGCCGGCCGCCGAGTTGCTCGATGTCGCGAAAGAGTGCGGCGTGGGCATCATCGTGCGCGTGGCCTTCGACGAAGGTGCGCTCACCGGCAAGTTCACGCCCGACACGCGATTCGCGCCCGATGATTTCCGAGCCAAGTATTTCGAAGGAGACCGGTTGGGCCGCGCCATCGCGCATGCCGACGAAGTGAAAAAAGATCTCGTTGGTTCGGGCTACACGATGCCGCAAGCCGCGCTCAAATGGGTGCTCGCCCACCCCGCCGTGTCGGTCGTCATCCCCGGTATTCGCACCGTCGCACAGGCCGAGGCCAACTGCGGCGTGAGCGATCTGCCCGCGATGCCGGTCGCGCTCGTCGAAAAACTCCGCCGTCACAACTGGCGTCGCGGCGTGTGGTATGGCGGCAAGTGATGCCCGTCGCCGGCTCGACCGTTCGCGGGCCGACTCCGAACCACGTGCCGTGTTCAGAGCCCGGGAGACAAACCCACGATGAGTCCCACCACCGCGCCGTAAACCACGTGCCCGGCGAAATGGCTCAACCCGACCAGCAAGTCGGCTTCCTTGAATTCCTCCAAAGGATGCTGGTCGGCGACGACCCACACGAGCATCAGGCTCACCAGAATACCCTGCAGCGTGCCCGCCCCCAGACCCAACATCAGCGACGAGGGCATGGCGGTCATGCCCAGGGTGATCATGAGCAGGGTATAAACGAACGCGAAGCCGACAGCGACGGTGACGTGAATCACCAAGCCAACGCGATAAGCGTTGTCACGCGACTTGGTGAGCAGGCTGCCGAGTGCGAGGATCATGTCGCCGCGAACCAGTCCCGCCCGCGCAATCAGCCACATCGCTCCTTCCATCGCCAATCCGCCGAGCACCCCGGCAACGAGCGCCGTGCCGAGGTAGTGAACCAAATACATGGTCAGATTCATAAGCCCTCCGTGGTTGAGGATTCAGGCCGGGAAGCGCGTGGACCGCGTCCGGCCTACCGGAATTATGTTCGTCCCCGCGCCCGGCGCCAATGGAATCTCGCGCAAGCCGGGCTCGTCTTTTGCCACGGCTTTGTGTGAGCATCGCCCGGCCCGCATGAGCTTCAACCCGTTCGCCCTGCTTGCCCCGCTCTTCCTCGTGTTCGAGGTCTGGCAACTCGTCGCCAGCGAGCGCTATCTGGGCGTAAAACAGATCCGGGTGAACGCTGATCCCCGCACGTTGCCCATGGCGGGTTGGATGGCCGCGGTCTGGGCTGGAGGCCTGCTGATGTATTTTACATGGATGTTCATGCTGCTGCCGCATCCGGTGGGCCGCGCACAGGGTGTGGTGTTGATCGCCATCACCGCGCTCGGCTACGCGCTCCGCATGAGCTGCGGGCTCAAGTGGGTGCTCGTCGTGCTCACCTTTGAGGGCTCAATCCGCATCGGCATGCTCGTGTCGCTTTTCGCCAGCTCCTGGCGCCGCCTGATGATGTGACCGGGGGATTCCTGGTTCGAATGCGGGAGGGGCTTTATGCCCCGACAGAATATTCCCGACGACAAACTGTCGGGGCATAAAGCCCCTCCCACGCCCAAACAGCCACTGTCTCACACCCGCGGCGCCGGCCCGGACTGCGACTCGGCGAAAAACTGCTGCGCGGCCGTGAGCAGCTGGGCGTAGCGGCCGTAATCGCCCGCCCAGGAATTCGGCACGCACACGCGCTTGATCACGCCCTGACCGACTTTGTCCGGCGCGTCGTGGTTGGGCGTCAGTTCCACCGTGAATTTCGGATCGTGCGTGTGCACCACGTAGTGCCGCTCGAGTCCGCGACGTTCCCGATCAATCCGCACGAAGTGGGAGAAGTTCATGGGCGTGCCCGAAGCATGCCGCGACGCGCGACCGCCTCAAGACCCAATCCGCCCCCGGATTTCAGCCTTGAGAAAACACCTTTACCCGACGAAAAGAAGCGTGCGCGCGACTCGCCTTATGAATCTCGACCCCGCCCCCCGTCAGTCAAAGTTGGTTTACCTCGCGATTGATGCCGGCCTGTTGGTTACCGCCTTCATCATCGTTTATTTCGCCAAGGATCCTTACGCCCCGCTGCCGTTCGTGAGCGCCGTGCTTTGCGTGGTGCTCGCCGCCATCATTGGATTCATCCCTTTCATCTTCGAGTATGCCGCCGACAACCGGGACTACGTCGAGGCCGAGCGCCGCCGCGTGACCGACCAGGTGCAACGCCTGCAGGCTGCCACCGAGAGTCTCGCCCGCGCGGCCGCGCAGATCAAAGCGGTCGAAGAGGCCGTGCACAAAACCGCCCACGCCGCCGAGAACCTGCCCTACCGCATGCAGGAGAAATTAGCCGAGTTCAACGAGACCCTTGCAGAGAAGGAAACCGAGGAACGCGACGCGCTCGAACGCGAACTCGACGAACTCCGCGCCGCCAACGCCACCAATCTGAAAGCTGTGGCCGATAAGATCGCCAAGAGCACCGTCGAATGGACCACCCTTGAAACCGCCACGCGCAAACAACTCGCTTCCGCGCAGGAGGCATCGGCCAAACTTCACGACCAACTTCAGGCCACCCTCGCCCAGCTCGACGCGCGCATCGCCAATTTCAGCAAGGCGGCTGCCGCAGCTTCTGTAGCTCCGGTCATTGACCGCCGTGAAACGTCCGCACCGGCTGACAGCGACCACAAATCGTCGCCCCAACCGGAAGAGCCCGCAGCCATCGCGGAAGTTCCGGCAGAACCCGCACCGAAAGACGAATCGTCGGCGCCGGTCATCGAATCCGTCACCCTCACTGAGGCGTCCGCGTCCGCCGGCGAAGAGACCAAGCCCAAAAAGCCTCGCGCTCCGCGCAAACCGAAGCCCGAGGACACGCTGGCCGCGATGTCGGCAGAACCCCCGTCTTCCGACAGCCCGGCCGCACCAACGGAAATCACTCCGGCCGCCGCCAGCGAAGAGCCGGCCCCGGTCGTGGAGGAAGCCCCCGCCAAAGCCGAATCGTCCGCCTCTTCCGATGGCGCCACGCGACTGCTCGTCACTGCCTACATCGGTATCGGCAACAAGCTTTTCATTCGCGGCGAAGGCCCCGGTCTGAGCTGGGATAAGGGCGTGCCCATGCAGTTTGTGTCCATCGGCAAGTGGGGCTGGGCTTCACACGACGCCACCGGCCCGGTGAAGTGCAAACTCTACAAGAACGACGAAACCGCCGCCCTCTCCGGCGAAGTCACGCTCGATCCCGGCAAACACGTCGAAGTCACGGCGCTGTTCTGAGCCACTCTCTTTCTCTGTAGGGTCGGCGCTTGCGCCGACCTCGCCCACAAGGTCGTTGCAAGCAACGACCCTACAAAACGCTTAGTAGTGCGGCGGACGTTCGTCGGCAGGTTCGGAGTCAGCGCCTCCGGATGAGTTGCGGGCGCGGAGCACGGCGAGTTCGGCCTTAAGCCGCGCCAGTTCCTCGGCAAATTCGAGCATGACCTTGTCCTGCTCAGCTTGGTGCCGTTGCAGGTGAGCGTAGCGTTCCTCGAGCCGGGTCAGTCGTTCCGCATCATCCATGAGGGTGAACATGCGGGTTGCGGCGGCACACTCAAACCCTAGTTTGCCTGCGGTCATGCGTCGCCTCTCCCTCCTGCTACTCCTGCCTTTTTTGCTGGGGCTGGTCTCCTGCCAGCATCCGCCGCGCCCGGCGGACACCGGGATGTTGATCCTGATCTCGATCGACGGATTCCGTTGGGATTACCTCGATAAATACGACGCGCCCGCCCTGCGCAGTCTCGCCGCGAATGGCGTTCATGCACGACGCCTCAATCCCGTCTTCCCCTCGCGCACATTTCCCAACCACTACACGCTGGTGACCGGTCTGCGACCGGAGCGTCATGGTATCGTGAACAACTGGTTTTATGATCCGGTGCAGCAGGCCAACTTCGTGAAATCCAACACGGCCTCCGCTTGGTGGGATCAGGGCGAACCCGTGTGGATCACGGCGGAAAAACAAGGCGTGCGCACCGCTTGTTTTTTCTGGCCTGGCTCGGAGGCGGAGATCCAAGGCCACCGTCCCTCCCGCTACCAGAAATTCGACCAACAGCTCGATTCCGCCGGCCGCGTGGATGGATTTCTGGCGTGGCTGGATCAACCCATCACAGAGCGTCCGCGCTTCGGCACCGTGTATCTGGATGTGGTGGACATTGCCGGCCACAAATATGGACCTGACGCGCCCGAGGTGGCCGACGCCGTGCGTGAAGCCGATGCAGCCGTGGCGCGCCTGCTCACCGGATTGGAAAAACTTGGTCTGCGCGACACGACCAGCCTCGTGATCGTGTCCGACCACGGCATGTCCCCCATCAGTCCCGACCGTGTGATCTTCGTGGAGGACTTGATGGATGCTTCACTTGTGACGGTCGAAGCAACCGGACCGCATGGCGGCGTGCGACCGAAACCCGGCGTGGATGTGGAGGCGCTCGTCGCCTCCATCCGGGCCAAGGCGCCGCCGCAAGTTCGTGTTTACGGACCACACGAACGGCCCGCGCACCTGCACTACAGCGCCGCCAACCCGCGCGTTCCGCCGATCCTTTTCGTGATGGAGGACGGCTGGTGTCTCCAACAGAAGGCGGGCTGGCCGAAGCTGAAGGCCGTGTTCGACCGCGGCAACCACGGCTGGGACCCGACGACCACGCCAAACATGGGTGCGCTCTTCATCGCCTCCGGTCCGGCGTTCCGACGCGGCGTGAAAATCCCCGAGGCCGACAATCTCGACGTCTATAACCTGCTCTGCGCCGTGCTCGGACTCACGCCAGCCGCCAACGAAGGAAGCGACGCACTCAGCCGCGCGATCCTGCGGCGCTGAGCATCACTTCACGACACGACGCGCCTCTGGATACGGCGGCGGCTCGACGCCCATCTTTTTCATTTCGGGGACCAATACCTGTTCGTAGCAGTCAGGACACACGCCGTGGCTGAATTCCGAGCCGGTCTGTTTGCCGATATATTCCTCGACCTGGCTCCAGTAGTTTCGGTCGTCGCGCATTTTCCGGCAATAACCGCAAATCGGGATGATCTGCTGCAGTTGGCGCACCTGCGTGGCGTAATTCAGGATGCGCTCGGCCACGTGCAGGCGCGCGCGCAGCTCGGCCGGCTTCACGGGCTTCGCCAAAAAATCATCGGCACCGGCGGCCATGGCTTGGTCGAGATTTTCGGCGGTGGTGGCCAGATTGGACAGCAGGATGAGATACGTGTAGTCGCCGCCCTGCCCGCGAATGCGACGACAGAGCTCCAAACCGTCGAAGCCCGGCATCATCCAATCGCTGATCACCAGGCGATGCGGAGTGTTCGTGAACCGTTCCCAGCCTGCCTTGCCGTCCGTGGCCATCGTCACTTCGTGGCCCAGCGCCTTGAGGGAGGCTTCCAACACGGCGCCCGCAATAGGATCGTCTTCGACGATGAGAATTTTCATGGCGTGTCTTTTGGCAACAGGTCGCGGAAGGCTTGTTGCACCGCATTCCATTCCCGGTCAAGGCCGTCGAGCCGCTGCGTGGCCAGCGCCCAGTCGCCGTCGCCGGCCGCTTTTTCGATCTCCGCCAAAATCGTGCGCAACGTGACCGCACCGAGATTGGCGGCGCTGCCAGCGAGACGGTGGGCGTTCTGCGCCGCGGCCTTGGCCGCTTGCTGTTGCACGTTGCGGTGCAACTCCGCGAGGGCTGGAGGAATGTCCTGCAGGGCCATCGCAATGAGTTCTTCGAGCAAACTGGGGCTGTTCCGCCCCGGCAGGGAACGCAGTTGCTCGAGCTGCGCTTCGTCGAGCACGCGTGCGACCGGACGGGCCGGCTCTGCCGCCGCCGACTGAGCCGACGGCGTAAACACCACGCCCAATCGCTGCAGGATCGCCTGGAGCGCGTCGACCTTGATGGGCTTCGTGAGATAGTCGTCCATGCCGGCGGTGATGCATTTCTCACGATCCGCGGCCATGGCGTGAGCCGTGAGTGCCACGATCGGCGTGCCCTCGCGGTCCAAGCCCGCAGCGCCGGTGCGGATGAGCCGGGTGGCTTCATAACCATCCATCTTCGGCATCTGGCAATCCATGAGCACGAGCGCGTAGTCGCGTTTTCCGAGTTCCTCGATCGCCGCCTGCCCGTCACCAACCACGGTAAACTCGATGCCGAGCTTCGTGAGCAACAAGCGCATGAAAAGCTGGTTGGCCGGCTGATCCTCGGCCACAAGGATGCGCGCAGCCGGCGACGCCGCGAGCGGTTGGGAATCGATCGACGGCGTCGACGTTGGTTCGGCCGCGATGGGCAGTTCCAATTCAAACCAGAAAATCGAACCGCGACCGGGCGCGCTCTCCACCCCGATGCGGCCACCCATCAGCTCGATCAGTTGCCGCGAAATGGCGAGGCCGAGACCGGTGCCGCCGAAACGCCGGGTGCTCGAACCATCGGCCTGCATGAACGGTTGGAAGAGCCGGGACTGCTGCGTGGCATCGATGCCGATACCGGTATCGCGCACCTCGACGCGGAAGGCGTAATTGCCCGACGCCAACGCCGGCCGCGAACGCACCGTGACGGCGACCGTGCCCTTCTCGGTGAACTTGACCGCATTGCCGAGCAGGTTCACCAGCACCTGGTGGATGCGGCCGGGATCGCCGTTCAACAGCGCCGGAATATCCGCCGGCAGGTCGCTCTCGAGCGAAACCTCGCCTGACACGGCGCGCGGCACCATGAGGGCAAGCGCCTGATCCACTTGTTCCGCGAGACTGAAGGCCTCGGTCGTGAGCCGGAACTTGCCAGCCTCAATCTTCGAGAAGTCCAGCAGGTCGTCGATGAGCGTGAGCAGATTGCGTGCGCTGGACTGAATTACGCGGCCCATCTGCCGCTGGTCCTCGGTCATGTGCGTGTCCATCAACAGATCGGCCATGCCGAGCACGCCGTTCATCGGCGTGCGAATCTCGTGGCTCACATTGGCGAGGAATTCCGATTTCAGTCGCGCAGCGGTCAACGCCTCGTCGCGGGCCCGTTTTCTTTCCGTCAAATCCTGGGCGATGCCCATGAAACCGGTGATCACCCCGGCCTTGTCGCGCAGGGCCGTGACACTGAACTGCACCGGCATACGCGTGCCGTCTTTGCGCACGAAGGTCCATTCGCACTCGTCGGCCCCACCGAGACGCGCCCGCGCCACGAGCGCCTCGAAGCCCGGCTCGATTTGCCGGCCAAGCTGGGTGCTCAGCTCGGTCGCGCGCGCGGCCACTTCCTCCGGCACAAAAATGCCCTCCGGCGCCTTCCGGCCCACCATCTCCCCCACGGAGTAGCCGAGCATTTTCACGGCACCCTGGCTGAAAAGCTTGATGGTGCCATCGAGCCCGGTCGCCACCACCCCGAACGCTCCGCCGTCGAGCACCGCGCGCTGAAGTTCGTTCACTTCCTGCAGGCTCTGTTCCGCGCGGATGCGGGCGCGCGAGGACCGGATGGAGAGCATGGTCGTGCCGGCCACGGTCGCCGCCATCAGCAGTCCGCCGATCCCGAAAATAACCCGCACGTTCCTCTCCAGCACCGTCTGCAAGTGCAGGTGCCGGCGGTGACTGGCCTCTTCCGCGACAAGTATGCGTTCGGCCAATGCGGCCAACCGGCCGGCCCGTTCCGGCGGCTGGGACGCCAGGAAAGCGGCGGCGGCGGCGAGTCCCTGTTCATCACGGAGCGCGATCAATTTTTTGGCCGCGGCGATCTTTCCCGCCGAGAGGAACTGCATTTCTTCGAACAGTTCCTTTTGCGCAGAGACGTCGTGTAACAACGGAGGCAACGCGGCGAGCTGACGCTCGATTTCCGCAACATGCACGGGCACGCGGTTAGCCGCGGTTTCGCTGCCCGTCAGGGCATGCGCGCCCGCCGCAGATTCCATCTGGGCGAGATGTGAAACGAGACTATTGATCGTCACCCGGGCTTCCTGCGCGCGGGTGACGAGGCGATTGGCGTCAACCAGCTGCTGGTTGCCCAACACCAGGAAGATTCCCGTGGAGAAAAACGAACCAAGCGCCACGCCGGCCAGCACCTGCGGGCCCTTCGTCGGCCACCAATCCTTCAACCGAAGATAGAGGCCCACGCCCAATAGCACCAGGCCCAACGCAGTTGGCAGCGCCATGTTGCGATATTCCTCCACGCCCGCCCAACCGGTCGTGATGACCACATAGTGCAACAACGCGAGTGCCCCGGTGCCGATGAGGAAGCCCGCCACCCAACGTTCAGTCCGTTGGGAAGTGCGACGGCTGCCAGCCAGCGCGAAGGTCAGTCCCACGGCAAGAAATGCCACGGCGGCATGAGGCGCCAGTCGCCCGGTCACCCACAGCGGAAGATCATCGTGCTGGAGCCAGAAAAGCCGGTTCACGCCCGCCGGCCAGCCGGACAACATTTCCAGCGTGATCACCGCCGAGAGCAGGGTCAGCAGTCCACCGAGCACCCGCGCCACCACCAACAGTCGCCACGTCAATGCCAGGAGCCCGGCGCCCGCGAGGATCAGACAAACGGCCGCGTTCATGTTCGTCTCCGGCGTGTGCGGCCGGAAGTTGCGCGCCGCTTGCCAATCCGCCACCCAACCGAGCGCAATTAGCAGGCCAATAGCCAGCACGAGGCTGCCGCACAGACGCTGCAGCCGGGGGGACTCGGAGGGCGGGGTGACCAGGAACGACAATTTCGCCGCGCAGAATCATCACAAACCGCGAATCTGTAAAGGCGTCTTCGAACGCATCGCGTTCGCCGGGAGCGGAATTACTGCGGATCAGACCGACTGCAGTGTCCGACGCAGATCAGCGACCGACAACACCGGCGCCTGACAGGTGAAACTCTCGCACACGTAGGCGGTGACGCGTCCGCCCGTCGGTTTCATGTCGGCCAGATAAGGTTTTCGCCCAACAAGCCAGGCCTGCCCCAAACCACCGTCGGCGCAGAGGATCGCCCGCCGCGGAGCGAGTTTCTCATGCACCACCGCCGCCATGGCACGGAATTCCGCTGAATGAGGATCGCCCGCCAGCACGACGGTGCGAGGTTCGGCCAGCGCGAGTTCGACCGCACAGAGCATCTGCGGCAGCGCCTGCGGCAATCGCGTCCAGCGGGGCCGCAACGCCTCGACGGTTTTTAATGCCCGCTCGCGATAGCTTGGTTCTTTCTGCCCCCGGCCTTCCGATCCCACCATCCACTCGAGGCGAATCAGGTTCATCGCTGCGACCGAGTTTGGCGCGGGCTCGGCTCCATCGTAATCCTCCTTGAGGCGCACGATTACAGTCGGATCGTCGGCCCGCGAGTTGAAGTAGCCGCCTTGGGCCGCGTCCCAAAATAATTCGTCCATTTTCGCCTGCAACGCCTCCGCCCACTGCAGCCATCGGATCTCGAAACCGGCCTCGTAGAGATCGAGCAGTCCTTGGATCAAATACGCGTAGTCTTCGGCAAATCCCGGAATATCGCCCCGACCTTCGCGCCAGCTGCGGTAAAGTAGACCGGTCTCCGCGTCGTAGAGCTCGCGCTGGATGAACTCCGCCGCACGCGTCGCCTGACCGAGATAGCGCGAGTCCTCCGGATGGGTCTCGCTCAACACCTGATGCCCGCGCGCGAGCGCCGAGATCATCAAACCATTCCACGCCGTGAGAATTTTGTCGTCGAGATGCGGACGCGGACGCCGCGCACGCACTTCCCGCAATTTTTCCAAGCAAGCGAGCAGCTTCTGCTCCGCCTCGGCCACCGGCAGGTTGAATTGCTCCGCCGTGTGCGCCAGCGGACGAAGCTGCCGCAGGACATTCTTGCCGCCGAATTCACCATGCGGATCGTGCGCAACATTGCCTTCGGGCTTCACGTCGTAGTGCGCGGAGAAAAATGCGGCATCCGCTCCCAGCGCGGCCTCCAGCTCCGCCGTCGTCCACACATAGAACGCTCCCTCCGCATGGGCGGGCTTCTTGTCACTTGAGCCTTGTTCCTTGATACTTGGCGCGGTCTCCGGCAGCGCACTATCCGCATCTTCCGCCGAATAAAATCCGCCCTGCGGGCTCGTGAGATCGCGCGCCACGTAGTCGAACACCCCGCGCGCCAGCCAACCAAAGACCGGCAAACCCGTGGCCTGCTGCGCCTCGAGCAGGTTGATTGCAATCAGCGCCTGGTCGTAGAGCATCTTCTCGAAGTGCGGCACATGCCACTGCTCATCCACCGAGTAACGGTGGAAACCGCCACCGATCACGTCGTGTAAACCACCCTCAGCCATGCGCTGGAGCGTGGTGGCTGTCATGCCGATGGCTTCCTGGCCGAGATCGGTGTCCACGCCCTGCAGCGCGGCGGAGCGCAACAGGAAATCCAGGATCGAAGCGCGCGGAAATTTGGGCGCGCCGCCGAATCCACCCCAACGCGCGTCGTGCGACTCGTAGAAATATTGAAAACCCTTCTCGAACGACTCGCCCGCTTCCTCGTGCAGCGGTTTGGCGGCACCGGGCGTTTGCTCCTCCTGTGCGGGTCCCTCGACCGCGTAGCGCTTGAGCGCCTGCACGACTTCCTCGGCGCCATTTTCAATTTTTCCGCGCTGTTGCTGCCAGTGCAGCGCGATGGTGTTCAGAAGGGTGATGAATCCCGGGCGCCCGTGCCGGTCGTCCTTCGGAAAATATGTGCCGCCGTAGAACGGTTTTCCGTCAGGCGTGAGCCACACACTCATCGGCCAGCCGCCGTGACCGGTCGTGTGCTGCACGTAAGTCATGTAAACCCGGTCGAGATCGGGCCGCTCTTCACGGTCCACTTTCACGGGAACGAAATCGCGATTGAGGATCTCCGCCACGGCGGCGTTTTCGAAGGATTCGTGCGCCATCACATGGCACCAGTGACAGGTCGAGTAGCCGATGCTGAGAAAGATGGGTTTTCCCTCGGTCCGCGCCTTGGCCAGCGCCTCGTCACCCCATGGGAGCCATGCCACCGGATTGTCGGCGTGCTGGCGCAGGTAAGGCGATTTCTCGGCGACGAGGCGATTGGGCATTCCGCAAGGTCGCTCAAACCCCCGCCTTGGCAAAGACAATGTTACACGGACCGGCTGGTTGCGAAAATGCCCGACGCGAACAGGTTGCGAGCCAACCCCCTCCCCTGTTCATGCCCACCAAACGCGTCATCGTCACCGGAGGCACCGGCAAGGCCGGCCACTGGATCATCAAACACTTCCTCGAACACGGCTACGACGTCATCAATGTGGACTCGCGCCGCCCGGCCGAACCGTTGTGCCGCACCATCGTCGCCGACCTCACCGACCTCGGACAGGTGATGACCTCGTTCTCGCCGCACAACACCGGCAACCGCACGCCCTACGACGGCATCGTGCACATGGCGGCCATTCCCCGGCCCTTCGACCATCCCAACGACGAAGTCTTCCGCAGCAACAGCCTTACGACTTACAACGTCCTCGAAGCCTGCGGCCTGCTCGGCATTAAGAAGGCCGTGGTCGCTTCCAGCGAATCGTCCTACGGCATCTGTTTCGCGAACAAGTTTTTCGAACCCAAATACCTCCCAATCGACGAAGCGCATCCGCAATTGCCCGAGGATACTTACGGCCTGACCAAAATCGTGAATGAGGCCACGGCCGCGATGTTTCACCGGCGCGATGGCACGCAGATCCTGTCGTTCCGCATCGGCAACGTCGTGTGCCCCGAAGACTACGCCGTCATCAAGGCGCGTTTCGCACATCCCGAGGACCGGCTGCGCATTCTCTGGTCCTACATCGACTCGCGCGATCTCGGTGCCGCTTGTCGCCTCGCCATTGAAAAGGACGGCCTCGGCTGCGAACCCGTCATCGTCGCAGCCGACGACAGCTCGTCGAACATCCCCTCGCCCGACCTGATCGAACGCTTCCTGCCCGGCGTGAAGGAGTTCAAATCGCCCCTCACCGGCCGCACCGCCCTCATCTCCAACGCCCGCCTAAAACAACTGCTCGGCTGGAAACAGGAGCACTATTTTCCGGTGTAGTCATTTGGAGGGCTCAGCTCCTGCTGAGCCGCGGCCCAGCGGGAGCTGGGCCCTCCACGCCCACTACCCCCTAAAACCCGCCATTGACGGCGGCCCCGCAAACCGGCTCATTCGCCGATTCCCATGCTGACTCTCGCCAACGTCGCCAAGTCCTACGGCACCCGTGAACTCTTCTCCGAGGTGTCGTTGTTCGTCGCGCGCACGGATCGCTTCGGCTTGGTTGGCCCCAATGGCGCGGGCAAATCCACCCTCTTCAACCTCATCCTCGGCGAGGAACAGCCCGACGAGGGCACCATCGAGTGGGAGCGCGGCGCCGATTTCGGCTTCCTCCCACAGGAAAGCGCGCCGGTCGGCGACGAAACCGTCCTCCACATTGCCACCAGCGGCAAGAAACTCGAGCCCACCGACGACGACGATTACGACATCGACTGGACGCTCGAACCGCGCGCCAAGAAGATCCTCGCCGGCCTCGGTTTCCGCGAAGACGACTTCCTGAAGCAGGCCAAATCCTTCTCCGGTGGCTGGGTGATGCGCGCCCACCTCGCCCGCCTGCTCGTGAGCGAACCCGCGCTGCTGCTGCTCGACGAGCCGACCAACCACCTCGATCTTGAGGCGCTGCTGTGGTTTCAGGATTACCTCACGCGCTATCCCGGCGGCCTCGTCATCATCTCCCACGATCGCGAGTTCCTGAACGTCCTCTGCAACGGCATCCTCGAACTCAAGGGCGGCACGCTCAACAAATACACGGGCAACTACGACGACTACCTGAACGAAAAGGACGCCCGCAAGGAGCAGCAGGCCGCGCAGTTCAAAAACCAGCAGCGCGAGATCGCCCACCTTCAGAAATTCGTGGACCGCTTCGGCGCCAAGGCCTCGATGGCCTCGCGCGCGAAATCCAAGGAGAAGCAGATCGAGCGCCTCAAGGAAGTCGCGGTCGAAGAACCGTGGGAGGACCTCAAACGCATCAACTTCCGTTTCCCCCAGCCGCCCCGCTCCGGCCTGAGGGTGATGAATCTCAAGAACGTCCAGCAGGCCTACGGCGACCACGTCGTCTATCAGGACCTGAACTTCGAGGTCGAGCGCGGCCAAAAGATCGTGCTCGTCGGTCCCAACGGCGCCGGCAAGTCCACGCTCCTCAAGATCCTCGCCGACGTCATCCCGATCCAAGGCGGCACCCGCGAACTCGGCAGCAACGTCTATCCCGGCTACTTTGCCCAGAACCGCGGCGACAACGTTAAGCTCGATCTCACCGTCCTCGAAAACGTGATGGAGCTGCGCACCACCGAGAACCAACTCACCGAGCAGCAGGCCCGCGCCGTGCTCGGCGGTTTTCTCTTCCGCAAGGACGACGTTTTCAAGAAGGCCTCCGTGCTCTCCGGCGGCGAAAAGTCACGCCTCGCCCTCGCCCGCCTGCTCGTCAACCCGCCCAACCTGCTGCTCATGGACGAGCCCACCACGCACCTCGACATTCCCTCGATCGACGCGTTGGTCAACGCCCTCAAGAGCTACGAAGGCACGCTGATCTTCATCAGCCACGACGTGTATTTCATCCGCACGCTGGCGCAAACCGTCCTGCACGTGCACAGCGGCCGGCTCACGCCCTACGCCGGCAACTACGACTACTATCTCGAAAAGTCCAAGGCTGCCAACGCCCGCGCCGCATTGACCGCCGGCTTCACGGACGCGCGTCCGAAACAGGCGGCTGCTTCGTCCAACGCCAAGTCCCAAACGCCGGATACCAGGACAAAACCTTCGGCTGCTGATTTGAAGAAACTCCGCACCGAGGTGAGTAAGCTTGAGCAGAAGGTCAGCGAGCTCGAAACCAAGCAGGCCGAGATCACCGCTGCGCTCGAAGCGCCCGAAACCTACGCCGACAAGGGCAAGTTTCACCACCTGAACAAGGAGCTCAGCGTCGTCGTGGACCAGCTCACCGCCGCCACCGCGGAGTGGGAGACCGCGGCCACGAAACTGTCCGAGCTGGAAAAGGCCTGACGCCGCGGTGAAGCCGGGTGGAACCTGACCTCCGGGCAGGTTTTCCCAGCATCGCCGCGCGGACCACTCTATCCCGCAGCTGCCAGCCGCCGCAGCCGCAGCGCCGCTTTCACGCCCTTCTTCGCCGGATGCCGCACGGCGTGCCGGATGAGCCACTTTCGATTTTCATCCGCGTCATTGACCCAGCGCCCGCAAAGCTCGAACGCCAGCGCCGGGTGATCCTTGGCGATGTCGCCGATGTGGTTGGCCACGCTGCGGCGCACGTAGAGTTCAGGATCGTCTTTGAGCGTTTCCAAAATCGGCAGCACCGGACGCGGATCCCTCACGAAGGCCGGAATCCGCATCGCCCACGGCAGACGCGGACGCGAACCCTCGCTACACAACCGGCGCACATGCGGATCGGGATCGCGCGTCCACTCCCTCAACCGTGCCAGCGTGCGTTCCGGCCACTTGATGAGAAACGGACGAATGGAAAATTCAGCGGAGAAGCGGCGCGTGATTTCGTATTGCGCCCGCATGGATGACTCGAACGGATCGCGCCCGCCGTTTTCCGCCGGGTCGAGCCCGTAGGTCGCGACGAACGAGACGTGCGGCAGGTAGAAAAATCCAGCGAGGCCGTTCCCTTCGGTTTCACTCAACGGCGGCGTGAGCGACCGCACGAGCACGTCCACGGCCGCTTCGTAACGTGCGGGCAGATGCCGACGTAGCACCTTCGCCAGATGCAGACCCCGCGCGAGGATGGCCAACGGTTCGAGCCCCTGACGCACCTCACGGCGAAAGGCCGCCGCGTCAAAATCGCGGTGCACGAGTCCGATGTTGTGCGCGAGACACTCGATCGCCGCACGATCGAGCAGGGTTTTCAGCGTGCTGCCGGTCTCGATGGTGCCGGGCGCAGCGGGGAGACGAAAGGCAGGCGATTGCTTCTGACGGGAACGCGTGGAGACGGAAGGCATGAACGCCACTCTATCAAACCGGCCGACAGCCCTATGTCAGGAGGAAAGGCGGATTGCGACCGCGGGGGAAACCGGCATCTTCGAGTCGCCCTGCACCATGGACCTCCTCGACAACATCATCTGGCATGCGCTGTCGGGACCGCAGCGGAAATTTTCGACCGGCACCGACCGGGCGAGACGGTTCGCGCCGGGGTTTTCGCCGATCCTGGGCTTCGCGAACCCTGCGCAGCCGGATTTCGCGACGCTGACGCCATTCTGCGGAAACGACGAACATTTCTACTGCGGCGACTGGTCCGGCCCCATGCCCGCCGGATGGAAACTCGAGGAAGAAACCACGATGTTTCGCATGGTCTGGGCTGGTGAATCGCCGACCCAAGACGCGGCGCCTGAAGCCGTCTCGCTCGAATCACAGCATGCCATGCAAGCTTTGGAGCTGGCCATGCTCACCCACCCCGGACCGTTCGGGCCACGCACCACCGAGCTCGGTGAATATTTCGGCTTCTTCGAGGGACCGCGTCTCATCGCCATGGCCGGCGAGCGGATGGAGGCTGGGACTTTTCGAGAGATCAGCGGCGTATGCACGGACCCCGAGTTCCAAGGCCGCGGCCTCGCCCGTCGGTTGATGCTGAAACTCATCCGCCGTCAGCTGGCGCGCGGGCAGACGCCGTTCCTCCATGTCATGCGCGACAATTTCGCCGTGCAGTTCTACGAACGCCTTGGGTTCCGCAAATTCAAGGAACCGGTGGTGCGAGTGGTTTCGCGGGAGTAAGGGTGGAACCCGACCTTCGGGCAGGTTTGCCCTTCGCCCATGGATTAGCCCGTTCGGAGGCCGGGCTCCACCTTTCACTGCACGGTGACCGTCTTGCGCAGCGTGAGGTCGGCATCACGTGAGGAATTGCCGACAAGCAATTCGACCGGGCCCGACTCGACGACCCAAGCGTGTTTCGCCACGTCCCAGTAAGCGAGGTCGGCGGCGCGAACTTGGATCGTCGCCGTGGCCGTCTTGCCGGGTTCGACCGTGATGCGTTGAAAACCTTTCAGCGCCTTCGGCGCGCGTCCGACTTTGGACTGCGGGAAACGCACATAGAGCTGCACCACTTCGTCGCCGGCTCGCGCGCCGGTATTGGCGACGTCCACACTGACCTCAAGTGTGCCGTCGCGCGCGAGGGTGTCAGCGGCGCGAACATTCGACAGATCGAACGTGGTGTAGCTCAGGCCATAGCCGAAGGCGAATTGCGGTTCCTTCTTCGCATACATGTAGGTGCGACCCTTGCGAATATCGTAGTCCATCATCGGCGGCAGGTCGGCGAGTGACTTCGGCCAGGTCTGCACAAGTTTGCCGCCGGGGTTGTAGTCGCCGAACAATACATCGGCGAGGCCGTGTCCCTGTTCCTGACTGGCGTGTGTGAGTTGCACAAGGGCGGGCACATTCTTCACGACCCACGGCATCGTGTAGGGGAAGTTGGCCACGAGTGCGACGATGGTGCGCGGGTTGGCCTTCATGACCTTGCGAATGAATGCGACCTGCGCCGGCGGCAGGTCGAGGGAGCGGCGGTCCACACCTTCCTTGCCGTCGCTCGGTTCGGTGAGGATTGCCCAACTCGCGTTGCTCTCGGGATGGTTGCCGATGCAGATCACAACCGCGTCGCTCTTTCGCGCGGCCTCGACCGCCACGTCGCTCATGTCGGCCACCCACTTGACGCCAAACTTGTTGGGCGCGAGCGGTCCGCCGGAGACGGCTTTGGCTTCAATGCCGTCACGCGGCGAAATCGTGTAAGGCGGCGTGCCTGAATACCAATCGAGCAACACGGTGTTGGCCAACGGTCCGACGACCGCGATGTTCTTGAGTTTGCTCGCATCGAGCGGGAGCAGGTTGTGGTCGTTTTTCAGCAGCACGATGGACTTGCGCGTAACCTCGCGCACCAGTTCGCGCGTCGCAGGCTCGTCCCACGGCTCGGTGCCGCCCTCGCGACCGATGTTGGCGTAGGGCCCACGGTCGGCCGGATCGAGCAGCCCGAGACGGATGAACAAACGAATGCGCCCGCGGATGGCGGCATCGAGATCAGCCTCGGTGAGCAGGCCGCGCTCGAGCGCCTCCTTCACTCCGTCAATGCGATCGAGGAAGAGATTGATGCCGGCTTTGATGCAAGCGGCGGTGGCGGTGGCGATGTCAGGATAGGCCTTGTGCTCGTTCACGAGGTGCGAGAGGCCGCCGCCGTCGGTGCAGATGATGCCATCGAGGCCCCATTCGCCCATGACGATGTCGCGCAGCATGGGATGCACATGGCAGGGCACGCCGTTCCACGCGTTGTAAGCCGCCATCATCGAGCGGGCGCCACCGTCGCGGACGGCCATTTCGAAGGGTTTGGCGTAATACTCGCGCCAGAGTCGGTCGTCGAAATTGGAGGAAGAGTGAAAGCGTCCGTCTTCGTTGCTGTTCGCGAGAAAGTGCTTCAGCAGGCTCGTGGCCTTGAGGGTGCGCGGATCATCGCCAGCCAGACCGCGCGAGAATGCCGCGGCGAGCCTGCCGGTGAGAAAAGGATCCTCGCCATAGACTTCCTCGGTGCGACCCCATCGCGGATCGCGAGCGAGGTCGGCGTTGGGCGCCATGACAACGAGAGCCGAGCGGCGATACTTTTCGCTCTGGAAAAGCCAGCGCGCCTCGTGCGCTTGATTGGCGGCTACCCGTTGCAAGAGCGCAGGATCCCATGTCGCAGCGAGTCCGTAAGCCTGTGGAAACTGCGTGGTCGGCGTCGGGTTGCGTTTGCCCCAATTGCTCGGCCCGCCCTGCGCGACACCGTGGTAACCTTCGGCGATATTGGTGCCGGTAACGCCGAGGCGCGGCACACCCGGCATGAAGCTCAGGTTGCCGATCTTCTCGTCGAGCGTCATGCGCCCGATGAGATCGGTGATGCGCTCCTCGACCGGCAGGTCGGGATTGCGGAAGGGATAGTCGTAATCAGCAGCGAAGGACGCGATGGCGCCCAGCGCCAAACCAGCGAGGAGGGAAAACAGACGTGTTTTCATGGGGTGGCACCAGGATAGCTTGGTTATCCCCGGAAAACACTCCGAAACCGCAGCGATGCTTGGGGATTCCGCGCTACATTTTGCCGTAGGCACGCTCCACGCGGGCCACGCGCACCTGATAGTCGGCATACCAAGTCTGCTGACCCGCGCGCTGCGCCTGCTGGTGTTCGGTGTCGCGTTTCCATGCGGCGATGGACGCTTCGTCGCGCCAGTAGGAAACGGTAATCCCGAGCCCGTCGGAACCACGGGCGCTCTCGACGCCGAG
>JBIQJF010000043.1:0-1976 GCA_044507675.1 Opitutales bacterium | reverse complement strand
CGGTTGAACTCTGCGTAGGGCTTGCCGCCGGGGCCGACGAGCGGGTGGATGCGCACTTCGCCCGAGCTCACGCGCGCGAGCTCGGCGCAGGCCGCGACGTGCCAGTCGAAGTCGAAGCGCGCCGCGTAGATGAAGAGCAGGTGCGCGCACAACACGAGATCGAAGGCGCCGTCGAGGAACGGCAGCAGCGGCAACGACGCGCGCACATAGCGACCATGCCGGATGTTGCCTTCGTAGTCGGCGAGAAACCGCGACGCGGCGGCGCGGCGGTCCTGTTCGGCCGCGTCGAAGGTCGGAAATGTTTTGAAACGGAACAGCCGCCGCTTCTCGCGCATTTGTTCGAACATGCGCGCGTAGTCGTCGCGCACGCGGGCGGCCAGTTCCGCTTGGGGCCGGTCGTAGAGCGGATCGACGGCGACCGCGTCCACGCCGCGCTTGCGCGCTTCGACGGTGAAGGACGACGGGCCCGCCGCGACATCGAGCACGGCTTGGCCGCGCAGAGCGGCGGGATCAAGGGCGAAGAACCGGCAATATTCGTCGAGCGTGCGCCCGAAGAAGGAGACGGCGGGGAGTTCCAGGGTGTGGGCGGCGGCCGGCCGCGCCCGCTGGGCGGGACGAAGCCGTTCGACGGTCACTGGGGGTGGAGGTGCAACGAGCGTGGGCATGGCATGATGTTGGTTTGGTGTTGGGTTTGGGTTGAGTTCTGACGGGGAAAACAAAAAGCCCGACTCGGAGGAGTCGGGCTCGGGTAGAGGGGGAAATTTTGCTTTTTGTCTTTTACGCGTGATGCGCGTGATTCCCACTACGCCGAGCCCCAGTAATGTGCCAAGCACCTTTGACGGAGGCCATTTTGGCGACCGGATTGGAGCGGCGGAGGTTGGCGTAGCGAATCACGGATGCGTTGATGCGAAATCGGCCGGTGGCGTGCAAGCAGGATTTTTCCAAACCTCAACGCCGCACCCGAATCGCGCGAATGGGGACCGACCGTGGTGCTCTGGAACATCACGGGCCCGAACGGTTTCTCGTCGTCGAGGGACCAAAGAAAAACCCGGGCCCTCGCAGGCCCGGGTGTCAGTCGTGATCTGCAAAAAGTGTCAGTTCGTCGTCTTGCCGAGATTCAGCAGGTTCTTCGCGGCAAGGAATGGCGCTTCGGTGAACGAGGGTTTCTTGGCGGCGGCCTCGGCTTGAGCCTTGGTTTTGGCGGCCAGCTCGGCCTCGCGCACCTTCACCCAAGCCTCGCGACGGGCGACTTCCTGTTCGCGAATCATCACCTGTTCCTCGCGGTCCTTGAGGGCGAGACGGTCGTCGCTCAGGCCGCGGCGGGCGGCTTCGAGTAGCGCGTGCGCACGGTTGTATTTTTCCCAAGCCGCATCGAGATCGCCCTGGCTCGGGCCACCGGCGGGCGAGGCGTGCTGTGGGGCGGCGGTGAGGGGTGCGCGGGTGTTTTGCACCTGGTCCACGAGCGTGCGAAGGCGGTTTTCGTATTCGCGGAGGCTGGCTTCCTTTTGGTGCATAGCCTCGATGTCGGTGGAAATTTGCGTGCGCAGTTTTTCAAGGTGCGCGGCTTCTTGGGTGCCGGAAGTGAGTGAGGGGTTCATGGCGAAGTAGGCGAAGTGAAGTGTGGGACGCCACCTTAGCAGGAGTGTTGCGCGTCCGCTAGAGGCTGACGGGGTATTTACCCAGCCTTTACCCTTGAAGGACTGGGTTTTACGCAATTGTAAAGACTCGACGCTATTAGTTGAAGCGCTGTTGCAATAAGAAAGCCGCACATTTGGCCGCACGGTTCTCTCAGAATGTCGGGGGCACCGCTGGTCCTACGCCCGGAACATCACGTCCTCACGGTTGAACATCCGCACACAAAATGCGATGCCGCCGGCGGCAATCAGGGCGGTGGATCCGAAAATCATCGCCAAGTAGCCCCAGTTCCAGACGCCCGAGAGCATTTCCTTACACGCAAGGCAGATGTTGAGGATCGG
>JBIQJF010000042.1:0-36231 GCA_044507675.1 Opitutales bacterium | reverse complement strand
AAGCAGCATCGCCATTCTTTGCCTGGTAATTCTTATTCTGATTGTTGGTCTTTTCCTCCCCGTCTTCCATCTAGGGGCCGTCGCCGAAAACTTAAAATAGCCTAGGATCAAATACGCACCTATCACACCCGCACGCTCCGCACCAAATCCCGGTTCGCGACGTGCCACTCGACGGTGCGGCGGAAACCTTCTTCGGCAGTGATTTGCGGGGCCCAGCCGAGCAAGCGCTGCGCCTTGGTAATATCAGCCCACGTTTCCTTCATGTCGGCGGCGCTCGGCGGTTGGCCGATGACGTGCGCCTTTTTCCCAAGTGCTTTCTCGATGAAGCCGATGACCGTCAGCAGGGTCATGGGATTGCGACCGCCACCAAGGTTGATCACCTCGCAACCCAGCGGCTTGAGCGCGAGCACCGTGCCACGCGCGATGTCGTCCACATGGGTGAAATCGCGCGCCTGCGAGCCGTCGCCAAAGAGTGTGATGGGCGTGCCTTCGTCGATCCACTTGATGAAACGGAACGGCGCCATGTCAGGCCGGCCGGCGGGGCCGAACACCGTGAAGTAGCGCAGAATCGAGACGTCCAGTCCGTGCCTCGCGTGAAAATCGCAGGCCATCTCCTCGGCGGCTTTCTTGGTCTCAGCGTAGGGCGATTGCGGCGAATTGACCGGCAAATCCTCCGTGAACGGCATCGGACATCCGGCGTAGAGCGAAGAGCTTGACGCGAGGACGTGTTTCTTGACGCCGAACTGGAGCTGACATTCGAGCACGTTGCGCTCTCCCTGAATGTTCGTGTTCCGATAGAGCGCGGGCTGCTCCAAGCTGGCACGCACCCCGGCGCGGGCCGCGAGATTGATGACGGCGTCGAAACGATGCGCGGCAAAAATCCTTTCCAACTCACCCCGGTCTTCGATGTCCGCCTGCCGCCAAACGAAACCCGGCTGCGTCCGCAACTGCGCCAACCGCCACTCCTTGAGGCGCACGTCGTAGTAATCGTTGAGATTATCGAGGCCAACGACGGTGTGCCCTTCCGCGAGCAACAGCGCGCAGACCTTGGAGGCGATGAAACCCGCCGCACCCGTGACAAGATAGACAGCCATGCCTCAGGCGGACAACGCCGCGTAATCCGCCCGGGCCATCGCCCGTGCCACCCCGGCGCCGACGGTGCGAGCCTGCCAGCCCAGTTTGCGTTTCGCGAGTCCGGCATCGCCCACGAGCGTGGTGGACTCCACCGGACGGTAGAACTTCGGATCAACTCGCACCACCACGGCGCCGGTGTCGGTGCGACGGGCAATTTCCGCGCGACCCTTGCCGGAAAATTTCAACTCAATGCCCAACTCGGCGAAAGCCGCGGTGGCGAAGTCCCGCACCGAGCAGGTTTCACCGGTGGCGAGGATGTAATCATGCGATTCAGCCGCCTGCAACGTCTGCCACATCGCCTCGACATACTCCGGTGCCCAGCCCCAGTCGCGACGCGAGTCGAGATTGCCGAGCACGATCTCCTTTTGCAGGCCGATCTTGATACGGGCGGCCCCGAGGGAAATCTTGCGCGTCACGAAGTTCTCGCCGCGGCGCGGCGACTCGTGGTTGTAGGCGATGCCGTTCACCGCAAACAGATCGTAAGCCTCGCGATAAACCCGGCACATCTGCGCGGCGTAGGCCTTGGCACAACCGTAGGGATTCACCGGGTTGACAGGCGTGGACTCGTTCTGCGGCGCCGTCGTCGGCGCACCAAACAACTCGGAACTGGCAGCGTGGTAGAGCCGGACCGGATGATCGAGATCGCGGATGATCTCCAGCAACGCCAGCGTGGCGTTGGCATTTTCCTGACAGGTGACCTCCGGAATCTCGAAGCTCAAGCCCACATGGCTCTGGCCCGCGAGGTGGTAAATCTCACCCGGCCCGACTCGGTGGATGATGCGTCGAAGAGAGGTGTGGTCGGTGAGATCGCTGTAGTGCAGCGTGAGATCACTGCCTCCCTTGGCCCGCAGGTGCTCGATACGAGCGCGATTGAACATGCTGGCTCGCCGCACCAACCCGTGGACGGAGTAGCCTTTCGCCAGCAACAGCTCGGTAAGATAGGAGCCATCCTGGCCGGTGATACCGAGGATGAGGGCGGTGCGCTCGCCACGATGGCGGGTTGGGCGTGATTGTGTTTTGGGCATTGGATCGGCCGGAGCGGCGTTCAGTCGGCTGCTGTTTCTGACCAATAAGCTCCAACCCTCAATCAATAACTGCACTCACTTGCGCCGCGCGGAGAACCAGGATTTCATCTCGGCGAGCGGGCGGGTATTCAACACCTGGGCTTTCGTCAGCCAGCCTTTGCGGGCGGCGCCAATGCCCACGCGGAAATAGTCCAGTTGCGCAATGCGGTGTGCGTCGGGATTGATGCTCGTGAGCAGGCCCTTCTCGGCGGCTTTGCGCCAGTGCCGCCAGTCCATGTCGAGGCGTCGCGGCGAGGCGTTGAGCTCAATGACCACGCCGTTCGCGATGGCCGCGTCCACAACCTTGTCCACATCCACGTCGTAGGCCTCGCGTTCGAGCAGGAGCCGGCCGGTCAGGTGGCCGAGCATCGTGACGTGCGGATGCTCGATGGCCTTGATGAGGCGCTGCGTCATGACTTCGCGTTCCTGTCGGAACGACGAGTGCACCGACACGACCACGTAATCGAGCTGCGCCAGCGTTTCCGCGGAAAAATCCAGCCGCCCGTCGGGCAGGATGTCGCACTCCGTGCCGGCAAAAACCCAGGTTCGGAATTTCTTCGATTCGTTGAGACGCCGGATTTCGACAATTTGCGCCTCCAACCTGGCCTCGTCGAGACCGCGCGCCTGGAAACTCGACTTCGAGTGATCCGCGATGCCGAGGTAATCGAAACCCAGCGCCTCAGCCGCCGCGGTCATTTCCTCCAGCGTATAGTGTCCGTCTGAAGCGGTGGTGTGGTTGTGAAACACGCCGCGAATGTCGGTTTCGGTGACCAGCTCCGGGAGCTTCCCCTGCTCCGCCGCCTCGATTTCGCCGAGCCCTTCGCGCAGTTCGGGTGGAATAAAGGCCAATCCCAACGCCTTGAAAAGGTCTGCCTCGGTTTTCGCCGGCAGGCTTTTCGGGCCGGTGGCTCCCTGCTTTTTGGCTTCGGCGGTCGAGCCGTGTTTTTCATCCGCCGGAAACAGTCCCCACTCGCTCATGCTGAGGCCTCGTTCCAGCGCGCGCTGCCGCATCTGCACGTTGTGGTCCTTCGAGCCGGTCAGATGATGTAGCGCGAACACAAACTGCTCCGGCGGCACGAGTCGTAGATCCGCCTGCAAACCAGACTCCAGCCGCACGCTCGCCTTAAGGTCGCCTCGTGCCGTGATTTCCTTCACCGCGGGCCGCGTGACAAACCATTCGACCACCGGCGCAGGCTCGGTCGTGGCCACGAGAAAATCCAAGTCACCCACCGTTTCCATGCTCCGCCGCAGGCTACCACAGGACTCCGCCTGCTGCACCGCCGGCAACTCGCGTAATCCCGCCAAAATGGGCGCACCCGCCTCGTGCGCCTCTAGCCACAGGTGCCGCCGGCCGTAGGCTTCGCGGTTGCGGATGCCGGACAGAATTTTCTCCTGCGATTTCTCACCAAAGCCTTCCAATGCCGCGATCTGCCCGGCCTCGCAGGCCGCCTTGAGTTTCTCGATCGAATCCACGCCAAGTTTGTCCTGCAATGCCCGGATCTTCTTCGCGCCGAGCCCGGGGATCGTCAGCAAATCCACCACACCGGGCGCCACCGAAGCCTTCAGCTTCTCATAAAACTCCAAACGCCCGGTCGTGTGCAGTTCGGAAATCTTCTGCGCCAGCGCCCCCCCGATGCCTTTCACCTCATCGAGCGTGCCGGCCTCCACGCGCCGCGTGATCTCCTCCTGCGCCAGACCTTCGAGCACGCGGGCGCCGCTTTGATAAGCGCGAATCTTGAAGGGATTCTCGCCCTTCAGTTCCAGCAGGATGCCGATCTCGGTCAGCACGGCGGCAATCTCGGTTTTATTCATGGGGACAAATTAAACACGACACACACGGATACACGGAAAGAAAATTCTCATCCCTGCGCCACGACGCGTCTCGCCACCTCGGCCCGGTTGACCTTGCCCTGGGCGTTCACAGGCCAGTTTCCCACGGGCACCAGTTTTTTCGGGCGCTTCGCGGGAGACAGCAATCGATTGAGCGCGTTTTCCAAGCGTGCCTGATCCGGACGGGCTTCCACCGGATAAGCGGCAACGACCCGCTCGCCCCACTCGGCATCGGGCAACCCCAGCACCACCACATCGGGCAACTCGCCTGTGCCGCGCAACACCGCCTCGACTTCCGCTGGATTCACCTTCTCACCGCCGGTGATGATGACGGCATCGCGACGTCCGGAAATATGTAGGTGCCCGCGCTCGTCGAGCCAGCCGCCATCCTGCGTGACGAAAGCCTCCGCCTCCTCGCGCCAATCGGGATAGTAACCGCGAAAAATCGACGCGCCGCCGACCAGCACCGTGCCTTCCTCATCGAAGCTCACTTGCGCATGCGGCAATACCGCGCCGCAACTCCGCGCTCCCGCCAGGAACTCTTCCGGCCGCAACGCCGCAATCATCGCAGCCGTCTCGGTCATGCCGTAGCTGGGCGCCAGCGGCAGGCGCAGACTCGCGGCCTTGTCCAGCAACGCCGGCCACGCCGCGCTTCCGCCGATCAAAATCACGCGGAAAGTCCGCAACCACTCCACGGCCGCTGTCTGCCGCATCAACCGTTCCAGTTGCGTGGGCACGAGCGAGATTGTCCAACCCGCGGATTTGGCCGGCAGTTTTGGCAGCACGCCGGCCTCGACCGCCCTCCAGTCGAGCGGGATGTATTCGCCCCCGGTCAGCCCGCAGCGCAACCACCCCATCAGGCCGCTCACATGATACAGCGGCAGCACGCCGACCGCATTGATCTGCGGTAAACTGAAGTGCCGGGCGAAGCCGCGCACCGCCGCCGTGATTGTGGCTACGTCGTGCCGCGCGAACTTCAACCGGCCACCCGTTCCGCCCGTGGGAATCATCAACCAGCCGCTCCCCGAAGACGAAGAACGCAAGGAAGACTCTGTGCGCAGGATCTCCGCCAGCTGACGCTGCTCCAACGCACCCCAATCGGGATTGCAGAGAAACACTTCACCCTCACCGGCCACTGCCCGCGCAAAGGACTCCATGAAGCGACCGGGAACCGATTCGCCAATCTGCACGCGCCGCGCACCATGCGCCGACACTTTGCCGCCGAGCAATCGGGCTAGACCAGCGCGTTCCATGCTTCCTCCTCGTTTAAATTCATGAGCCAGCCGTTGTCCAAAATCGGTCCCATCACCGGCCCGTCCCAGCGCCGATCGCCAAACACCTCGCCCACGCCAAAGCCCAGCGCGCGCTTGGTCAACGCAGGGTTCAGCAACGCAAAACGCAAAATCGCCGCGCGACCAACCGCGGTCTCGATCGCGCTGGAAAGCACCACATCGGCCTTCGTTTCGGCAATCCACGCGCCCAGTTCGTCGAGCGGACCCGCCAGCGCGGGCTTGATGACAAACACGCCGGACCAACCCAACGACTGCCAATGCCGGGCCTCCGCAAGACGCACGACGGATTCGTCGAGCGCGAGCGTCACGGGAAAATCACCCGTCAAACCAAGCAGGCCATCCTCATCGCCGGGCGCCAGCGGTTGCTCGACAAACTCGACCGGACGCTCCGCGCAACGCGCCAGCCACTTTGTCGCCGTGCGCCGATCCCACGCACCGTTGGCGTCGAGACGAAGTTTCGCATAAGCCGGCAATTGCGCGAGCACATCGTCGAGCAAGGCGAGTTCATCGGCCGCGTCGGCCACGCCGACCTTCCATTTGAAAGCGACGAAACCCGTTTCCAATCGCGCGGGCAAAGTCTCCAAGACCGCCCGCCCCGCCGGCAACAGCGCGGTGATAGGCAAACGCTTGCCTTGCAGTAGGGCGGAGTTTCCAAACTCCGCCTTTTGGAGGGCCCAGCTCCCGCTGGGCCGCGGCACATCAGGAGATGTGCCCTCCAGAGATTCAAGCGGGGTTCGGAGATCCCGCCCTACAACCATCTCCTGCGCACATGCCAATGCGAACCACACGCCTCCGAATCGCTCCGGCACAGCGTGAAACGATTCATCGGTCACGTTGTCGCCCAGTTTCCGAATAATCTCCTCTGCCTCGGCCAGCGTCTCGGTGCCAAACCACGGAATCGGCGCCACTTCGCCATACCCGGCTCGTCCGTCTTCACCTTCCAGTCTCACAAGCAGCCCCTCCCGCTCTGCCCACGGACCGTGCGCGGTCCGCAATGGCACACGCAGCGGCAGACGATAGCGACGGTGACTGAGGCGATAAGACACGCTTCGACCCTTGGGGCCGGATGCTTTCTTGGCAAATTATCGTTGAGCTTTGCCGCAGCAGGAGTATTTCGTTCATGGCAACGATGCCCAAGCCTGTTGCCAAAAAATCTTCCAGCGATTCGGACTATTACCTGCCCGCCGATCGCTTCTTCGCCGCCAATCTGCCGAGCGCGCTCACGTTCGACGACGTCTCGCTCGCCACGCTCTACTCCGAGGTTCTTCCCAAGGACACCGACCTTGCCACCAGCCTCTCCGACCGCCTCGCGCTACAGATCCCCATCATTTCGTCGGACATGGACACCGTCACCGAGTCGCGCATGGCCATCGCCATGGCGCTCAACGGCGGCCTCGGCCTCATCCATTACAATCTGCCGGCCCGCGAGCAGATCAAGGAAGTCGCCCGCGTAAAGCACCACGTTCACGGCCTCATCCAGGATCCGATGACCGTGAAACCCGGCGCCACCATCGGCGACGTGCTCGAGATGATCGAGCTGCGCCGTTTCGATTTCCGCACCTTCCCTGTCGTGGACGAATCCGGCAAACTCGTCGGCCTCCTCCCGGGCAACGTCGTGCGCGAGCGTTACAAGGCCCTCAAGGTCGCCAACGTGATGACCCCGCGCAAACAACTCCTCACCGTCGAGGAGAAGAAGATCGCCAACGATCCCATCAAGGTCGCCGACCGTTTCTTCACCGAAAACATCGGCATCCACAAAATCCTCGTCGTGGATGGACAGGACCGCCTCCGCGGTCTCATCACCAGCTCCGACGTCGAGCGCATCACCTCCGAAGCCAAATCCCGTCGCAAACCCGCCCGCGACGCCAGCTTCCGCCTCGTGGTCGGCGCCGCCATCTCTCCGGTGCGCGCGCCCGACGGCAAACTCGACCGCGACCGCATCGTCGCCCACGTGGGCGAACTCGTGCAGGAAGCCGTTGACGCCGTCGCCGTCTCCACCGCCCACGGCCACACCGCCGGCGTCGGCGACATGGTGAAACTCATTCGCGGTGAATTCAAAGACCTCACCATCATCGCGGGCAACGTCACGAGCGGCGAAGGCGTCGAATACCTCGCCCGCTGCGGCGCCGACGCCATCAAGATCGGCCAGGGTCCCGGATCCATCTGCACCACGCGCATCGTCGCCGGCGTTGGCATCCCGCAACTCACCGCCCTCCACGCCGCCAGTCGCGGCGCCGCCAAGAAGGGCGTGCGTCTCATCGCCGACGGCGGCATCACCAAGTCGGGCGACATCGTCAAGGCGCTCACTCTTTCCGACGCCGTCATCCTTGGCGGCTTGCTGGCCGGTTGCCGCGAGGCGCCGGGCGAGATCATGGAAATCTCCGGCAAGATCTACAAACAATACCGCGGCATGGGCTCCCACGCCGCCATGAAGGCCGGCTCCGCCGCCCGTTACGGCCACGACAAAAACGACACCGTTCGCAAGGTCGCCGCCGAGGGCATCGAGGCCCTCAAGGAAGTTTCCGGCTCGGTGGACGACGTGCTCAACGCCCTCATCGGCGGCATCCAGAGCGGCATGGGTTATCTCGGCGCCAAGGATCTCGCCCAGCTCCGCAAGAAGGCCCGCTACATCCGCGTCAGCCCCGCCGGCATGAAGGAAGCCGCCCCGCACGACGTCATCGAAGTCTCCAAACGCAGCAGCGGCTGATTTTTACAGAAACAAAGGCAACGGGCCACGTTCTTACATCTCACCCATGAAGAAGCGTTGTCGTCTGATCCCTTGGTTGGCGGCGCTCGCGCTGCCCGTTCTGTTGTCCCCCCCGTCGGTGGCCAGCACGGTCATCGCGCCGAGCTTTGACCAGATGGTGGACAGCTCCGACTACATCGTGCGTGCCACGGTGAAATCGGTTGAATCCGACTGGCGGCCAAATCCCGACAAACCGGGCGAACGCTTCATCGGCACCCGTGTGGAACTGGAGGTTCACGAAGTCATCAAGGGCAACCCGCCCTCCCCACTCGTGCTCGATCTCGTGGGCGGACGCGCCGGCGACAAGGAGCTGACGATCAGCGGTGCTCCGAAATTCACGGTCGGCCAGGAGAGCGTTCTCTTCGTGAAGGGCAATGGCCGGCGCATCGTCCCGCTCGTCGGCATGGCGCACGGCAAATACAATGTGCGGAAAAACAAAAAGACCGGTCGCGAGGAAATCGTTCGCAGCGACGGCCAACTGCTCTTTCACGAAGCGGAAGTCGCGCTGCCCACACCGGTCGCCAAGGCTACCCTTTCCAGCCGGACCGACGAGTTGCCGCTGACGCCTGCAGAGTTCGCGGAACGCATCCGCCAAAAAGCCAAGCTCCGCACCCGTGAAGATCTCAAATAAGTTTCTCCGTCGGTGCGTCATGGCGCTCGCGGGCCTCGCCGTCGCCACCGTCGGCGCGATGGCCTACACCTTCGTCATCAACGATCGGAATCCTCCGCCCAACGGCACCGGTCTGCCCATCAAGTGGCCCGCGGGAAATATCCCCATCCGCATCATGCTCGGCGCCAGCACGAACCTCAGCGATGGCTCCAGCTTCAACACCAGTGCCCGGGCTGCTGCCGAAGCTTGGAATGCCGTCATCGGCGCCGCCACTCTACAAGCCACCTTCTCCTCGGGCACCGCCGGCGACGACAACGGCGTCAACGAACTCGCGTTTTCCAACAAGGTCTTTGGCCGGGATTTCGACGACGGAACTCTCGCTGTGACCACGGGATTTAGTTTTGGCAACGAGCGAGCGGAGGCCGACATTATTTTCAACACGGCTTACAACTGGGATTCCTACCGGGGCGAAGCGCGTTTCCAAGGTTTCACCCTCACGCCCGACATCCGGCGCGTCGCCCTGCACGAACTCGGACACTTGCTCGGCCTCGATCATCCCGACGAGAACGGCCAGCGAGTTTCCGCGATTATGAACAGCCGGATCGGCAACCTCGACACTTACACTGACGACGACATCGAGGGCGCCCAGCAGCTTTACGGTCCGCCCGGCGCGCCTCCCAATGACAACTTCGCCAGCGCCATCGTCCTCACGCTCAGCGGCGACAGCCTCAGCGTGAAAGGCTACAACACCAATGCCACGCGACAAACCGGCGACCCGCGCCAAGGCGACAATCCCGGCGGCCGTTCCGTCTGGTGGCGCTGGACCGCCCCATCGAGCGGCACCGTGCGCCTCGACACCAAGGGCAGCTACTACGACACCACGCTCGGCGTTTACACCGGCTCCAGCCTCTCCGCGCTCACAAGGATTGTGGACAACGACGACATTAATCCCGGCATCGTGCAGGCCAGCGACCTCACCTTCAACGCGACCGGCGGCACGACCTACCACTTCTGCATCGATGGCTTCAATAACAGCGAGCAGGACCCGAGTGACACGACCGGCGCCGACAATGGCGGTATCACGCTCAATCTCGCGTTCTCGTCCGTCGGCGGCGATCTGCCAACCATCACAACCCAGCCCACCGGCGCCACGGTGAACACCGGCGCCAGTGTTTCCTTCTCCGTCACCGCCACCGGCACACCGCCGCTCACCTATCAATGGCAACTCGGCGGCAACGCCATCGCCGGCGCCACCAATTCCACCTACAACATCGGCAGCGTGACCGCCACCCAAGCCGGCATCTACACCGTCGTCGTCACCAACGCCGCCGGTTCCGTCCTGAGCAGCGGCGCCACACTCACCGTCAACACGCCTCCGCCGCCCCCACCTCCCCCCAGCGGCGGTAGCAGCGGAGGAGGTGGAGGAGGCGGTGGCGGCGCACCCAGCGGATGGTTCATCACTTTGCTCGCGCTGCTCGGTCTCGCCCGCGCGTTGCGACGGTGAGGAACGCTGCAAAAATCCCCTCTATGAAGCCCGAACTATGCAGCGGGATGTGGGTCAGCGCGCTTGCGCGCGCCCTGGAAATGCGCCCGCAAGCGGGCTGCCCACAGCACCAAGACACTGCAGGAGTGACATTCCCTTTGCGCGCTGCATAAAGCCGCATCCCGGATGACTTCTCCGCAACCCGCCCGACCGCCCGCCATTGATGTCGCCCGCCTGCTGCGGCAACCGCCGCCGCTCGTGCTGCTCTGCGCGCTGGCTTCGTTCATTTTTCAATTCTTTCCCGAGTGGCGCGCGGGACTGCTCTACGACCGCGCGGCCATCATGGAAGGCGAGCTCTGGCGCATCTGGACAGGCCATCTCGTGCATTTCGGCTGGCCGCATTTCATCGTGGATTGCGGGCTCCTGCTCATCGTCGGCTGGATCGCCGAAAACCAGCACCCATGGTTCATGCGCGTGGGACTCTTGCTGATGCCCGCCTTTATTTCGGGCTCCATGTTCTGGCTGGAACCCGACATGGCACGCTACGGCGGCCTCAGCGCCTTCAATCTCGGCGTGTTGCTCTACATCGCCGCCCAAGGCTGGCGTCGCGACTGGAGCGACTGGTTCTGGCCGGCCGTCCTCGCCATCTACATGGGCGAAATCATCTTCGAGCACTACCGCGGTGGCCAGGGCGGCGGCACCATCCGCTTCGACGATCCCGGCATCCGTGTCGCCACCGGCGCACACCTCGCCGCCGGCGCCTATATTTTGCTCGCGCTTGGCGCGATGTGGCTGCGCCGGAACAAAACGCGTTCTTCGGAAATAAATTAACGCGAAGCTCCCCCACACCCCGTCGCTTCGCGTCATCCCTCTTCATTCGGAACGATGCAGTAGGATGTGGGTCAGCGCGCTTGCGCGCGCTCTGGCCATGCGCCCGCAAGCGGGCTGCCCACAAAATCACCATTGAATTCTCACCACCGAGAGCGACCGGATGGAACTACATGGTTCCGGCTTCATCGAGGGGCCCCAAACCTCCGCAGCGAAAAATCTCTTCTTGAGGGGGTGCCCGCAGAGCGGGGTGTGGAGAAACGTCCGTGCCACGAGCAAGCTCGTTCCCACAGCGCCAATCTGGATCGAAGCTGGTTTGAGACCCGGAATCCGAAAGGCATAAACGGTCTTTTGCCTTGCCGCAGCGGAGCGCGTCGCGTTTCTGCTTAACGGCAACCGGGGACCTTCCTGGCTGCCGTTTACGACATGCCACTCTCCCCTTTTCGCAGCCAGCTCATCGCCGATGTTGGCCTTTCCTTTGGTGACGAAGGCAAGGGCCGCCTCATCCCCGAGGTCATCGAAGAACTCCGCCCCACGGGCGCACCGGTCTCCGTCGTGTTCAAGGTCAACGGCGGCTCCAACTCCGGCCACACCGCCGGCGGCCTCAAGCTCAACCTCCTGCCCGCGGGCGTGGTCGCCAAAACCGTGCCGCACCTCGCCATCGGCGCCGGCGTCGTCGCCGACCCGCGGAAATTCCTCTGGGAAGGCCGGCCGCTCGAACAAAAGGGCTACGCCATTTTCTCCCGCCTCGTGATCGACGAGCGCACGCTCGTTTCCGATCTCAGCCACCGGCTGCTTGACCTCGCTTGGGAGGACTACCGCGTCAACGTCCTCAAGGAAGAGCCGCGCGGTTCCACCGGTCGCGGCATCACGCCCGCCTACCAGGACGAGACCGGCCAATGGCAGATCACCTACGCCGATTTCCTCGGCGGCCCGAATTTCTTCGCTCGCAAACTCGCCGCACGCGCCGACCGCGCCTGCCGCACCATCCAGCACGTCTGCCAGGTGTCTCCCGCCGCGTGGGACGCGTTTTTCGAAAAACTCTCCACCGCCGAGACGAAGGCCAACGCCGAAGCCGTCGAACTGGGCCTGTTCCCGCAAAGCGAATTCGATTTCACCCGTTTCAAGGGCGCTGCGCCTTTCACGCTCAATCTCGACGCCCTCACCGCCGCCTACTGGGAATCCGGCCAGCAACTCCGCGCCAACATCGGCGAGGTCCGCGAGCTCGTGCTCCGCGAACTCGCCGCCGGCCGCAGCATCGTCGGCGAATTCGGCCAGTCCTACTGGCTCGATAAACGCCACGGCTACTCGCCCAACGTCACCGCCTCGCACACCTTCACGCCCGAATTTTTCGAGAGCGCCGGCATCCCCGTGCAGCCGATTCACACCTTCGGCGTGGCCAAGGCCTACGACACCAAGGTCGGCACCCACACCTTCCTCACGCAGATGGCCGACGATCTTCCGCTCTGCCAGAAGCTCAAGAAGCTGGAATTCGGCGTCACCACCGGACGCCAGCGCATGGTCGGTTGGTATGATGCCGTCGAAAAGGGCGACGCCCTGCGCTATGGCGGTTTTCAGGACATCATGATCAACAAGATCGACGCTCTTTCCGGCGCCGACGAGTTGCTCATCTGCACCGCCTACGAGGACGCCGCCGGCAAACGCTACGGCCACGTCCCGCGCAACGAAGCTCTTCGCAAGACCCTCCACCCCGTCTATGCGAAACACGCCGGCTGGAGCGAAGACATCAGCGGCGTCCGCAAATTTTCCGACCTGCCGAGAAACGCGCAGCTCTACACCGCCGCGATGGTTCGCAGCGTCCTCGAGGTGGCCTACGGCGACCGCCTGCCCGCCACCCTGCCCAATCTCCGCTATCTCGGCGTCGGCCCCGAGCCCTCGCAGATCATCAAGGACGTCCCCGCCACGGCCGACCTGATCGCCCTCCGCTAACCGCCGAGACCGGAGATTTTTCGTTGCGGGAGCGACCTTGGTCGCATGCGTCGTGTGCGTTCGCACGCCCACTGCACCGGCCACGATTTTCCGGCTTTGCGTGCTCGCCGAAATGTCGCTGCCTCAACGAGTTTGCTTTTGACAATTTCTCCCGGACGCCGCTTTGATTCGGAAACCCCGTCACCGCCACATGTTCAACCAACTCCTGGGACTTTTTTCCAACGACATCGGGATCGATCTGGGCACGGCCAACACGCTCGTTTACGTGAAGGACAAGGGCATCGTCCTCCGTGAACCCAGCGTCGTGGCGGTCTATACGAACTCACGCCGGGTCCGCGCGGTGGGTGACGAGGCCAAGGTCATGCTCGGCCGCACGCCCGGCAGCATCACCGCCATCCGCCCGATGAAGGACGGCGTCATCGCTGACTTCGACATCACCGAGGCGATGCTCCGCTACTTCATCCGCAAAGCCAACGGCGGCAAAACCTTCCCGCAGCCCAGCGTCTGCATCGCCATCCCCAGCGGCATCACCGAAGTCGAGAAACGCGCCGTGATGGAGTCCGCCACGCACGCCGGTGCCCGCGAGGTCCACACCATTCCCGAACCCTTCGCCGCCGCGCTCGGCGTCGGCCTCCCCGTGGACGAGCCCGCGGCCAACATGATCGTGGACATCGGCGGCGGCACGACCGAGATCGCGATCATTTCGCTCAACGGCATCGTCTTCTCGAAATCCATCCGCGTCGCCGGCGACGAAATCGACCTCGCGATCATCAATTACATGAAGCGCGCCTACAACCTGCTGATCGGTGAGCGCACTTCGGAAGAGATCAAGATGACCATCGGCTCCGCCTACCCGCTCGAGACCGAGCTGGCCATGGAGGTCAAGGGCCGCGACTCCGTCGCCGGCCTGCCCAAGACCATTCACATCACCTCGCAGGAAATCCGCGAGGCCATGGGCGACACCATCGGCGCGATCGTCGAGGCCGTGCGCATCACCCTCGAGCGCTGCCCGCCCGAACTTTCCGCCGACCTCGTGGACCGCGGCTTCGTGATGGCTGGCGGCGGCTCGCTCATCCGCGGCATCGACAAGCTCCTTTCCGAAAAGACCGGCCTCGCCGTCACGGTTTCCGACGATCCTCTCTCCGCCGTGGCCAACGGCACCGGCGTCTTCATCAACAACATCGAGGACTACCGCCGCATCGCCGCGGACCTCTGAGGCAGGCATGACCGCTGCGCTTTCCAACTCCCCCGAGGCCGAGGCCCTCGCCGGTATGACCCGCAGCCAATACTTGGATTTCAAGCTGCGGCAGGATCTCAAGATGATGGCGTGGATGTTCGTGTTCTGCTGGTTCATCGGCTTCGAATCCCGTTCTCTGAGTTATCTTGCTGCCGTCTATCTGCTCATCCTCGTTGCCGCCCGCTACGACCACAGTCGGAAGTGGGACCGGGCCCACACCGTCCGCACCTCGCCGGAGTCAGTCCGTCAGCCGGGCGAGTAAGCGCCCACCGGGACCCGCGCCGTGTTCCCCAGACGCTTCGACCAAGCCCGCCCCTTCGTCACGCTCGGCGTGATCTTGCTGGCGTGGATCTTCCTGCCGCTGGGCGCCAAGGTTTTCACGCGCGCCACCTTCTTCGAAATCCAGGCCCCGCTCGTCGTTGCCGACTCGTTCGTGCGCGACCTGCAGGATTTCTGGTCCAACCGCGCGCACTCGAAGGACGAACTGCTCAAGGCCGGCCGCCAGCTCGCCGGGCTCGTCGCCCAATACGAATATGCCACGCAGCAAAACGCGCACCTGCAGGCCGAAATCCTGCGCCTTGAAAACCTGCTGAACCTGCCGCCGATGCCCGCGTTCCGTTTGGAGCCGGCACGCGTGGCCCGGCGCGATTTCTCGGGCTGGTGGCAGCGCATGATCATCCGCAAAGGCTCCAACCACGGCGTCACGGTCGGCGCTCCCGTGGTATACGCCGGCGGCGTGGTCGGCCGCATCACCGAGGTGCACCGCTACACCTCAGTCGTGGATCTCGTCACCAGCCCCACCCTCCGCCTCGCCGCCACCGTGCAGGGCGACACGCGTCCCGTGAGCTACCAAGGCGGACTCAACAGCTCGTTTACCACGCCACGCGGCACCGTGGATTTCGTGCCGCTCGACGTTTACGCCACGCCCACCTCCACCGAGCGGCTTGTCACCTCGGGCCTCGGCGTGTTTCCGCCCGGCCTCGTCATCGGCGAGATCACGAATCTCGAACCCAGCTCGGACGGCCTGTTCAAAAGCGGCGAAGTGCAGCTCGACCAACGTCTCGGCCGGCTCACGGAAGTCACCGTGCTCATTCCCCTCAACCCGGAAGAGTGATGCCATTCGGTTTCTCCAAATCCCACACACCCCGCCCTGCGGATACCCCTCTTCATAGAGAGGAATTGTCGCCGGAGCGGGCTTGGATCCCCTCTATCCAGAGGGGTGGTGCGAAACGCCGGGGTGTGTAATCGCCATGCGCCGCTACGATCCTCGCTGGCTCATCGTCACTCTCGCCAACCTGTTGCTGTGTTGGCTCACCGGCTTGCTGAACAACTACGCCGGCCATTTCTCCTTCCTCTGGATCGACCATGTCTCCGTGCATTTCTACCTCGGCGGTCTGCTCGTTGCCTACGGTGCCCTGCGACTCGATCCGCGCAGCGGTTTCACCTCCACGCTGCTCACGGCGTTGCTGGTGGACTCGCTGAGTCCCGTCCCCTTCGGCACCAGCCTCTTCCTGTTCTCGCTCGTGCACGGCGTGGTTCTCTATGGACGCCACCGTTTCCCCCGCGAGGGCGCGGTCTTCGGGCTCGTGGTCGCCCTGCTGGCCAACCTGTTCCTCGTGATCGCCCTTTCCTTCCTGCTGGTTGGCGCGGGTCCGCGTCCCGCCGCGGCCTGGCTGCGCATTTTCAGCGACCTCGTGTTTTCCCAACTCGCCATCGTGCTCATCGGTCCGTGGTTCATCACCCTGCAGGACCGCGCCATGGAGCTGGCCGAAATCCATCCCGAAACCGGCCGGCCAATCGCCCGCTGATCCGGGCAAAGTCACAGACGCCAATTTTCAAACGCCAAAGAAGCGTGATTGCGGATTCGCTATTTCCGGTTCGATTTTTCCCGACTGGCCTTTTTCTGGCCTTTGGACCTCTGGACCTTTGAGATTTTCCTAGTGAGCAAACTCATCGAACGCCGCACTCGCCGCAACCCACGCCTCCTCGTCTTCTATGGCGCGGTCGTGGCCATGGCGATTGTGCTCACCACCGGCCTCGCCTACCGGCAGCTGCTGAACAGCGGCAAATACACCGAACGCGAGCGCATCCAGAGTTTGCGGCGCGTGGTTTCGCCGGGACCGCGCGGTAACATCTACGACCGCGAAGGCCGCGTGCTGGTGGGCAACCGCCCGCGTTTCACCGTCACGCTCGACCTCGCGGAGTTGCGCGCAGAGCTCCAAGCCGAACAACGCGCCATCAGCCGCAACTACGCATCGCTGCCCGCGGAGGACCGGCCCAACTACGACCAGCGCTTGCGCCTCGCCCGCGTCAGCGTGGCCCAGCGCTACCTCGATCAAGTTAACAACATTCTCCGGCGCGAGGAGAAGGTTCATGCCACCCGCCTCAACAATCATTTCAATCACTCGCTACTGCTTCCTTATGTGATGCTCGACAACCTTGAGCCCGAGGAATACGCGCGTCTCATCGAGCGCCTGCCGGTCAATTCGCCGCTCCAGGTTTACAGTTCCAGCACGCGCTACTACCCTTACGGCTCGGCCGCCGCCCACACGCTCGGCTACGTGGGCATCAACAACAACCCCGAGGTCGAGGATTTCCCCGGCGACGATCTTCGCCAGTTCAAGATGAAGGGCTCCGTCGGCCGCACCGGTTTGGAAAAAGTCTTTGACGAACAACTCGAGGGCGAGACTGGCGGCGCCATCTACCGCGTGGATCCCGCGGGCTACAAGGTGGATCTCCCGGTCGAGAAGCGCATGCCCGTCCAAGGGCATAACATCACCACGACCCTCGACATTGATCTCCAACTGGCCGCCGAAGCCGCCATGAAGGACAGCGAAGGTCGCGACCGCACCGGTGCTGCTGTCGCGCTCGACATCCGGACCGGCGAGGTGCTGGTGCTCGTCTCCAAGCCCGACTACGATCTCAACGTATTCGTGCCACGCCTGTCGTTCGACGAGGCCAGGGCAATTGAGGAATCCGGCGGCTGGCTCAATCGCGCCATCCAAGGCCAGTATCCCCCCGGTTCCACCTTCAAGATCATCACTGCCCTCGCCGGCTTGCGCGCCGGTGCCATCGAGCCCAACACTGTGCTTACCTGCCCCGGATTCTACCGCGTGGGCAACCGCAACTTCCCCTGCCACAACCGCAATGGCCACGGCGAACGCGACGTGCGCGGCGCGCTCCGCGATTCCTGCAATGTTTTCTTCTACAAAACCGGCGTGGAAATTGGGCCCGATCTCATCGCCGGCGAGGCCCGCCGTTTCGGCTTCAATCATCCAACTGGCATCGAACTGCCCCACGAATTCCGCAATCCCCGCGTCGCCGACCCCGCTTGGAAACTGGCCCACTTCAAGGAACGCTGGTTTCCCGGCGACACCGCCAACATCGCCATCGGCCAGGGCGACACACTCATCAGCCCGCTGCAGGCCGCCTGCATGGTCGCTTCCTTCGCCCGCGGCGAAACCGAGACCAAGCCCACCATCCTGCACAATCCGCGCCGCCCCGTGCAGCGCACCGCGACCATCGGGCTTCCTCCCGCCGACTACAATGCCGTGCTCGAAGGCATGGAGCATTGCTACCAGATCGGCAGCGGACGCCTCTCACGCGTGGATGGCTTGCGCGGTGCCGCCAAAACCGGCACCGCCCAGCTCGGCCGCAAGGACATGGCCTGGGTTGTCGCCTTCGCCCCCGTGGAAAATCCCCGCATCGCCGTCGCCGTCGTGCTCGAAGGCGCGGAAGACGACAACAACTTCGGCGGCGGCACCTACGCCGGCCCCGTCGTGAAAGCCATTCTCCAAGCTTGGAAAGACAAACAGGAGCGCACCTCCGTCCAACCGCTCAACCTCAGCGTGCAATAAGCCGCGGAGAAGAAACGCGGTGTTGAACTCCCCGCGTTTATCAGCCCTCATCCGCTCACGGGCCGTAACCTTGATAGCATCAACTCAGTTGAGCTGAATACACGGATGACAACAAAGATGATTATCGGACTGCTTCCAGTTGCTGTTTTCGTCGCCGCTCTGCCGATGTTAGTGATCCGTCACAATTTATGAGCCCGTCCACCAAGCTCCATCTCAGCAGCGCCGGATACTGCGCGCTCCTTATCAGCCTGAATTGGTTTTGGTCTGTCGAATACTCGCGCCAGTTCGGCGTCATAAGCGAAAACGTTACTCCCGTCGCTCTTGCCGCCCTGCTCAGCCTGGGCGTCGTCCTTTATCTTGTTTACCGCTGTGTGCGAGTTGCGCTCACCCGCCTTGAAGAAGGCAGCAAGGTGAGAGAAGGAAGATGGATCACCAGCTGGAGGGTGGTCCTTTATGCGCTGCCTCTTCTCGTGCACCGAACTTCAAGCTCTACCTGGAGAGAACCGGACGGGGCCACGGCTGTCAGCACGGGTGGCTACGGACACGCTGTGTCCTCATGGGTCTTCCTCTTCGCCGTCTTGGGCCTCCTGTTGTTTCAGATCTTCACCCGCATGACTCCGGATGATGAGCCAGACGGCACCAACCATTCCGCAACTGAGCCACTCCAAGCCTGATCTCAGGCATTCGGCAATGTATGAAACAATGGATCGCAAATGTAACCTTGGTCGTTCGCGACTACGACGAAGCGATTGCCTACTATACCGGCGTTTTGGGGTTTCGCCTGCTGGAGAACACTCCACTCACATCTGAGAAGCGCTGGGTGCTGGTGGCGCCGCCTGGCTCTTCGGAATGCGCCCTGTTGCTGGCGCGGGCACAAGGTGAAGAGCAGGAGCGCGCCATCGGACGACAGGCCGGCGGTCGCGTGTTTCTCTTTCTGCGCACCGACGATTTCTGGAGGGATTATCACGCCTTTGCCGCCCGCGGCGTGCGATTCTGCGAGGAACCGCGGAATGAGCCTTACGGCACCGTCGCCGTATTCGAAGATCTCTACAGCAACCGCTGGGATCTCTTGCAGCTCACGAAAGAGCCAAAGAAGCAGGAATGAAAAAGCGGCCGCGTCGCTCAGCGGCGTTTTGCGAGTCGTCGGGCCTGCCGGGCGCGTTTGAACACAGCGCGCGGCTCGGGCCAGGTTTCTCGCCGACCGTAGCGCAGGCGTTGCAGGTCCCCGCTGACCTCGCCTACCTCGCTATCGCTCCTTTCTCCGACCTCTGTCTCCCGGTCTCTGCCGTGGCTGGTCCGGCCTCCGGTCAGTTCGCGCAGGCGTGCGAGCTGACGTCCCGCCTTGTGTCGCACGGGGTCGAATCTCGTCGCATCCGCGCCGTGTCGCCAGCGGCGCCAGAGCAGCCGGCCCAATCGCGAGATCACCCAAGCCAATGCTGCCACCGCGAGCAATTGCGCTCCCAAGCGCGCGAGCCGCGCCAGATCCCAAGGCCGTTGCAGCCACGCCTTCAGGCTGGCCGCAAACTTGTCCAATGAAGCGCGCAACGCGGCGCCCGACCCCGAGGTGATACTCTTCACCTGCTCGAGCATCTGCACCTGTTGGCGTGAATCGAAATTGACGATGCGGCGATACCAGAGGACGCGCAGGCTGTCCAAACGCGCCGACCAGCTGCCATCCTGCTCTTGCTCGGTGCCGGATTCCGCCTGCAACGCCGCCGCCGCGCCGCCGCCCGGCGTGGGATCCACCCGCAGCCAAGCCTGTTTGCCGTCGTGAATCTCGGTCCACGCATGCGCCGAGGAATTCCGAACCATGTAGTAATTCTCGAAAGCGTTGAGCGATCCGCCGTGAAACCCCGCCACGACGCGCGTCGGATACCCGGCCGCACGGGCCAGCACGGTGAAACCTGCGGCAAAATATTCGCAGAAGCCCGGCTCATTCGAATCAAGCCAGCGGACAATGTCGTCGCCCTCGCCCGACGGAATCCGCACCGACAACGCATAGGCATGCCGCTCGCGCAGCCAGTCCGTCACGCGGCGGGCAAATTCATCCGCAGGCAATTGGGCACCGCCGGTGATCTCGGCGAGGATGCGGCGCAACACCGCCTCGTTGCGCTCGCCTTGCGGCCCGCGGAGTAGCAGGCGCGGATCAGCTTCGCGCCGACCGGAGCCGTCTGTTCCCGATCGACTCTTTTCAAGCAACAGCGGCAATTGCGCATCCAGTAGTTGTGCGCCCATCTCCACACGCTCGAGCTGGAACGCGGTCATGGTCATAGGCTCCGTGCGCATGGCGACAATCCGATGTGCCATGCTGGTCTGGATCGGCGTGTTGTCGCGCAGACGCAGGACACCGAAGCTGCCCGGTAACGGGAGGTAGCGGCTGACTCCCGGCTCCACATAAAAAGTCCAGATTCCGCCCACCTCCTCCACGCGGCGACCGAATGGCCGGCCGCTGATGTTTCGCGCCACGTGCTCGCTGCGCATGAGTTCATTCTTAAGACCGGTTGAAACTTTGAAGCCGTCGGGGGAATACTCATCGAGCACGACGAGCCGCCAGTAGGGTTCTTCGTGGATGCCGCTCGCATCGGTGAGATCCACGCGCATCGCGATGCGATTGTCCTGCACCAGCTCCGTCACGTCGCCGAACCGCACCGTGTCGGTGAAACCCGATCGGCTTTTTCGCGTGATGAAGCGATCGAGAAAGAAACTGTTCGCCAGCTCGAAACGCGGAATGATGAGAAACAACAGGCCGGACATGCCGACCACGGCGACAAACAGCGCGCTGGCAAAAGCCAGCATGCGCCAGTCGGCCACTTCGCGCAGCCGGCGGAAAAGCCGCCACCAGCCGATCCGCGTCCAAGCCGTCTCTGCCTCTGGCGTGCGCACCGCACCCGTGCCGGCGGCGTCCACGAGGTTGACCACAAACAGGAAGCCCAGCGCACAAGCCGTGAACAACAGCAGCAGGAAAGCGAACTCCACCGCGACGGTGAGCACACCCGCCACGACGATCAGGAATAATCCCAGCACGAGCAATTGCAGGTCCTCGCGCTTGCGGCGCCACGCCACCGCCCGATAAAGCACCAGCAGGATGCCCAGCCGGATCAGTGCGGGCAACGTGTCGGGACTGAAATACAGATCGATCGCGAAGCTCACGATGATCGCCGGCACCGCCAGCTTCCAGACCAGCGCGGGAATGCGTCCCGACAGCCCGGGCCGGACCAACACGGCGAGCATGCCCGCGCTGACCATCACCACCAAACCCAGCGCCTCGATATCGAGGAAGAACACCGTCCATACCGACACCAGCGCCGTGACGCCGCCGAGGAGCCACTTCAGACGCAGGAGTTCGTCGAGGTTAAGCTGACGCGGTTTTGCGGCCATTGACAAAAGCGCTCACGCCGCGTGCCCCGTCGGGCGCGAACGTGATGAGGTTGTGGGTTTGATTCGTGGAGCGGCCGGTTTCGGGACGGACTGAACCCGTCCGGAGGTCGGGTTTCACCTGACCGAATTCCAGCCGGGCCAGATCGTCGAGCCACGCCTCGACATCGCGCAGTCGCCGTGTCTCGCGCCATGGTCCGCCTTGGAGGGACACCGCACGCAAACGACCGACCGCGAAAAGATCCTCCGCCAAGGTGCCCGCGAGGCTGCACACCAACTCGAACTGCTCCGCGCGCGGCCAGAGATCGGGCGAAGGATCCAAATTCAGCACGTAGCCGTCGTGACTCTCGGCCGCAAACTGTCGAATCATCATCTGTCCGAGCCTCGCACTGGCTTTCCAATGGATGAGCCGGTGCGAATCCCCCAACTGGTATTTGCGTAATGCCAGCAGGTCATCACCCGTGCCCGCGCGAGTCGTGCGCCGGCCTTGCGTGCCGGTGTGCGCCGCCACTCCGCCGGTCCATTCGTATTCCACCTGCGCCGGCCACACGAGCACCGGCTGGCTCGCATCGGTGCCGAGGTTTTTACGCAGAAAACCGAACGGGAAAAGCGACCCCACCGAGGTCAACTCGACCAACGCCTCGCCGCGTCGCGTCGGCTTGACGCCCCACTCCAGCGCGACCGCTCCGCCGGGTTCGACGCGCTGCCGCATGTGCACGCGGCCGCGCGTGATGTATTTTTCGGCCGCGGCGAGGATTTCGCTCATCTTGGGTTCCTTGCCAGTTGGCTCCGGCGCGGGAATGTGGCGCGGCTGCGTCGCCAGTTCGAACCAGAGGCTGTAGGTCGGCAGCCAGCGCTTGCCGTTGCGCACCTCGACGGCCACGAGCGTTTCGTGACCCGCGCGCCACGGCCCCTGCGGACGCAGCCGCCAGCTCAGGTTCATGAAATTGAACCATGAGAGTAAACCGCTCAGGAGCAGGCACGCCAGCAGCAGTGAGAGGGTGATGAAGAGAATGTTGCTCGCGGTGTTGTAAGCCGCGGTGCCGATGCCCATGGCGAGCACCATCAGAAAAACGCCCGGCAGCGTGAGCGCGATGCGGTGCCGCTTCTTCGGAAAGACCAACGTCCACAGCACCCGATGCCACGTCAGCTGGCGTCGCTTGTCGGCCGGCGCACCGGGGCCATGCCAGTCGAGACTCGGCGAGGTAATGCTTGAAGACGTGGAATTCATGGCGAGCCCCGGCAAACGCCAAATCCCAAGCGCCAAATCACGAATAAATCCCGAATCACGACTGGGTATTTCCTATTTCGCGCCTGTTTGGCGTTTGGACGTCCGGAATTTTGGTGTTTATCCGATCACTCCGGAACCGGGATGGCGGCAATGATTCGCTTCAGCGAAGCGAGCACGGTGCGCCGCTCTTCCATCGCATCGGAAGTCTGCCGCGCCAGGGAAAGGCGGTGCGCGAGCACGGCACCGGCGGTTTCCTGGATGTCCTCGGGAATCACGAAGTCGCGCCCCAACAGCAACGCGCGCGCCTGCGCGGCGATGCGCAAGGCGAGCCCGCCGCGCACGCTAACGCCGGCCTTGAACTCCGCCTCGGTGCGCGTGGCCGTGATGATCTTCAGGATGTAGTCGAGCACGCTGTCCTCGACGAAGACCTTGCCTGCCAGTGCTTGCATCTTGAGCACGTCGGAGCGGGTGACCACGGGATTGAGCGCGATGGCATCGTAGCCGAGCTTCGGCGTGCGCAGGATTTCCAATTCGTCGCCTGGCTGCGGATAGCCCATCTGCAGCCGCATGAGAAAACGATCCATCTGGCTCTCCGGCAGCGGAAACGTGCCTTCGTAATCCACGGGATTCTGCGTGGCCACGACCATGAAGGGTGAACCCACGGCGTGCGCCTCGCCGTCCACCGTCACCTTGCTGCGATCCATGACCTCGAGCAGCGCCGATTGGGTCTTGGGCGTCGCGCGATTGATCTCGTCGGCGAGCACGACGTTGGCGAACACCGGGCCGGGTTTGAAGACGAACTCCTTTACGTTCTCATCGTAAATCGAAACACCGGTCACGTCGGTCGGCAGCAGATCGCTGGTGAACTGAATGCGCGAAAATCCGCAGTCCATCGAACGGGCGAGCGAGTAAGCCAGCGTGGTCTTGCCCACGCCGGGCAAATCCTCGATCAGCAGGTGTCCGCCGGCCAGCAGGCAGACGAGCGTCTGGTCGATGACCTCGTCCTTGCCCTTGATGGTTACGCGCATGTTGGCCTTCAGGCGGGCAAGGGCGTCGCGCACGGACGCAACTTCAGCGGCGGGGGCAAAATCACTCATGCGCGCACGCTACTGCGGAGCCCTGACGGTGCAAACGGTTTTCCTGTCGCGGCATATCACCCGGCGGTCGTTTGCATTCGGATTCATCCCGACTTAGCTCATCGGCTTACCCCGCATGAAACACCTCGTTCTGCCCCGTCTGGGCGCGCTCGTCGCCGCCCTGTTGTTGTCCTCCGCCGTTTCCGCGGCCGAAACCTCCCTGCCCCGCGCCACTCCCGAATCGGTCGGCATTGCCTCCGCCGGCATCCAGGCGCTCATCGACGAAGCCGAGGCCAAGGCTTATGGCCTGCACGGCATCATGATTCTCCGACACGGCAAAGTCGTCGCCGAAGGCTGGTGGGCGCCCTACTCCGCCGACGAACCGCACATGCTGTTCTCGCTCAGCAAGAGTTTCACCTCGACCGCCATCGGCATGCTCCAAGCCGAGGGCCGCGTGAACATCCACGACAAGCTGCACGCCTACTTCCCCGAAGAAGTCCCCGCCGACGCCACGGAGAACCAGAAAAACCTCCGCCTGCGCGACCTGCTCATGATGTCCACCGGCCAGCACAAGGAGGACGTGGATGCGATCAACATCATGGCCGCCGACGGCTCCGGCACGAGGCAGTTCCTCGCCGCGCCCGTGAAACAGAAACCCGGCACGCTCTTCTACTATAACACGCCCGCCACGTTCATGCTTTCGGCCACGCTGACCAAGATCACCGGCCAGACGTTGCGCGACTATCTCGTGCCGCGCCTCTTCGAGCCGCTCGGCATTCCCACGCCCGAGTGGGACGCGACGCCGCAGGGCTACAGTTTCGGCGGTTCCGGTCTGCATCTGCGCACCGAGGACATCGCAAAATTCGGCCAGCTCCTGCTCCAACGCGGCGAATGGAACGGCCAGCGTCTCGTTCCCGCCGAATGGGTGGACCTCGCCACCTCGCGCCAGGTTTCCAATGGCAGCAATCCGGAGAGCGATTGGGATCAAGGCTACGGCTTTCAGTTCTGGCGCTGCATCCCCGGGTTCTACCGCGCCGACGGCGCCTTCGGCCAATACGTCATCGTCATCCCGGAACACGACACCGTCATCGCCATCAACAGCGGCACGCGCGACATGGGCGGCATCATGAAGATGCTGTGGTCTAAATTCCTGCCTGAACTCCGCGCCGCCCCACTGCCGGAAAATCCCGCCGCCCAAGCTGCGTTGAGCCAGCGCCTCGCTTCCCTCTCGCTGCCGGTCACCGCCGGCGCCGCCACCAGCCCCCTCGCCGCCAAAATCTCCGGGCGGAAATTCGCCTTCGATGCCAACGACTCGACCCTCGAGTCCCTCTCGCTCGACATTGCCGCCAACGGCGCCGTGACGCTCAAGGCCCGCCAATACGGACGCGACCTCAGCATCACACCTGGCCGCGGCTCGTGGGCGCGCGGTGAATTCCCATTGAACCCGACCACGAAGCAACCCGTCGCCGCCTCCGGCGCGTGGACTGCTGACGACACCTACACCGTGCAGCTCGCACAATATCGTGCGCCCTTCATCGCCACCTTCCGCCTGAAGTTCGCCGGCGACACGGTGAGCTTCGAGCGAGAGATGAACGTCGGCTTCGGCCCGCAGATACCCGTCGTCCTCACCGGCAAGGCGCTGTAAATCTTTTGTGTAGGGCGGGGTCTCCGAACCCCGCCTTTGGAGGGCCCAGTTCCAGCTGGGCCGCGGCACATCGGGAGGTGTCCTCCACGAAATCCAACGGGATTTGGTAATCCCGCCCTTGTTGGCCTTTCCCACTCACAACATCGGCGTGAGGGGTCCAGTCGAACCCGTTTCTGTCGCAGCATTGACGCCGGTCAGATGACAGGCATCTTAACGCCCATGAAAGGCAAACTCACCGCCATCATCGAAGAAGCTCCGGAGGGCGGCTACTGGGCGGTCTGTCCAGAAGTGCCCGGCGCCAACGGTCAGGGTTCCACGGTCAAGGAAGCCAAGGAGAGCCTGCGCGCGGCCATTCGCCTGATTTTTGAGGATCGCCGGGCCGACGCCCGGCGCGGGCTTTCCCGTCAGGCCATCAGAACCGTCATCGCGGTCTGAAGCCATGAAGCGGCGCGAGCTTGAGAAACGGCTCCGCCGCGCCGGCTGCTACTTGAAACGCGAAGGCGGCTCCCACTCGCTTTGGATCAATCCGAAGACAGGGACACTTGAAGCCGTGCCCAGGCATGCCGAGATCAAGGAACCGCTAGCTTGGAAGATACTCAAGTCGCTGGGAGTCGATTAGTCTGCGAGAGTAAGCAGACCATCACTCCCTGCCGAGTTCGAGTGCATCCTCTTTGATCTGTCTCACAGCATCGGCGTCAGCGGCGTGCCGACGGCTTTGTAGAGGCGCGTGATGATTTCCTTGGTGGAGAGAGCGCCGTCGGCGCCAGGGAACGAACCCACGTCGCGATGGTGTTCGTGAAACCGCGGGTCACTGGGCGGAACTTCCTCATAGCCCGGCTTGAGTTCGAAGCTCGCGGTATTTTGCACGGGCCAGACGTCCACCGGGCTCAGCGACATTACGCCGTCGATCAACGCGTTCACCGCATCCAGCCGCAGTGGCAGCCGGCGGCGAGCGATGACCCAGCTGTTCTCAGAACGCAGGTCGCGGTCGATCTCGGCCCGCAAGGCTTTCGCAAATGCGGCATCCTCGACCAGCAGCCCGGCCTCGCAGTTCAGGTTCTCCGAACGCGGATCAAGGTTGTAGGAACCGACGAAGGAGACGCGATCATCCACCACGAGCGACTTGGCGTGAAGCGAGAGAAACGGCCGGTCGCCACGGGAGCCATACAGCTGCCGCGCGCGAGCGACCATCTGCTCGTATTGCGGAAACAGCAGCGAACGCGCGGCGGGCTGCGGTTTGAATTCGTGCACCTGCAGGCCGAGCTTCTCGACGTAGTCGCCGCGCAACCGATAGTTGGCCGAATAGGCCGCGAGATTGTCGGTCGAAGCAAAACTGTTGGTCGAAACCCGGATGACGAGACCGGGGTTCTTCTTGTGCATCTCGGTGATGAGGCGTTGCGCCGGGTCGCTCAACACAAGATAGGGCGTTTGGATGGTGATACGATTTCGCGCCTTCTCCAACGTGTCGCGCAGCTCCCGCGTGATACGCGCATTGGTGGTGAAGAAACCGCGACCCTTGCCGGGCGCGTCGGCGATGAACACGGCCCGCTCCACCGGTCGCAGCTTTGCGCCGAATCGTTGCGCGATCTGCGCGGCGTCGTTCGCTTCGCGGTCGAGTTCGTTGAACAGACCGCCGAAGTCCCAGTCCTCGCGTCGCGGATAGCGGCGAAAATCCCCGCTCGCGATGACCGCCGCGACGTCGGTGAGCTCGCGGCTTGGCACCGCGTGACGAAAGGCCCAGAACTCCGCAAACGATTCACCCACCGCGCGCGCCACCGGACCCACGGCCAGCACATCGCGATCGCGGTAGTTCAGGGCCGTAGCGTGGTCGAAGTAGCTGTTCTCGATGTTGCGTCCACCCGTGATTAGCACCGCATCGTCAAAGAGCATGATTTTGTTGTGCATGCGCTGGTTGATGGCGTGAAACGAGCGCAGGCCCGCGATCATCAACTGGAGAAGCGAGGGTTTAATGCGAGATGCCGCCGGCCGGTAGTGCTTGATCTCGAAATTCGGATGCACCGTGGCGAGAAAGGCGACGGTGCCGGGATCCTGGTCGGAGAACAGGTGATCGGCGAGGATGCGGACCTTCACGCCGCGCTTCGCCGCCTCGATGAGTTCGTAGATGAGCAGGCGCCCGCACTCGTCGTTGCCCCAGATGAAGGTCTGCACCTCGATGGATTTCTGGGCGTGGCGGATAAGGTGAACCCGCAACAGCAGGGCATCGTAACCGCCCTCGAGCAACGCCACCCGGTTGTGCTGCGCGGTGTCGCGTTTTGTCGCCTCGGCGAAAGTTTCAACCACGACGGGAGCCAGCGGCGAGCCGCTGAGCGGGGCGTGGGCTGCGCGCGACAACGCATGCAAAGCAAAGAGAGCCACCCCCATCACCGTGATTTTGAGCGCAGCGAAGAAACCGGAATTACTCACGCGCACGATCATGCGCCGGAATTCTTCGCCGCGCCCGAATCACAGGCAAGAGCTATTCCATCCCAGGCTGCCCTGCGGGCCAGCCGCGCCCGCAAGCGGGCTGCCCACGGTCGAACCGGCAATCTCCCCGGGCTTGTGTGCCGCGGCCTTTCGCGCAAGCTGCGCGCTATGAACGAAGCCGCCACTCACGCCGAGAACGTCCGCCTCGCCGCCGATAAAATCACCGCCGCGCTCGGCAGCCTTCGGCCGAAACTCGCCCTTATCCTTGGTTCCGGACTGGGCGGTCTCGCGCGACTCGTGGAGGGTGTCACCACCCTCGCCTATCGCGACCTGCCAGGTTTCCCCGTGTTGACGGTTGCCGGTCACGCCGGGCAATTGCTCATCGGCACCCTCGGCGGCGTGCCCGTGATCGTGCTGAATGGCCGCAAACATTTCTACGAGACGCACGATGCCTATCCGTTGAAGACGATGATCCGCACGCTCAAGGCGGTCGGCGTCGAAACCCTTTTTCTCTCCAACGCCGCCGGCAGCCTCCGCTCCCACATCAAGGTCAGCGAACTCATGTTGATCACCGATCACATCAATTTCCTCGGACTCAACCCGCTGGTCGGTCCCAATGACGATGCCTTCGGCCCACGCTTCTTCTCGATGACGGATGCGTGGGACTCAGGCTTGCGCGCAAAAATCAAAGCGGTCGCGCAGCAGACCAGCGTCACTCTTCGCGAAGGCGTTTATGTCGCGTTTCGCGGACCTTCGTTCGAAACACCCGCAGAAATCCGCATGGCGCAGGGCTGGGGTGCCGATGCCGTCGGCATGTCGAGCGTGCCAGAATGCCTCATCGCCCGCCACTGCGGCCTGAAGGTCGCCGGCGTCTCGTGCATCACCAACATGGGTGCAGGCCTTTCCGACGAAAATCTCACGCACAGCCATACCTTGGAAAACGCCGGCAAAGGCGCCGCCGCTTTCGAGCACCTCGTGCTCGCCGCGGTGAAGGCTTTGTAGCCGCGATCGTATCTAAACGGAAGGGCCCGCGTCCCTGCGAGCTGGCGTCAATGCGGCGGCGTGCAGAGAGGCGCGCCCTCCACCGTCGGAATCGCTCATCGAGGAGGTTTGTCCTACCCGCCTGATGCGATCTTCTCAATCGCCTTCGCCAGCTCCACGTCCTTCGCCGTGACTTTGCCGCCGGCCGAGTGAGTATTCAATCGGATGGTGACGCGGTTATAGACATTGGTCCACTCGGGATGGTGGTCGGCGGCCTCAGCCTCAAAACCAACCCGCACCATGAAGGCCAGCGCTGCGCAGAAGGAATCAAATTTGAACTCCTTCGCGAGTGCGTCGCCCGCGAGGCTCCAGTCGTGCAGCGTCGCGAGCGCGGCATTGATTTCATCGGGACTCAATGGCTTGGCCATGCCGGAAACGTGGCGTAATTGAACGTCGAAGCAAGTCGCACCTCCATAGGGCGGAATCCCGCTTTGGTCCGCGGGTTATTGCTCCTATGCAGCGGAATCGGAGATCTCGTCCTACAGCCACAGCTCGCCAACCTTACCTGCGGGCTTGTCAAAAGCTCCTGCCGCTCGCTCAATCGCGCCTTCCGCATGTCGTCCCCTTCCCCCGGCCAGATTCCGCAACACGTCGCCATCATCATGGATGGAAATGGCCGGTGGGCGAAACAACGCGGTCTGCCCCGCCTCGAAGGCCATCGCCGCGGGGTGGAAACGGTCCGCACCGTCGTGGACGCGGCCCGCGAGATCGGCATTCGTTACATCACCCTCTACGCCTTTTCGGTCGAGAATTGGAAACGTCCGCCCGAAGAGGTCTCGGGGCTCATGGGCCTGCTGGACTACTTCCTCAAGCGCGAGCTGAACAATCTCATCAAGAACCGCGTGCGCCTGCTCACCATCGGCCGCACGCAAGAATTGCCGGAGAACGTCCAACGCGAGCTCAACCGCGTGGTCGAAGCCACCAAGGACTTCACCGAATGGACGCTCGTGCTCGCGCTTAATTACGGCTCGCGCACGGAAGTGGCCGACGCCGCACGCGACTACGCCGCCGCGGTGCAGGCCGGCCGCGAAAATCCCGCCGACGCCTCTTGGGAAAACTTCAGCCGTTATCTCTATACCGGTCCCGCCGGCATCCCCGAACCCGATCTGCTCATCCGGACCTCCGGCGAACAACGCATCAGCAATTTCCTCATGCTGCAGCTCGCCTATGCGGAGATGATTTTCACGCCCGTCGCCTGGCCCGATTTTGGCAAGGCCGACCTGCAGGCCGCCGTGGACGAATACGCCCGGCGCGAACGCCGCTACGGCCAGACCACCGAACAACTCAAGCCCGCCTGAAGGCAGGCACTTTTCATGCCGCAACCACCCACCTCGTCGCTTCGCGCCACCCCTCTTCATAGAGGGGATCCAAACACACGCAGCGAATATCCTCTCCATGAAGAGGGGTGCCCGACAGGGCGGGGTGTGTAGGGACCTCACGCATTCGTCCGAATTACCGCATCCCCCTCCTCCCGTGCTTTCCCGCATATTCAGCACTGTCCTCCTTTGGACCGTTATTCTCGGCAGCTTGTGGTTCTTCGGAGCCCACGCCGGCGTCGCCCTCGTGACCGTGCTCTCGGCACTCACTCTGCATGAGTTCTACGGGATGGCGACAAAACTGGGAGGGCGTCCGTTCCGCGCGATGGGCCAGGTGTTCAACCTGCTGATCGTCGGCGTTCCCTATGTGCTGGCCTATTATTACGACGAGCCCGAGGTGCTGGCCAAATTGCCGGTCGGGTTCCTCGTGCTGGCTCTCGTGGTTTGTTGCATCCGTGTCCTTGGCGAGCGCGACGTGACCAGCCGGATCGAAGCCATCACCTCCACCATGATGGGCCTGCTCTTCGTGCCCTTCATGCTGCACTTCCTCGTCGCGATCCTCATGCGCTCCGGATTCGAAGGCGACAATCTCGTCCTCTGTCTCTGGACCGTCGCCGTCTCGAAGTTCTGCGATGTCGGCGCGCTGCTCAGCGGCCTCGCCTTCGGCAAACACAAGATGGCGCCCAACATCAGTCCCAAGAAAACATGGGAAGGCGCGGTCGGCGGCGTGCTCATTTCGGCGGGATTGGGCGCAACCATCGCGTGGTTCGCTTCCGAATATCTTTCTCCCACGCTCACCCCGCTCGCTGCCGCGCTCATCGCCCTGCCGCTGGCCATCGTCACGATCGTCTCCGATCTCATTGAGTCCGCCCTCAAGCGCCGGGCCGACACGAAGGACACCGGCGCACTCATTCCCGGCATCGGTGGCGCCTTCGACCTGACCGACAGCCTCATCCTGACGGCCCCCGTCGCGTATTTCATCTTCCTGTTCTTGGAGTGAAGCTTTCGTTTCAAAGCTGTGGAAGGGGTTTTACGCCCCGACTTCATGGTCGTCGGCAGTGCGCTGTCGGGGCATAAAGCTCCTCCTACACCATGTCAGTTTCCGCTAAAAAACGCATCGTCCTCCTCGGCGCCACCGGCTCCATCGGTGAGAACACGCTGCGTGTGATCGCCGCGCATCGCGACCGGCTTGAACTCGTCGGCATCGCCGCCCAGCGCAATCATGTGCGCCTCGCCGAAATCGCCCGGCAGTTCGGCGTTCGCCACGTCGGCCTGCACGATGCGAACGCCCTCACGGCTGCCCGCGCGGACACCTCGTTCCCCGCAGGCACGCAGTTCTACGGTGGTTTGGAAGGATTGAGCGAACTGGCCACGCTGACCGAAGCCGACACCGTGCTCATCGCCGTCGTCGGCACCGCGGGACTGCAACCCGCCCTCGCTGCCATCGCCGCGAAAAAAGCCATTGCCCTCGCCTCCAAGGAAATCCTCGTGATGGCCGGCAAGTTCGTGATGGCCGCCGCGCAGACCCATGGGATGCACCTGCTGCCCGTGGATAGCGAACACAACGCCGTCTTCCAGTGCCTGCAGGGACATCGCTCGGCCGATGTCCGCCGGCTCGTGCTCACCGCATCGGGCGGCGCCTTTCGCGACTGGCCGCTGGAAAAGCTCGCGTCGGCCACGGTCGCCGACGCCCTCAAGCATCCCAATTGGGCGATGGGACCGAAGATCACGGTGGACTCCGCCACCCTCGCCAACAAAGGCCTCGAGCTCATCGAAGCCCAGTGGCTCTTCGGCCTGCGCGCGGAACAGTGCCAGGCCGTGCTGCACACGCAAAGCATCGCGCACTGTCTCGTCGAGTTTACCGACGGCTCGATGCTGGCGCAGCTCTGCCCACCCTCGATGACTTTCCCGATTCAACACGCCCTGCTCTGGCCCGATCGCGCGCCCGCCGGCACCGACACGGCGCTGCCGCTGGAAAAGATCTTCTCCCTCGATTTCCGTCCCGTGGACGACGCTCGCTATCCCTGCCTGCGCCTCGCGCAGGAAACCATGCGCGCCGGCGGCACCGCCCCGGCGGTCTTCAATGCCGCCAACGAGGTCGCCGTGGCGGCCTTCCTCGCCAGCCGCGTTCCGTTCCTTGCGATTCCCCGCGTCGTGGAGCATACTCTGTCCCGGATGAAGACCGTTGAACCAAATTCCCTCGCCGAGGTCATCGCTGTGGACCAGGAAGCCCGCGCGATCGCCACGGCGCACCTGCCGGCGGTCCTGTAGCTATCGAAGTTCTGCCTATCATGTTTCCTCGCCGATCATTCACCCACCCCGTCCTGCGGGCACCCCTCTTGATAGAGGGGACCCAGACGTTCGCCGGCGAAAATCCCCTCTATCAAGAGGGGTGGCGCGAAGCGCCGGGGTGTGTAATGCGGTCGTGCGACCATAAGTAATCTCGCCATGCTGCAACTGCTCCTAGCCATCGGTCTGGTCACGCTCTCCATCTTCGTGCACGAACTGGGCCATTTTCTTGCCGCACGCTGGCGCGGGATGGTCGTGCCGCGCTTCTCAATCTTCGGCATCGGCAAACCCATCGTAAGCTGGAAGTGGCGCGGCGTGGAATATTGCATCTGCTGGCTCCCCATCGGGGCCTACGTGATGGTGCCCCAGTTGTCCGACATGGGAGATTTCGAAGGCGATGTGCCCGAGGAGGCCAAAAACCTTCCGCCCGCCGGCTACCTCTCCAAGGTCATCGTCGCCATCGCCGGCCCGGCCGCCAACATCCTCTTCGCCTTGGCGCTCGCCTGCGTGGTTTGGGCCGTGGGCGTCAAGGTGCCGGCCGAGTTCAACCGCACCGAAGTCGGCGAGGTCAGCGCCACGGTGCAGACCAGCGATGGCCAGTCCGTGACGGGACCGGCCCATGCCGCCGGCCTCCAACCGGGTGATGTCATCCGGCAGATTGACGGCAAACCCGTTGCGAACTTTCAGGACCTCGTCACCGCCATTATCCTCGGCTCCCAAGTCGCGCCCGATGGACGCCGCGTGACCACGATCACCTTCGAACGCGATGGCGCTATGCTGACGCGGCAAGCGTTTCCCGAACTCACCGGAACCGAAGGCCTGCGCACCATCGGCATCGCGCCACGCTCGGACCTCGTCGTGGACACAATCAACCCCGATTCGCCCGCTGCGCTCGCCGGGTTGCTCTCTGGTGACCGCATCCTCGCCGTGGATGGCAAGATTCTCACGCGTCGCGACGAACTCCGGGAGCATTTCCAGAAAAAGAACGCCGAGCCCAGTTCACTCCTTTTTAGGCGCGGCGATCAAGAAATCGCCGCCTCGCTGCAACCCCGGCAGCAGACCATCAACGGCCAAACCCTTTACCTGATTGGCATCACTTGGCGCATCGAGACCGTCACGACGCATCCCACACCTTTCGCCCAGATCGGCGGTGCCGTTACCCAGGTTTACCAGACACTCAGCAGCCTTCTGAACCGCCAGTCCGATATCGGCGTGCGTCACATGAGCGGCATCGTGGGCATCGTGGACAACCTGCAACAGGTCGCCACCTTCGGCATCATCCCTGCCCTTGCCTTCCTCATCGCGATCAACGTCTCGCTGGCGATCTTCAACCTGCTGCCCATCCCGGTGCTCGACGGTGGACATGTCGTCTTCGCCACGCTCGCAAAGCTGCGCGGCAAGCCGCTCAATCCCGTCTGGATGCAGAATGCCGTCGCCGCGTGTTTCGTGCTGCTCATCGGCCTCATCATTTACGTCAGTTACAACGATATCCGGCGTCTGATCCACTATCGGTTCGACGACACGCCGGCTCAGACCGCCCCGGCGCCCGACAAGTCGGGCAAGTAAGAAGTATCAAGTAACCAAGTAGAAAGCACGGCCGGCATGGCGCCCCGGTCTTGTTACTTGCCCACTCGTTACTTGGCACTTCTTCTTACTTCGTGTCCTACTGTTCCTCCCGTTTCCAGACCGTCCGCCGCCGCACCGTCGAGGTGAAAGTCGGCAGCGTGGGCGTCGGTGCCGCGCATCCCATCCGCGTGCAGTCCATGACGACGAGCGACACGCAGGACATTGCCGCCACGGTGAAACAGTCCATCGCCCTCGCCGAGGTCGGTTGCGAAATCGTGCGCATCACCGCGCCCAACGTCGCCGCGGCGAAATGCCTCAAGGAGATCCGCGCGCAATTCACCGCCGCCGGCTTCGGCGCGATCCCGCTGGTGGCCGACATCCATTTCCTGCCCTCCGCCGCCATGGAGGCCGTGGAGCACGTGGAGAAGATTCGCGTCAATCCCGGCAACTACGCCGACAAGAAGAAGTTCGCGGTCAAGGAATACACCGACGCCGACTACAACGAGGAACTCCAGCGCATCCACGACGCCTTCTCGCCGCTCGTGAAGCGCGCGAAGGAACTCGGCCGCGCGATGCGCATCGGCACCAACCACGGGTCGCTCTCCGACCGCATCATGAACCGCTACGGCGACACGCCGCTCGGCATGGTGGAAAGCGCCCTCGAATTCCTGCGCATCGCGCGCAGCCACAGCTACCACGACATCATCCTTTCGATGAAGGCGAGCAACCCGAAGGTCATGATCCAGGCCTACCGGTTGCTCGTGCAGCGCATGGCGCAGGAGGACATGCACTATCCGCTCCACCTCGGCGTAACCGAGGCCGGCGACGGCGAGGACGGCCGCATCAAGAGCGCGATTGGCATCGGTTCACTGCTTCTCGACGGCCTCGGTGACACCATCCGAGTATCGCTGACCGAGGATTCGGTTTATGAAGTTCCTGTCGCCCAAACCATCGCGGGCAAGGCGATGGCTCTTTGGCGAACATCCAACACGCAACGTTCCGCACCAGCGGCGGACTCCATCGACCCGTATCATTTCACGCGTCGCGAGCCTGCCGTGCTGAAACTGTCGGAGCGTTGTGTCGTCGGCGCCGAGCAGCCACCACGAGTGATCGTGCGGGTTGGCTCTGTGGATAAACTCGCGGAAGCCGCACAGTCGCTGGCCGCGCCCAAGCTCAAGGACACACCCGCCGAGGGCCTGCTTGTGCCCGTCGCCACGCCCGGCGACCTGGCCGCACTCTGCGAAACCGCCGCCAAGGTCGCCTTGCCGGTGGACTTTCTCGCCCTGGAAATCGCACCCACCCTCTCGCTCGAGGTGCTCCAACCGTTGCTGGCCCTCGTGAAGGGTCGGATGATGCTGGTGCGAAAATTCAGCGCTGCGGATACGGACGCTTTCGCCGCTTTTGCTGATCTCGTGCGCCGCCACGGACAGTTTCTTGCCGCCGAAATCGCCCCGAACGATCTACCGGCCCTCGAACCCGTTCTGCGCGCATCGGGCGACGCCGGGCTCGTCTTCACGCTTACCTCCTCCGCAGACGCCGGGCACGCCATCGGCGCTTACCGCCAGCTCGTCGAAGCCCTCAAGGCCGCGGGCTCGAACGCCCCGGTGTGGATTCGCAACACCGCGGCCACCGCCGTGCACGGCGACAACAGTTTCCTCTCGAAACTCCTCGAAGCGAGTTTCCTCACGGGCAGCCTGCTTTGCGATGGTGTTGGCGATCTCGTCAGCATCGAGACCGAGGCTGACGTCGCCCGCGCGACCAAGCTCACCTACAACGTCCTCCAAGGCGCCGGCGCACGCATTTCCAAGACCGAGTTCGTCGCCTGCCCGAGTTGCGGGCGCACGCTTTTCGACCTGCAAACGACCACGCAGCGCATTCGTGCCCAGACCGGTCACCTCAAGGGCGTGAAGATCGCCATCATGGGTTGCATCGTGAACGGTCCCGGCGAAATGGCCGACGCCGATTTCGGCTACGTCGGCGGCGCACCGGGCAAAATCAATCTCTACGTCGGCAAGAACTGCGTCCAATACAACATTCCGCAGGCCGAAGCCGACGCCCGTCTCATCGCCCTCATTCGCGAACATGGGAAGTGGGTGGACCCCGAACCGCATCAGGTTGCGGGCACGTGAACTGTAGGGCGGGGTCCCGAACCCCGCCTTGGTTCGAGCGCAGTATCGCGTTCGAGGCGGGGTTCGGAGACCCCGCCCTGCTATGAGGCCGAAGTTGTCGATAGGAAA
>JBIQJF010000086.1:0-5382 GCA_044507675.1 Opitutales bacterium | reverse complement strand
GGGCGGGCTGAGTTCGCGGCTGGCCTGATGCGACCGGTATGAAACAACTCCTTCCCGCCCTCGCGTTTTTCCTCCTGGCCGGCGCCACGGCGCGCGCGGAAGATCCTGCCGCGATACTCACGCCCCGATCCTTCGAGTCGGAGATCACGCTCAGGCTCGGCTATCGCTATCTGCTGACTTTGCCGGACGGCTACGCTGCGGAGGAATCGAAGCGCTGGCCGCTGCTGGTCTTCCTGCACGGTGCGGGTGAGCGGGGCGACGATTTGGAGCTGCTCAAGAAGCATGGCGTGCCGCGGCTCATCGCGGCGGGACGGAAATTTGAAGCCATCGTCGTTGCGCCGCAGGTGCCGGCGGGCGAATTCTGGAATCCGCACGGCGTGAAGTCGCTGGTGGACGAAGTCAGGCGAACCCACCGCGTAGACGATGCGCGCCTCTATATCACCGGCCTCAGCATGGGCGGCTTCGGCACATTCGATACCCTCGCTGCCTATCCCGACCTCTTCGCCGCGGCAGTCCCGATCTGCGGCGGGGCGGGCATCAACGTGGTGAAGTTCGCCCCGCTGCGGGACATGCCGATTTGGATGTTTCACGGCGACCGGGACCAGGCGGTGCCGGTGGAATACTCGCAGATGGCGATGCGCTGGTTCGAGCGCATCCAGGCGCCGAACGTGAAGCTCACGATTTATCCGGGCGTCACGCACGACTCCTGGACGCGGACCTACGACAATCCCGACGTCTGGACCTGGTTGTTCGCGCAGCGGAAAGGGCAGGGCACGCATCCGGATGCGGCCGTCGCGGGAAAGCAGTAAAGCCAAGCGCCCAAGAGCGCAGGACGCTCCACCCTCAGCGCAGGTAGCGGTCAGCCGGGACGGTCACGCGGCCGCGCTCGTGCTCGACGCCCTCGTAGCTGGAGGGCGTCGCGGGGTCGCCGCCCTTGTAGTGCGGGAACTTCGGGTAGGGGAAGATCGGGCGCTGCAGGTGGAGGCCCAGCTCGGGCCGGCCTTCCTTGAAGGCGGTGGCGACCATGCGCTCGGGCGCGACGCCGTCTTCCACCCAGCGCATCAGGGCGAGGAGGGCGTCGTGCTCGGCGTCCTGCGGCAGGTCGAGCCGGAGGTTTTGGCCGAATTCGGATGGGCCGGTGCTGCCGCGGCCGTGGCTCATGCCGGGAACGATGAAAAACCGGAAAAAGTCCTGCGTCCGGTCCAGGCTGCCTTGGGCGGCCACGACGCGTTCGTAGTAGTGAACAGCGTCCTGGAACGGCACGCCGCCGTCGGTGGTGCCGGCGAACATCAGGAGCTTTCCACCCCTCCGTTGAAACTCCCCCAGGTCCGGGCTGTTGGCATTGAGCAGCGCGGCAAGTTTTTCATGTACCGCATCGGACTCGCGGTCGAAGTCGAATCTCCTGAGATCGTGGTCGAAACCCAGCGCCCACTGAAGGATGTACGTGCGGAGCGGCGCCTTTGACCGGGGCAAGGCTTCCGTTTCGCTGCCCAATGGCGTGGGCGTGTAGATTTGTTCGCCCGTCCGAGGATTCGTGGGCCCGGCCTGGATCTTCTTGAGCGCGGCGATCTGCGCGGCGGAGAAACGCTCCCCGCTCGCTCCTGTGGTCTCCTCCCTCAACAGGCTTTCCAGATCGAAGTGGGCCAGCCGGGGATCGGTCAGGAAATCGTCGCCGGGCGCACCGCCGTCCTTGCCGGCGTTGGCGGCTACCACTGCGCGGTTGACGAAGGCGATTTGTTCCGCGGTCAGCTTGCTGTCCGGGGTTTCATTCAACGCCCGCCAGTTCCAGAGATGGCTCACGGCGAGGTGGGTGCGATTGTTGGCGGGAGCCTTGGCCACGATCCCATCGTAGTCCTCGGGGTAGCGCTGCGCTTCCATCAGCCCCTGTTGTCCGCCGGTCGATCCTCCGACGAAGTAGGCGCGTTGCGGGGGCCGCCCGTAGAAGGCCGTCGCCCATTGCCGGGCGACCACGGTCATTTCATGGGTCGCGCGAAAACCGAAGTCGCGCCAGCGCTCGGGTGAATTGGTCAATGCTTCGACGGCGGGCGCCGTGCCGAGGTCGGTGTTCACGGTGGCGAACCCCCGCTTCACACCCAGGGCGAGGTAGTTGTAGAGGATGCGTCCGGCCGAGCCGCCATTGCCCGTACCGAGCAGGCGGCCATTCCAGTTTTCCCGCGGCAGCCACACTTCGATCCGGATGTTGGACTCGGATGTGGGCCGGAGCGTGGCGGCGACGCGACAGAATGAAGGAAGGTCCTCAATAGCGGCAGCGCCCTCGGGCGGCGTGAACGTGCCAGCCGGCACGGTTTCCAAGGCGGTGATTTCGACACCGGGCAGCGGGATGAGTGATAGTAGCACGCGTCTCGGATCATCTTCTGCGCTGCCTATGAGAGCGGCGGTGCTCAGCAGGATCGCGACGACATGCCGACGCAGTGTGCGAATGAAGGCGAACAACAAAAGAGAGGAAGAGCGGTGCGGGCTCATGATTTTGGAATAAATAATATTTCCGCGGGACGAGCCCCGGTAGCTGGGCGAGCGGGCCGTCACGCTAGGCGCCGTCGTGAAACCCGCGGGGATGGAATAATCTCACCAAAAAGGGAGAAACGTAACGTCAAGTGGGTCGGAAGCGTCGAATTACGCTTTGCTCGTGTTGTTCCGGACGCAAATCGCGCCAGCGCCGGAAAAGCCGCGGCGTTACGTTTCTCCCTTTTTGGTTAGTTTATTCCAGTTCTCACAAAACTCTTCGCTGACTTCGATGGACAACATACCGGGCGCATGGTCGCGCTCAGTCTTGGTCACCCCCATCCGTTTATCGCCCTCCATGAACCTATCCACCCTACGTTCTGCTTCATTTGTGACTTCGCGTCGGATTCCTCGTCCGGCACTGGTCGCGCTACTTTCCGCCACGCTCGTGGGCGCGGTTGGCGCGCAAACCTCCGCCCCGGCATCGGCGTCGGACGACACTGCCAAGAAGGAGGAAGTGCTCGTCCTGAGTCCCTTCGTCGTCAACACCGACCGTGACCAGGGCTTTGTCGCCGCCGCCTCGCTGGCCGGCGGACGCCTCGGCGGCGACCTCAAGGACACCCCGGTTGCCTACTCGGTCCTCACGGGTGAATTCATCGAGGCCCTCAGTCTCACCGATCTGAGCGAGATGGCCGCCTGGCTGCCCAACAGCGCCGAAACCCGAACCGCGGGCGACACGGAGTGGTCGAACCGCGACTTCTATCTCACCTCCCGTGGCGCCGGCTCGAACCGGCCGCAGCGCGACTTCTTCCCCTACGGCTTCAATTTCGACAGCTACAACATCGAGCGCCTCGATTACGGCCGCGGACCGAACTCCATTCTTTTTGGCAATAGCAGCTATGCCGGCACGCCGAACATCATCTCTAAGCGCGCGCGGCCGGACAAGCGCGCCACCGAGGTCAAGCTGTCGTACGGCTCGTGGGACCACTACCGCGCGACGTTCGACCACAACCAGCCGATCGGCGACAAATTCGCCCTGCGCGTGAACACCTTGTACGTCGACCGCGAGGGCTGGCTTAACAATGACTTCGAGAAGAAGCAGTCCTACACGATCGCGGGCACGTGGCGCGTGAGCGAGAACACCGAGCTGCGCTTCGAGGCGGAGCACGGCGAGAAGGAGAAGGCCGCGCTCGGCAACCACTACGACGACTTCTTCAGCGCGTGGAACGGCACGAGCACGTACAGCGCGCCGGCCGCGACGAGCGCCGCCGCGGGCGTCGTCGCCCAGGGCGCCAACACCATCGTCTTCACTCCATCGAGCGGCGACAACTACCTGGTCAACTACCAGGGCTGGGTGCGCAGCCACGGCGGCAACGCGTCGGCCTCCTACAAGGCCGGCGGCTATACCGTCACCGGCGCGCTGGCCAACATCTACCAGCAGCCGATTTCGAACGCCGTCAACCTGCCGGCTGACCTGTATGACCTCTACGAGGCCAAGTCGCTCTTCCGCCGCCCCTCGCGTGAGGAGGTTGCCTACGTGGACGCGCCGCTCTACGGCGAAGACTACTACAACTTCACGGTCGCGATGACGCACCAGGTCGGGCAGAACTTCTTTGCCGAGGCCGCGGTGAACTTCGCGGGCCTGGAGAGCGGCGGCGAGGCGGGCGTCAGCGCGCTCGGTCGCATGTATATCGATGTGAACAGCAAGCTGCCGGACGGGCGGGCCAATCCCAACTTCCTGCAGCCCTACGGCGAGTTCACGCACCGCACGCGCATCATCGACACGGATAACACCAACGCCCGCCTTGCGATGGCCTACGTGCTGGACGACACCCGCCTCGGCAGTTTCCGCTTCAACCTCATGGGCGGCTACTCGAAATCCGAGACCGCCACCGACCGCTGGACGTACGCACTGAAGGAGAACGCGGACGCCCGTTACTGGCCGACGGAGAAGGTCGTGCTGTTCCGTTACTACCAGAGCGACGCACGGCGTCCCTTCGACGTCGCCGACCGCCAGTGGCTCTACCTTGACCGCAACGCCACCGCCCCGCGGGCCGTCGAGGCTGCGGAGCTGCGCGCGACCAACGAGAGCGCCTCCGGCAACAGCCTCGGCGAGGTGGATTACAGCTACGCGCAGTTCGCCGTGGACGCGAAGTTCTTCAAGAAGCGCCTCAACGTGCTCAGCGCGGTGCGCCTGGACAGTTACACGGCGGGCCGGCGCGACAGTATCGCGCAGTTCGACTACCCGACGAACTGGGACGGCCGCAGCCTGATCCTCAAGCCTGACGCGCCCGCCGACTGGGCCACGCTGACCTACGAAGTGCTCGACGCCTCCGGCAATCCGTCGGGCGTCATGCTTCCGGCCGACATCCGCCCCCGTACCGGAGGCATCGCCGATGCGCGCTACGCGAACGTGCGCTTCCAGGACGATTACAGCAACCCGGAGCTCTCGGAGACCGTCACCACGTTCACGGCCGGCGCGGTCTACCATGTCACGGATTCCTTTAGCGTCTTCGCCAACTACGCTGAGTCCTTCGTGCCGCTGACGACCAATTTCTCCATCGCCGGTACCATGCTCGGCGCGCAGTCCGGCGAGGGCCGCGACTTTGGCGTACGCTACACCACGCCGGGCGGGAAGATCGTGGCGAACCTGATTCGCTACGAGGGCAAGGACAACAACGCCCTCAGCGCGTCGGTCGCCAACACCCGCACGTACATCGCCAACATCATCCAGGCGAACGCGATTGGTGACAACGGGTCGCAGGGCATCAACCAGCGCAACCTGCCGATTCCGCCGAGCGGCATCAACGACACGGTAACGAAGGAGCTCTCGGGTTGGGAGTTCGAAGTCACCGCGAACCTGACGCCCAACTGGCGCCTGATGCTCAACGGCGCGCTCAGCGACGGTTACCAGACCGA
>JBIQJF010000085.1:0-5504 GCA_044507675.1 Opitutales bacterium | reverse complement strand
CGACTCGCCCTACCGGTTTATTGGCGGTGAAGCATCTAAGGCTTGTTCGCGGGTGCGCCGTGTCATAACGATTGGAACGCCTTTTGCTCTGTCACCCTCATCAACGCTGCATGTCCGCCCCGTCTGCTCCCTCTGCCTCGGAAAATCCGGCAACTCCTGTCTCGGCGCGTGAAGCCGACTGGCTGAAAAACATCTACCGGCCGCACGAGGCCAATCTCACGGTGCGGGCCGTGCTCATCGGCATGCTCATCGGGGCGGCAATGTGCCTGTCCAATCTCTACGTGTTCTTCAAAACCGGCTGGAGCATGGGCGTGACGCTCACCGCGTGCATCCTGGCCTTCGGTTCCTTCCAAGTCCTGCAGGCGCTGCGGCTGGTGAAGAAACCGCTCGGCGCGCTTGAGAACAACGCGCTGACCACGGTGGCGTCGGGCGCCGGGTTCATGACGGGCGGTGGGAACATGGCGGCGTTCGGCGCGCTGTTCATGATCACGACGGTGCGGCCCGAGCCGCTGCCGATGATCCTGTGGTTTGCCGTGATTGCGGCCTTGGGCGTCTTCGCGGCCATCCCGATCAAGCGCCAGCTCATCAACCAAGAGGGACTGGCTTTCCCGACCGGCACGGCCACGGCCGAGACGATTCAATCCATTCACCAGGCCGCCGAGGGCGGCGGCGCGAGCAAGGCGGCGTGGCTGGCGGGCTCGGCCGGTTTTGCGGCGGTGCTGACCTGGGTGCGCGATGCGTGGCACTGGATTCCCGGCACGATCGGTCTGCCGTTCACGCTGGCCGGACACACGTTGGCCCAGTGGACGATCGCGCTGAAGGCCGAGGTCGTGCTGCTCGGCGGCGGTGCGCTCATGAGTTTCCGCACCGGTTGGTCGTTGTTGCTCGGCGGCCTGCTGACGTATGCCGTGCTCGGGCCGGCGCTCGTGGCCAAGGGCATCGTCACGACGGTCAGCTACAAGGCTATCGTGGCGTGGACGCTGTGGCCGGGCGCGGCCATCCTCGTGGCGTCGGGGCTCACGTCGTTCGCTCTCGACTACAAAAGCATCGCGCGCTCCTTCACCGGGCTGACGCGCATCTTCCGGCCCAAGGCGGCGGGTGCGGAAGAATCGGGACTCGCGGCGGTGGAGTGCCCGGAATGGTGGTTCCCGGTTGGTTTCGTGGTCCTCGCACCGGTCGTGACGGGGCTGATGGTGTGGCTGTTTCAGATTCCGCTGTGGGCGGGTCTGGTCGCCGTGCCGCTGGCGGTGGTCATGGGGTTCGTCGCCGCGCGCGTGACCGGCGAGACCGACGTGACGCCCACCAAGGCGCTCGGTCCGGTCACGCAGATGATCTACGGCATCATCACGCCCGGCAACGTGGCGGGAAACATCATGTCGGCCAACGTCACGGGCGGCGTAGGCCTGCACGCCGCCGATCTGCTCACCACGCTCAAGACCGGCTGGCTGCTCGGCGCGAAACCGCGGCACCAGCTCTACGCGCAGCTCTTCGGCGTCGTGGCCGGGGCGGCGATCGTGGTGCCGGCCTTCAACCTGATCATTCCCGACCCCAGCGTGCTCGGCGGCGAGGCCTGGCCCGCGCCGTCGTGCGTCGTGTGGGCCGGCGTGTCGCAGGCCTTTTCGCATGGCATCGGCGCGCTACATCCCTCGTCGAAGACCGCGATTGTCGTCGGCCTGCTGCTCGGCGTGGCGCTGGCGTTGTGCGAGAAGTTTGCCCCGAAACGGCTGCGGCCGTTGCTGCCTTCGCCCTCGGGTCTGGGCATTTCCATGGTGATTCCCGGCAGCAACTGCATCGCGATGTTCCTCGGTTCCGCGATTGCGGAGTGGTTGCGGCGCAAGAAGCCCGCGCTGGCGGAGAAGACCGTCGTGCCCGTGGCTTCCGGGCTGATTGCCGGCGAGAGCCTCATGGGCATCCTCATTGCGTTTCTCATCGTGTCGGGTGTGATTGCGGGGTGATGCACTTTTCCCGTGGCATGAAAAACATTCTCCTCGTCATCCTCGCCGGGCTTTCGGCTGTTGTTGCACTCGCGCAGCCTTACGAACCGAAATGGGAGTCACTCGACCGGCGTCCGTTGCCGGCGTGGTATGCCGACGCAAAGTTCGGCATCTTTATCCACTGGGGTGTTTATTCCGTGCCGGCTTGGGGGCCGGTGGGCGAGTATGCCGAGTGGTATTGGCAGCGCATCAAGAGCGACGACCCGAAGCACACGGCGTGGCGTCAATTCCACGAGGCGAACTACGGGGCCGATTTCGACTACCGGGAGTTTGCGCCGCAGTTTCGTGCCGAACTTTTTAATCCCGCGCACTGGGCCGATGTGTTTGCGCGTTCCGGCGCGAAATACGTCGTGCTCACCTCCAAGCATCACGACGGCTTCGCGCTATGGCCGAGCGCCGAGGCGAGCCGCGCCTGGGGCCGGCCATGGAATGCGGTCGAGACCGGTCCGCAACGTGATTTGCTGGGCGATCTCGCCACGGCCACGCGTGAACGCGGGCTGACTTTCGGCATCTATTTCTCGTTCTACGAATGGTTCAACCCGATCTGGTTGTCCGACAAGAAGCGCTTCGTGTCGGAGCACATGACACCGCAGTTCAAGGATGTCGTTTCGCGCTATCGTCCGGCGCTCATCTTCAACGATGGCGAATGGGATCTGCCGTCGTCGGAATGGCGCAGCGAGGAACTGCTCGCGTGGTTGTTCAACGAGTCGCCTGTGCGTGACGAGGTCGTCGTCAACGATCGTTGGGGCAAGGAAACGCGGCACAAGCACGGCAGCTATTGGACCACCGAATACGCCGCCGGTCTCAAGGATGGCGCCCACCCGTGGGAGGAGAACCGCGGCATGGGGCATTCCTACGGACTTAACCGTGCTGAACGCGCGGAAGATTACAAGGGCACGCGCGAACTGGTGCTCTTGCTCGCCGACACGGTGAGCCGCGGCGGCCGCTTGCTGCTCGATATCGGGCCGGCAGCTGATGGCACAATTCCGCCGCTGATGGAGCAACGGTTGCTGGAGATCGGCGACTGGTTGCGCGTCAATGGTGAGGCTATCCACGGCACGCGGCCGGCTGGCCGCGTAGCGCAGTGGACGGAAGGCGAGCGTCCCGACCAGAGCTATGGCGATTACAAGGTGCGCTACGAATTACTTGAGCAGATCGGTCAGCAGCCGCGCGACGGCAAGGCGGTGAAGCAGGTGTTTTTCACGCAGAAGCCCGACGCGCTCTACGCCATCACCGCCGGCTGGCCGGGTCCGACGCTTACGTTGCGCGACGTGGAGCTGCCTGCGGATGCGACGGTGACGATGCTCGGCGTGTCCGGCGAACTGAAGGTCGAGCGGCGCGAGGGTGCCGTGATTATCACGATGCCGGAGTTCGGACCCGACGAGGCGCCGTGCCATCATGCCTTTGTGTTCAAGCTGCCGGGCGCGAAGGTGGCGCCGTGAAGGATTTCTCCTGTCTAGTCTCGTCAGTCAAACTGACGCACAGCGCTGCGCGCCACCCCTCTTGATCCCGAACTATGCAGCGGGATGTGGGTCAGCGCGCTTGCGCGCGCCCTGGAAATGCGCCCGCAAGCGGGCTGCCCACAGCATCACCATAGAGATTCTCGCCACCGAGTGTGATCAGGTTCAATTGCATGTTCCGGCTTGATAGAGGGGATTCCGAACCCCGTCTGACGAAACTCCCCTCTATCAAAAAGGGTGCCCGGCAGGGCGGGGTGTGTCGGATCGAAAGTTCCAAGCTTCCCCGGGGTTTGGGAGGGCGGGCAGCTTGTCGGGCATGGGCCAAAACCTGGACGAGCTTTTCGACGTGGTGGATGAGCACGATCGCGTCACCGGGCAGTTGCCCCGGCGCGAAGTGCACCGGCTCAAGTTGCGACATCGCGCGGTTCACTTGTTGGTGGTGAACAGGGCGGGGAAGGTGTTTTTGCATCAGCGTTCGAAAACCAAGGATCTGTTTCCGGGCTACTGGGATTCGTCGGCCGCCGGCCATGTGGGCGCGGGCGAGGACTACGATGGAACGGCGGTGCGGGAATTGGAGGAGGAGCTGGGGTGTCGTCCGGAGAAACCGCCGGTGCCACTCTTCAAGATCGAGGCCCGGGAGGAGACGGGGCAGGAATTCGTGTGGGTGTATCGCGTGGACGCCGAGGGACCGTTTGTGTTGCAACCCGAGGAGATCGAGCGCGGCGATTGGTTCGCGCCGGCGGAGATTGATCGTTGGCTGGTGGAGCGTCCGCAGGAGATTGCGCCGGCGCTGCATTACCTCTGGCCGCTGGCGAGAGGTAAGCTGTAAGCAATAAGCGCTAAGCTTTAAGCCAACGGGGCGGAAACAGACTGAAGAGCGGGCAGAGCTTAAAGCTTACCGCTCATTGCGGCCGCTTGGATTTGAGCTCGTTGAATTCCTTCGTGCTCATGAGGCGGCGAGGCAGGCGACGCTCGGCCTCGCTCAGCAGGCGGTCCCATTGTTCGTCGGTGGGCTCGAAATCTTCCCACGAGGTGTGGTGGCCGTGCTTGCGGCTGAACACGACGTTGCCACCGTGGAAGCGCACGTTGATCTGCCACTTTTTTCCCTCTTCGTCTTTGTCCCACCAACCGAATTCCATGCCCATGAAGGGAGGGGAAAGTAACAAGTATCAGGGTTCAAGTAACAAGTGGCGTGGGAAAATCTCAAACGCCAAACGTCCAAAGGCCGAAGAAACATTGCCGCATCCAATTTGTCATCCTGAACGAAGTGAAGGATCCAGGGTTATGTCCGCTCGCGGTGATGTCGTCCTTGGATCCTTCGCACGGCTCAGGATGACGGTGGAGACGTTCTTTGACGGCCGCGCCTCGGAAGACTCCGATCTGGTTGCGGTTCTACGGCGCGAACGGAGTCTGAAAAAATGCCCTAATCCCGGGACAACTCTCCGGCGCGGCGGGTGGCGGCGGCGATGGTTTCCTTGAGCGCATCGCGGAGCTGCCGCTGGGAGAGCACTTGCAGGCCGGCGAAGGTCGTGCCGTTGGGAGAGGTGACCTTGTCGCGCAGGGCTTCGGGAGTTTCCTCGCTTCGGGCCAGCAGTCGCGCAGCACCCAAAGTTGTTTCAAGGGCGACTCGGTAAGCGGTGTCAGCGGGCAGGCCGGCGGCGAGGCCGGCATCGCGCAGGCCGGCGACGAATTCAAAAAGGAAGGCCGGACCGCTGCCGCCGAGCGCGGTGAGCGCATCGAAATGGCTTTCGTCGATTGCGAAGGCGTGACCCAAGGCACCGAGGACTTTCTCCACTGTGGCGAGATCCGCAGGCGCAAAGGGCGTCAGTGAGCAAAAAGGCGTGATGCCGGCGCCGATGGCTGCGGGCGTGTTGGGCATCGTGCGCACGACATTGCGCGCGTGCGGGAAGGTGCGGGCGAGGGTGGCGAGCTTTTTTCCCGCGAGCACGGAGAGCACGAGCTTGCCGCGGGTGAGCTCGGCGAGGTGCGGGTCGGCATTGGCGAGCGATTGCGGCTTGAAGGCGACGATGACGGTGTCGGCCGCGGCGAG
>JBIQJF010000006.1:0-141162 GCA_044507675.1 Opitutales bacterium | reverse complement strand
CGTATATTGTGCTATGATGTGCGCGTTCTGCGTGCTATAGTTTCTATCGCTTTGCACTCATCGTTCGTCATCGCTTGCGCGCCTCTGTCGTCAAAAGCACCTAAAAAACAAACCGGTCAAAGACTAGACTAAGCTCCCGGCTCGCACCTAGGGTCGGATTAACCAGATTCGCCATCCGCTTCGTGCACACGACCTCACAGCCCGTCACCCCTGCGGCCGCCACCAGCGGAGCTGTGCTCGTCGTCGCTGCTGACGGTCGCATCCAACTCGCCAGCGCCGCCGCGTGCGCCTTGTGGCAAGCCAAAGCCGAAGAACTGACCGGCGACTTTTTTCCGAATCTCTTTTCGTTCGAAGTCGTTTCCCGGGAGTCCGGCTGGGTGCAATCGCAATGGGAAGTGCTCGTCGCGGCCGCCGCAGGCCGCGCGATCACGCTTCGGCTCCAACCCAAGGAAGCTGCCGAATTTGACGTTCAAGTGCGCATTGAAGCCGCCACCGGCCAACCGCCGCAGCATCTCGTCTTTGTGTCGCGCCCATCTGCTGCCGCGCCGCAAATTGCAGGCGTAACCGTCGCCGCTCCGCCCGCCTCCCCGGCTCCCGATAATTTTCTCAATCTGCTAAACGAGCGCAGCCCGCTCGGTTTCTTCGACCTCAATTTCCTGAAAAACGAGGTCCGCTATTCATCCACATGGAAGCGCCAGCTCGGTTACGCCGACGCGGACCTGCCCGACACCTACGATACCTGGCTCAAACTCATCCATCCCGACGATTCCGGCGCCGCGCCCGATCGCCAGGGCCGAGGCGGCGGCACGGGCACGAAACCTTTTTCGCACGAATTCCGGATGAAACACGCGCTCGGTCACTACGTGTGGCTGCAATGCGTGGGCGTGCAGATCTACGGCCCCAATGGCGCGTTGCAACGCGTGGTCGGCGCGCATCTCGATGTTGGTGATCGCAAGGAATTCGAGGAATCCGGCCTGCGCTCCGAAGAACGCTTGCACGAGTTTGGTGATCGCGGTCGCGCCGGCCTCTTCGATCTCGATTTCACCACCGGGAGTTGCTGGATCTCGCCCGGCTTCAAGACCTTCCTCGGTTACTCCGACGCTGAGTTGCCCAACTCCGCCGAATCCATCCTTCGCAGCCTGCCCATGGACGAGACGGCCGGTGGTTTGCAGGCCTACTTTCTCGCCCGTCATCCCGAGCAAGTCGCCTATTCCGAAATCATCAATCTGCGTCATCGTGAAGGTCGCGAAGTGCCGGTGCAGGCCTGCATCATCCGTCAGATTTCGCGCAAAAAGGAACTCCAGCGCGTGCTCGGTTTTGTTATATCGGTGTCCGAAGCGTCCGCGGCCAGCGGCTTCTCTGAGCCTCATCTCGCGACCCTGCTTGCCGAACTCCATGAAGGCGTGCTCGTGGCCGATGCCGGCGGCAAGGTGCTTCATCTTAATGCCAAGGCCGAAAAGCTCCTCGGGCTCACCCTCGCCCAATCCCTCGGTCAGGATGCCGGCGAGGTTTTCCGTCTGGTCCATCTGCAGACCGGCCAGCCCGGCGAGAATCCCGTCGCCAAGACACTTTCCACCGGCGAACCCGTTGCCCTCAATACCGAGTTCGCCCTCGATACCGGCGCTGTTACAGCCGAGCCCGTCGTTTTCAGTGCGCGCCCCGTCGCCGATGCTTCCGGTCAACCCGCGGGCGCCGTCGTCGTTTTCCGTCATCCCGGCGAGATGAGCCTCACGCCCGAGGAACTTGTTCGCGCCAACCGTTTTGAAGCGCTCGGCCAGCTCGCTGGCGGCATCGCCCACGATTTCAACAATCTGCTTACGACGATTCTCGGCGGCGTTTCGCTGGCCAAGGACAACCGCGATTACTCCGGCCTCGAAAACAGCGAGCGCGCCTGTCTCGCCGCCAAGGCGCTCAGCAAGCAGCTCCTCACTTTCGCCAAAGGCGGCACTGCTGTCCGTCAGGTTGTGCGTCCGGCAGATATTCTCGCCGACACCGTGCGCCTTGCCGCCGCAGGCTCAACAGTGAAGGTTGAAATCGAAGTCGCGTCCGACGCCGGCACGATTTGCGTGGACCGTGCGCAGATTTTGCAGGTGTTTCAGAATCTTGTCATCAACGCCGTCCAGGCCATGCCTACCGGTCAGGGCCATATCTGGATCAAGGCCGCCAACACCGCGCTCAAAGATGGCGAGATTCCGCCGCTGGCTGCCGGCACCTATCTCGCCGTCGAAGTGCGCGACAATGGCAACGGCATCAAACCCGAGCACTTGGAGAAGATTTTCGATCCGTTCTTCACCACCAAGAAGACGGGCACCGGCCTCGGTCTCGCCACCGTGTTGTCCATCGTCAAGCGCCATGGCGGGCAGATGGGCGTTGAGTCCGAACTCGGTGTCGGCACGGCGTTCACCATTTTCCTGCCTGTGGCCGAACAAACAGCTGAAGTCGAAGCGCGTCGCGCGCCCTCCTTCAACGTCGCAACCAAGACCGGCCGCGTGCTCTTCATGGACGACGATCCGCAGATTTGCTCGCTCACCGGCGGCATGCTCGAAGGCCTCGGCTACAAGTATGACATCGCCCGGACCGGCGAGGAGGCCGTGCAGTTCTACAAGCGCTATCTCAACATCGGCCGCCCCTACGACGTCGTCATCATGGATCTCACCATCATTGGTGGCATGGGCGGCGAACAAACCTTCAAGATGCTCCGCGAATTGCATCCTGACGTGCGCGCCATCATCGCCAGCGGTTACGACAACGACGACATGGCCCGCCAGTTCCTCGACATGGGTTTCCTCGGCTACCTCACCAAGCCCTACCGCGTCGGCGACCTCGGTCGCATCATCAAGAAAGTGCTCGGAAGCTGAGCGACGTCAGTCGCTTCATTGAGAGACCGATTACTTGATTCACCCGTGCGCTTGAATCAAACTATGACACAGCGATTGTCACTCATATGAGTCAGCCGACATACACGCCCCAGGCTTGGCAGGACGGTAGCTTATTTGTGCTTAGTCGCCACATGCCGGAGTCTCCTGATCGTTGTATCGTTACCAACGAATCGGTTTTCGGTCCTTCAAAAATAACAAGGCAGCTGAGCTGGGGAAGCAATGGAACCGCTTCCTGGGTGCCCGTAAAGCTACAGCTCCTTTTCGCACTCGCTAACATGCAATACTTGTCCGTGACATTTGGGCTCAGTGGTAGAGTTCGTTTTGTCCGATGGCTCGCTATGGCTTTTGCGATCACTTGCGTCGCGTTAGGCGGATATCTTTTTCTTGAAGGACTCGATAAGGGAATTCCTCCACCCATGAACTACGTGGGAACAGGAGCGGCTCTCATCATTATAGCGATCACGATATTGGTGAACACGTATTCTGTAATCGATATTGTTCGAATGAATGAAGATTATGTTTGGTTACGAGGAGCGAAGAAACCATTCTTGGATTCTTTGCCTATCTTTCAGAACGGAGACGTGGGCCGGTCCCGATAAACGTATTTTCAGGCGCCGGTTCATGCGCGGTTGTAGAGTCAAGGTGGAACCAAACCCTCGAGCGGAGCTGCAGGCTCACCAAGCGCTCGAGACGCTCAATCCTTCTTCAGCAGTTCTTTCGCTCGCACCACGGCAGTATCAAGATCGGCGCAGACGTTCTCCCGGCCGAGCGCATCGAAGAAGCCGGCCTTCTCCATTGCGAAATAAGGCTGCGTGTGCGGACCGCTGAGGATGAGATGCTGGTTGTGACGACGCAGTTTGGCGTGCAGCAGTTCGATGCGGTTGAGCGCTGTGGCATCGAGTGCGGTGACCGCGGCCATGTGCAGGATGATGACATCAGTTCGTCCGCCAGCGCGACGGATGACGTTATTGAGTTTCTCGGCCGAGCCGAACAACAGCGCGCCGAACACACGGTAAACAACCACGCCCTTAGGCACATCGGTCGCCGCCTTCTCATGGCCCTGCGCGACCGGAAACGGTGCGTTGGTGCCACCGGCCATGGCATGGACCTGCGTCGTGTCGGCGATGCGCTTGATGAACAGAAAAGCCGCCAACACCATGCCGACCTCGACGGCAATTGTGAGATCGAAAAGCACCGTGAGCGCGAAAGTCGCGACGAAAACCGCCGCGTCACCGCGTGGCTTGCGGTGCAACAGCGCAATCTCTTCCCAATCGCCCATGCGCACCGCCACGACCGCGAGCACGGCGGCAAGCGTCACCAGCGGGATGTCGCGGGCCAGGGGTGCCGCCACCAGCAGCACGGCGAGCAGAAAAAACGCATGAACAAGGCCGGCCACGGGTGTCGTGCCGCCGCTGCGAATATTGGTCGCCGTGCGAGCGATGACGCCTGTTACGGGCAGGCCGCCGAAGAGACCGGAAAAAAAATTGGCCGCCCCCTGCCCCATCAGTTCCTGGTTGGAATCGTGGCGGTCGTCCACGAGACCGTCAGCCACCACGGCCGAAAGCAGCGATTCGATGGCCCCGAGCAACGCGATGGTGAAAGCCGGACGGATCAGGCTGCCCAGATGCTCCAGATCGAAATCCGGCCACGCCGGCACGGGCAATCCACGCGGGATGCCACCAAAGCGACTGCCGATGGTTTCGGTCGGAAATTTCAGGCCGGCGACCAACACGGTGCCAACGATCACCACGACGATCGAGGCCGGCACGCGGTTCCACTTTTTCGGCCAGAGCGCCAACGCCGCGAGCGATACCGCGCCCAGCGCCACGGTGGGCCAGTGCAGCGTCGGCAGGGCCGCGCCCAGCGCCATCATGCGCGGCAAGAATTCGGCCGGTTCGTGCTCCATCTGCAGTCCAAGCAGGTTGCGAATCTGGGTGACAAGGATCGTGATCGCGATGCCGCAGGTGAAGCCGGTTGTCACCGGGTGCGGAATGAACTTGATGAGATTACCCAGTTGCAACGCACCCATCACGATAAGGATCACGCCCGCCAGCATCGTGCAAAGGAGCAGGTTCGGCAGACCCAACTGCGCGGCCATCAATGCCACCAAACCCACGAATGCGCCTGCGGGTCCGCCAATCTGCACGCGACTGCCGCCAAGTGCCGACACGAGAAACCCGCCCACGACGCCCGCGTAAAGCCCGGCCGCCGGGGTAACGCCCGAGGCGATACCCAAGCCGATGCAAAGCGATAGCGCCACGACCCCGACGGTCAGGCCCGCCCCCAGATCGGCCAGAAACTTTTCCCGGCTGTAATCCTGCCACACATCCAGCAACCGGGGTCTGAACCGAAAACGGCTCAACCCTGATGGCGCCTCTGTTGGATCCATATCCTGATCATGCATGACGAAACCCTGCGGGCAAGCCAGCAGCTGGTTTCGTGCCGGCTAGCAGCAGCTATTCAGGCCGCCATAAGCGAGCAGTCACCCGCGCCACGTCAGCGCATGACACAGCGCCACGCCGGCGGCGTCGGCTTCGTCAAAGGCCATGGTTCGCCCGTGACCGAGCATAGACATAACGGTGCGCGCCATTTGTTCCTTGCTCGCGCGACCGGCACCCACGACGGCCTGCTTCACGCGCAGAGGTGCATATTCGAAGATGTCGCTGCCACGCAGCGCCGCAGCGGCGATGGCCGCACCTCTCGCCGCACCCAAAATCTGGGCGGTCTGGAAATTCTGCACGTAGATCGTCTGCTCAAGAGCCACATGCCGCGGTTCGAAATCCGCCATGAACGTCGCTACCGCTCGATGGATTTCCGCCAGACAGTGCGGCATCGGATGCTTCGCGGGGATTTTCACGGTTAGGCAACGGAGCAGCACTGGTTGCCGACCGGGCACGAATTCAATCAGCGCCAGACCCGTGCCGCGCAAACTCGGATCCACCCCGAGCACCCGTCCTGCAAAAGCCGGGCGCTGCAACGATGGCGCATCCGGCCAGACCTTGGGTGCAAGCCGTCCTTCGATCTTGGCCTTCCAGAGTTGTCTGATCGATGCGCGTGCCATGTTTGCGTGTCACCAAACACACGAAATATGCGAAAGAGAAGCCGGGATTGGTTTTGATCTGCTCCTCGGTCTCAAAGCACCAGCAGCTTCACGGTCGCCAAGGCAGCCAAGGCCAGCGCGAGGTTTTCGAAAAGACGTTGGTTCACGCGCTCGACAACCGGTCGGCCTAGCAAAGCGCCGGCAGCGACCGCAGGCAGGAGCCAGAGATTGAGCGTGAGGCTTTCTTGATTGATCAGCCCGAGCTGGGTCATGAACGGCACTTTGATCCAGTTGATGAGCAGGAAAAACGCCGCGCCTGTGCCGAGAAACTCCAATTTCGGCAGCCGCATCGCCAACAGGTAGAGTGTCATCACCGGACCGGCGGCATTCGCAACCATGGTGGTAAGACCGGCGAAAAGCCCCATGGCCGGACCGAACCACACCGGCGCATGCGCGGCCACCTCATCCGATTTCCGCTGCCGTCGCCAGACGTGCAGCCCCAGCATCACCGCAAGAATCACTCCGATAAGGCGGGCTGCGCCGTGATCGGTCACGCGACCCAGCGCAAACCAGCCAAGCACCAGTCCAACTAGCGCCCATGGCAGCAATCGGCCGACGCGACGCCATTCGAGGTGCTTGCGGTAGATAAACCAGGCGAAAAGGTCGGCAAAGATCAGCATCGGCAACACCACGCCGGTCGCCTGCTTCGCGGGCAGCACGGCGGCAAAGATGGCAACCGACAGCATGGATATTCCCGGAACGCCGGTTTTCGAGAATCCGGAGATTAAAGCGGCGCCATACAGCAGGGCCCATTGCCAGGGTTCAAAGGACATATAAAGAAACTCCGTGGCGTGTCATTCTGAACGAAGAGCACCGTTCTCAACCTTGAGCACCTGCCACCCATTCGCATCACCCGGCAAGCTCGTGCCCGTGGCGATAACCTGCGGGTCGTGTTCCAACGAAGCCCAAAAACGTTCGCGACGCACCGGATCGAGTTCGCCGAGCACATCGTCGCACAGCAGCACGGGCGTGATGCCGCCCTTGGCCTTGAAATAGGTCGCCTGTGCCAGGCGCAGCGCAATGACGAGACAGCGCTGCTGTCCCTCCGAAGCAAATTGGCGCGCCGGCCGGCCATTCAGCAACAGTTCCAAATCGTCGCGATGAGGGCCGCGCTCCGTGGACTTGAGTAAAGTGTCGCGTGGCCGATTCTTCAGCAGCAATGCGGCGAACTCTTCGCGCATGGCGGCAGCGCTGTCGGGAGCGTAAACGAGTCCTGCCGTTTCCGAATCGGGCACAAGTCGGGCGTGGGCCACTCGAAAAAATTCACCCAGCTCCGCTATGCCCGTCATGCGTTTCCCAACCAGCGTTACAGCGTGTCCGGCCAACTCGTGCTCGAACGCATCGAGCGCACCGGTGTCGCGCGCACCATGCTTGAGGAGAAGATTGCGCTCCGCGACAGCCCGCGTGCAGCGCTGCAACGTCGTAAGATAGGCCGGATCCATCGCGGAAAAAGTGAGATCGAGCCAGCGGCGGCGCAGTGCGGGCGCTCCGCGCAGGAGCTGATTGTCCTGCGATGAAAACACCACCGTCGGAAACCGGCCGATGAAATCACCCAGCCGGGTCACCCTCCCCTGCTCCCACATCACCTCTCGGCCATCGGGCTTGAGCGTGACCGTCACGCGGCTCGATCCGAAGGTTTCATGCTCGATGCCAAAGGCCATGCCCGCCTGCGGGCGACCCAAGCCGATGAGAGCCCGCGATTCGGCTCCACGGAACGACCGCAAAGCCGTCACATAACCCAACGCCTCGAGAATATTGGTTTTCCCCTGCGCGTTGGCGCCAAGTAAAAAGGTCCGCCGGCCGGGGAGAGCCGTATCGACAAGCGGCAGGTTGCGAAAATCCTGCAAGGTGACGGAAGCGAAGCGCATGGGATGCCGCGGCACGCTTGGCGCCGGCCGCCCTGCTGGCAAGCCGGGCGTGCGTGCAGAATTTTGAGAGCAAAAAAAACGGCGCTCGTGGAGCGCCGTTACATTCGTGGCTTAAGCCGCGTTCTTGTTGGACTTCGCCGGGCCGGGCTTCTTGAGCTGCGGCTTCCTGCGGCCCTCGACGACGGCCTGATCGATGATGACCTCGGTGACGTCGTCACGCGCAGGCAGGTCATACATGACCTCGAGCATGATCTTTTCGAGAATGGCCCGGAGCGCGCGCGCGCCGGTCTTGAGTTCGATGGCCTTCTTGGCGATGGCAATGATGGCGTCGCGGGTGAACTTGAGCTGCACACCGTCCATCGCGAAGAGCTTGGAATACTGCTTCACCATGGCGTTCTTGGTGCGAAGCAGGATCTGCTCGAGGTCGGCGACCTTCAGTTCGTCGAGCACTGAGACTACCGGCAGACGGCCGATGAATTCGGGAATCATGCCGAAGCGAATCAGATCCTCCGGAGCGACACCGCGCATCATCTCGTCAGGGGTCAGCTCGTGGTCCTTGGCGTTGATGTGAAAACCGAGCGAACGCTGGCCGAGGCGCTTCTTGATGACCTCGTTGAGGCCCACGAACGCACCGCCGCAGATGAAGAGAATGTTCGAAGTGTTAACCTGGATGTATTCCTGGTTCGGATGCTTGCGACCGCCCTGCGGGGGGACGTTGCAAGTGGTGCCCTCGAGGATCTTCAGCAGTGCCTGCTGCACGCCTTCGCCGGAAACGTCGCGAGTAATGGAAACGTTTTCGGTCGTGCGGCGGATCTTGTCGATCTCGTCGATGTAGATGATGCCGCACTCAGCCTTCTTCACGTCGTAGTTGGCTGATTGGAGAAGGCGAAGCACGACATTCTCCACGTCTTCGCCAACGTAACCGGCCTCAGTGAGCGTGGTGGCGTCGGAAATGGCAAAGGGCACGTCGAGGATGCGAGCGAGACTGCGCGCCAGCAGGGTCTTGCCGGAGCCAGTCGGGCCGACGAGCAGGATGTTGCTCTTCTCGACTTCGACGTCGCTGAATTCGGCGGGCAACGAGGCGGCATCGGCTGCATTGCCGTGCGTGGGGTCGAAATTGAGCCGCTTGTAGTGATTGTAGACCGCGACAGAGAGAACCTTCTTGGCGTGCTCCTGCCCGATGACATGTTCGTCGAGAACCTTCTTGATCTCCGCGGGCTTGACCAAGCGGAACGCAGGCTTGGCAGCGGTGCTTTCCGGGGCAGCCGGAGTCTTCACCTCACGGTCGATGATCGTCTTGCAGACGTTGACGCAGGAGTCGCAGATATAAACCCCCGGTCCCGCAATGATTTTGCGGACCTCGGCCTGCGATTTACCGCAGAACGAGCAGAGGGTCATGCGCGAAGATTTAGCCATTGCGGGTTATAATCGGCCGAAGTCGGCGTTAGTCGAGGGATTTTCCACCGCCTGATACGGTGGGGTTAAGATGCGGTCAGGCCGCACTTTCGGCGATCTGCTGGGCGTCGCGGGTGGACGTGACGACATGATCCACGATACCGTAGGCCTTGGCCTCGTCGGCACTCATGTAGTAATCGCGATCAGAATCTTTTTCCACCTGCTCAGCGGTCTTGCCGGTGTGCTTGGCGATGGTCTCGTTGAGTGTCTTGCGCCAACGCAGGATTTCGCGGGCTTGGATGGCGATGTCGGCCGCCTGGCCGCCTGCCCCACCCGAGGGCTGATGGATCATCACACGGCTGTTGGGCAGGGCGAAGCGCTTGCCCTTGGTGCCGGCGGCGAGCAGCACGGTGCTCATGCTGGCGGCCATGCCCACGCAATAGGTGACGATGTCGCACTGCAGGAAGTTCATCGTGTCGTAGATGGCCATTCCACCGGTGACGACGCCGCCGGGCGAGTTGATGTAGAGGTGGATGTCCTTCTTCGGGTCCTCCATCTGGAGAAACAGCATCTGCGCGATCACCACGTTGGCCACGCCGTCGTCAATCGGGGTGCCGATGAAGATGATGCGGTCCTTGAGGAGACGGCTGTAGATGTCCATGGACCGCTCGCCGCGGCCGGTGTTCTCGAGGACGATGGGGACGTAGTAGCTCATGCGTTGTTGGTGGCCGTTTTCACGGTAGCCTTGGAGACCAGGAAATCAAGGGTCTTGTCGAACATGAGCTGCTGCTGCACGGCACGGACCTGGTCGCGATCCTTACCAAGTTCCTTCGCGAGCTTGTCGGGACGCTGGCCGCTGCGCATGGCCTCGCGCATGAGCCAGCTGTTGAAATCCTTTTCGTCCACCTTGATTTTCTCAGCCTCGGCGATCTCGGCGAGAATGAGCTGGACCTTGACGCGGGTGGTCGCGGCCTTGGTGGCGTTATCGAAAAGCTCCTTTTTGTTTTCCTCGAGCTTCTCCTGCGGCACGCCGTTGCGGATATTCTCCTCGATAAACTGACGAAGAATGCCGTCGCGCTCGGAGGCAACGAGACTGTCGGGCACCGGGAACGTGGCGCGGGCGGCGAGCGCCTCGGTGATCTGGCGGCGCTGGGCGGCACGGTTGCCGTAATCCTTGCGCGCGGTCAGGTTGGCGCGAATCTGCGTCTTGAGCCCGTCGAGATCCTCGACTTGGTGTGATTTGAAGAAAGCCTCGTCGAGCGGCGCGAGCACGCGTTCGCGGATTTCCTGCACCTCGATGGCGTAGGCCACGGTCTTGCCGGCCAGTGCCGGGACCGCCGAGAACTCGGCCGGGAACGACACGTCTACCGACTTCTTGTCGCCGGTTTTGAGACCGACGAGCTGCTTGGAAACCCCGGGCAAGAGGCCTTCGTTGGCACCCTCGACCTCCTCCCAAGTCTGGGGGGCGGCGGCATAGATCTTCTTGTCGCCGACAACTTCGTCGAGCGGCTTGCCATCGAGCGTGCCGGTGTAGCCGAAACGAACATAGTCACCCTTGGCGGCGGGACGCTCGGCAACCTTGAAATCGGCGCGCTCAGCTCGCAGGCCCTCGATCACGCCGTCAATCTCGGCGTCGGTCGGTTCGGTGGATTCAACCGTGGTTTCGATGCCGACATACTCCGGCAGTTTGATTTCGGGACGAACGTCCACGGTGAGCTTGATGGCGGCGGCGGAGCCGGGTTCGATGGAGCCTTCCTCGACGTCCACCAGCGAGAGAACCTGCAGCTTGGACTGCTCAAGGCCTTCACGGTAGGCCTTGCCGACGACCTTGCTCTTGAATTCCTCCTTTAACTCCTTGCCGAAACGCTTGGCCACCATCGCGACCGGAGCTTTGCCGGGACGGAAACCGGGCAGGCTGACCTGACGGGTGAACTCGCCCAAGAGAGTGTTGTATTCGCCTTCCACCTCACCCTGATCGAGGGTGATGGTCAGCGTCTTGCGGGTGTCGTTGATATCGGTGATTTGAACGTTCACGGTGTAAAATTCAGGCAGGTTTCCTCAGAGAAAAGAGGCCGAGGTAACTAGCCCCGCCGGAACCGGTCAAGGTTCTCTTTCGACACAAATCGGACGGAATCCACCTTGGATTTTGCATCCGGTGCTCCCAAGCTGACTGTTGCCATGGCCCGCCTCGCCCAACTCCTTGCCGCGCACGGAAGTATCCTCGTGCTCGATGCCGTCTCCACGCGGGTGCAAACCGGCCTCTTGCGCGACGCCCAACCACCCCTCTGGGAGCAGACCGACGAAGAGGCCGGCCGCGGACTTTTCACCGGTGCCGAAAAGCTGTTGGCCAAAGCCGGGCTCGCGATCGGTGACATCGGCGCCTTCGCTTTTTGTGAAGGCCCCGGCTCCATGCTCGGCACGCGCACGGTGGCGATGGCCCTGCGCACCTGGCTCGTCCTGAAGCCGCGCCCCGTATTTACTTACCAAAGCTTGGCGTTGGCAGCCTGGGTGGAGTGGCGACGAGCCTCCCGCTCTTTTGCGGTTATCGCCGATGCCCGTCGGGAAAGCTGGCATATGCAACCGATCTCAGCCGACGGCGCGCTTGGACCGCTGGAGCGTCGTCCCACGGTCGAATTGGCCGCGAGCGAGTTGCTCACTCCGGCGGGTTTTCGCATGTGGTCCAAACCGCCCGTCTCGGTAACCGAATGCAGCTACGACCTCGCCGCGCTTTTCTCTGCTTTGGAAGACGCTGACCTATTCCGCGCCGTCGAGTCACCCGACGTGCTCCAGCACGAAGCGCCGGAATACAAAAAGTGGTCCGCGCAACCACACAGCGCCGAAACCGTCGCCCGTCCATGAGCATTTCCGCCCAACTGCCGCGCCGTTGCTGGGTCGAAATCGACCTCGCTGCGCTGGAACGCAACCTGAAGCTCATCCGCGCCACCCTGCCCCCGCGCATCAAATACGTCGCCGTGGTCAAGGCCGACGCCTACGGCCATGGACTGCCGCAGGTCGCCGCGCGCCTGATGCACGCCGGCGCCGACCTTTTCGCTGTCGCCAACATCGCAGAAGCGATGACGATTCGCGAGCTCAGCGAAAACTGGCCGGTGCTGCTGCTCAGTCCGGTGCTACCCGATGAAGATCGCTATCTCGCGGAATATGACCTCGCAGCGACGGTCTCTTCGATCGAGGAAGCGCAGCGTTTCGATGCGGTTGGCCGGGCCGCCGACAAACCCGTTGCCGTCCACCTCAAAATAGACACCGGCATGGGACGGCTCGGTGTCTGGCACACCAGCGCGCGTGCGCTATACGACGCCATCCGAACCGCGCCCGGTTTGCGACTTGCGGGCGTGTTCACGCACTTCTCCAGCGCCGACGAAGATCCGGCCTTCACTGGAGAGCAGAGAAGGATTTTCCTGGAAACCCTGGGCGCTTTGCCGGAGTTGGATGCGACGAAACTCTTCATTCATGCGGACAACAGCGCTGGTCTGGAAACGACTCCGGGAGACGGCATCTTCAACGCGGTGCGCGTGGGCCTCCTGCAATTCGGCATTCTCCCCCACCCGCATTCGATGCTGGCGCGAGTCCGGGCGGAACCAGTGTTCAGTTTTCACACGCGCGTCGGCTTGGTGAAGAATCTGCCGGCCGGCACAGGCGTGAGCTACGGCCGGACGCTGAAACTTCGGCGTAATTCGCGCGTGGCGGTGCTCACAGCGGGCTACGGCGACGGCCTCGCCCGTTCGAGTAGCGGCCGGGCCGAGGTTCTGGTGAGTGGCCAGCGTTGTCCGGTGCTGGGTCGCGTGACAATGGACCAGACGATCGTGGACGTCACCGATGTGTCCGGTGAGGTGCGCTGCGGCGATCCGGTGGTGATCGTAGGCCGGCAGGGCACGGCCGAGATTTCCATTACGGAATTCAGCGAATGGGCCGACACGATTCCGTGGGAGACGCTCTGCTCGGTCACCAAACGCGTGCCGCGCCACTACCGCAACGCGAGTGGAGTGTGATTGCGCAGCCGGGCGCTGTCTACGACCCGGCTGACTATGGTCGGAGCGTTCCGCTTACGCCGGCTTGCCGATGCCGGAAGCGTTGAAGCCGATCTTCCGGAGCGCGGCGAGATCCACGATGTTACGACCATCGAAAATAAAAGCGGGTTTGGGCATCCCGGAGAAAATTTTCGCATAGTCCAGCTTCTTGAACTCGTCCCACTCGGTCACGATCGCGATGGCGTGGGCGCCGGCGCAGGCTTCGTAAGCGTCCTTGGCAACTGTCAGGCGGGCGTTTTCGACGCCCTTGCCCAACACGTCCGTTTTGATCTCGTCGGCCGGAACCTTGGGATCGTAAACACAGACCTTGGCGTGTTCGCTTAACAGGTCGCGGCAGACATTGATGGCGGCGGACTCGCGCGTGTCGTTGGTGTCCTTCTTGAAAGCGAAACCAAGCACGGCGATTTTCTTGTCGGCGACCGTGTTGAACAGTGCCTTCACAATGCGCGCGGCGAAGCGGCTCTTCTGCCAGTCGTTGATGCCAACGACGCTTGTCCAATAAGCGGCCACCTCGGGCAAACCGAAGCTCTCGCAGAGATAAGTGAGATTAAGAATGTCCTTCTGGAAGCAGGAACCGCCAAAACCGACGGAAGCCTTGAGAAATTTCGGACCGATGCGGCTGTCCTTGCCGATGGCGTTGGCCACTTCGTCCACGTCGGCACCGGTCGCCTCGCAGAGCGCGGAGATGGAATTGATCGACGAAATGCGCTGCGCGAGGAAGGCGTTGGCAACGAGCTTGGAGAGCTCAGAAGACCAGAGATTGGTCGTGATGATGCGCTCGCGCGGCACCCAGCGGCCATAAACGCTGGCGAGTGTTTCCATGGCCTTTTCACCGCCCGGGGTGCGCTCCCCACCGATGAGCACGCGGTCGGGGGCGAGCAAATCCTGGATAGCGGTGCCTTCGGCCAGGAACTCGGGGTTGGACAGCACCTCGAACTGCAGGCCCTTGGAATTCGAAGCGACGATGGCCTTGATGGCGTCGGCCGTCTTCACCGGGATGGTGGACTTCTCGACGATGATCTTGTTGCTGTCGGCGTGCTCGGCGATGGTGCGGGCCACCGACTCAATGTAGCGGAGGTCAGCCGCGCGGCCGGCGCCCACCCCGTAAGTCTTGGTCGGGGTGTTCACGGCGACGAAAATGATGTCGGACTTCTTGATCTGCCCGGCGACGTCCGTGGAGAAGAACAAATTGCGTCCACGCGCCTGCTTGACGACCTCGTCCAGCCCCGGTTCGAAGATCGGCAGCTTGTCGCTGTTCCAAGCTGCAATGCGGGTGGTATTCATGTCCACCACCGTCACGGTGATATCAGGGCATTTCAGGGCGATCATGGCCATGGTAGGCCCGCCCACGTAACCGGCGCCGATGCAGCAGATGTTCATGATATTAAATGAAAAGAGGCCGGCATCGTGCCGGCCTCCGGAAAAAATCCAAGGACTTTCGTGCTTATGCCGGGCTGGGCGCCGGTGAACCCGCGGGACCGTCGGATGCCTCGGGAGCGGCCTTGCCGACGGGCTTCGCCGCGTCAGCCGGTGGCAGCTTGGGCGGCTTGACCGTGACGACCGGGGATTTGATTTCGCCCTGCTTCAGGATCTCCAGCACGTGCTTGCCCTCGATGGTCTCATACTCGAGCAAGGCGGCGGCCACCTTGTCCAAAGCGACACGGTGCTCGGCGATGATCTTCTCTGCGCGCTTGTATTGCGAATTGAGGATGTCGGAAACAGCGGCGTCCACCTTGCGGGCCGTGTCCTCGCTGATGTGCTGCGACCGGGTGATGTCGCGACCAAGGAAAACGGTGTCCTGGTTTTCGCCCATGGCGACCGGGCCGAGTTCGCTCATGCCGTAATCGCAAACCATGGCACGCGCGATCCGGGTGGCTTGCTTGATGTCACCGTAGGCCCCATTGCTGAAATCGCCAGTGACCAGTTCTTCAGCAATGCGACCACCCATGGCCATGGCCACCTCGTCGAGCAACCGTTTGCGCGGCCGGGTGAGAATATCCTTGGTCGGAAGATAGGTGGTGCTGCCAAGGCTTTGTCCTCGAGGAATAATTGTTACCTTGTGGACGGGAATGGTGCCGTCATCGAGCACGGCTTGGACGACGGCATGGCCGGCTTCATGCCAGGCAACCAAACGCTTTTCGGCGTCGTCCATCACGCGGCGGCGCTCGCGCCCCCAGAGGATCTTGTCGCGCGCCTCATCGATATCGGTCATCTCAACCTTCTTCTTGTTGCGACGGGCTGCAAGCAGGGCCGCCTCATTGAGGAGGTTGGCGAGTTCAGCGCCGGACAGGCCGGGCGTGCCGCGCGCGATGAGGGAAAGGTCCACGTTGTCGGACAAGGCGATCTTGCGGGCATGCACACGCAAAACCTGCTCACGACCGACGATGTCAGGCAGATCGATGTAAACCTGACGATCGAAACGACCGGGGCGCAGCAACGCGCTGTCCAGCACGTCCGGACGGTTGGTCGCCGCAATGATGATGACGCCTTCCTGGGTGTCGAAACCGTCCATCTCGACCAGCAATGAGTTGAGCGTCTGTTCGCGCTCGTCGTTGCCGCCGCCGAGACCGGCGCCACGCTGGCGACCGACGGCGTCAATTTCGTCAATGAAGATCAGGCAGGGCGCGTTCTTGCGGCCCTGTTCGAACATGTCGCGGACGCGGCTCGCGCCGACGCCAACAAACATCTCCACGAAGTCCGAGCCGCTGATGGAGAAGAACGGCACGTCGGCCTCGCCGGCGATGGCCTTCGCAAGGAGGGTCTTGCCGGTGCCGGGGGGACCGACCATCAGGATACCCTTCGGGATGCGACCGCCGATCTTCTGGAATTTCTTGGGATCCTTGAGGAATTCGACCACTTCGCTGACTTCCTCCTTGGCCTCATCGCAACCGGCCACATCGGCGAAAGTGATGCGGTCCTTGTCGCGGGTCAGCATCTTGGCGCGGCTTTTACCGAAGCTCAGGGCACCCTTGCCGGCACTCTTGAGCTGACGAACAAAAAGGAAGTAAAGGAGGCCGATCACGACCACGAAAGGCAGCACGTTGTAGAGCAGCTGCGTCATCGCCGTAGTGGCGGGTTTCTCCACGAAGAGTTTGGTCTTTTGAAGCTGCTCGAGGCTGTTATCGGTCAGACGACCAAGCATCGTGAAGGCCTTCGTTTGGGCACCGGAGGAATTCTGGAGGAGCGGCTCGGTGGTTTCACCGGTGACAACGGACCAGTCACGACCGCCGGTGGCGTCACTGCGGATAGAACCGCTGGCAATCTTGCCTTGCTCCGCCAGTTCCAGCACCTGCTGGATGTTCAGGACTGCCGGCTGCGGAGTTTTGGCCGGGTTCAGCCAAAAGAGCGCGGCGATCGCCACGATGATCGCCACCCAGATAAGGCCGGTTTTCAGCGGGAAGCCGTCGGGAGGGATGTTCTTTAGCGGTCGGCGCTTCTTGTTGTTTTCGTTATCAGCCATGAGTGATTAGAGTATCGGGCAACGTGAAGGTTCCTGTTGGATAAGTCAACCGGCGGAGCATTCGAATCTTAGGCGGGTTTCGGAACACTCTCATCCGCGCCGCAAGGCCAGTTTTCCCTGTCGGATGACCGCAAAATCGGTGCGACCAAGGCTGAAGCGGGTCGACTGCCCGCGTTCGACGGCTGCAAGCAGCAACTCGAAACCCTGCCGGGAGAGGTCCGTCTCTGGCTCCACCGCAATGAGCCACCGGTGCAATGCTCGGCGTACCACGGCACGCGGCATTCCGTGCAAGACCTTCACGTCCAACATCCCCCGACGCAGCGGAGCAACTTGGTCGACCCATGATTCGAGCGCGGTGTCGTCCTCTTCGAGCAGTTCCCGCGCTCGTGCCGCTCCGGCCACGGCGTCGCGCCGGGCGGACTTTTCCCACGCGGGCAACACGGACTGGCGCACGCGATTGCGGAAAAAATTATCGCTCCGGTTACTGGCGTCCTCGCACCACACCGCCCCGGCTTTGCGGAGGGCGGCTTCGATCACCGCTTTTTTTAGGGTAAGCATCGGACGCAGGTGAACGCGTCCGTCATCCAGTTCCTGCACTGGTCGCGGCGCGGCCAGCCCCCCCGCCCCGCTGCCCCGCGCCAAGCGCATAAGCATCGTTTCGGCGATGTCGTCCTGTTGGTGAGCCAGAAAGAGCAGACGAAGTTTCCGCCGCTTCATCTCACGCGCAAAAAAAGCGTGTCGCGCCTCCCGCGCCTCGGCCTCACTTGCGCCCCGGTGCGCGCCAGTCCAGCGTCCGACCACGCAGGTGACGCCCAATGCGCGACAAACCGCCTGACAAAACCGCGCATCCGCGGACGAATCCTTGCCGCGCAACCGGTGGTCGAAATGCAACACGACAAAATCCCGGCCCCAGCGAGTCGGCCCTTCCGCCCAGAAAATCAGCAGCATCGCCAGCGAATCCGCTCCACCCGAGAAGGCCAGGGCCCAGCGCGAAGGCTTTCGTCCGCGACGTTGCGCGCGACGGTGTTCATCCAAGGCGCGCAACAAAGCACCCGAATGCATATCCGCGTGGGAAATTTCAGATACCAATCTTCCCGCCGCGGCGGGCCAGTTGATTTTCGATTTCCCTTTCCGGCTCATTCTGAGCGCAGCGAAAATGTTCGGCATGCCTGATTCGCTGAATCCCGCGCTCTGCTCAGGATCACAGGACTCTCATGCTTCATTTGAATGAGAGATACTCCTTGCCGAAATACGGCACGAGCGCGGCCGGAATCTTCACGCGGCCATCGGCCTGAAGATTGTTCTCGAGCAGCGCGGCGAGCACGCGTGGCACAGCCAGGCCGGAGCCGTTGAGGGTGTGCACGAGCTCAGGCTTGCCCGTTTCCTTGTTGCGGAAACGGATCTGCGCGCGCCGCGCCTGGAATGCTTCGAAGTTCGAGCAACTGGACACTTCCAACCATCGTTTCTGACCCGCGGCCCAGACTTCGAGATCGTATTTCTTGGACTGGGCAAAACCGAGATCGCCGCCGCACATGAGAAGCACGCGATAAGGCAGCTCCAGCTTCTGCAACAAACGCTCGGCGTCACCGCGCAGTTTTTCCAATTCGTCGTAGCTGGTGGACGGATGGACCCACTTGAGCAGTTCGACCTTGTCAAACTGGTGCACGCGATTCAGGCCGCGCACGTCCTTGCCGTAGCTGCCGGCCTCGCGACGGAAACACGGCGTGTAAGCGCAGCGATAGATCGGCAGTGCATCCTGCTCGACAATTTCGTCGCGGAAGAAATTGGTCAGCGGCACTTCGGCCGTCGGCACGGCGTAAAGTTTGTCGGTCGTCTCATACATCTGCCCTTCCTTGTCGGGCAACTGGCCTGTGGCCGTGGCACTGGCGGCATTGACGAAGATCGGCGGGGCGACCTCCACGTAGCCGGCCTTGCCGTCCTCGTCCAAAAAGAACTGCAACAACGCGCGAACCAACCGCGCCCCGTCGCCGATGAAGAACGGAAAACCCGCGCCGGTGACCTTCGCTCCGCGGCCAAAATCCACGAGATTGTTGAAACCGGCGATCTCCCAGTGCGGCATGGCGTGCGCCGAAACTGCCTCGACCGAACCATGCGTGGCGTGAACGACGTTCTGTTCGGGCGTTTTTCCCTCGGGCACGGTCGCGTGCGGGATATTGGGCAGCGTGAGCATGGCGGCTTGCCACTTTTCCTCGAGTGACTTGAGCCCTTCCTCCTTCGCCTTCACCTCGGCCGACACGGCTTTCATCTCCTGCACCTTGGCCAGAAATTCCGGTGAACCTTTCTTGAGCGCGGCCATGTCATTGTTGGCGGCCTTTTGTTTGGCGCGCAATGCCTCCACCTCGGTCAACGCAGTGCGCCAAGCCGTGTCGAGCGCCAGCACGGCGTCGAGATCGACATCGAGGTGCTTGCGGGCGATGGCGGCGCGGACGGTATCGGGAGATTCGCGAAGAAGCTTGGGATCGAGCATGGAAACCCCCTGTGTGACGTCTCTTCGCAGCGGAATAAACAAAATTCTCCAGCCCAGCCCTGCCTCCGCCCAAGCCGGTTTAAACCGGCGCGAACGAGTTCCGAACCTGAACCTTGCGCAGCGAATTTTCGATGCGATTAAAGAGGTGATAGACTTCCTTGGCCGAAAGCAGCGCCAGTTCGCCAACCGGTGCCTGGATGGCGTAATTGGTCGGGCTCTTCAGGGGATAGGGGCCGAAGCGCCGCGGATCAGTTGGCCCGAAGAGGCCGATTGTCTTGAGACCCATCGCCGCCGACAGATGCATCGGCCCGCTGTCATTGGAGATAACCCAGTCGGCCTTGGCGAGCAGGGCGGGAAGCGAGGTGAGACTGGTGTTGCCCGTGAGATTCACAAAGGCGCCCTCGGGGAACGATTCTCGGCACGGCAGATAGTGGCTGCCCGCCCATACGACTTTTCGGCCTGCCTCGCGGATGCACATGGCCGTGAGCTGGCCAAAGCCGCTCCACTTTTTGCTGTGTTGCCCGCTGTCAGGAAAGATCAGGATCGGCCGGTGGCCTTTGCGCGGCTCCATGAACGCGAGATTCAGGCGCTCGAGGTCGCGAAAGCGCAGCGGGCCGGTGAGCCGCGGCTCTGCGCCCGCCGCCGAACAGAATTGCAGCATCAGATCGAGCAGGTGTGCCTGACGACCCTCCGATGGCAAAGCCACCTTCTGTTGATAAAAGAAACCCGCACCCTCGCGCGCATCGGCGCGACCAACCTTGCGCCGGCCCCGAGCCCACTTCGTCATCAGACCGGTCCGCAACAGCCCCTGAAAGTCGCACACGAGATCGTAATCGCGTTTGCGCACTTCACGCATCGTGCGGAAAAAGCCGCGCGCTCCTTCATTCCGCTGGAACACGAACACTTGGTCCACCGCCGATGCCGAGCGCACGAGCGGCGCGAAAATGTCGCGCACGATCCAGGAAATGCGCCATTCCGGCTTCTGCGCCTTGATGGACGCCGCCACCTGCAGCCCGAGCGCGATATCGCGCAGCGGCGAAGTCATGATGATGAGCATTTCCGGCATGGTGTTTTGTTGGGCGCGTGGTCAGCGCGCTGGCACTGGTGACAACCGTTGCGTCAATTTGTGCGAAGGCAAACGCTAACCATTGCTAAACGGCACAGTTAAGCAATTTTGACACCGGTTCGCCTGCGTATTTCCACGCAGTTCTTGCCGTCACCGCCAATGCGCGGCCACCCAAGGCGTCGGGCGCACGTGACGATAGACGTTCTTGCTCTTCCCCACGATGGCTTCGGGCGGGTTCGGGTTGCCGTGAAACACCACGATCTTGGCGTTCTCAGGCAGGCGCGGAGTTTTCACCCAGTTCAGCGGGAATTTCGCCAGACAGTTGTATTTGAAACTCACGCACCACTCATCCGGCCAGTAAGTCACGAGCCCCTTGCGGTTCATCTGGCGGGTGAGATATTCCTGCTCGTTGCGCACCTCGACCTTCACTTGGTCGATGTTCTTGAGGAAGAATTCGAGAATGTCCGGATGCGCCCCTGCCGTGAAGCGGTAAACCGAGGAGTTGCCCGTCTTGTCGGGTTTCGCCCAGTCGCGAATGATGCAGAACTCGCCCGGATGCTCGAAGAAACAGTCCATGCTGCCGGTGATCGCGATGTCGAGGTCGAGAAAAAGCACCTGACCGGTGAGATCGCCAAACGGCGACTGAAACGTCGAGAGCTTGCGCCAGCCGCGCTCTTTGTCGGGCGGCAGGTCCATCGTCGGCAGCGGTTTGATTTCCACCCCCGCACCGATGCCCGTGCCATCGTCAGTAAAACAGATGAAGCGATGCGGACGCTTGAGATGCCGGGTGAGCATCGAGCGCAGCGTATTGACGTATTCGGGGCCGTATTTCGTCCCCCACTTCATGCAGATCACATTGACCATGGGCGCAGTGCCTAGCCACTCGTCTGCTGGATTGACAGCGAGAAATCCCGCCAGCCAACCCCGGCTTGCCAAGTCCGGCGTGCTCCGCACACGCTGGCGCATGGTCTCCGCCTCTGAGATTGCCGCCCACCAGGCCGCGCTGACTGCGCGCTGGCACCAAGCCGACCCCGCCGTCGCAGGCGAAGGTTTTGCGCGCCTTGTCGAGGAGAACCATCTGCGCAATTTTTCCCTCTGGCACACGGAGGATGTCGCGCGCCGCGACGACCTTGGCTTCGAGGCCGTTTACCGTGCCAAGCGCGACATCGATCGTTTCAACCAGGAGCGAAACAACTTCGCCGAAGAGATGGACAAGGCTCTCGTCGTCGCGCTCAAACCCCGCGAGTCCGGCTGCCCGCGCAACTCCGAGACGCCCGGCATGATCATCGACCGGCTCTCCATCCTCGCGCTCAAGGAATACCATATGCACGAAGAGTCCGTGCGGACCGACGCCTCTGCCGAGCACCGTGCAAAATGCGGCGAAAAACTCACCCGTATCCGCCGCCAGCGCGAGGACCTCACCGACTGCCTCGCCGAACTGCTGGCCGATGTCGCCGCCGGCCGCCGCACTTTCTCGGTCTATTTCCAGTTCAAGATGTATAACGACCCGATGCTGAACCCCCAGCTCTACCGTCAGCGCTCCCCGGCATGAGTCGCACCAGCGAGCAATCCAACCTCTGGCGGCCTGCTTATTGGCCAACGTGGGCGGGCCTCGGCTTTTTCTGGCTGTGCGCACGTTTTCTCACCTGGTCCGAACGTCGCCGCCTCGCCCACGCCATCGCGTGGTTCGTTTTTCATGTCGTGCGCCTGCGCCGCCATGTGGTGCTGGTGAACCTGCGCCTTTGTTTTCCGGAGAAAAGCGAAGCCGAAATCTGCGCGCTCGCTTTCGCACACTTCGAGGCGCTGGCCTTCGGTCTGTTTGAAACCACCGCCGGATGGTGGGAACCGCTTGACCAACTGCCACGGCACCGCGTGATCGGCGCGGAGCATTTGGAACGAGCCCTCGCCGCCGGCAAAGGTGTCGTGCTGCTGACCGCTCACTTCAGCACGCTCGAAATTTGCGGTGTCTATCTCACCTCGCACTTGCCCGTTGGTTGCCTCTACCGCGAGCCCAACAATCCCGTCGTCGCGGTGCCGATGCGTCGCCATCGCGAGCGTGTCGCGTCCGTCGCGGTTCACTTCGACGATCTCAAAGGGCTCATCCGCGCACTCCGCTCCGGCCACGCGATCTGGTATGCGCCCGACCAGGGCAAACGCACGCCGGGCTCGGAGATTCTACCCTTCTTCGGCGTGCCGGCCATCACCAACACCGCCACTGCAAAGATCGCCAAGATGACCGGTTCCGCCGTTGTTCCCTACTTCGCACGACGCGAAGCCGATGGCTCTTACACGCTCACCATTCATCCGCCTTTGGAAAATTATCCGACCGACGATCTTTCCGCCGACGCTGTGCGCATCAACCGCCTCATCGAGGATTATATTCGACTCGCGCCCGAACAATATTTCTGGGTCCACAAGCGCTTCAAAGCCCGCGGCGAAGGTTATCCTGAGGTGTATTGATCTCTGCCCTGCCCCATGTCCTGGCCCGATCCGCGTCCGCTGCGCATCTTGGTGATCCGCTACCGGTTCATTGGTGACACCATCCTCGCCATCCCGGCGCTGCGCAATCTGCGTGAAGCTTTCCCCAACGCGGTCATTGATGTTCTCAGCGAGCCTGTCTGCGGCGACACGCTCGCCCATTGCCCTTACAAGAACGAACTTCTCCACTACGGACCGCGCCTGAAGGGTGAGCGCAAACGCAACGCCACCTTCCCCACCAACACGTGGGCGGCCGCGCGCTTTCTCCGCGAGCGCCGTTACGACCGCTGCTACATCCTGCGTCGCTCGTTCTCCAGCGCAATCCTGCCGCTGCTGGCCGGCATCCCACACCGCGTGGGCTTCGCGACCGACGGACGCGGCTGGCTGCTTACCCGCAGCACACCCTATCCCGACAAGCACGAAGTCGAATGCTTCCTCGACGTATTGCGTGCCGACGGCATTCCGATCACGAGCACGCGCAACGAAAACTGGACTGATCCTGCGACTGACCGGCAGGTGGACGCCCGTCTCGGCGAGAGCGGCCGCTTTCGCGTCTTCGTCTGCGCCAAATCCGTGTTCGCTCTCAAGGATTGGGCGCCGGAAAGATTCGCCGAAGTCATCACTTGGTTGCTGCGCGAACAGAACAGCGAGGTTCATTTCTGCGATTCACCCGGCAATGCAGTTTACTACGCGCAGATTCTGGCTGGTGTGCCTGCTGAGTTGCGTTCGCATTGCCACGATTGGAGCCCCGAAATCTCCATCCGCGAAGCCGGCTCGCTGATCCGCCGCATGCAACTTTGCTTCGGCATCGACACGGGGTTCCTCCACATTGCGGCATCCTTTCACGTTCCCGTCGTCGGACTCTACGGCCCGCTCGAGCCATGGCGCTGGCATCCCTGGGATACGCGACACACCATCGTGCGCCCCGCCGATGTTTCCGGTCAGCGACCGTTGTTGCGTGTGAGCGCCGCCGAAGTGCAGACTGTGCTGAAATCCTATCTGCCTCAGTCGTGATCCCAAAACTCCGCGTCATCCATTTCGTCACTGGCGGCGGATCCGGCGCCACCAAGGTCGCGCTCGATCTTGCCTGCGGACATTTGCGCGGGAACCGCTTCGAACCGCTCCTCGTGATGCGCCGCAAAAAAGTCCCGCTGCCCGCCGCGATGCAGCGCCAGATCGAGTCCACCGGCTTGCGCACCGCTTGGGTGGAGGATTGGCCGAAGTGGACCACTCGCCGCCAACTCGGCGAACTCATCACGAATTTCCAACCGCAGGTATTCGCCGCCCACGGCTTCAGCGAACACATTTGGGGACGGCAGGCGGCCTTCGCGGCAAACGTGCCCGTCGTGGTTCACATCGAACAGAACTGCGAGCGCTACGCTTTTTGGCGTCTTTGGGCGGCCCGCCCACTCGCACCCCGCACGAGTGCCACGGTCTGTGTTTCCACGGGTGTAGCCGACCATGTGCGTCAGCTCAGGCTGGAGGCACCGCGTCTCGAGGTGATTCACAACGCCGTCGAAGTCGCGCGTTTCAGTGCTGGAGCCCCGCCCTTTGCCCAGCGCGGACAGGATGTCGTCATGGCCGCGCGCTTTGCCCGGCAGAAAGATCAGGCCACCTTGATCCGCGCAGTCCACCGCCTCGTGGCCACCGGCTGGACCGGCAAACTCGTGCTGGCCGGCGACGGCAAGGAATCGCACCGCCACTCCTGCGAACGTCTCGCACGCCGGCTCGGACTCGGCGACCGCGTGGATTTCCCCGGCCGGGTCAGCGACACGGTCGCGCTCTTTCACCGCTGCCGCGTCGCCGTGTTGTCCACCCACTACGAGGGCCTGCCGCTCTCTCTCGTCGAATACATGGCCGCCGGCTGCGCCGCCATCGCCAGCCGGGCTCCGGGTGTGGACGACGTTATCCAACACAGGCAGAATGGTTGGCTTTTCCCCACAGGCGACGAAGCCGCCCTCGCCGACCTCCTGCGGCGCGTGCTGGCGGGCGGACAGGAGGTCGAATCAGTGGTCGCCCGAGGTCAGGCCGAGGCGCCCGCGCGGTTTGCGACCAGCCTGATGCTTAGCCGCTACGAAACCCTCTTCTCGGAGTTGCTGAAATCCTCCGGATCACCTTACTGACGCCCGTGCCGCTTCTCGACGTCCGCAATCTCCGCGTCAGCTTCCACACCCGCACGGGCATTTACCGCGCCGTCAACGACGTGAGCTTCAGCGTCGAGCGCGGCGAGATCCTCGGCATCGTGGGCGAATCCGGTTCGGGCAAGTCCGTCACCTGCTCCACCCTGCTCGGCCTCATCCCCCAGCCCCCCGGCCGCATCGAAGGTGGCACGGCGGTGTTCGACGGCGGTGACCTGCTCCGCTGCCCGCGGGAGCAGCTCCGCGATATTCGCGGCCGGCGCATCGCGATGATCTTCCAGGATCCGATGACCTCGCTGAATCCCTACCTGCGGATTTCCGAGCAACTCATCGAGCCGCTCCTGATTCACGAAAAAATCTCGCGCACCGATGCCCTCGCCCGCGCGCTGGCCATGCTGCAAGCGGTCGGCATCCAGAACGCCGCACAGCGCCTTCACTCCTATCCCCACGAATTTTCCGGTGGCATGCGCCAGCGCGTGATGATCGCGATGGCGCTCATCACCAAGCCCGACCTGCTCATCGCCGACGAGCCCACCACCGCACTCGATGTGACCGTGCAGGCGCAGATCCTCGAGCTCATCAAAAAGCTGCAACGCGAGACCGGCATGGCAGTGATCTTCATCACGCACGACCTCGCCGTTGTTTCGGGACTCTGTCACCGCGTGCAGGTGATGTATGCCGGCCGGATTGTTGAAACCGCCGACACCCGCACGATTTTTCAGAATCCGCAGCATCCCTACACAAAGGCCCTGCAGCGCTGCATCCCGGCGCTCCAGCCCAAAGGCCGCGATCTCTACGCGATCCCCGGCATGCCGCCCGATCTCTCCAAGCCCCTGTCCGAATCCGAACTCCTCGCGCGCTTCACCTTGCCGCCCGAGGAGCCTGCTCCGCCACCGCCAATCTCAGACACCCACGACGGCGCCCCGATGATCGTGGTGCAAAACCTGAAGACTCATTTCCCGATCGAGTCCGGTTTTCTCATCCGCAAGCAAACCGGCACGGTGAAGGCCGTGGACGACGTGAGCTTCGACGTTCATCCCGGCGAAGTGCTCGGCCTCGTCGGCGAATCCGGCAGCGGCAAATCCACGCTCGCCCGCACGGTGATCCGGTTGCTGCCCGTCACCGCCGGCAAAGTGCTGGTCGGCGGACGCGATCTCACGGAACTGGAAGCCAGCGGCATGAAGGCTTCCCGCCGCGACCTGCAGATGGTTTTTCAAGATCCCTTTGCCTCGCTCAACCCGCGGCTGACCGTGTTTGCCTCGCTTGCCGAGCCGCTGCTCGTGCACCGCATCGTCCCGAAAGACCAGGTCGCTGCGCGCGTCGCCCGGCTCATGGAACAGGTCGGGCTCGCGCCGCGCTTTCTTCAGAAATACCCGCATGAGTTTTCCGGCGGACAGCGCCAGCGCATCGCCATCGCCCGGGCCCTCGCGCTCGAGCCCAAGGTCGTCATCGCCGACGAACCCGTCTCGGCTCTCGATGTTTCGATCCAGGCGCAGATCCTGAACCTCCTGATGCGTCTCGTGCGCGAGATGAACCTCACGATGATCTTCATCGCGCACGACCTGTCGGTCGTGAAACACATCTCCGACCGCATCGCCGTCATGTATCAGGGCAAACTCGTCGAACTCGGCCCCGCCCTCGACGTGATCGAGCGCCCGCAACACCCTTACACACGCAGCCTCATCAGCGCGATCCCGCGGATCGAGCACTGAGATTCATGGATGGCCGATTACACGGGTAACTATCGTCCATCAAATCAGGATAGCTCTAGGCAGTTCCTTCGTTCCCCCGCAACAAGCGATCACTGTTCCCGCGAAAGAAACCATCTTCTCTCGTCTTGAGGACGCTTAGTGATCACGAAAAGGAGCAACGCGTTGCTATCCGTAGGCTGCTTTAAGCAAATCAGGCGAAGTAAGATGTGCCCCGATTAGACGAAACCGTTCGCGCCTTAATCTGCCTTACTCCTTCTGCGGCAACGCCTATCACGCAGCTCCACATTTTTTGAATAAACCCTCAGGGCGGAGCGTCCCAAGGACAGAAGCTTAACTTCAACCCTTGGAGATCACCGCCATGAATATCAAAGCCACTGCCCTCACGCTCGCCGCTGCCACTGCGTTCGCCTTCACCCCCAAGCCCGCGGTCGCGGGCGACAAGGAAACCGCCCTCATCGGCGGTCTCATCGGCGGCGTCATCCTCGGCGCCGTGCTTGCCGATGCCAATGATCACGATACCCGCGTGGTGCTGGCGGGACACAGCCATTATGACCATCGCGACCACGGATACTGGAAGAATGTCGAAGTTCGCACTTGGGTCCCCGGTTACTGGGTGACCGAACGTCGTCACGGTCGCACGCATCGCTACTACGTCGATGGCCACTACGAAATCCGCACCGACCGGGTTTGGGTCGCCTACAATCGCTACGACCGCCATGATCGGCGCGATTACGGTTACAACCGACGCGACCGCGACTATCGTCGCTGAATCAACGGCAAGGCCATCAACCACAGATGACGCAGATGGACACGGATACCGAACTGCTCCATATCGGTGACAACCCGTGTTCATCTGTGGTTAAATAATCTGTTTCCCGTCCATGAATTGCCGCGACAACGAATCCCTGATTCTGGCCGAACGGGACGGCGCGCTGACCAAAGAGCAGCTCGCCGTCCTCTCGGACCATGTCGCGGCCTGCCCGGCCTGCGCGAAGCTTCGCGCCGACCTCGCTCGAACACTCACCACTTATCAGAAAGGCTTGGCCGATGTTGTTGCGCCCGATCCCGACGAAGCCTGGCGCGAACTGCAGAGCCGATTGAGTGAATCGGAACGTCGCGAAAAAAAGCGTCCGCTCGCGCCGGTTATCTGGTTCAGCGCCTCGCTCGCGGCTGCCGCGGCCTTTGCCTTTGCATTTCTGGTCACGCGGCCGTCAGCGCCGTCGCCCGCCACCGAATCAGAATTGTTCGCCATCACGCCACCCCCCGCACCGCTGCACGATCCTTCTTTTATTGCGGGCGCTGATTATGTGGAAGCTGGCGATCCGGACGCGTCCGTCGTGGTTTTCGTGGACAAGGAAAGCGGCTGGCTCGTCGTTTGGGCCGCGGACAGCGTCCCCGCCACCAGCGGTTAAGCGCAGGTCTTCGTGCGAGAGCATTCTTCCCATTATCGGGACACTTACATCCCGGCTTCGCTCTGAATCGATCTTAAGGAATATTCATCGAATGCGGCTTCGGTTTGCCCATCAATGAGTTGCGCCTCTGCTGTGCACTTGGCACGCGCGGTGCAATTAGGGTGGTAATCAAGCCTCATGGACATCGCCCGCCCCAACGTCGCCAAGGAAAAACGCCGCAAACGCATCATCTATGCCGTCATCGCCGCCAGCGTGCTAATCGGCATCACGGTATCGCTTTCGAGCCTTAAACCCGCCGCGCCCACAATGGAGCGCAATCTCGTGTGGATCGGCACGGTCAAGCGCGGCCCGATGCTCCGCCAGGTCCGCGGTCTCGGCACGCTGGTGCCTGAGGAGATCCGCTGGATCGCCGCGCGCACCCAAGGCCGCGTTGACAAGATTATCATCCGCCCCGGCGCACCCGTCGAACCCGGCACGCTCATCCTCGAGTTGAGCAACCCCGACGTCGTCTCCGCTGCCGCCAACGCCAAATCGCAGCTGCTCGCCGCCGAGGCGCAGCTCGCCAACCAGCGCGTGCAGCTCGAAAGCCAGCTGCTCGCCGCCGAAGCCGCCGCCGCCCAGGCCCGCGATACTTTCGAGCGCGCCAGCCTCCAAGCCGAGGTGGATGACGAGCTCCTCAAGGATGGCCTCGTCTCACCTGTGCAACACAAACTCTCCCAGGTCGCGGCCGAGACCGCCAAGACCCGCAACGAGATCGAGCAAAAACGTTTCGCCTTCGCCAAGGAATCCATCAAGCCCCAGCTCGCCGTGCAGGAGGCCGAGGTCGAGCGCCTCGCCTCGCTCTCGCGCCTGCGCAACGAAGAACTCGAAGCCCTGCAGGTGCGCGCTTCCATGACGGGCGTGCTCTCCGCGCTGCCGGTCGAAGTGGGCGCCCAGGTTCAGCCCGGCCAGAACATCGCCCGTGTGGCAGATCCCACCAAGCTGAAGGCGGAGGTCCGCATCGCCGAAACGCAGGCCAAGGACATCACCCACGGCCAGCTCGCGACCATCGACACCCGCAACGGCGTCGTCGCCGGCGTCGTCTCCCGCATCGATCCTGCCGTGCAAAACGGCACCGTCACCGTGGATGTTACCATTACCGATCCGCTGCCGAAGGGCGCTCGTCCCGACCTCTCCGTGGACGGCACCATCGAACTGGAGCGCCTCGACGAAGTGGTCTTTGTGGACCGTCCGGCTTTCGGCCAGGAACGCAGCACCATCTCCATCTTCAAACTTGGCGACGACGACATCGCCACGCGCACCCAAGTCCAGCTTGGCCGCAGCTCCGTCAACACGATCGAGGTCATCGCGGGTCTCCAACCCGGCGACCGCGTGATTCTCTCCGACATGTCGCAACACGACTCCGCCGAACGGGTGAAACTCAAGTAAGCCTGTTTGGAAATTACGACCCGCCTTTCCCATGCTCGCCATCACCATCGTCCTTTCGCTCCTCACCTTGCTGGTCGCCTCCGACCGGGTGGACGAATAACTTCATAATTTCCGTAACCAACTGATCGGTTCACGTGTTTTCACCCCAACGTCCGTCTCCACTCAACGTAACGCTTAAATCGCAACCCCTCACTCCATGAGCTCCGATTCACCCTCCCTCATTAAACTCGAAGGCGTCACCAAGGTCTTCCTCACCGACGAGGTTGAAACCCACGCCCTCTCCGGCATTCACATGGACATTCGCAAAGGCGAATACGTCTCGATCGCCGGTCCCTCTGGTTGCGGCAAGTCCACGCTTCTTTCCATCCTCGGCCTCCTGGATACGCCGTCCGACGGCACCTACATTCTCAATGGCCGCCCCGTGCAGGGCCTCACGCTCCCCGAGCGCGCCCGCATCCGCAACCGCGAGATCGGTTTCATTTTCCAATCGTTCAATCTCATCGGCGACCTCACGGTTTATGAAAACGTCGAGCTGCCGCTCACCTATCGCGGCATGCCTGCCAACGAGCGCAAGCAGCGCGTGACCGAGGCCCTCGAGAAGGTGGGTATGGGCCATCGCGCCAAGCACCTTCCCTCCCAGCTCTCCGGCGGTCAGCAGCAGCGCGTCGCGGTTGCCCGTGCGCTCGCCGGTTCGCCTGCCGTGCTCCTCGCCGACGAACCCACCGGTAATCTCGATTCCAAGAACGGCGACGCCGTCATGGAACTCCTCCGCAACCTCCACAAGAGCGGCTCCACCATCGTCATGGTCACCCACGACGCCCGTTTCGCCCGCAACGCCGACCGCACCATCCACGTCTTCGACGGCCGCGTCGTCGAGGAGCAAATGGAATCCGATCCGACCCGCGCTTAACGCGCGGAAAGTATCAAGCAACAAGGATCAAGTAACAGGAGCGGCGCCTACTGCCCTCTCTTGATGCTGGTTACTTGGCACTGGTTGCTTCGCCTCTTCCTTCCCCCATGCGCTACGCCCTCCGCTCCCTGCTCAAGGCTCCGGGCTTCAGCATCATCGCGCTGGTCACACTGGCGCTTGGTATCGGCGTGAACTCGTCGATGTATTCGCTGATAAACACCCTGTTGTTCGCATCGGCACCTTTCCCCCGGCCGGAATCCATCGTTAATCTCAACGGCCGCACGCCGCAGGCCGAGTTCATGAATCTCTCGGCGCCGGAAATGGACGAAATCCGCGCGCACCCGGCCAATCCCTTCGCAATTTTTGCCGCCCGTTCGGGCTCCCTTGAAGCCGTAACCCTGCCCGGACAGCTCCCCGAGCAGTTCCAAGGCACCATCGCCCACGCGGATCTGTTCAAGGTTCTCGAAACGCCCCCACTGATGGGCCGAACCTTCACGGCCGAGGAATGCGTTGAGGGACGCGACACTGTCGTCCTGCTCACCGAGCGGCTCTGGCGGGAAAAGTTCGCCGCCCGCTCCGATGTGCTCGGGCAGACGATCCGCATCAGCGGCCGGGTCTTCACCATCATCGGCGTGCTGCCGGAGGCCTACTCGACGATGTTTGTCTTCGGCGAGACGCAATACTTTCGCCCGCTGGTTCCCTCAGAGGGACAGCTCACGCACCGCAACCGCCGCGAATTCGCCGTCCTCGCGCGTCTCGCGCCGGGCATCACAATGCCCCAGGCCCTCGCCCAGCTCGCGCCGCTCACCGACCGCTGGACCAAGGATTATCCGACCTTCTACCCCGCCGGCTACGGACTCCGGCTGCAACTCGCCGGTCGGATCGGTGGCTCGGCCAACGTGACCATTCTCAGTCTCCAACTCGGTCTCGCCGCCGCCATTCTCGCCATTGCCTGCGCCAATCTCGCCAACCTCCAGATGGCGCGCGCCGTGGCCCGCATTCGCGATCTCGCCATTCGTTCCGCCCTCGGGGCGAGCCGCTGGGTGCTCATCAAGCAGCAGCTCATGGAGTCCGTCATCCTGTCCATCGTGGGTGGCGGTCTTGGCCTGCTGATCGCGCATTGGTGCAATGATCTTATCGGTCGCAATATCCGGCTTGGCCTCACGTCCACTTTGAAACTGCCGATTGACGGACCCGTGCTCGCCTACACTGCGGCCGTTTCCATTGTTGCCGGCATCGGCTTCGGTTTGATTCCCGCCATCCTCGCCTCGCGCACCGATGTGAACGAGGCACTCAAGCAACAGGGCCGCGGCTCGACGGGCGGACGCAGCCAGGGCTGGATCCGCAAAATTCTCGTGGTCGGTCAGGTCGCGCTCTCACTTACACTCCTTTCCGTCGCCGGGCTGATGATCCAAGGTCTCAACCGCACCATCAACTTCCGTCCCGACTGGGACAGCGAACGCATTCTCACCGCCAACCTGCAGGTCGAGGAAGCCGCCTACCCGGTCCCACAACGCCTCGCCTTCTACGACGCGTTGCTCGCGCGCCTCGCGCGGATTCCCGGCGCAGAGGTCGTGACTCTCGCCAACCGCCTGCCGACCGGCGACGGCGGCGGAGCGGACGACATTTTCGCCGAAGGTCAGGATTCTTCCGTGAAGGAACTGCCGAAGGCCCAGAGTTTCCTCATCACCGCGGGCTACTTCCAGACCCTTGGCATCCGCCTGATCGAGGGCCGCACCTTCGCTCCCAGCGTCACCGCGGATTCACCCGAACAGGTCGTGGTCAACCAATCGCTCGCCCGGCAGTTCTGGCCCAACGGAAACGCCGTCGGCAAACGCCTCGGCACGCGCGCTCCGGACGGCACCGTGGCATTGCGGGAAATCATCGGCATCGTCGCCGACGCGGAAGACGCGATCCAATTCAACGAACCCACCACTCGTTTCCAATACTACCGCACCTTGGTGCACGAACCATGGGCCTATTTTCAAATCGCCCTCCGCGGACCGAATCCCGCCCGGTTTGGACACGACCTGCGCATCGCGGTCGCCGACGTCTCGCCCGACCTGGCCGCACGCTTCGTCTGGACCCTGCAGGACATGCGCGATCAGTTCCTCCACAATCTGATTGTGATCAATAGCGTGCTGCTCGCCTTCGCCTTGCTCGGGCTCGCCCTCGCCGGTGTGGGTCTCTACGGCATCGTCGCCAACAACGTCAGCCAGCGCATGACTGAATTCGGCATCCGCCTCGCGCTCGGTGCCAGCGGAGGCGACGTGCAGCGCATTGTCCTGAAACAGAGCCTGCAACTGACGTTCGTCGGACTGGTCTTGGGCGCCATCGGCTCCCTCATCCTGGGTCAGGCGCTCCGCCAAGGCATGGGATCGATCATCGCGCAAAACAACCTCATGCTGGCCGGCACGAGTGCCGTCATCTTCATCGTCGCATTGTTTGCCGCCTGGTTCCCCGCGCGCCGCGCCACCACGGCCGACCCGATCGCCGCCCTGCGCGCCGAATGAAGCGAAGTAACAAGTGGCAAAGACCAAATAACAAGAATTCCGCCGCCACTCCTTCTCTCTCCGACTTGATACTTGATACTTGCCAATGCTGCTCCCTATGAAGTTCGCCTTCCGTTCCCTGCTCAAGACCCCCGGCTTCACCGTCATCGCCCTGATCACTCTGGCTCTCGGCATCGGCGTGAACACGTCGATGTTCAGCCTCATCGACGCGCTGCTCTTCAGCAACGCACCCTTCCCGGAAGCCGAGCGTCTTGTCTCGCTGCGGCGCCACACCCGCGGCGGACAGGACAACAACTTTTCCGAGATCGAGCAGCGCGAGGTGCGCGAAAAGACCACCGCGTTCCTGTCGTTGACGACCTTCGCGCAGGATTTTTCGGCCGTAGCCGAGCCCGGCCAGCCCGCCGAGCGCCTCAATGGCATTCTCGCCGACGCGAACATGTTCGACACCTTTCGCGTGCAACCGCAAATCGGCCGTCCGTTCACCGCCGAGGAAACCCAGCCCGGCAAGGATCAGGTTGTCCTGCTGGCTTACAGTTTCTGGCAGGAGCGCTATGGCGGCGATCCTTCGGTCATTGGCCGTGTGCTTCGCATCGACGGCAACCCGCACACCATTATCGGCGTGATGCCCGCCAATTTCGAATACCGCTTTTTCTGGGGCGACTCGACGTTCTGGCGTCCGCTCGCCTTCACGCCCGATCAGCGCAACAACCGCTCCAACCGCCCCTTCGTGCTTACCGGCCGGTTGAAACCCGGCGTCACCGCGCAACAAGTCGGCGCCGAACTCGGCCCGCTGGCGGCCGCCCAGCAAAAGGATTTCCCCCAGGATTACGCGGGGCTTCGCTATGAGGCGTTGCCGCTGCATGAAGCCGTCATGGATCAGGAAAGCCGCAAGATATCGTGGATGCTCGTCAGCCTCTCGGGATTCGTGCTGCTGATCGCCTGCGCCAACCTCGCCAACCTGCAACTCGCCCGCGCCACTGTCTCGGTGCGCGATTTCGCCATCCGGGCTGCGCTCGGCGCTTCGCGCACCCGTCTCATCGGTCAGCAACTCGTCGAGTGCATCCTCCTGTCCACGGTCGGTGGCGGTCTCGGCCTGCTCGTCGCGCTGTGGATCAACAGCCTGTTACAGGCCAACATCATCATCGGCGACACCGGCGGTCGGACGAGCCAGCTCGAGCTGCCGATCAGTCTCGAAGTGCTCTTGCTGACCATCGCGGCTTCCGCACTTACGGGCGTTATTTTCGGCATCGTGCCTGCCTGGCTGGCCTCCCGCACCGATGTCGTCGCCGCCCTCAAGGCCCAGTCGCGCGGTTCCACCTCGGGTCGCGGCCATCACCACATGCGCCATGCGCTCGTTGTGGCCGAAGTCATGCTCGCGCTCGTCCTGCTCGGCGGGGCCGGCATGATGCACCGTGGCTTCGACCGCCTCCTCGGTCAGGACCCCGGCTGGGACACCGCGCGGGTTCTCGGCGGTGTTTTCCCGATGCCCGAGCATCGCTACGAAACTCCTGAAAAACGGATCGAATTTTTCCGCAGCATCGAACGTCGTCTTGGCGCCCTGCCCGGCGTGGAAAACGTCGCCCTCGCGACCTCGCTGCCCCTCTGGCATTATGGGAACGTTCGCCAGATCACCACCGATGCGCTCAACGGCAGCGATCCCGCCACCCTGCCCCGGGCCAGCACCGTGATGATCACTGCCGGCTACTTCGACACCCTCGGCATCAAGCTCATCGAGGGCCGCAAGATTCCGCCCGATGTGAAAGCCGGCGACGCGGAGCAGGTGGTCGTCAACGACGCCTTGGCCAAGCAACTCTGGCCCGGACGCAGCGCGCTCGGTCAGCGCATCGGCCTGATCAACAACGGTGAAACCAAATGGGCGGAAGTGATCGGCGTGGTTCGCACCGCGCACTCCGCCGCCAGCTTCACCAATCCTCCCACGCTCATGCATGTTTACCGCTCGGTCGTGCACGAGCCATGGAGTTGGATCCGGTTTGCCGTCCGCAGCGCCAATCCTGGCGCGCTCGTCGAAAGCGTGCGCCGCGCCGTGGCCGAGGTGGATGCGGACCTGCCCGCCGACCAGGTTTTGACCGTGGAACAGTTCGTCGGACGAACGCAGCACAATCTCGTGGTCGTTGCCAAACTCCTCGGCGGATTCGCCCTGCTCGGACTCGTGCTGGCCGCCGTGGGTCTTTACGGTGTGATTTCCAACATCGTTGCGCAACGCACCGGCGAATTCGGCATTCGGCTGGCACTCGGCGCCAAACCCGCCGATGTCCTCAAACTCGTGCTCGGGCGAGGCCTCTTCCTCACGGTCGTCGGCCTGCTGCTGGGGGCGGCGGGCGCTTACGTCCTCGGCCAGTTCCTCGCTTCCGTCATGCCCCGCATGATCGCCACCGACTTCGCCACGCTCGGCGGCACGGCCATTCTCCTTTTCGTGGTCGCCGCCGTGGCGTGCTGGCTCCCCGCGCGCCGCGCCACCAAAGTGGACCCGCTGGTCGCTTTGCGCGCCGAGTAGCGCGCAGGGCGCGCAGTTGAAGAGATAAATTTAGATCGAAGCCAGTGCCCCGCCTTCATGCACCGCTTGTTCGCCACGCTCGCTGTCACCTTCACTCTGGCACTTCCCCTCTTCGCCGCGCCCAAGCATGCCGTTCTCCTTCGTGAGGCTGCCGCTGCGGCCAGGGAGGGCGATAACGCCGCCGCCCTCGCCAAGCTGGAGGAGGCAGCGCAACTGCGGCCCGACTACCCGCGCGTGCAGCTCAACCTCGCGCGCCTCTATGCCATGCTCGACCGGCCCGACGACGCACTCGCCGCTTTGCAACGTCTTGCGAACATGGGCCTGCTATTGAACGTCGGTGCCGATGCCGGGCTCGCCGCGCTCAAGGAACTGCCGAAATTTCAAGCCCTCGCAGCCCAACTGGCCAAGGAACCCACGCCCATTCCAACCGGCTCCTCAGACGACGCCGCCTTCACGCTCACCGATGTCACCGGCATCATCGAAAGCTGCCTCGTGGATCCGGAAACCCTGCTCTGGTATTTCGGCGACGTGCGCAATCGCTGCGTCTGGGTGCGCGACATCAGCTCCGGCGTCGGAGTGTTGAAAAAATTCACGCACGACGACGACGCCCTCGACGGCGTTTTCAAACTCGCACTCTCACCCGACCGCAAAACCCTCTGGGCTGCGACGGCCACGGTCGGCGCGATGACCGGTCCCGACGCGGAAGACGGCAAACGATCCGCGCTCGTCGCGATTGATTTCGCCACCGGCCGGGTTCGCGCCCGTTACCTCGTGCCCGCCGATGGTCGCAAGCATCTGCTGGGCGATTTCATCATCGCCCCCGACGGTGCGATCTACGCCACCGATTCAGTTTCCCCTGTCATCTGGCGACTGCCCGCGGACGGCGAATCCCTGGAGCCTTGGCTGGAAAGCGACGAGTTCATCAGCCTCCAAGGCATCGCTTTTGATACAGCCGGCCAAAATCTCTACGTCGCCGACTACGCCAACGGCATCTGGCGGATCGACGCGGCCACCAAAACACCCGCGTTGCTCACGGCTCCGGCCAACGCCACGTTCTTCGGCATTGATGGCCTCTACACCGTCTCGGGCGGCCTGCTGGCCGTGCAGAACGGCGTGAATCCGCAACGCGTGCTGCGCATCGAAGGTCTTCCTGTAGGGTCGGGCCTTGGCCCGACCTCATCCACGAGGTCGTCGCAAGCGGCGACCTCGCAAAAGACACCATCTGTCCGCGTCATCGCTCAAGGCCGCTCCGCCATGACCGACCTCGCTCTCGGTCAGGTTTTCAACGATAGCTTCCACTTCGTCGGCAACAGCGGCTGGGCCCTCTTCGATCCGCCCCCGGCCACCCCGCCTGCCGCCCGCAGCGTCACGATCTATTCCACGAATTTGGACTGAACTCCCTGTAACCTCTCACTCGCGCGCGAGTTTTCTCACGCAAGCACTCCACGCTCCCATGCCCACGATCCGCTACGCTGTTCGCTCCCTGCTCAAATCACCGGGCTTCACCGTCTCCACAATTCTCACGCTCGCGGTGGGCATCGGCGCAACCACGGCGATCTTTTCCGTTCTCTACGCGGTCCTGTTGCGTCCGTTTGCCTTCCCCGAGGCCGATCGACTCGTCGTGCTCTGGCAGAAGGGCCCGCAAATGGAGATGTCCATTTCCTGGCCCACGGTGCAGGACTGGATGAAAGAACAGCAAGCCTTCACGGCCTTGTCCGCGTTCCGTCGCGATGCCTACAATCTTTCCGGCGCGGGCCAGCTTCCGGAAAACGTCACTGGCGCCTACGCCTCGGCGTCTGTCTTCGACGTCGCCGGCCTGCCGCCGCTGATCGGTCGGTATTACACGACAGAAGAAGACAAGCCCGGCGCGGCGCCTGTCGTTGTGATTGGTGAAAACCTCTGGGCCCGGCGCTATGCACGCAATCCCGCCATTCTCGGATCCACAATCCCGGTGGACGGCGTGCAACGCACCGTCATCGGCGTCGCTCCGGAAGGCATGGCGATCCCATCCCGCGCCGAACTGTGGGTGCCCATCTTCCCCTACGCCGAAACGCAAAAACACTGGCAATCCCGCGGCAACAATCCCGGCCTCTACAGCGCGGGCCGGCTCAAGCCCGGCGTGACCATCGAGCAGGCGCGCGCCGACATGGAGCGCATCTACGTCGGCCTGCGCGCGGCCCATCCCGACAATCTCGCCAAGGTCTCGGCCATCCTCCACCCGCTGCGTGAGAATGTAGTCGGACGCTTCCAAGCCGGCCTCTGGTCGTTGCTCGCCGCCACCGGCTTCGTGCTGCTCATCGCCTGCGCCAATGTCGCCAGCCTCTTCATCACCCGCGGCATCAGCCAGGAACGCGACTATGCCGTCCGCGCCGCGCTCGGCGCTTCGCGCGGCCGGCTCATGGGGCACATGCTCGTCGAGTCGCTCCTCGTTTCGTTGACCGGCGGTGCGCTCGCCATCCTCTTCGCCGCGTGGTCGCTGGGCCTGATCCGGCATTTCGTGCCCGCCGATGTCGCCCGCTTCCAAGGCATCGAGCTCAACGGCTGGGTGCTGGCCTTCGCGGTGGCCGTCGCCGTGCTCTCCGGCGTGCTCGCCGGACTCTGGCCCGCCCTTCGCACCGCGCGCGCCGACGTGCGCAGCGCCCTGCACGCGGGCGGTCGCGGCGCCACCTCGGGCACGGCTTCGCGCCGTTTCCTCGTCGGCGCGCAGGTCGCGCTCACGCTCGTGCTGCTCAGCGTGAGCGGCCTCATCCTGCGCAGCCTCGAACACATGCGCTCGGCCGATCTCGGGTTCAACCCGTCCTCGCTCCTTCAGTTTTCGATGTCGCTTCCGGCCAGCCGTTACGACGACCAGACCGAGCACGACGATGCCGCGCGACGTTTTTACCAGACCCTCACCGACCGCCTGCAGACCCTGCCGGGCGTGACCGGCTTCGGCCTCAGCACCACGCCGCCGCTCAACGCCGGCTGGCAGTCCTCGCTCGCCGCCGAGGGCGTGCACGATCCCAACTCCAAGGACAAGCCGCTCGCGGAGATGAGCATCGTCAGCGACAATTTCTTCGACACGCTCAAGGTGCCGCTGCTGCGCGGCCGGGCTTTCGGACCGCAGGACGAGGGCGCGCCGCCCTCCGTCATCATTGACCAGGCCTTTGCCGACAAGTTTTGGCCGGGTCAGGATCCGATTGGAAAACGTGTCAACTGGGGCCGCACCGAAAAGGACGAGTTGCGCTGGTTCACCGTGGTCGGCGTCGTGCCCACGCTGCGCGTCTATGGTTACGATGAACCTGTCGTCCGCCCGCAGGCCTACTGGTCGCTCCGGCAATACGCCTGGCTCTACAAGATCGCGCTCGTGCGCACCGAGGGCAGCCCGCGTCTGCTGGAGCGCCAGGTCCGCGAACTCGTCGCCACCCTCGATCCCGAGATCGCCATTTTCAACGTCACCACGATGCAGGATGAGGTCGAGTCCACCTACGCCAGCACCTCGCTCCAATCGTTTCTGCTCAGCCTCTTCGCCGGACTCGCCCTGCTGCTCGCGCTCACAGGACTTTACAGCGTCGTCGCCTACGGTGTCACGATGCGCCGCCGCGAGATTGGCGTGCGCATGGCCCTCGGCGCCCAGCCCGGCGACGTCATCGGCCTGATGGTCCGCCAGGGCCTGGTCCCGCTCCTGACCGGTGTGATCGTCGGCCTCGCCGGCGCCATCGCCGCCGGTTTCGCCATCCGCAGCCAGCTCTACGAAGTCTCCGCCGCCGACCCGATCATCCTCGCCGCCACCACCCTCCTGCTCGCCCTCTGCGCCACCCTCGCCTGCTGGTGGCCCGCCCGCAAAGCCTCGCAGGTCAACCCAACGGTGGCGCTGCGGGCGGAGTGAGCGTTGAAAGAGCGGGCGCGCGTTTGGGGACTGGCGCTGGATTCTTCGCTTCGCTCATAGTGACACGACATGCGCCCTGATTCCGAAGCGTGTCACCCTGAGCGCAGCGAAGGGTCCAGTCGTTTCGCCTTTGGCGTCGCCGGGCAAAGCGCACTTTCATCAATCGGTGGTTGAAAGCAAACGGTTCAATCTCCTTCCTGCCCGCAACGGGCCAACCTAGGCGTAGGAAAATACGCGTGGCAGTTTCCTGCTGCTTCGAAAATGACTATCAAGGATACCCATCCACTTATCGAACAGTTCCGAAGGATTGATGCAGAACTGGAACCTGCTGGGCTCTACGCAGCAGAGAAGCAAGTGCTCTGGTCGAAGGTGCTATTTCCTGTGCTCAAGCACGGCGGCGGCAAAATCAGCTACGCGCGTCCGGGCCACTACGTCCACTTCATCGACGGTGCAGGTCGGGAAGGCATGGCCAAGCTCCTTTCCATTTCAGCTGTGAAGGTCCGCCAATTTGGTGACCGTTTCTCAGCTGATGGCCGAATCGACTATCATGATCGATGGGATGATCGGCGCATCCAAAAGAAGATTTGTGAACTCTGGGCGAAGGGCGACGTCAGGCGTATTTTTATGATTGTTGGATTCGATCACGCTGAGTCCCCATTCAATCGAGAGTTCCAGCGCCTTGCGCAAGAAGTCGATTGGGCAACCCATGGTGTGTCCCACGCTCGGAAATCGTGGCAGGATGTCAGAGGCCGCAACTTTTCGTGCGTCGTGGCTGTATGGGAAAATAATCCAGCGCAGCAGACATAAACGAGAAGCTACGGAGAGTGTTGGGCGAAGCCCAATGCTGTAAACTACGCACACTCAAAGGATCTGACAGCGGCATATCGCCAACTTGAGTCAGGAACAGACTCCCCCTCACGCCTCCACCGCTTTCTCGGCTTCCACCGGCTTGAGGCGGCCGAGGCGGGCGAGCACGCGGAGGCGCATGCGGTCGAGCCAGAGATAGACGACCGGCACGGTGTAGAGCGTGAGCAGTTGGCTCACGGCCAAACCGCCGACGATGGCGAGGCCGAGCGGACGCCGCATCTCGACGCCTTCGCCGGTCGAGAGCACCAGCGGCAGCGCGCCGAGCAGCGCGGCGAGATTGGTCATCAGGATGGGACGCAGCCGCATTTGCGCGGCTTGGAAAATCGCCTCGCGCGGACTCAGGTTGAGCTGCCTTTCGCGCACGAGCGCGACGTCGATCATGAGGATTGCATTCTTCATCACGATGCCGATGAGCAGGAACAGGCCGAGCAGCGCGATGAGCGTGAATTCCGTGCCCGTGAAACGCAGTGCGAGCAGTGCGCCAAGTCCGGCCGAGGGCAGCGTGGACAGGATCGTGAGCGGGTGCACCAAGCTCTCGTAGAGAATGCCGAGCACGAGATAGACCGCCACCAGCACGCCGAGCAGCAGCCAGTGCTGGTTTTCGAGCGAATTCTGGAAAGTCTGCGCCGAACCAGCCAGTCGCGCCTGCACCTGCGTGGGCAACATGATGCGCGCCATGGCGCGGTCGATGGCGGCGAGCCCTTCCTGCAGCGACACGCCGGGGGCGAGCGCAAAGCCGATGTTCTCGGCGACGAACTGCTCGCGATGCCGCACCTGGTCTTCAACGAGCGAATAATCGTAACGGGTGAAGGCCGAAAGCGGCACGCGCGAGCCGTCGGCCGCGATCACCTGCACCTGCTCGAGCACGACCGGATCCTGCGTGTATTGCGGTTCCAGCTCCATCACTACACGGTATTGGTTCAATCGTTCGTAGAGCGTCGCCACCTGGCGCTGGCTGAAGGAATTGTTCAACACCTGCATGACCATGCGCATGTCCACGCCAAGCCGGCGCGCCGCCTCGCGGTCAACCGTGAGCATCACCTGTTTGGTGCCGCCGTCGTTGGGGGTGTCCACGTCGGTCAGTTCCGGCAAATCCTGCATGGCACGCGAAACCTTGGGCTCCCACTCGCGCAACAACGCGACATCGTCGGTGAGCAGCGCGAGGTCGTAGGAACCGGCTTCGGAGGTGCGCGGGGGCTGGATGTCCTGCGAGACGCTCATCCAGAGGTTGGAGCCGGCCACCGGCGGAGCAATCCGGCGCAGGCGGTTGGCGACCTCGCGGGCGCTGGCGTCGCGCTCCTTGCGCGGCTTCAGGCGGATCATCATCCACGCGTTGCTGAGTCCCGCACCGCCGCCGGTAAAACCGATCACATCCTGCACGGCCGGGTCGGCCAGCACCAGCTTGCGATAGATTTCGATCTTCGGCTGCATCACTTGGAACGAGAACCCATCGTCGCCGCGCACGAATCCGCCGAGTTGTCCCGTGTCCTGCTCGGGCAGGAAGCCCTTCGGCGCACTGTAATAAAGCGAAACGTTGAGCGCGATGATGCCGGCGAGGATAAGCAGCGTGAGGCCCGTGTGTCGCAACACCCAGCCGAGGGAACGGGCATAGCCGGATTTCACGCGATCGAAGAACCGCGTGCCCGCCTCGCGCCAGCGGCCGGGCTGGCGCGTCTCCTTTGCCTCCAACCAGCGCGCGCTAAGCGCCGGTGTGAGCGTGAGCGACACCACCAGCGACACCAGCATGGCCGCAGCCAGCGTGATGGAGAATTCGCGGAAAAGCCGTTCCACGAGTCCGCCCATGAACAAAATCGAAACGAACACCACGACGAGCGACAGATTCATCGCCAGCAGCGTAAAGCCGACTTCGCCGGCACCGCGCACCGCCGCCTGCAAGGGCGGCATGCCTTCCTCGATGTGCCGCGAGATGTTTTCCAGCACCACGATTGCATCGTCCACCACGAGCCCTGCCGCGACGATGAGCGCCATCAGCGAGAGATTGTTCAGCGAAAACCCGTAAAGATACATGATGCCGAAGGTCCCGATGATCGAAACCGGGATCGCCACCGTGGGGATCAACGCGCCGCGCGGACTGCCAAGAAACAGAAACACCACGAGCATCACGAGCGCCGAGGCCAGCAGCAGCGTGCGTTGCGATTCGTGCAGCGTGCCGCGAATGCCCGGGGAGCGGTCCATCACGACATTCAGGTCGGCATCGGCCGGCAGCAGCGCGCGCAGGCCGGGGAGCTGTTCGTTGATGGCATCAATGGTTGCGATGATGTTCGCACCGGGTTGCCGGCTGACCATGAGCAGCACGGACGGACGGTCATTATGAAAACCGCTGCTGTAGCGATTCTCGACCGAATCAGTCACCTTCGCCACGTCGCCGAGCCGCACGGGCGCGCCATCGCGATAGCGAATGACCAGCGGCAAATAGTCTTCGGCGCGACGCAACTGGTCGCTCACCTGCACCTGCCATTGGCGCTCACCCGACTCGATCAACCCGCGCGGCTTCAACGAATTCGTGTCGCCGATCGCCCGGCGCACTTCGTCGAGCGCGATGCCGTGGTGGGCGAGCTGGTGCGGGTTCAATTGCACGCGAATGGCCGGCAACGAACTGCCGCCGACGGTCACCTCACCCACGCCATTCATCTGCGAGATTTTCTGAGCCAGGATGGTTGAGGCGAAATCGTAGAGTTCCCCGCGCGAAAGATTCGGCGAACTCAGCGCCAGCGCCATGATCGGCGCGGCCGAAGGATTGACCTTTCGATAGGACGGATTGCCCGGCATGCCCGAGGGCAACTGGGCGCGGGCGGCGTTGATCGCCGCCTGCACGTCGCGCGCGGCGTCGTCGATGTCGCGACCGAGTTCGAATTCCAGCAGGATGTTGGTGCTGCCCTGCCGGCTGTTGGAGGTGATGGCGGTCACGCCGGCAATGCTGCCCAGTGCACGTTCCAGCGGTGTGGCGACGCTCGTGGCGACCGTTTCGGGACTGGCTCCCGGCAGCGAAGCGGACACACGGATGGTCGGAAAATCCACCTCGGGCAACGGCGCCACCGGCAGCAACCCGTAAGCAAGTGCACCCATCAGCACGAGCGCCACCGCGATCATGCAGCTGGCCACCGGCCGGTGAACGAATGGACGCGCGAGGTTCATGCGCCGCCCTCCGCCGGCTTCCTCTGTAGGGTCGGCCCAAGCGACGACCCTACAAATTGAAAGTGCGCCCGTCGCATTTTCATGACGGCACTTGCTCCGGTTCGACTTCGGCGGGGAACGGCGCCTGCGTGGCCTTGCCTTGGGAACGCCGGGCCAGACGATCGAAGAACAGATAAACCACCGGCGTGGTGAACAGCGTAAGCACCTGACTGACGAGCAGGCCGCCGACCATCACGAGACCGAGGGGTTGCCGCAGTTCGGCGCCGGAGCCAGTTGAGAGCATCAGCGGCAACGCACCGAAGAGCGCGGCCAGCGTGGTCATGAGAATCGGACGGAAGCGCAGCAGCGCGGCCTGTCGAATCGCCGCTTGCGGGGAAAGACCCTGCTTGCGCTCGGCTTCGAGGGCGAAGTCCACCATCATGATGCCGTTCTTCTTCACCAAACCGATGAGCAGGATGATGCCGATGATGGCGATCATATCGAGCGGCCGGCCGCTCAGCCACAGCGCCAGCAACGCACCCACCGTGGCCGACGGAAGCGTTGAAAGAATCGTGATCGGATGGATGCTGCTCTCGTAGAGCACACCGAGCACGAGATACATCGTGATGATCGCCGCCAGGATGAGGAAGAGCGTGCTCGACAGCGAATCGCGGAACGCATGCGCCGCGCCTTGGAAGCGCAGTTCGATAGCCGTGGGCAGTCCCTCCTGCGCCGCCACGGTTTCGATGACCTTCACGGCATCGCCGAGCGACGCCCCGGGCCCGAGGTTGAACGACACGGTCACGGCCGGGAACTGGCCAATTTGGTTGATGAGCAGCGTGGTCGGTCGTTCGCTCACGCGCGCGACGCTGGCAATCGGCACTGCGGCTCCGCCATTGCCCCGCACATAGATTCCTTCCAAGGCACTCGGGCCGCTCGCGAGGCGCGGATCCATTTCCAACACCACGCGATACTGGCTCGCCTGCGTGAACAGCGTGGAAATTTGTCGCTGGCCGAAAGCGCTGTAGAGGGCGTCATCGATTTCCGACACGGTCACGCCCAGGCGGCTGGCGGCATCGCGATCAATCTCGACGTAGGCCTGCAAGCCACGGTTCTGCAGATCGCTGGCGACGTCCGCCAGTTCAGGCTGCTCTGCCAGGGCTGCCACCAATCGCGGCGTCCACTCGTGCAGCAACTGTTCGTCGGGCGAGGTCAGCGTGAATTGGAACTGCGTGCGGCTCACGCGATCCTCGATGGTGAGCTCCTGCACGGGTTGCAGGTAGAGCGTGATGCCCGGCACTTCGCGGGCGGCCTCGCGCAGGCGATCCACGATTTCGAGTGCCGTGGCATCGCGTTCGCCGTGCGGCCTCAGGTTGATGAGCATGCGTCCGCTGTTGAGCGTGGCATTGGTGCCGTCCACGCCGATGAATGACGAGAGGCTGTGCACCGCGGGATCGGCCAATACCTTCGCCGCCAGCGCCTGCTGACGCTCCGCCATGACAGAGAAAGACACGGATTGTGGCGCTTCGGTGACGGCTTGGATCGAACCGGTATCCTGCAGCGGGAAAAAGCCCTTCGGCACCGCGAGGTATAGCAGCGCGGTCAACAGCAGCGTGCCCACCATCACAGCCATCGTTGAACGCTGCCGGGCGAGCACCCAATCGAGCCATTCGCCGTAGCGAACGATGACCCGGTCGAGAAAACCGCCGCCATGCGCGTGTGGATTGAGCGCCGGCAACATGCGGGCGCACATCATCGGGGTGAGCGTGAGCGACACGATCAACGAAATGAGAATCGAAACAGCCAGCGTGATGGCGAATTCGTGGAAGAGCCGCCCCACCACCCCGCCCATGAACAACAGCGGAATGAGCACGGCCACCAGCGAGATCGTCAGCGAGATCAGCGTGAAACCGATCTGGCCCGCGCCCTTCAACGCCGCCTCGAGTGGCGACGCGCCTTCCTCGCGGTAGCGCGCAATGTTTTCCAGCATCACGATGGCATCATCCACTACGAAGCCGGTGGCGATCGTCAGCGCCATCAACGTGAGGATGTTCAGCGAATAGCCGGCGAGATACATCACGCCGAACGTGCCGATGAGCGAGAGCGGCACCGCGATGCTCGGGATGATCGTGGCCGCGGTGTTGCGCAGGAACAGGAAGGTTACGAACACGACGAGCACGATGGCGAAGATGAGTTCGTGCTGCACAGCGCGCACCGAGGCGCGGATGCTCTGGGTGCGGTCGGTGAGCACGGTCAGCTCGGCCGCCGCCGGCAGGCTTGCGCGCAATTGCGGAAGCAGCGCCTGCACGCGATTGACGACCTCGATGACGTTCGCGCCCGGCTGGCGCTGGACGTTGATCAATACGGCCGGGAGCTGGTCGGCCCACGCCGCGAGCCGGCGGTCCTCAGTGGCGTTTTCGATGCGGGCAATGTCGCCCAAGCGCAACGGCGCGCCGTCGCGCCAGGTGATGATCAGGTTGCGAAATTCCTCGACCGAGCGGAGCTGGTCGTTGGCATCCATCAGGATCGTGCGGACCGGGCCGTCGAAGCTGCCCTTGGGCGAGTTCACGCTGGCCGCGTTGATGGCATTGCGCACGTCGGTGAAGTTCAGTCCCCGCGCTGCGAGTTCGCCGGGGTTCACCTGCACGCGCACGGCGGGACGCTGGCCACCGGCGAGGCTCACGAGGCCGACACCGGGCAACTGCGCGAGTTTTTGCGCGATGCGGGTGTCCACGAGGTCGTGCACCTCGGGGAGCGGCAATGACGCCGAGGTGACCGCAAGCGTGACGATTGGCGTGTCGGCGGGGTTGACCTTGCGGTAGATCGGTGGCGCCGGGAGGTCATTAGGCAAAAGGTTGTCGGCGGCGTTGATGGCGGCCTGCACCTCCTGCTCGGCCACCGCCATCGACAGATCGAGCGAGAATTGCAGTGTGATGACCGACGCCCCGGCCGAACTGGACGACGACATTTGGTTGAGGCCGGGTATCTGGCCGAAGCGGCGTTCGAGCGGCGCGGTGATCGCGCTGGCCGTCACCGCCGGGCTCGCGCCGGGGTGAAAAGTGAACACCTGGATCGTCGGGAAATCCACCTGCGGCAGCGCGGCGACCGGCAGCAACCGGTAGGCCATGATGCCCGTTTGCAGCAACGCCACCATCAGCAAGCTGGTGGCGACGGGCCGCAGGATGAACGGACGCGAAAGATTCATGGGCAGTTCGAAATCGGCTGCGAGCAGGCTCCGACAAGGAGAAGTGATGCGATGCTCGCCATGGCTTGTTTGGGGAAGTGCCTCGGAGCGGACCCGAGGTTCATTGCTTCTTTTTCTTCTGGGGTGCTTCCGGCGGTTTCGTGCCCGGTGGCAGGATGCCATCAGTCTCAACGATCAACACATTGCGCCCTTCGCGGAGCCGGTCGACGCCCTCCAGCACGATTTGGTCGCCGGGCTCCAAGCCGCTCACAATGGCTTGGTCGAGCCCTTCGGCCGCACCGAGCACCACTTCGCGCAGGGTGGATTGGCTTTTCTCGTTCACGAGAAACACATAGGTGCCGCGCGAACCGAACTGCACCGCGGCCGCGGGGATCACGACCGCATCGCGCAACGTGCGCACACGCAGCCGCACGTTGACGAACTGGTTGGGAAAGAGGCTTTCGTCTTCGTTGGCGAATTCCGCCTTGAGGCGCACGGTGCCGGTCGAGAGATCGATCTGGTTGTCCACCGTCGTAAGCCGGCCGGTTGCGAGCAGCTTGCGCTCGCTGCGATCCCAGGCTTCGACGGTCAGCCGTTCGCCCGCGCGCATCGGCTCGAGCACTTGGGAGAGTTCGCTCTCTGGCACGGTGAACGTCACGTTGATGGGCTGCGTTTGCGTGATGACGACCAGGCCGTTGGTGTCGTTCGCGCGGATGAGATTGCCTGCGTCCACCCGGCGCAGGCCTGAGCGACCGGAAATCGGCGCCTCAATGCGGGTGTAAGCGAGTTGCAGCCGGGCGTCGTCCACGGCGGCTTGGTCGGCAGCCAGCGCGCCCTCGCGCTGCCGGACCAAGGCCTGCTGCGTTTCCATTTGCTGGCTGGTAACCAGGCTCTTGTCGTAAAGCTGCCGGAAGCGTTCCAGATCGGCCCGCGCGGTTTCGAGCTGCGCTTGGTTCTGACTCTGACGGCCCTCGGCTTGCGCCAAGGATATCCGATAGGTCTCGGGATCGATCTCGGCGAGCAACTGGCCTTGCGTGACACGCTGGCCTTCTTCGAAAAGCACCCGGAGCAACTGCCCGTCCACGCGACTGCGCACGGTCACCGTGTTGAGCGGCGTTACCGTGCCGATGGCCTTGAGGTGCACCGCGAGATCGCGGCGCTCGGCCTTGACAACTCGCACCGGCTGGACCTGCGCGGGACCCGTGCCCGCCCAATCCGGATTCGGACCCCAGCGGTTCCCCTTGGGTTTTTCCTTCGTGCTGAAATGCCACACACCGGCAGCGATGATGAGCACCGTAAGGGCGTAAATTATCCAGCGACGACGGCGGGAAGGCGGCTTGGGAGTTTCGGACATAGTATGTGCGGAAGGGAAAAGACGTAAAAACCGTTGCGAGCGTTTCATCTGCAACGACTTTTCAGCAAAAAAGACGGGGGACTTCGGCTAGTGGGTGCAGACGGCCGGAGCTGTCAAATTTGCGAGCGGCCCAAAATTAGAGTTTCTGCGACGTAGACGGCGCGAAAAATCGTCCGCAGGACCGCGCCAAACTCGCGTCATTCGCACGGCTTCTTGGTCGCATTCGGGGAAATACTCACCCACGGACCGTTCGCGGAAACAGCCCGATTGGAACGTAGATTAGAGCGGCGCCCCTATCCTATTCCACCAGGACACTGACAAAGCCTGCCGTCGTCGGACTCGTGTTGGTATGCGACGAAATCGCCAGCCCCACCCGCACGGTCTCGGGCATGGCGATCGTCGCCGTGCCGAGCAGCGTCCAAGTCGCCTGATTGTCGAGCGATTGATAGCCCGAAAACACGTCGCCGTTGCGGACGAGCTTCAGCCACTGGAACGGTGCCTGCCAGCCGTTCTGCTGGGGCGAAGTGGTGCCGGCTCCGGTGCTCACCCGCGATTGAAACACCTGGCCGTGTCCGTGCGTGATCGCGACAAACGCATTGGCTGCATTCGCGGCGCCGGAAGCCCGGATCATGAGCCCCGCCTTCGTCCAGTCATTGCTCGGCGTGAATTGATCGAAACGCGTAATCAGCGTCACGTCGCCGGTCCATTCCTGGTAAACAAACGCGCCGGAATCGCTGGTGCCCCAAATATCACCGCCTTGGGCTGTCACCCGGACATCCGATCCGGCAGGTGTGAATTCTCCCGACGTTCCGCCCCACGTCTGGTGGGTCCACGATGTCACCGGCGTCGGGGGTGGCATCCAATCAGGCGCGGAGATTTGATCGAACACCGCCGTGGTCTGCGCCCCGTTGCTGCTATGTGCACACGCCGCCACCCCTATGAACGCGTTATCCGACATCGCGATCTCCGCCGAGCCCACTTGCGTCCAATTGATGCCGTCCGACGAGACGAATCCTTTGAAGAGGTTGCCCGCGCGGGAAACTCCCACCCAATACGGAAAACTCACCCGCGGTCCGGCGGTAAAGGTCGTCGCGCCGCCCGGCGAGGTCCGCGCTTGGAATCCGCTGTTGCCGCCGGGTGTCAGCACCATCGTGGCATTGGGCGACGTGGAATCGAAAGTGGCCCGGATCGTGACGCCCGCCTTGGCCCAGGCATCGGTATTGGTGAGTCCGGTGACTCGCGCCGCGATCAAGCCGTCGCCATTCCAATGTCGATAGTGCAGCCGGAGCGCGTCGGCGCTGCCCCACATATCGCCGCCACCGGCCACCAGCGTGAACGCATTGCCATCGCTCCCCACCTGCGTCTGGCCCGCGGAATTGACCACGCCGATGTCGCCGCCGGCCCAATTGCTCGAAGTGGCCAGCGTCGTGCCGGCTCCCAAGGTCGCGTAGGCGGAAAAAACGCCGTTTCTCACTGCTCGCAGGCGATAATCGTATCCGGAATTCTCCAAGAGTCCCGTATCGTGGTAGCTCGTGCTGTTAGCGGAAGGTAACGCGATGACCGTGAACTCGGCTGCGCCTTGCTGCCGGCGGCTGAGTTCGAACTGCGTTTCGTTGTCGGAATTATCCGTCCATCCGAGTTGCAGCGCAGTGGAGGTGGCGGAAACAACGTGGAGATTGCTCGGCGCGGCCACGAATGGATCAAAAGCGGTCTGCCCCATCACGATGTTGGAATAGATGGAAGCGCCTCCTTCGCTGACCGCACGCACGCGGTAGCGGAAAATGCCCGATGGCGTCACGGTTGTATCGGTGAAAACAGTCGCTCCGACCGCTGTGGTGCCCACGTGCGCAAACGGCGCGTCCGAACCACTCGACCGCTCAACTTGAAACGCGGTGGTGCCACCGCCGTTGTCATCCCACGCCAAGCCGAACGTGTAGGCCGTGCGCTCTGTGATGCGCAGGTTTGTCGGTTCGGCCAGTTTGCCGACGTCGAGTTGCGCGAAATTGTCCAGCGTCGCGACCTGCAGGACGGCGTTGTTGTGACTCGAGACGGCGAGACCGACGTAAATCGTCTCCGGCATGGTCACCGTTGTCCGGCCGATGCGCGTCCAATTTTCGCCATCGGTGGAGCGGTAGGCCTCGAAAACATTCTCCACTCGATCGAGTAGCAGCCAAACCGGCGTGGTTCCGCCGCTATCGGCAACGACGACCGTGTTATCACCGGCGGTGGCCCGCGCCTGCAGGCCCACATGATTTCCCGGCGTCGCGTAGGCCAGCACGGCTTTCGCTCCCGGCGTCAAATCCTCGCGCATCATCAACCCAACTTTCGCCCAAGCGTGACCGCTGCCCGCAGTCGTCACCCGCACCACCACGGCACCATTTCCTGTTTGTGTGGTGGCACGGAAATGAAACCCATCGGAGACGCCCCAGATGTCCGCGCCCGAACCGCGCAGGGTTATCGTCCCTTCGCTTTCGATGCTACTGCCCGCGATGCCCACGACGCCGACATCCTGATCCGTCCATGTCTGGGCGTTGATCAGCGGAACGAAAAGGAGCGACACGGCACAGAAGAAATGCCGCAACGCGGCGCGAAAACAGAGAAGGGGCAACGTCCGAGGTTTCATATATTCCAAGCATAGCGGTTCGCCCCATTTTGACCTAGGAGGGAGCACCCTGTCCCGCGGCTCCGGTTTCCCCGCTCGGAGCCTACCGGTCACTCGCCCTAGGACTTTTCCCTTAATAGACCAAAAACCCCCTCTATGAAGCCGGAACTATGCAGTGGGATGTGGGTCAGCCCGCTTGCGCGCGCCCTGGAAATGCGCCCGCAAGCGGGCTGCCCACAGCACCACCATAGAGATTCTCGCCACCGAGTGTGATCAGGTTCAACTGCATGAGTCGGGATCAAGAGGGGTGGCGCGAAGCGACGGGGTGTGTCGGGTAATCAGCGAACTTCTACAATAGTTTCGAAGTTCCACCGACCATGGGTCGGAGCCGTTCACCAGCGCCGCATTCCATCGCCTACTCAGGTCCATTCAGGTTCATACTCTCTGAGCAGACGGTCACCGCGGGCTCGACGCGCTAGCCCTGCGGGCTATCCTTGCAGTGGCAGGATCACTCCACGCTGGTTTGCCGCCAAACTCACCAGCCATGAAAGCGTCTCTTGCAACTGATCTAGCGGCTGCGTTTCCCGATGCAACGCACCGGCCCGACGAAAGCGAACTGCCCGGCGTCCTCGGCGAAGCCTTCCCGCCCGTCGGCGAAGTCCTCAACCGCCTGCACGCCCACCACCCCGATGTCACGAGCGCGTGGCAATACTCCGGCCAGGTCGGCTGGTATCAGGTGCAGCTTTTGAAGAAACGCCGTCTGCTCTATCTCGTGCCCAAGCGCGGCAATTTCCGTCTCGCCATTATTCTCGGCGGCAAGGCGGTCGCCACGCTCAAAGCCGGCCCGTTGGCCAGCCGCGTCACCCGGTTGCTGAAAAACACGCGCCATTACCCCGAGGGCACGATGTTCGAATTCGATCGCACCTCGCTCGATCCGGACCTGCTCACGGATTTCCTCGAGGCCAAGCTGAACCCCACGCCATCACCCGCCATGCCGGCCTGATCCCCCAACCTCAACCTGTTCCGCCCATGCGCATTCTCGCTCTCGAACACGATCTCTCGCACACCTCGCGTCCCGACTTGCACGACATCCTGCGCGCCGAGGCCGCAGGCATTTGGGACCTCCAGAAACGCGGCATCATTCGCGAGATCTGGTTCACCGCCATTCGCCGGCGCGCCGTCATCCTGCTGGAATGCAGCGGCGCCGTCGAAGCGCGCCAGCACCTCGCCACCTTGCCCTTGGTGCGCCAGGGCCTGAGCGAATTCGAAATCATCGAGCTCACCTCCTACGACGGTTTCGAACGCCTCTTCGGCGCCGGCCTTGCCCCCGTTCCCAAGCACGAGGAACCCGCCGAATACTGAGCCTCGAATTGGTCACCACGACGGAGGCTTGGCAGAGATGGCGAAGCCAATACACCAAATACACGAAACCCGGGCTCGTTGGGTTGGAATCTTTCGTGTGACACCAATTACTGACCGGAATGGGACTTTTCACACGAAGCTCGCCAAGGACACAAAGGCGCTAACCGATTCACAACGAACCCGCTTCGCGTTCTTTGCGACCTTGGTGTAAAATCTCATCTCGAATCGCAATTGGTATGATTCGTGTATTTTGTGATTCAATCTCTCTGCGGTCTGAAACTTCGTAACTTTCCGCAGTTTCACGTGTTTTCAGCGTAGGGCTGCGCCATGCTCCTTCGCGGTCAGCCTCATCTTTCATCCATGAAATTCACCCTGCTTCCCCTCCTCGCCTTCGGTCTCGCGCTCACAACCGCCGCCTCCGCCAAGGTCACCGAGAAATTCAGCCAGACCTACCCGCTCGACGCCAACGGCTCCATTCGCCTCGAAAACGTCAACGGCTCCGTCGAGATCATCGCCTGGGACAAAAACGAAGTCGCCCTCGAAGCCGAGAAATCCGCCCGCAACGAGGAAGGTCTCGGCCGCATGCACCTGCGCATCGAGTCCAACAACCGCCGCCTCTCCGTAAAAACCGAATACGAGAAGAAGTGGAAGTTCTGGGACAACATGAACGCCCAAGTTCATTACAAACTCATGGTCCCCGCCACCGTCGCACTCGATAAGATCGACGTGGTCAACGCCAACATCTCCGTCAACGGCATGAAAGGTTCGGTGAATCTCAATGCCGTCAACGGCGGCATCGAGGCCGAGGAACTCGCTGGTCCCGGCCGCTTCGAAACCGTCAACGGCTCGATTCGCGTCGCCTATGCCGCCATGCCGGCCGCCGGCGACGCCATCGCCCTGGACACGGTCAACGGCACCTGCCGTCTCACGCTCCCGGCCGACGCCGCTTTCGATTTCGACGCAGACACCGTCAACGGCCGCATCAACTGCGATTTCCCGATCACCCTGCACAAATCCGGCAAGCGCGACATGCGCGGCGCCGTCAACGGCGGCGGCACCCGCGTGAGCCTCGAATCCATGAACGGCAGCCTCACGGTTGACCGCGCGAAGTAAGCGCAAACATCTGCAGGATTTTCGCCTGGAGTGTATTGATTCCCCTCTATCAAGAGGGGTGCCCGTCAGGGCGGGGTGTGTGCTCGATCCGCGAATATCCGTGGAACGTGCGATTAGCCGTCTGCAGCCCTCGAACAACACATCGCCTGCAAGCAGGCTCCAACAGTCCCAGCACGACCGCCCGCGCTCCGCTCTTGCAGGAGCCTGCTCGCAGGCGATCCGGGGTGCTGCTTGATCGCGAAAATCGTAAGAGGCCGTCACCATAGACTTCCGGAATCGTCATTCTGAGCCCCGCGAAGTTACCGAGCCGCAGGCGACAGGGCTCAAATCCAAGGAGTGAGGAAATCAAAACTTGAGGACGAGGGACCTACGGCCCATTCGTCTCCACATGGACCTCCGGCAACTTACGCTTTTGTCTGAAGCCGAAGAATACTGTTGCCGAAGAAAATGATCCTCGAAGTCGCAATCCTTGACGTGAAGTCAGGGCAAGAAGCCGCTTTCGAGCGCGACTTTGCCGAAGCGTCGGCTTACATCAGCAGCGTTGCTGGCTACATTTCGCACGAACTGCAGCGGTGCATCGAAAAAAAGAGTAGATACGTTTTGCTCGCACGCTGGAAGACGTTGGAAGCACACACCGAAGGGTTTCGGAAGTCGCCTCAATATTCGGAATGGAAGAGACTCCTGCACCACTACTATGATCCCTTTCCCACCGTGGAGCATTACTCTCTGGTCCATGAAACAAGAGGCTAGAAAATCGCCACGGGCAATTGGGACCTTCGACCCTCGTGCCTGATCTGAAGCGTTCGACAACACACGATGTCCAGTTCAGACCGCATCACCCTCCGACCTGTCGAGCCCTCCGACCTCGACGCCTTCTACGCGCATCAGCTGGATCCGGAGGCGATTCGGTTGGCGGCGTTCGTGAATCCTGACCGCAAGAACAGGGCCGCCTTCGACGTGCATTGGACAAAAATCCTGAATGCGCCGGAGAACATCAACCGCACGATCGTCGCCGACGGACAGGTCGCCGGTCACATCGCGTGCTTTCCCATGGAGGGAAACCTGGAGGTCACCTACTGGCTGGGCCGCGAGTTCTGGGGCCGGGGCATCGCCACCCAGGCGCTCAACCAGATGCTCCGCCTGATCACCGTCCGTCCCCTCTTCGCCCGCGCCGCCACCGACAACCTCGGCTCGCTCCGCGTGCTGCAAAAATGCGGCTTCACCATCGTCGGCCAAGACAAAGGCTTCGCCGCGGGCCGCGGTGCCGACACCGAGGAATACATCCTTCGCTTGGATTGAATTCCTCCATCGTCGATAAATCATCCGCACTCACTCCCCATCTGATTTAAGGTCCACCGCGTCCTCGTTTTCACGTGATTTGGTGATAACTTTTCTGGCATATGAAACCCCTGATCGCGCTCCTTGCCCTTGCGACGCTTCTGTCTGGTTGCGCCACCACGCCGTCGTCTGCTTCGAGATCCACCGAGCTTCCTTCGTCGCAAAAAATCACCAACGACATCAACATGACCCGCGCATTTCCGAAGTCGGTCGAATCCGGAAACTGAAACCCGAAAGAAAGCGGCGTTCCCGATGAATCCCACCAGAAGTTGCGTTCTTGCCCTCTTGATTTGCAGCTCGGTTTTTGCCGCTTCGAAAAGCGAACGCGCGACCTACGAGGCCAAGGCCGCGAAAGGTGATACCACGGCAATGATCGAGCTGGGATTGATTTATCACCGCGGCGATGGCGTGCCGGTGGATTACGCGAAGGCCATGGATTGGTATCTCAAGGCCTACGATAAATTTGATGGCGATGCTTTCAACAATCTCGGCGTCATGTATCGCGACGGGCTGGCCGTGGGGAAAAACGCGAAGATCGCCTATCTCTTGTTTCTCGCCGTGCACATGGAGGGATTGGGCAATGAAGGCACCCAGATTCGCGCGGGGCGAAACCTGACACGTTTGGCGGAAAGTCTCTCCGAGGAAGAAATCCACGAGGCCCTGTCGTATACCTGGCCTTACGTGGACCAAATCGTGAAGAGCCGCGGCAAAAAATTCTCGATCGGGCAGGACGTGCTCCCGGCGAAGGACCGTCCTCGCATCCGCGACAACGATTGGTGGCTCGAGAGTGAGCGCAAGGCGATGACCTTCGACTCGCCGCCGCCTTGGAACAAGGCGGGCGATTGAGACCGGCGAAACATCGCCCGTTTGAATGCTCGTTGTCCTCGGGATGACGTCCTAGGCCGTTTTTGCATCCCACATTCGGGACGGGGTAATTTCATTTTCAGGGCAGGACGGCCCTGACGCCGCAACGCTCTGTTTCGCTATTAACTCATAGCCAATAACTAATAACTCCCTGTGCCCTTGGCACGCGCCCCGCTATTTAGGGGGCATGCTGCTTGCCTCGCACACGCTGCTTTTCCGGGTTCACACCCGTGTTTTCCTTACCCTCGGCATCGCGTTGGCCGCCGTCGCGACTTTCCTTACCTCCCTGCTCACGCTCGCGAACTGAACCCGCCATGTTCGGCTCCGCATTTCGCTCGCTGCCGCCCCACCCGTTCCTCCGCGGCGGTTTGCTGATACTCGCCTTGGCGCTGGTATCCCTGAGCGCGCACTTTTTCGGGATTCACTCGTGCAAGGTCCCTGCCGAGCCGCCCGCAGTCGCCAGCACGGTTACGGATGGCGCCGAAGCCGATGCCCGCGTCGCCTGGCCGCGCACCGTGCTCCGCCTCTGGCTCCTTGTTCCCCAGCTCCTGCCCGACCATGATCGCTGAGACCTTTACCCGAAAAGCGCCGGCCCATGTGTGCGTCGTTCATGCCGGACTCGCCCGCTGATCATTTTCTCCAAGACAACAGACCTCACTTTCCTCCCCATGCACGACCTCCGCTTCGCCATCCGCCAGCTCCTGAAATCACCCGGCTACACGCTGATCGCCGTGATCACGCTGGCCCTGGGCATCGGCCTGAACACCTCGATGTTCAGCCTGATGAACCTCCTCATCCTGCGTCCGCTGCCCTACCCGGAAAAGGAGCAGCTCGTGCGCGTGTTCCGCACCACGCCGCAGAATCCGCGCAACGACCTTAGCGCGCCCTCCTTCATTGATCTCCGGCGCGAAGCAGCCGAGTCCGTCCGCCTCACCGCCTACCGCCAATGGGGCTACACGCTCACCCAGCCCGGCCGCACCCCCGTCAACCTCAGCTCGCTCCGCGTCTCGGCCGATTTCTTCGACGTGCTCGGCGTCCAGCCGGCCTACGGCCGCACGTTCACGGCGGAAGAGGATCAGCCCGGCAACCAGGTCATCATCCTCAGCCACGCCGCGTGGATGGCGCATTTCGGCGGCGATCCCGGCGTCGTCGGCAAGAACTTCACCATCGACGGCCTGTCCACCACGCTCATCGGCGTCCTGCCCGAAAGCTTCTCCAACATCCTGCTCTGGGGCCCGGGCGACGCCTTTCGGCCGATGGGCATGAGCGAACAGGAAAAAACCAACCAAGACGACGTCACCATCCAGGTCATCGGCCGCCGCAATGCGAACGTCACGCCGGAGCAGCTCAACGCCCGGCTCGCCACGATCTACACCAACCTCGCCGAGACGCGCCCGCGCGACCAGAGCGAGGATGGCATCAGCACCGTCAGCCTGCAGGGTTCCACGATTCCGCCGGGCACCGGCATCTCCACGGTCATGCTGCTCTGCCTCGCCGGCTTTGTGCTGCTCATCGTCTGCAGCAACCTCGCCAACCTCCAGCTCGCCCGCGCGGTCTCGCGTGGGCGGGAGTTCGCCGTGCGCGCCGCGCTCGGCGCCTCGCGCAGCCATCTCCTCCGGCCGCTCCTGGCCGAGAGCGTGCTGCTCGCCCTGACCGGCGGCGTGCTCGGCATCCTCGTCACCGTGTGGGGCAACGAATGGATCTCCAAGCGCCTGACCGAAAACCTGCCGATCAACTTCGACCTTTCCATTGACTGGCGCGTGCTCGTGTTCGCGGTGGGTCTCTCGCTCCTCACCGGCATCGTCTTCGGACTCGCCCCGGCCTGGCTCTCGTCGCGCGTGAAGGTCAGCGAAGCGCTCAAGGCGGGCGGCCGTTCCTCCACCGGCGATCGCTCGCAGCATTTCCTGCGCAACGGCCTCATCGTGCTCCAGTTCGCCGCCGCCCTCGTGCTGCTTAGCGCCGCCGGGTTTTTCATGCGCGGCATGGAAGTGCTCCTGGCCCGCGATCCGGGCTGGACGCCCGCGGGCATCACCCACGGTGTCATCAGCCCGCCCGCGGCCCGCTATGCCACCCCCGCGCAGACCCTCGGGCTTTACGCCGGCCTGGAGGAGCAGCTCCGCGCCCTCCCCGGCGTCGAGAACGTCGCCATCGGCTGGATGGCCCCGATCTACCTCTTCGCCACCTCGCGCACCTTCGTCGTCGAGGGCCGCGAACCGCCCGCCCCCGGCAAGGAACCGGTCGCGCTCGTCAACGCCGTCAGCCCCACCTACCTCGAGACGCTCCGCATCCGACTGCTCGCGGGCCGTCAGTTTGCCGTTTCCGACCACGCCGAGGCGCCGCGCGTGGTGCTGATCAACGAATCCATGGCCAAGGCGCTCTTCCCCGGCGAGGATGCCGTCGGCCGCCGCCTGACCACCGGCGCGGACGCGACCCGCATCACCGCCGAGATTGTCGGTGTCTTTCGCGATGTCGGCATGGCCGGCAATCCCTCGCCCACGTCCACACCCTACCAGGTCTTCCTGCCGCTCGCGCAGGAACCGTGGAACTACGTGGCGGTGATGATCCGCTCGTCGCAGCCCATGACGGAATCGTTGCGCAAGGCCGTCCAGACCCTCGATCCCAACATCCCGGTGCAGATGCTCAACACGGCCGACGAACTCGCCAAGACCGGCATCCGCAGCATGGAGCTCATCACGAAGATATTCTTCGCCTTCAGCCTGCTCGGCCTCTTCCTCGCCGCGCTCGGCCTCTACGGCGTCATCATGCGCCTCGTCATGCAGCGCACCGCCGAGATCGGCGTGCGCATGGCGCTCGGCGCGCAGTGGCGCGACATCCTCACGCTCATCATGGGCATGGGCTTCAAGCTCGCGCTCATCGGCGCGGGCCTGGGCTTACTCGGCTCGGCCCTCATGAGCATCGCGCTGAGCGCCATGTTCAGCGGCGAGGCCGGACTCGACATCCTCGTGCTGTCATTGACCACAGGCCTGCTGGTGACCGTCGCCCTCGTGGCCTGCTACCTCCCCGCCCGCCGCGCCACCAAGATCGACCCGATGTCCGCGCTGCGAGCGGAATGATGCGCCGCGAAGCAACAAGTGCCAAGTATCAAGCAACCACCACCATGGTCTTCCGCCTCCTGATACTTGTTACCTGATACTTGTTACTTTTTCCATCGCTCCCATGCGCTTCGCCTTCCGTCAGCTCGGCCAAAAAGCCGGGTTCTCCTCTCGCCGCGCCACGAAAGTCGATCCCATGGTCGCGCTACGCACCGAATAACGGCCGCGACCCCATTTTCCAACCCTGTCACCATGCTCACCGACCTTCGCCACGCGGTCCGTTCGCTCGCCAAATCCCCCGGGTTCACTGCGCTCGCCGTGCTGACGCTCGCGCTCGGTATCGGACTGAACACCTCGATGTTCAGCCTGCTGAACCTTCTCGTCCTGCGGCCGCTGCCGTTTCCGGAACGCGATCAACTCGTCCGTGTTTACCGCACGACGCCGCAATCGCAAACCGCCCGGCACTATTATCCCGGTTTCCTCGAGCTTGCGCCCGAGGTCTCCTCGGTCGCCACCCTCGCGGCCTGGCGTTTCTGGAACTACGCGCTGGCGGTCGAGGGCCGCCCGGCGGTCAACCTCAATGGTTGGCGCGTCTCCTCCAATCTCTTTTCCACGCTCGGCGCGCAACCCGCGCTCGGTCGCTTCTTCACCGCCGACGAAGATCGGCCGGGCAACCACGTCATCGTTCTCGGTTATCATACCTGGCAGGCTCATTTCGGCGGCGACCCCGCGGTCATCGGCCGCACCGTGACGCTCGACAACGAGTCCACCACCATCATCGGGGTCGCGTCCGCTTCCCTTGCTTCGGTCCCGCTCCTCGCGGGTGACGTCTATCGACCGCTGGCGCTCACCGACTCCGAAAAAACCAACTATGGCAGCGCCGAGGTCCAACTTCTCGCCCGCTTGCAGCCCGGCATCACGATTGAGCAATTCAACGCGCGTTTGAAAACCATCGCCGCGAATCTCGGCCCGACGCGGCCCGTGGACCACGCCAAGGATGGTCTGCACGCCGTCTCGCTTCAGTCGTCGACGCGCTCCTCGTCCACCATCGGCATCGCCGTGATGCTGCTCGCGCTCGCCGGGTTCGTGCTGCTCATCGCCTGTGGCAATCTCGCCAACCTCCAACTCGCCCGCGCCATTTCCCGCGCCCACGAACACGCCATCCGCGCGGCTCTCGGCGCCTCCCACACCCGCCTGCTGCGGCCATCGCTGACCGAAAGCATGCTGCTGGCCGTGAGCGGTGGAGGCTTCGGCGTCTTGATCGCCGTGTGGACTAACGACTGGCTCTCGAGTCAGCTCGCAGCGAATGGCCCGGTGAATTCCGAGCTGGCGCTCGACTGGCAGGTCCTCGCCTTCGCCCTCGTCGTGTCGCTGTTCACCGGCGTGGTCTTCGGCGTGGCGCCGGCTTGGTTCATTTCTCGCACCCGGGTCAGCGAAACGCTCAAGGTCGGTGCCCGCGGCTCGACCGGCGATCGCACCCAGCATCGGCTTCGCCACAGCCTGATTGTGCTGCAGTTTGCCAATGCTCTCGTCCTTCTGGCCGGCGCTGGCTTCGTCATCGCCGGCGTAGATAAACTCCTGTCAATCGACCCCGGCTGGAAATACGACTCGATCGCCCGGACCGTCCTCACCCTGCCGCAAGCCAAGTATTCGACCCCGGAGCAAAGCTACTCGTTCTATACGCGACTCGAGGAGCGGCTGGCGGCGCTGCCGGGCGTCCAGGATGTGACCGTCGCGTGGACGCTGCCGCTCTTCGGCTATCTCACCAACCGCGCGATCCTGATCGAGGGTCAGGAGCGCCCGCCGGCGGGACACGAGCCGACCGCCGGCGTCAACGGCGTCGAGCCGTCCTACCTCGACACGCTCCAGATCAAATTGATTGCCGGCCGGAACTTCACCACCGCCGATAATTTCACCGCCGCTCCCGTCGCGATCGTCAACGCCTCGCTTGCGCGCGCCCTTTTCCCGGACGGCAACGCCCTCGGTCGGCGTATCAGCGTGGCGGGGACGAACGATCCGGTCTGGGCCGAGATCGTCGGCGTCATGCCGGACATCAAGATGGCGCTGGCCGGCTTCGTGGATCCCGTCCCGTTCCAGGTGTTGCGCCCGCTCGCGCAGGAGCCGTGGAACTACGTAACGATCGCCGCGCGTTCGGATCAGCCGGAACTTCTGGTAAATTCGATGAGCCAGGCCATCGCGGCCCTCGATCCCAACCTCGCCGTGCAGGAGCTCGACACCGTGAACCAGGCCATCGCACGCGCCTACGCCGGCTTTCGGATGATCAAGACCGTCCTGATCTGCTTTGCCGGACTCGGCCTCTTTCTCGCGGCCCTCGGCCTCTACGGCGTGATCGCGCGGTTGGTCGCGCAACGCACTCCGGAAATCGGTATCCGCATGGCGCTCGGCGCCCAACGACATGACGTCACCTGGCTGATTCTCGGCTCCGGTCTGCGTCTGATTTCTTACGGCGCGGCGATCGGCATCGTTGGCTCCGTCGGCCTCTACTTCATCCTGAGCCGCTGGTCGCAGGCTCCGGACATCAACGTTCCGTCGGTCTTTGCGATCGTCACGGCGATCCTGCTCCTCGTGGGTTTCATCGCCTGCTGGCTGCCGGCCCGCCGCGCGACCAAGGTCGACCCGATCGTCGCGCTGCGCACCGAGTAACTCCTGCTCGTTTTTCCAATCCGCCTGCCTCGCTGCTTTTCTCCACGCCCCATGTTCTCCGATCTCAAGATCGCCCTGCGCCAACTCACCAAATCCCCCGGGTTCGCGTTCACTGCCATCGCCACGCTCGCCCTCGGCATCGGCGTCTGCACGACGATGTTCAGCATCATCCACGCCGTGCTGCTCAAACCCTTGCCGGTCCGCGAGCCCGAGCGCCTTGTCTGGATCGAGAACACCGGCGAAGGCGGCTTGTCCGCGCGAACCTCCCGGGTTGATGTATTCAATGGCTGGAGGGAGCATAATCGCAGTTTCGAAGCCCTGGCCGCCTACTTTGCCTTTTCCGACTACAGCCGGTTCACCCTCACCGGCAATGGCGATCCCGAACGGATCCGCGGAGTGGGTGTTTCCGATAATTTTCTCTCCACACTCGGCGTGAGGCTGCTACATGGACGCAACTTCACGGCCGATGAATGTCGTTGGCTGGGCACCTCGGGGCTGATGCCCAGGCCCGGTGCCGCCATCTTGAGCTATGGTTTCTGGCAGCGCCGCTTCGCGGGCGATTCGTCGGTGGTCGGCCATGCCATCATCCTCAATGGCACGCCGACCGTGATCGTGGGCGTGCTACCACGCAGTTTCGATTTCGACTCGATCTTCACGCCAGGGAATGACGTCGAAATCGTCACCCCCTTTCCGCTTACTCCGGAAACAGCGCAATGGGGTAATACGGTCTTCGGTATTGGCCGTCTTCGTCCCGGCGTCACCGTCGAACAGGCGCAGGCCGAACTGACGGTGATCAACGAGCAACTCCGCACCGGTTCGTTATCCATCCCCAAGGGCTGGAACTTCGGCGCCGACGTCTCTGCGCTCGATTCTTCCCTGCGCGGTGGCTTCCGCGGTGCATTCTTCATGCTGGCCGGCGCCGTCGCCTGCGTCCTGATCATCACTTGCGTCAATCTCTCCAACCTGTTACTGGCCCGCCTTAACGTCCGTCGGCAAGAGTTCGCCGTGCGCGTGGCCCTCGGTGCCGGTCGCGGCCACCTCATCCGTCAGGCTCTGATCGAGAGCCTGGTGCTCGCATTTGCCGGTGCAGTCGGTGGAGTGCCGCTGGCGATGTGGGGGACCGATCTGCTCGCCCACTTGCAAACCTTCGGCGTGCCACTGCTACAGGACGCCGCCGTCGATCCCATCGCGCTTGGCGTCACCCTCGCGATTACCATGCTAGCCGGTATCGTTTGCGGCCTGCTGCCCGCCGTCCATCTGTCCCGTAACCAGCGAAGCCAGACGCTGCAAAACGCCACGCACCAGCGCAGCGCCGGCCGTTCAGCCGGCCTCGCCCGCAACACCCTGATCGTCATCGAAGTCGCCCTCGCCTGCATGCTTCTTGTAGGCGCGGGACTGCTGTTCCGCAGTTTCAGCGCCCTGTTGGAGGTCAACCTCGGTTTCCAACCCCAGCATGCCACCGCCTGGCGGGTGGATCCTCAGCGCAACTTCCAGAGCGGTGAGGAAGTTTCCCAGTATCTCGGTGAACTGACCCGACGCGTCGCCGCCCTGCCCGGCGTCGAGGTTGTCGGTCTTAGCGATACTCTTCCGCTCGGGCGCAACCGCACGTGGGGTGCTGGCGCCGTCGGCGTCGAATATCCGCAAGGTGATCCCGTGGCCTTCCCCCGCATGATCGATCCGCACTATCTGCGAGCGATGGGGATTCCGCTGGTCGCAGGACGGGGTTTTGAAGAAGGTTTTGATCCAAAGGCTGTGAAGGCCGTGATTATTAACGAATCACTCGCCCGGCAGCTCTGGCCCGGCCAAAACCCGCTGGGCCGCAAAATCCGCGTCAACGGCGAGTCCACCGTCATCGGAGTGGTCGCCGACGTCCGCCACAGTTCCCTTGAGGAAACCGGGAGCAACGAGATGTATCTCGATTGCCGCCAAATCGGCGACTGGAGCGCCATGGAGATGGTCGTGCGCAGCACCCGCCCGATCGAGTCGCTGCTGCCCGAGGTGCGGGCCGCACTCACGGCCTTTGATCCGGGTCTGCCCACCGGCGAGTATCGGCCACTGGAACAGTTGGTCGACAACGCCGTCGGCCCGCGCCGGTTAATTACGCGACTGCTGGGCTTTTTCTCCGGTCTCGCCCTGCTTCTGGCCGTCATCGGACTCTATGGCGTGATGGCGTTCGGCGTCGCCCAGCGGCGGCAAGAAATCGGCATCCGGATGGCCATCGGCGCGCAGCGAACCGACGTCCTCCGATTGATCATGCGCAGTGGGCTTGGCTTGGTGGGCGTGGGCGTCGCGCTCGGCCTTGTCGGCTCGTTGGCGCTCGCCCGGGTTCTCCAGAGCCAGCTTTTTGGCATTTCCGCCTACGATCCGGCGACCTTCGTCGGCATCGCTCTGCTTCTGACTATCGTCGCCGCTGTCGCTTGCCTGCTACCAGCGCACCGTGCCACGCAGGTCGATCCCATGGTCGCGTTGCGCACGGAGTGAGCGCAAGTTCGCGTGCAATTTCGCCAAGTATAATTGCAACGACTGGCGCCCAAAAGCTGCCCGCATCCTGACGGCGCATCGCGGCTTCACTGGGAAAAAGGCCGGATTTTTGATCCATGCGGGTGACTTTTGCATGCCTTTGGGCATAGGGCCCGACGGTCCATTGGCTGATTTTCCCGCTTGGCGGTTGCCCTGCGAGCTAACTACGCTCCCCTTTCCCCCGGGTATCACCGCCCGCTTCACACCCAGTTGTCGCCCCTTATGAAAAACCCTTCGTTCTCCCGTCGCGATTTTATCAAAACCACCGGTCTGGCCTCTGCCGCCGCCCTGGCCTTCCCCGCCATCCTCCGCGCGCAGTCGCCGAACAACAAACTCAACATCGCTCTCGTCGGCGTTGGCGGGCAAGGTCGCTCGGCACTCAACGGGTTGAAGGAAGAAAACTTCGTCGCCTTTTGCGATGTGGATGATGCTCGGGCCGCCCAGACCTATGGCGAATACCCCGATGTCCGCCGCTTCCGTGATTATCGCAAGATGCTCGACAAGCTCGGCAACCAGATCGACGCCGTGACCGTCTCTACACCCGATCACATGCATTTCCCCATCGCCATGGCTGCTCTCTCGCTTGGCAAGCATGTGTTTGTGGAGAAACCCCTCACGCACACCGTCGCCGAGGCCCGTCAGCTCGACAAACTGGCCCGTGAAAAGAAAGTAGCCACGCAGATGGGTAACCAGGGCCACGCGCTTGAAGGCATGCGCCTCATCAAGGAATGGCACCAAGCCGGCGTGCTCGGCGAAGTTCGCGAAATGCACAGCTGGACCGACCGTCCCATCTGGCCCCAAGGTGTCAAAGGCCCCGATCACAGCAAGATGATGCCGGTGGTGCCCTCGACGCTCGATTGGGATCTCTGGCTCGGCGTCGCCGCGATGCGCGAATACGATCCCGCCTACGTGCCCTTCGCTTGGCGCGGCTATTGGGATTTCGGCACCGGCGCCCTCGGCGACATGGGCTGTCACATCATGGACGGCGCCTACTGGGCGCTGGAACTCACGCAACCGATCCGCATCGAGGCCATCAGCGCGCGCCAGACCGAGGTCAGCCCGCCGACCGCTTCCGTGGTCACCTATCATTTCCCGGCCCGTGGCAGCATGCCGGCTCTCAAATGGACCTGGTATGACGGCGGTCTCATGCCGCTGCTCCCGCCCGATCTCGAGGCCACACGCCAACTCGAGCCCAACGGCACGCTCATCGTCGGCAGCAAAGCCACGGTTTTCGCCGACACCTATTACTCCAGCGCCCGCATTATTCCCGAGGTCAAGCGTCGTGAACTCGCCCCCACGCTCCCGGCCAAGACCATCCCGCGCGTGCAGGGCGGTCATTTCGCCGAGTGGGTCCGCGCCTGCAAGGGCGGCACGCCCGCCGGAGCCAACTTCGAATATGCGGCTCGTCTCACCGAGACCGTTCTCCTGTCCAACGTCGCCGTCCGCGCCCGCCGCCCAATCGAGTGGGACACCGCCGCGATGAAGATTACCAACCTTCCCGAGGCCAACCAATACATCACGAAATCCTATCGTCCCGGTTTCGGCGCCTGAACCTGTTCCCATCCTTTCCCTATATCATGAGCGACAACTCCGCCCCCTCCGCCCCGCGCAATCTGGACTACACGGCTGCTTTTCTGCTGCTGCGCCTTTTCCTCGGCCTGCGCACGTTTCTCGCCGGTCTCGAAAAATTCGAGGCAGGCGGCAAATATTCCTTCGAGGCCTACTACACGAACATGAGCCGCATGGCCGCCGGCATCACCGGTGCCTCGTTCATGCCGCTGTGGATGACCAAGAGCTTCGCCATGTCGCTCGGCTACTTGCTGCTCGTGCTCGGCGTCACACTGTTGCTCGGCATCAAGACGCGCTGCTCGCTCATCCTCACCGGCCTGCTCTATGTCGGCCTTTCCTTCGGCCTCATGGCCGTGCAGGAAGGCGAAGGTGTCGCCTGGCTCGGCATGCACATCGCGATGTTCGCCGGCGCCCTCGTGCTGGTGAAGCACAACCGCTTCGCCCTCTGGTCCGACAAGAACTGAACCGCGTCGCATCATGCCTGATAATTCCTCACCTTTTCCCGCCTTCACGCGGCGCGACTTCCTCGCCACCGGCGCCAAGCTCGGTGCGATGCTCGTCGCCGCGCCCGCGCTCGTGCGCGCAGCCGACGGCGGCTCCCGCACTCTCAACGTCGGCCTGATCGGCTGCGGCGAACAGGGCCGCGTGCTCCTCAACGCCGCGCTAAAGATCCCCGACATCCGCTTCAAGGCCGTCTGCGACATTTGGCCCTACAACCGCACCTATGCCGAGCGCCTGCTCGGCAAGTTCGGCCACGACGCCAAGCCTTTCGAGAACTACCGCGAAATGCTCGACTCCGTGCCCGACCTCGACGCCGTGCTCGTGGCCACGCCCGACTTCGTCCACGCCGAGCACACCAACGCCGCGTTGAAGGCCGGCAAGCACGTGTATTGCGAGAAGCTCATGGCCCATACGGTGGACGCCGCCCGCTCAATGGTGCTCACCGCCCGCGAAACCGGCAAACTCCTCCAAGTCGGTCACCAGCGTCGCAGCAATCCGCGTTATCAGCATGCGCGCGACAAAATCGTCCGCGACGCCAAGATGCTCGGCCGCATCACCAACGCTTCCGGTCAGTGGAACCGCGCCGTTACCGAGGATCTCGGTTATCCGGCCCGTTACGCGCTCTCCGAAGCCAAGCTCGCCGAATACGGCTACGCCAACATGCACGAATTCCGGAATTGGCGCTGGTTCAAACGCTATGCTGGCGGCCCTATCTCCGATCTCGGCGCACATCAGATCGACATCTTCAACTGGCTGCTCGGCGCCAATCCGAGCTCGGTCATCGCCGGCGGCGGCGTGGATTACTACAAGACCCACGAGTGGTATGACAACGCCATCGCCATTTACGAATACCCCACGCCTGCCGGTCCCGTGCGCGCCACCTACCAGGTGCTCACCACCACCAGCGCCGGCGGCGGCTATCATGAATATTTCATGGGCGACGAAGGCGCGTTGAAGATTTCGGAGAATCCGAAATACACCAAGCTTTACCGCGAAGCCCGTGCCCCCGAGTGGGATCAGTGGGTCGACAAAGGCCTCATTCTCCAACCCGGCTCCGGCGAAGGCGCGCCCGTCGCGCTCAAGCCTTGGGAAAAGCCGCGTCCGAAAATGGGCGGTCCCTCCAAGGCTGCCACCGTGGACGTCCGCGAAACGGCCGAGCTTTCCGCCTGGGATATCCCCGTCACTCTCGACAAGGCCATCCACCAGCCGCACCTCGAGAACTTCTTCGACGCCATCCGTGACGACATTCCGCTGAACTGCCCGGCTGACTCCGCATTCGCCAGCGCCGTCACGGTGCTGCGTGTCAACGAGGCCATCGCCGCCCGCACCATGCTCACCTTCAAACCGGAGGACTTCGTCGTCTAAACCCGCGAGGAACCTTTTCCTCTCACCTTTCGTCTCGTTCCTTTATGAAATCCACCCGCATCCTTCCTCTTCTTGCCATCGCCCTGGCCGTGGCCGCTCCTTTCGCCGCCGCGCAGGACAAGGTGCCGCTCCAGCTCGAGCTGCCCAAGCCCCTCTTCGTCGGCACCCCGCGCCCGATCAAGTTGGCGAATCTCGAACCCTTCAGCCACAAGCGCCCCGACTTCATGGTGCCCGCCGGCACCGAACTGCTCTCCGCCGGCAAGCCCGTCACCGCGAGCGATGAGTTCCCCATCATCGGCGAACTCGATTTCGTGACCGACGGCGACAAGACCGGCATGGACGGCTCCTTCGTCGAGTTCGGTCCCGGACCGCAATGGGTGCAGATCGACCTTGGCGCCAGCTCCTCGCTCGCCGCCATCGTCGTGTGGCACTTCCACTCGCAGGCCCGCGTCTATCACGACTTCGTCGTGCAGGTCTCCGATGACAAGGATTTCAAGAGCGGCGTCACCACCCTCTACAACACCGACGACGACAACTCCGCCGGACTCGGCGCCGGCAAGGATCTCGCCTACATCGAGAGCAACATGGGCCGCATCGTGGACGCCAAGGGCACCCAGGCCCGCTACGTCCGGCTTTATTCAAACGGCAACACTTCGAACGAGCTGAACCATTACTGCGAAGTCGATGTCTTCGGCACCCCGGCGAAATAAGTCATCCTTTGCTCACTCTTCAAAGGCGGGACCACTGGTCCCGCCTTTTTGCGTTTTCTGTGCTTTTTGTGGCCATTCTGCATTGAAGCTTTAGCTTCGGCTTCACCCCATGCTGCCCGTCCTCCAACGCTGGCTCCCTCTCGCACTTGTCGTCGCACTCGCGCTGGGTTTGCGTATATGGGATCTCGATCGTCGGCCGATGCACGCCGACGAGGCGAACCAAGCCGTAAAGGCTGGCGAGTTGCTTGAAGGCAAAGGCTATGCCTTCGATCCGACTGACCATCACGGCCCGACGCTCTACTACACGGTTCTGCCTGTTGCCTGGCTGCGCGGGGAGCGGACGCTCGCGGAACTCACCGAAACCACGGTGCGTCTCGTGCCTGCGTTGATCGGCACGCTGGCGGTGTTGTTACTCTATTTCCTCGCCCTGCCGCTCGGGCACTGGCCGGCGCTCGCGGCCGCGGCGTTTTTGGCACTGTCTCCGCCGGGCGTTTATTACAGCCGGTATTTCGTTCAGGAGACGCTGCTCCTTGCCTTCACCCTCGGCGCGCTGCTCTGCGCGAAACAGTGGTGGCGAAGCGGAAAACTCCCCTGGATTCTTGCCGCCGGCGTCTGCGCGGGCCTCATGCAGGCCACCAAGGCCAGTGCGCCACTGTTTTTTGTCGCCGCATGCGCAGGGCTCATTGCCGTTCGACCGAAACCGCCCGCCACAACCCGGCTGGTGCGCGACATCGTGGTGGCGCTGTTCACCGCACTGGTGGTCGCCGGTTTGTTCTACTCATCCTTCGGCACCAATCCACGCGGTTTGACCGAAGCGCTTGGCACGTTCGCTTCCATGGGCAGTCGCCTCGCCGGCGATACCGGACACGAAAAGCCGTGGTGGTATTACCTGTCGCTTTTCGGATGGAGGCGCGAAGGCGGCGTGCTCACCCAACAGGTTCTGTTCGCCGCGCTCGCCTTGGTCGGATTCGTCATCGCATTCACTTCCAACCGCCGCCCGCTTCTCCGCTGGGCCGCCGTTTTCACCGGGGTGGTCGCGCTGGTTCTGTCCTTCACCGCCTACAAGACGCCGTGGCACAGCATTCACTTCGTGCCGGGATTCGCGGTGCTCGCCGCGGGCGCGCTGGCCGCACTGCCAGCTCGCGCCGCCGGCCGGATCGCCGCCGCTGGACTTGCCTTGGGCGTGACGGCTTCCCTAGCGCAGCAGGTCCGTTTGACCTCCTTCCAACGTCCCGCCGACGAGCGCAATCCCTACGCGTATGTGCACTCGTCATCTGATGTGTTGAAAGTGCGTCCCTTAGTTATGGCCGCTCCAGCTGGTCCCATCCGCATCATCAGCGAGGAGATCTGGCCGCTGCCGTGGTATCTCCGCGGACTGCCCAACATCGGTTACTGGAGCACCGTGCCGGAGGATTGTGAAGGTTCACTGGTGATCGCGTCCGCCGGATTTGCCGAGGAAGTGCAGTCGCGCCTGCACGGAAATTACACGACTCATTTCGTCGGCCTGCGTCCCGGTTTCACCCTCGTGGTTTTCAAGCGCCAGCCATGACTCCGCGCTACTCGCTCGTCATTCCCTTCTACAACGAGGCCGGCAACATCCTGCCCTTGGCCGAGGCCTGCGTGGAAGTGCTCACCGCGCGCGGGCAGGCGTTCGAGATCATCCTCGTGAACGACGGCAGCACCGATGCCACCGCCGCGGAAATCGCCGAAGCCTGCACCCGCTGGCCGCAATGTCGCGCTGTCCCGCTGACCCACGCAGGCCAGGCCGTCGCGCTGCTGGCGGGACTGCTGACCGCGCACGGTGAACTGCTCCTCACGCTCGATGGCGACGGTCAGAACGACCCGCATGATTTTCCCGCCCTGCTCGACTTGGTTGAGTCAGGTCGCTTCGATCTGGTCTGCGGCTGGCGTCAAAACCGTCACGACAGCGCGCTGCGTCGCGTGATGTCGCGCGTGGCCAACAGTGTTCGCCGACGCTTCCTCAACGATGGCGTGCACGACGCCGGTTGCCAACTGCGCGTAATGCGTCGTGCCGTTCGCGATGCGCTTTTTCCGGTCGAATTGATGCAGTCATTCATTCCGGCGATGGCCGTCGCCGCCGGCTTCCGCGTCGGTGAATTGCCCGTGCGGCATCATCCGCGCAACCATGGTGAATCGAAATACGGCTTTCTGCGTCTCTGGCTGCGACCGGCCATTGCCATGTGGAAATTGCGCGGTGAACTTGCCCGGAGGTTCCCCCGATGAAACCCGCGCACTTCGAACACGAGGCCATGGCCACAACCTTCGGGATTTTCATCTCGGGGCAGGAATACGAATACGCCCGCCAGGCCGCGACAGCTGCCTTTCGCGAACTCGATCGCCTCGAATCCGAGCTCAGTCGTTTTGTTGAATCCAGCGACATTGCCCGCGCCAACCGTCTCGCGGCCGGCGAGTCCATATCCATCGGTGAAGACGCGCTGCATTGCCTGCTCGTCGCCGCCGAGGTTTCAGCCGCTACCGGTCGCGCCTTTGATCCAGCCTACGCGTCGGTTGCCGCCGAGGGAACAGCTGCCGATGCCCCGCTCTATTCGCTCGATCCGACGGCGCACGTGCTGACCTCGCACGCCGCGCGTCTTCATCTCGACCTCGGCGCCGTGGGCAAGGGTTACGCCTTGGATCGCCTGGCCGCCACGCTGCGCGAATGGGACATCACGGCCGCCCTGCTCCAAAGCGGCGGTAGCACGGTCCTCGCGCTTGACGCACCGAAAGACGGAAACGGCTGGCACGTCGGCCTCGGTGAAGACGATTCCTACCGCACCATCCCGCTCGTTAATGCCGCGCTCAGCGGTTCGGGCATCGCCGTGAAAGGCCATCACCTCATGGATCCGCGCACGGGCCGGCCCGCAGAACGCACCCAGCGTGTCTGGGCCTTGGCACCCAACGCCGCCGTTTCCGACGCGCTCTCCACGGCCTTCTTCATCATGACTCCCGAGGGAATTGCCACTTTCTGCTCAGCCCACCCTGAGATTGGCGCCGCCTTCCTTCACACCGACGATACACTGCAGACGTTCGGCCCTCTGCAATCTGCCGCTTCATGATTCGTGGCGCCCGCCCGCTGCGCCGACAGCAACAGAAGTGAAGTTTTGCGTTACGCAATGAAAAGGCCGGGGCGATTCCCCGGCCCTCAATTGAAAATGTGGACGCGACTCAGTTCGCGTATTTCACATTGCAGCCGTAGGCGCGAGTCACGGACTTCGAAACCGGGCGGCCGGCCTTGAGGTCGGCAAACGCAGCCTTCACGTAATTCGTCGCCCGGGCGATGTCGCCAGCGTTGCCGGAGCTGATATCGTCGATGCCGCCGGCATAGACGAGCGTGCCCTCGGGATTGACGATGAACAGCGTGGGCGTGTGACGGGCATCGTAGAGCTTGCCAACTTTGCCGTCCTGATCGCGCAGGTAAGCCGTAAAGGCAGCGTTGTTCTTCTTGCTCCACGCCGTCACCTCGCCGGCATTGTAGTCACCTTGGGAGCCGCGGTGTCCCGAATTGATGGTCAGCCACACGGCCCCGTCGGCGAGCGCCGCTTTCTGCGTATTGGGAATGTTGCCGCTCTTATCGTAATGCTTCATCACGATCGGGCACTCCGGATTGACCCATTCGAGCACGACCGTCTTGCCGCGGTAGGCTTCCAGGCTGTGTGTCTTTCCGTGGATGTCGGTGAGCGAAAAATCCGGCGCAGGCTGGCCGACCGACGGTGCCGCGTAGGCGGCAAGCGCGAGAGCCAGTGTGGCGGCTCCGGCGAGAAGGAGTCTGGTTAACGTTTTCATGGCGTGGGCAGGAAACAGCCGGAATTCTAGCCAGAAAAGTTCTCCCGTCAAAAGACACCAGCCGGAGCCTACGAACCAGGCTTGTCATATGCGCCGAAACTCGGAATCCAGCGCAACCCCGGCGGTGAATTGCCGTTGCGACACGAAGGCGCGGCCCTAGCGTGCCCGACGTGGCCGGCTGGCTTACAGACTTTTTCCTGTTCTGGTGGGCGCTTCTCTACTGGAACGTCCGCAAAACCTGGTTCCGCCTACGCGGCGCCCATCGCGATTCATGCCCCTGTCAGCATTACAGCGATTCCGGACACGCGCTCGATTCAAGATGCGTCGCCATCACCCACTGGCGCCGTCCGGAGCGGTTTCGCCGGGTCTGTCCGCTGCTCACCCAAACCAAGGACGGCTGGCGCTGCGGAGTGGATGCGGAACGCGTGCGCCCTTTCTGGAAGCGGGCTGCGCTGTTTGGCGGCGCGGCGTTCGCCACTCTCTATCTCGCCGGCACACTGGCCGTTTTTGCTTTTCTCCGCTCGGCCAACTACGAGATCAGCTACGCCACGGTGGCCTGGCCGCCGTTGTGGTCGGAGTTGCGCGGCTCCCAGGAGAAACTCTTCGCCGCACGCGCCCAACAAGCCATTGCCGCCGGCAACTACCCCGCGGCGTTGCTCGCGCTGCAGCGCGTGTGCGAACTCAATCCGCGCAACTACCCCGCGGCTCTTGCACTCGCGAGCCTGTCGCAGGTATCGGGACAGCCATTCGTCGCGGAACACATCTACGAACGCCTGATGCGCGACGTGCCGGAGCAACGGCCAGCGACCGCACAGATTTGGATTCGTCCGTTGCTGGCCCGGGCCGCCTACGGGCAAATCAAGCCGCTCGCGACCGCGATGCTCACCGAAGATACCAACCGTCGCGAGGCCTGGCTGCATTGCCTGCTCTTCGCGGTGCGCCAGACAGGTGATCACGCGGCGCTCGAAGAGATTCTCCAGCATCACCCCGGCCTGCCGGAATGGTGCGTCGAACTGGTCCGCACGGAACTTCTACTGATGCAGGATCGCCACGAACAGGCGCTCGTTCGCCTCGTCCGGGTGAGCAGCCGGCCCGCCAGCGCTTACCAACCCTATTTTCAAGTCGATCGTTTGATCGCGCTGGGCCGGCTCGATCAGTCCAATGAAATCATCAACGCCTACGGGGCACATCTGCCTGCGGACGAGGCAGCCTTCCTCCGGCTTCGAACCTTCCGTGGCAAAAATTGGACCGCGCTCATGGAGACGGAATACGACAATCTCCTGACTTATCCGATGTCTGCGCGACTCGCCGCGCAATTCTGCGCCTGGTTCATCCGCGAGCCCGACCCCGCAGCTTGCGCGCGCTACACGGATCGTTTTCTGCAACAAGGGCCGGAGCTGACCAATGAAACGCTGCCGCTCTATCATGCCAGTTATCTGGCTGCGGTCGTTAGTCGCGATCAGGCCCATGCTGAGCAGGTCGCCAGCGCCATCACGCGCTTTACCTCTTCGGACGCCAAGGCCCTTCGCGCCTTGGCGGGAGTGCTGACCAGTCCTTCTGATCCGGCACACCTGTTGCAAGTTTTGCCTCTCGTGCCCCTGCCTCTCGAAGTCACTTACGCCATACTGGAACGCCCCGCTTTGCCCACCAGGAAATGATGACGGCGAGCCAGTTCAGCCCGGGTCCGGACGCCCGCCCGCGCGGCGCCATTTTGGCGATCATCGCAACCCTGGTGGCGACTACCGCGGCGTATTGTTTTCAGCTCTGGCCCGAATGGCGGCACAATCCCGATCTCTCACACGGGTTCTTCGCGCCGTTGATTTTTGCGCTACTCATCCATGAAAGTCGCAAACAAGGTCCCTGGCGCTGGCTGCCGGACGGACGCTGGTCCCATGCGGCTCTCGCGAGCGTGCTCGGTGCGGGTGTGACCATCCTCGCGCTGGCCGGTCTGTTTGCCGCCACACTCGCGTGGTCGCATGCCGTCGTGCTCTTTCTTCTGGCCGTCGCGCTTGGTTGTTTGCTGGGCGGCGGTTTGCTGCTGCTCGCAGGCGAGCGCGTGCGATTGGTGCCGTTCAACTGGATCAGCATCACCGCGGTGCTGCTCTGGTTGCTCGTCGCACCGATTCCCGATGGCACTTATGCCCGACTCACCCTGAGCCTGCAAAACTGGGTGACATCTAACGTTATGAACGTGCTGCACCTCATCGGCGTGCCGGCCCGGCAACACGGCAACGTAATCGAACTCGCCCGCACGACCGTGGGCGTTGAGGAAGCATGCAGCGGTGTGCGTAGCCTCATCTCGTGCATCTATGCGGGATTTTTCTTCGCCGCCTGGCAGGTGCGGCGTCCGCTGCGCCGTCTGGTCCTCATCGTGGTCGCGCCCCTGCTCGCGCTGGGCATGAACCTGCTTCGTTCGCTCGGACTCACGTTACTAGCGAACGATGGCGTGGACATCACCGGTTTCTGGCACGACGCCACCGGCTTCGCCATTCTCGGCCTCACCGCGGCAGCTCTCGCCGGCTTGGCAATCCTGCTGGAATCAAAAGAGGAAAATTCGTCGCCCGTGCCTGCACCCGTGGCAGGTGCAATCGGGCGCAGCTCACAATTGATTTTCTGGTGCGGCGCGACGATGGCATTCGCTCTGGGCGTGTTTTTCTTCGCGCACTCGCGCGACCAGAGTGACGAAACCGCCGACGTGCCGGACCTCGCCAAACTCCTGCCGGCGACCGCCAACGGCTGGAAAGTCACCGAACCGAGCGATCTCTATCAATTCACGGGCATTCTCCAAACCACCCATCTCATGGAGCGCACCTACCTCCGTGCGGATGCCGATGGCCAGCCCGTGCAAATCACCGTCTATGTCGCCTACTGGCCGGCCGGGCAGACTTCCGTGAGCCGGGTCGCTTTGCATACGCCCGATGCCTGCTGGCCCGGATCCGGTTGGACCAGTCAGACCACCGGTGATGAGCGGCGGCAATCACTGGTGTTGCAGAATCTCCAACTCGCACCGGCGGAATACCGACTCTTTCGCACCGATCGTGGATTCGCCCAACACGTGTGGTTCTGGCATGTGTTCGATGGACGGGTGATCGACCATCGGGATCCGCATTCCATTCCGACGCTGCTGCGAATCGCCCTGCAATACGGCTTCAAGCGCCAGGGAAGCCAGTATTTCGTGCGTCTATCCAGCAACCGACCGTGGAGCGATCTCGCCAACGAGCCCTTGATGATCGATATTCTTACCGGTCTCGCGCGCACCGGCCTCTAACCAATGCCCTTCTCACTCACCAAACAGGAGCGCTTCATTCTCGCCATCCTCGCGCTTCTCGTCGTGCTCGGCCTCGCCGGCATGGCTGTGCTGTGAGATGCGGCGGCATTGGGATTGCCATGCAGAACGGATTTGCGAGCGTGCCTGCGTGCTTTCGCGTTACGCGTATTCCCTGCTGATTTCGGGACCGAAGAACCTGCCCTGCGCGCTCGCATGAGCACGGACGGAAACAGCCTCCCGCCCGACAAGGAGCGCGACCAGGAGCAAGTGCGGCTCGTCGCCGCGATGGCCCGCGGAGACAAGGCCGCGATGGGCTACCTCTACGATCAATTGTCGGGGCCGCTTTATTCACTGGCTTACCGGATGCTCGCCGATGCGAGCGAAGCGCAGGACCTCACGCAGGACATTTTTCTCCAACTCTGGCGCACCGCCGTGAGCTATGACTCCAGCCGCGGCAGTGTTTTTTCGTGGGCAGTCACCCTGACCCGCAATCGCGCGATCGACCGCCTGCGCTCGCGCAAACGTCGCTCCGAGATTCTGTCCGCCGCCGCACCTGAACTCCAACCAATTGCTTCCGACGGTGAGACTGACTCCGCCGGTTCGCTCTGGTTGAGTGAGAAATCCGCCGCCGTGCGCATGGCGCTGGCCGAACTTCCTCCTGACCAAAAACAGGCCGTCGAACTCGCCTTCTTCACTGGACTCACGCAGCAGGAAATCGCCACCCAGCTCAACGAACCTCTCGGCACGATCAAGGCCCGCATCCGTCGCGGCCTGCTGAAACTCAAGGACCGGCTGCCCGCACGCCTATGATTACGGAGCGCCACGAAGAACTTGCCGCCCTTCACGCCTTCGGCTTGCTCGACGGTGCGGAACGCAACGCGTTCGAAGCGGAACTTTCCGACAGCAGCGAATTGCAGGCCCTCGTGCGCTCGCTCGGAACTGCCGCCGCGAACGTGGCATTCAGCGCGCCGCAAAAACCCGCCCCCATCGGACTCAAAGCGAACATCATGGCCGCGATCGAACACAACAACACTCCACAGCCGTCACCTGAGAACACATCGTTTCCTGTCGCCCGCTATTTCGCTTGGGCCGCAATCGCCGCGCTCGCAATCATGACCACGTGGCTGGCGACGCGAAATGCCGCCTTGCGCGCCGAAAATGACGCTTTGCGCACCGAACAGCGCCTGGTTCATATCGCCTACGAAATCGCACAGAATCAACTGGCTGAACGCTCGCTGCTGGCCGAGCGCATGATCAACGACCTCGGCACGCGCCTGCAACGCTCCGGGGACATCGGCCGGCTCAAGGTTTCCGCCCTGGCATCTTTGGCGGGCAACTTCACCGAAACCCAAGCAATCGCCGTCTGGGATCCCGACCAGCAAACCGGACTGCTCACCTTCGAAAAACTGCCTGCCACCGCTGCCGAGCGGGATTTCCAGATATGGATCATTGATCCCGCCTACCCAAATCCCGTCAACGGCGGCGTATTCCACATGGACAAGGAGGGCGGCGTTTCGCTCGCTTTCCGTCCCGATCAACCGGTCACGCAAGCCACCGCTTTCGCCATCAGCGTGGAAAAAAAGGGCGGCGTGCCCAAGGCCGAAGGCCCCATCGTGCTCCAAGGCAAAGTGCCCGGCATTTAGTCCGCGATTGCCGGGGCCCGTGGCGCAAGCAAGATTTTCGAGAGGCAACTTGGCACTTGTCAGCCCTTCGACCGGCGTAAGAATTCGCCGGCAATGATCATCAAACCGAAGGTCCGCGGCTTTGTCTGCGTCACCGCCCACCCCACGGGTTGCTCCGCCCACATCCAGCAACAGATCGATTACGTGAAGTCCAAGGGCCCGATCAAAGGCGGCCCCAAGAAGGTTCTCGTCATCGGGGCTTCGACCGGCTTCGGCCTCGGCTCGCGCATCACCACCGCGTTCGGCTCGGGTGCGGCCACGCTCGGTATCTTTTTCGAACGGCCTTCCGAGGAAGGCCGTCCCGCCACCCCCGGCTGGTATAACACCATCGCCTTCACCCGCGCGGCGCACGCCGCCGGGCTTTACGCCAAAAACCTCAACGGCGACGCTTTTTCCGACGACATCAAAAAGCAGACGCTCGAGCTGATCGCGAAGGACCTCGGCCAGGTTGACTTGGTTGTTTACTCGCTCGCCTCGCCCCGTCGCCAGCATCCGCGCACCGGCGCCGTCCACAAATCGACGCTCCAGCCCATCGGCGCACCTTACACCAACAAGACGGTGGACACCGACAAGGGTATCGTGAGCGAAGTCACCATCCAACCCGCCGACGAAGCCGGCATCGCCGACACGATCGCCGTCATGGGTGGCGAGGATTGGGAAATGTGGATGCAAGCCTTGCTCGACGCCAAGCTCCTCGCGCCCGGCGCCACCGCGATCTCCTACTCCTACATCGGCCCCGTGCACACTTGGCCGATCTACAAGGATGGCACCATCGGCCGCGCCAAGATCGATCTCGAACGCGCCGCCAAATCCATCGACGCCAAGCTCAAGTCCGCCGTGGGCGGTCGCGCCTTCATCTCCGTCAACAAGGCGCTCGTCACGCAGGCCAGCTCGGCCATCCCGGTTGTCCCGCTCTACATTTCCATCCTCTACAAGGTCATGAAGGCAAAGGGCCTTCACGAGGCGACCATCGAACAGATGCAGCGACTCTTCGCCACCCACCTTTACAACGGCAATCAGCCGCAGTTCGACAGCGAAGGACGCGTGCGCGTGGACGACTGGGAAATGCGTGACGACGTGCAAGCCGAGGTCTCAAAAATCTGGCCGCAGGTCACCACCGAGAATCTCGCCGAGCTTACCGACATCGCGGGTTACCGCACCGAATTCCTCAAGATGTTCGGATTCGGCCTGCCCGGCGTCGACTACGACGTCGAGGTGGAGCCGCACCAGCCGATGCTCTGAGCATCGGCAAAGGCCAAAGCCCGACCGCCTCACGGCGTTTCCAGGCAAGGACTTCATCTGGGCACCGGGGAATTTCCGATGAGAGTCGTGATTCAACGCGTATCTTCTGCCAGCGTCACCGTTGAGGGACGCGTGGTGGGGCGCATTGGCCGCGGGTTGCTCGTGCTGCTCGGCATCGAACAGGCGGACACCGCAGCTGACGGCCGGTGGCTGGTCGAAAAGATACTCAAGCTCCGCCTGTTTGATGATGCCGACGGCAGGATGAATCTCTCGATCGCCGACGTGGGCGGCTCCATTCTGGTCGTCAGCCAGTTCACACTGCATGCGAGCACGGCAAAAGGCACGCGACCTTCCTACCACGTCGCCGCGCGCCCTGAATTGGCCCGACCGCTTTATCAGGAGTTCGTCGCACAGCTCCGCGCGGTGCTGATCGATACATCCGACCTCAAGGGAGCCGATCGCGTGGCAACCGGCGAATTTGGCGCGATGATGTCCGTGGAACTGGTCAACGACGGACCGGTCACGCTGATCATCGACTCAAAAACGCGGGAGTGAGCTTGTTAAAAAATTTCCGCTCCGATGGCACAAATGGGCGCGTTTCCTGTCTTTGAGAGCCACCATGAAAACCAAACTCTTCCCTTCTCTGCTGCTGGCCGCAGCGTTCGCTGCGGGTTCAATGCTGAATGCCGCCGAGTCCAGGTCGGAAGACGTCACCGTGAATTTTCACGAGCCCACGAAATTCACCGACGCTCGCTCGCACTTTGGCGGCGAAACCGACCAACACTACCTGGATACCTTGGCCGCTCATCTGAAACGGATCGCTCCCAAGCATCTCGCGCCGGGCATGAAGCTCGAAGTCACCTTCACTGACATCGACCTGGCCGGCGATTTTGTTCCGGGGGACGCCCGCAGTCAGGATGTGCGCGTCATCAAGGAAATCTACATTCCCCGCCAGAAGCTCGCGTTCAAACTCATCAATGCCGACGGGCAGGTGGTGGCCGAGGGCGAACGTCGTCTGAGCGATCTCAACTTCATGAACAACATGAGCATCATCGGTCGCAACGAGCCGCTGTTTCACGACAAGGCCTTGCTGAACGACTGGATCGCTCGCGAATTCAAGTCCTGAGACAACCCCAGCAGTTTCCCATGCCCGGCCCAACGGCCGGGCATTTTTTTGCCTCAACACCTCTCCCTGTTTCAGTCCTCGAAAGCCTTCACACTGAGAGATCGCCCGTTGTCCTTCGCACCCAATGAAAGGATGAACGGCGCCGCCACCTTCGCCCACGCTTCGGCCTTGGGATATGCCGAAGCACCGTCGGCCCAGCATTGACGCAACATATCCGTGTCAATCACGCCCGGGTTTAAAGGCACCGCCGCCATGCCCGTCGGCAGTTCCTGCGCGAGCGCCAGCGTCAGTCCCTCGATGGCAAACTTGGTGGCGCAGTAAGGCGCGACCTCCGGCGAAGTGCTGCGCCCCCAGCCGGAGCTCAGGTTCACGATCACGCCCTCGCCACGCTCCACCATCGCGGGCACGAAATGCCGGATGACGGCCGTCACGCCCTTGATGTTTACATCAACCAGCTTGTTGAATTGTGCGGCCGGAACCTTCCAGAGCGGCGCCGGATCGTTCATCAGCGCGGCGTTGTTGATGAGAATATCGGGCGCGCGGTGAGTCGCGAGGGTCTTTTCCGCCCAGAGCGCGACCTTGTTTTCCTCCGTCACATCCACCACGGAAAAATCATTCGGCGCGGGATGCGTGAAGCGAAGATCGAGGATCTCCGCGCTGCGTCCACAACCGACGACCGTGTGTCCGTTCGCAATAAACCATTCCGCCAAGGCCCGACCCAGGCCGCGTGTAACACCGGTGATGACGATGAGTTTGGAATCTGTTTTACTCACAGCCTCCATCGATAGCCGCGGATGCGAAGGCCGCAACCCGCGAAAAGCCGACGCCGCTTATTCCACCTTCAGGATGTAGCCGCGCAGATATTCGCTCTCGGGCATCGTGACCAACACCGGGTGATCCGGCGGTTGATGACAAAACTCCAGCACGTGCACGCGACGCTTGGCGTCCGCCGCCGCTTCCGCCAGCACCTCACGCAACTGGGCATCTTGCATGTGATGCGAGCAGGTGTAGGTGGCCAGCACGCCGCCAGGTGCCAGCGCCTTCATGGCGCGCAGGTTCAATTCCTTGTAGCCACGCAACGCACCTTCGAGGGCGGACTTCGATTTCGCAAAAGGCGGAGGGTCGAGAATGATCAGGTCCCACGCGGGCGCAGCGTCGCGTTGTGCCGTAAACCAATCGAACACGTTTACGCCCAGAAAGTCCGCCTTCAGCCCGTTTCGGTCCGCGTTCTTTTTCGCCTGGGCGATCGCATCGAATGCACTGTCGAGTCCAAGCACGCTGGCCGCACCGGCCCTGGCACAGTGCAGCGCGAACGATCCCTGGTTGCAGAACGCGTCGAGCACACGCTTGCCAGATGCATATTTCGCGACTGCGTCGTGTTGCAGGCGCTGGTCGAGGTAAAATCCCGTTTTCTGGCCGCCTTGGAGATCCAGCCAATAATCGAAGCCGTCGATCTTTACCCAGCGCGGCTCACGCGGCTGGCCGGAGCGCGTATGGATGTCCACCGGCAGTCCTTCCAAGCGCCGCAAATTCGAGTCGTTGCGAAAAATGATTTCCGCCGCGCCCGTCAGCTCCGCCAGCAAATCGCTGATCTGTGCACTCCGTTTCTCCATTGCCAGCGTCTGGATCTGCACGACGAGCGCGTCGCCAAATTGGTCAACCACCACACCGGGCAGATCGTCGGATTCCGACCAGGCGAGTCGTTTGAAATCACCCATGCCCTGCCGACGCGCGAGTGCTCGTTCAATCGCCGCGCGCAACCAAGCTTCATCCAAGGCAACCCGCTCCCGGCTCAATCGCCGCCAGACAATCTGTGACTTGGAGTTATAGATGCCCGTTCCCAGCAGACGGTTGGCCCGATCCCGGCACTCGACGACTTCGCCGTCGTGCTCCGCAGGCAGCAGCGCTTCGCACTCATTGGCAAACACCCAAGGATGGCCGCGCAGGGCGCGGGAATTGGCATTCGGCTTGAGTTTAAGACTGACGGTCATGCCGCACTGTCTCGGCCTTCGGCACCGCTTAGAAGCTCAAAATCTCCAAGCCCCCGGCCCGTGCAAGGTCGGGGGCTAAAATCCGGCATTTCAGGCCGCCGGACTGCTGTGCGCCTTGAGCGGGGTGGCCGTTTTGGACGAACGCTTAGCCGCGCGTTTGGCGGCATAGTAGCGCTCCGAATTCGCGCCGGCCTCTTTCACAATGTGAAAGCCCGCCTCGTCTTCCCTCCCTTCCGGCGCATTCGCCAGACTCAGGAGAAAGACAACCACCGCGACAGCCATGAGGGTGGCTCCGGCGACGATGAGTGCGGTTGTGATCATGATTTTGGGGGATGGATACTGTGTGCGCCTGATGGGGGTATGGACTGACAAAAAGACGTTCGGGTTCCTGCGCGGACCCAATTGATTCCCGCGCAACCGCTCGTCTTTGAGGGGGCGCGTTTTACCCGGCTCGGCCGGAAATCGAGCGCTATCGCTTCGACTGGGAAGCAATTAGACAAATGCTTCCGCAAACACCACGTGCCTCGCAGGGTGAATCAAAACCAACCGGAACCGCCCTCAAAGAAACCGACACCTGTGTAAATGTCAACCCAACAACATGAAGCCCACGGCGCCAGCCGAGCCTGCGCAGGAACTCTCCGAATCAATGCTCCGTCAATACCCTTTGGGCGGTTCCCAGAGTTCGATACGGTTGCCTTCCCCATCCTTGATCCAGGCAAATTTCCCAAACTCCGACTCCTCGCGTTTGGGATCAATCCGGACGCCCTCTTTCTTCAACGCCGCGAGCACCCGCTTCAAGTTCGCCACTCGATAGTTGATCATGTGACCCTGCCTTCGTGCGCCGAAGTATCGGGTATCCGCGGCGAAAATGCTCCACACCGTGCTGCCCTTGCGGGCGGGATGATTGGCATCGCGCCACTTGAATGAGCACCCGCACCACTGTTCCTCAATCGGCAGACCGAGATGCTTCTTATACCACGCTCCGAGTTTCGCCGGGTTCTTGGCTTTGAAAAACATGCCACCCAAGCCGGTCACACGTGGATTTTTCATGCCGCAAGAATGGCGTCACGCTTGGAGAAAGGCACGGCGATACTTACCAACCACTTCACCCAAGACACCGAAACTAGCCTCGCCAATCTGCCATTGCCTCGTGTCGTGCGTTGGGCCTTTTTCGCAATCGCGCCCCTCATGTCGTTGCCTGCCATACGGACATACCATCGATGCCTCATTGTCATCGGCCTGATCCTGTTGTCCGTTCTGAGCGCCATCGGCTCAACGCCATGGCCGCACGAACTGGGCGACGTTCCACCGGATCCCGCCATCCGCTGGGGCCGCCTCGAAAACGGCCTGCGCTACGCGATCCGGCCAAACCGCGAGCCCGCCGGCCGCGTCTATCTCATCCTGCAGGTGGCCGTGGGCTCGGTCCACGAGCGCGATGACCAGCGCGGCTACGCCCATTTCGTCGAGCACATGCTCTTCCGCGGCACACGCCGGTTTCCCGCCAGTTCGCTGCTGGGGTTTCTCCAACACGAGGGACTCGCCATGGGAGCCGACACCAGCGCGTTCACCAATTACACCTCCACGTTCTACAATCTCGACCTGCCGCAAAACTCACCGGAGAAAATCACCCTCGGGCTTTCCATCCTGCGCGACTTCGCCGACGGCGGGCTTTTTGCCAAAGCCGACATCAAGCGCGAGGCCAAGGTCATCGAGAGCGAACGACGCACCCGCGCCTCCTCCGCTTCGCAAATCGGCGAAGCCCTCACCGCTTATCTTTATCCCGACACATTGCTGACGCGGCGTTCGCCGATTGGCACGCCCGAGTCCGTGCGCTCCGCCACGGCCGAACGGTTACGCGATTTCTATCGCACTTGGTATCGCCCTTCTCGCATGACTGTCATCGCGGTGGGCGACGCCGATCCCGAACTGATCGAACGCCTCATTCAGGAACAATTCGCCACCTTCCGTCCGGCCATCGCAACCGAACCAACGGAACCCGACCTCGGCTTTTCCTCTTCAGCGGGCGACGATCTACAGGTCCGCTTTTTTCAAACTCCGACGGCTGGCGGCACCTCGTCGATGCTTCACAGTTTAACCGCCACGACACCGCAGCCCGATACACTGGCCCGCCGACAAGCGCAACTTGCCCGCAACGCCGGTTTTTCCATTCTCGGTGCCCGGTTGAACGAGATCGCACGACGCCGCGCAGCCGACATCGGCGATACCCAAGTTACCTGGCACGACGACTTCGGTCATCGCCGGCAGGCCGTGATCCGCATCGACACCCGCGCCGACCTTTGGCGAGCCGGGCTGCGCCTGGCCGAACAGGAGCTGCGCCGCGCTTTGATCCACGGTTTCACTGCGGATGAGGTGAAACTCCAGACCATCGCCTATCGAAACTCCTTCCAAGAAGCCGTCCGCTACGCCGGCAATCGTCGCTCCGAATCTCTCGCGCAGGCGATTCGCGTGAGCTTGGAACAGAACTTCGTCATCACGGCTCCGGAATTTGACTGGGAAGCTGCGGCCCCGCTCATCGACGGCCTCACCCCTGAAACCTGCGCCGAAGCATTCCTCGCCGCCTGGGCCACGCCAAACCGTCGCATCGCGGTGATCGGACACTACGACACAGCGCTAGCCGAACAGGACCTCCGCGCCGCCTACGAAGAAAGCGCCTACGCCGCATTCTTCACAGAAAAGGACGCCAAAGAGATCGCGTCTTTCGACTACAACGACTTCGGCCCTCCCGGCAGCATAACCGACCGCCGGCACGACGACCGCGTGGACATCCACTCGCTGACGTTTGCCAATGGCGTGCGCGCCAATCTCAAACACACGGATTTCGAGCGAAACGTTGTGCAGCTGCGACTGCGCCTCGGACGCGGCATGTCGTCGGAGCCTGCCGAGCAACCCGGTCTCGGCGTGCTCACGCCCGGCACCTACACCGGCGGCGGTCTCGGGCGCTACGACAACGTCGAACTCGGCCGCATGCTCGCGGGCGATACGCTTTCCATCAATTTCACCGTCGAAGAGGACGCGTTCTATTTCTCCGGCTATGCGAGCGCCGACAAGTTGGAGAAGCTGCTGCAGGTCGTCACCGCCTTCCTCACCGATCCCGCGTTCCGTCCCGAAGGTTGGCAGTCAACGTTCGCACAATTGCAATCCCACTACCCGACCGTGGGACGCGAACCGGTGCAATTCCTGCGCTCCGTTTGTCCGACCGTCATGGCCGACGGCGATACGCGTTATGGTCTCCCTTTGCCCGTCCAAGCAGGCGAACGTCAGCCTCAGCAGATTGAAACGTGGTTGCGGCCTGTGCTGGCCACCGGGGCAATGGAGATCGGTCTCGCCGGCGATTTCGATGTGGAGACCGCCACCACCGCCCTTGCGAACACGCTCGGAGCGTTGCCGAAACGCGATCCGGCTACGAAACCTGATCTCGCACGCACACCCCGGTTGCCGGCCAAATCTATTCAACAGATCTGGCTCCTTGAGAACAGCGAACCCGGCAAAGCCGCGGTGCGCGTCTATTGGCCGGGGACGGACGGCGAAGACTACGTAAGCAGCCGAAAACTCCAGATACTCGCCGAAATCCTCAACGACCGCCTGCGTTTGAAGATCCGCGAGGAACTCGGAGCAACTTACGGCCCGCGGCACGACGTATGGGGCAGCGAAGTCTGGCCCGGTTACGGCTATCTGTTTGTCGAGATCGAGACCTCGCCCGCCATGGCCGAAAAAGTCGCCGCTCTCACCCGCCGCATCGCGCAAGACATCGCCACCAAAGGGATTTCGCAGGACGAATTTGAACGCGTCATCGAACCACGACTGGCCAACCTCAAGCAGGAACTCCGGCAGAATGGCTACTGGCTCTACCATGTGCTGTCGCGTATGCAGGAGAATCCCGGCCGCGTGGAATGGCCGCTGACCCGTGAAAACGATTACCGCAGCATGAAGCGCGCTGATGTCGAAGCCATGGCTCGACGCCACCTCGGTGACGGCCGGGTTTATACTTTCATCGCCCGCCCGAAGTAAACCGCCGGGGCGCCGCTCGCCAACCCTTGATCAGCGCCCACCTTCCGCCAAGCGCCCGACCACAAAGTCGCGCAACTCAGGCTCGAGGCCGTCGCAACTCGCGGCAAACTCGGTGCGCAACGTCTCCCACGGCGCTTCTCCGTCCGGCACGAGGATGGGCGTCAGGTTTTTGTCCGGCCGGGTATCGCCAGAATCCACGCGATTGTGCGTGAAGCCCGATTGCCGGCGCCAGGTGAGCGCATGTTCCTCCCGCAACCGGCCGATGTAACAGATCTGAAATCCTTCCGGTTTTCCCGCGGCATCCAGCCACACAATCAGTTCCATGCCGGCACCCTGAAACCACCGCCGGCTTCCCTTGACTCCCGGTTCCTGCTTCGCGCGTTTGAATTCCTGCAGCACACAACCACTGTGGTCATCCCGCAGCTCACCGCAAGCCGGCGATGAACTCCACGCTCTGTTGCACCACCGCGGTCGTGGACAGCAACCGCACGTGCCCGCGGCCGGGACAAGGCACAAGCCGGGCACCGCGCCAGCGGGCGACAAATTCCGCAGCCTGTTGATAGTCCGTGTCAGCGTCTTCCGGATCATGCAGCGCCAGCAACGCGCACGGCGCCTGTTCCGCCACCGGAAACATGCTTGCTTCCTCGAAACTCAATTCCGTTCGACGAACAATGGCCGCGCGAAAACAGGCCGCTACCTCCGGGCCGATCTCCATGCGCCGACACATGCGCTCGACGCGATCCAGCTGACTGATCGGCGGAGCGAGAAACACCATGCCCCGGGGATGGGCGCCTCGCATGGCTGCCACGGCAGCAGCGGCGCAGCCCATCGAGTGGGCCACGAACCCGAAAAACTCGCCCACCTGCGCCTGCATGGCCACCGCCAGGCGTCCCACCAGCGGCGCGCTGCATTCGTCGCCGGGCGAATCACCATGTCCCGGCGCATCAAAGGCCAGCACGCGAAAACCCGCCGTCACCAGTGGCGCCGCGAAAGCCCCCAACTGCGCACCATGCCCCTCCCATCCGTGCAACAGGCCGACCAACGGACGTCCCGGCTCTCCCCATTCCCAAGCGGCGAGATCGCCGACGGCGGTCGGAATTTTGAAACGACGCGCCGTATCCAGATACGCCAGCTCGCGAGGCATTCGCCGGACTCCTCGCACCGGATGCAGGAAAATCGAAGCGGCCAGTTCACCCAGCACCAACGGGGTGTAAGGCGGCGGTGGCACCGGCACACCTCGCTTTGCTGCCACCTGCAACAGGATGTCCGACATGTCCGCAGCAAGCCCGGATCGCTCCGCCTTGTCGAGCGCGGGCGATTCCTTCCGGTGAATGCCCCGCTCGACCAGCCGGAACGATGTCGCTTTGACAACACCCCTGCGTAGCGCAAATCTGCCCGAAACATGGATCATCTGCACGCCTACTGGCGCATGGAATACATCGAGGCTCCCCGCCTGCCCGAGGGCGCCAATCCCTTCTCCGAATTGCCCAAACTCGGCAACGACACCGAGGCTCTCATCATCCATCGCAGCACCCTGTCCTACCTGATCCTCAACCGCTTTCCCTACAATCCCGGTCACTTGCTCGCCGTGCCTTTCCGCGCCGCCACCGACCTCACCGAACTTTCCGCTGCCGAGCGCGCCAACCTGATGGACGAAATCATCCTCGGCAAAGACATCCTCAAGGCCGCCATCAACCCACACGCCTTCAACGTCGGCTTCAACCTCGGGTCCGCCGCCGGCGGCAGCATCCCGCACCTGCACGCCCACATCGTCCCGCGGTGGAATGGCGACACCAATTTCATGCCCGTCATCGGGAAAACACGCGTCCTTCCGCAATCACTCGACGCCATGTATAAACGGCTCAAGGAAACCGCCGACAAATTCTGACGCCACCGTGCCTGTCTCCAAAACCCTCACCTATCCCAGCGCCCGTCACGTCAGCCAGCTCTACTGTGGCAGCGACGACAATCTCACCCGCACCGAGAAAGCGCTCGGCGTGCGGCTCGTCACGCGCGACGACTGGCTGAAACTCGACGGCCCGTCCGAAGCGGTGGCCCGCACCGAGGAATTTTTCACGCTCCTCAATACCGGCCGCACGCAGGGCATGGCTTACCGCACTCCCGATTTCGTGCGCTTGCTCGAGCTATTCACCCGCGATGGCGCGGCGCTGCGTTCGCTCATCAACGATCCCGTGGTCATTGCCACACGCCGCAAGAGCATCGTGCCGAAAACCCTCGGCCAAAAGCTCTACCTCCAGTCCATTCAGAAAAACCCGATCGTCTTTGGCATCGGCCCGGCCGGCACCGGCAAAACCTACCTCGCCATGGCCGCCGCCATTTCGGCCCTGCTCAAGAACCAGGTGCAACGCATCGTGCTCACGCGGCCTGCCGTCGAAGCCGGCGAGGCGCTTGGTTTTCTGCCCGGTGACCTGCGGGAAAAAATTCTCCCCTACCTCCGCCCGCTCTACGACGCCCTCCACGACATGCTCGAACCCGAGGACGTTTCGACGCTCTCCGAGAAAGGACTGATTGAGATTGCCCCGCTGGCCTACATGCGCGGCCGCACGCTCGCCAACGCCTACATCATCCTCGACGAAGCGCAGAACACCACGCCGGAGCAAATGATGATGTTTCTCACCCGGCTGGGTGACGAGTCGCGCATGATTGTCACAGGCGATATCACCCAGATCGACCTGCCGCGCGCGAAGTCCTCCGGCCTCGTGCAGGCGCCGCGCATTCTGCGCAACATTACCGGCATCGACTTCCATCAGTTCACGGCCACCGATGTCGTTCGCCATCCGCTCGTGCAGAAAATCATCGATGCCTACGAACAGGCGAAGAATGCAGAGACTTCTGGACATGGCTGATTCCCGCACGACGGAGCGCGGTCTCCTAACGCGCGTTCAGGTTTTCCGGGCTGCCTCAACGCATCCGATGGCCGCATGACCCGCACGGTTGCTATCACAAACCGCCATCCCCGCCTGCGTTTTCACAAGGCCGAGATTGCGCGCGTCATCCACACCTTGGAAACGGGGCTCCCCACGCTCCGTATTCCGCGCTCCTCCGTTCCCTCCGGCGAACTTTCCATTGTCTTTCTCACCGACGCGGCGCTGGCAAAGATCCACGCCGATTTCATGAACGACCCGACCGCGACCGACGTCATCACCTTTGAGGGCGATCCGGCTGCCGGTTTGGCTGGCGAGATCTGCGTCTCCGCCGACACGGCGTGGAAATATGTAGGGTCGGTGCTTGCGCCGACCTCACGGACAAGGTCGCCGCAAGCAGCGACCCTACAAAAGAAGTTCTCCGCCGAACTTACCCTCTACCTCGTTCACGGTTGGCTGCATCTGGTCGGCTACGACGACCTGCAACCAGCAAAGAAGCGCCGCATGCGCGCCGCCGAGGCTCGCGCCATGAAGCTGCTGCGATCCGCCAAGGCTGTCCCGACGTTCCGGCTGAAGTAGCCATAACTACCTTCCGTCGGGATCGCTGGCGCACCTGATTCCTGAAAAATCAGTGTGCAACCGCCCCTGACTTTGGTTCACTGTCCTCGACGCATGTCCCAGAATCGCATCAGCACCTATCGCAACGCCTTTGTATCCGGTCTTTTGCTTCTGGCGCCGTTGGTGGTCACCGTTTGGGCGTTCACCTATATTGTCGGCTTGGTAGGCGGCAGCATCCGCCCGCTCTACAACGAATACCTACCCGAGAGCCTGCGTCGCCTCCCCTTTTTGTGGGACGTGCTAGCCACCGGCATTGTTTTTCTCCTGATCACCGGGCTCGGTTTCATTTCGCGTTACTTCCTCGGCAAATACCTTTTGGGCGTTGCTGAGCGCTTCCTTGAGACCATTCCCGGCGTGAACTCGGTTTACGGTTCCGTGAAGCAGATCGTGCAGACCTTCAGTTCCCAAAACAGGAATCTCTTCACCAAGGTCGTGCTCATCCAGTTTCCCCGTCCCGGTATGTATGCGATCGCCTTTCTCACCAACAAGGCCCAGGGCGAACCACAGGCGAAAACCGAAGAGGAAGTTTGGACCCTGTTCGTGCCGACCACGCCCAACCCCACGAGTGGCTTCCTTGTCATGTTGCCGAAATCTGAAATTGTGGAGCTGGATATGTCCGTCGGCGATGGCATGAAATTCGTTATTTCCGGTGGTGCCGTCGTGCCACCTTGGCCGCCCGAAAGCGCGCCTGTCGCCATCCAGAATCCGACGCAGGCCCAACCGCTGTAAGGCGCACTCCGCCAACCCCGCCTTTCGGGCTCCGACTTCTGACCTCCGCCATGCCCGGCGCTCCCCTCCAGACCACCGCATTCATTCTCGCGCGGCAGCCTTCCGGTTCTGATACCTTCGAACAATTGACGGCATTCTCCGCCGAACACGGCGTGCTGCTACTGCTGCGTCGTCTCAAGCAAAACAAGACCTCGGCCACGCCGCTCGACCTCTTTGACGAGGCTGAGCTTTGGCTCGAATCCTCCAGCCAAGGCCGCACTTGGTTTATCAAGGAACACCGGCACATCCGTCGCCACGACGGCATCGGCCGGTCCTACGACGCCCTGAAGACCGCCGCTGCCTTCGGCTCCCTGCTTGTCCGAAATCCCGTGCCCGATGAATCGCGAGAGGCTGTTGCCGCGCTCCTGCACACCAGCCTCGACGCCCTCGCCGGTGGTGGTCGGCCTGACATTGTCTGGCTCAAAGCCCTCTACTGCCTTCTGCGCGACGAAGGCTACCCCGTGAAGCAGCAGTGGTGGTCCGGTCTGTCGGCGACCGATCGCGATACGGCCGCGCAACTCCTGAACCAGCCGCTCGCCGCCCAGACCACTGAAACCGTGCAGGTGGCACGCATTGTCCGTCGCCTGGAAGACTGGGTCCGCACCGAAACGGAAATCAAATTGTAGGAGTTCGCTTGCACGCGACTTCTGCAAGGCATCGCTTGTAAACCAGCACCTGCGAGCCACCCTTCGTCTTTCATGCATTTTTCCCTCGAGCACCGGACTATCAGCCTGAGTGTCGGCGAATTCGCCGGCTTCAGTCTCGGTCCGCAGGAGAGCGGCGGTGGCCCGCAGGGCTTGTGGCGCGCGCAACTCGGTCAGCACTGGCACAACGAACTGCAAAAGCGCACGCTCGCCGAGTCGGCTGATGCGCGGTTTGAAATCCCCATCGAGGGCCGCGTCACGCACCGCGGCTGGACCTTCGCCCTGAACGGCCGCATCGATCAACAGATCGGCACCGTTCTCCGCGAAATCAAAAGCGTCACCCGACCCTTGCCCGCCGACGAACCGGCCCTGCGCGCCGACTATCCCGACTACTTTCTCCAACTTGCCTCCTACGTCGTGCTGCAACGCACACTGGCCACGCCTCCCTCGCGCGCGGAACTGGTCTTTGTCGAGGCAGGTTCCGGCCTGGCGCAGACCGTCGTGCTCACCCCGTTCGACGAAGCGCTCGTGTTTCACCAGCTGGACGCGATTGTCGAATTCCTGAACCTGCGGCTCCGCGCCACCGAGCGCCGCCGGCACCTCCAGTTCAATTCTCCCTTCGCTACCCTTCGCCCCGGACAGGAAACGATCCAGACCGATCTGTCCTCTGTCCTCGGTTCTCAGTCTTCCGTGCTCCTCTTCGAGGCGCCGACAGGCTACGGGAAGACGGGTTGCGTGCTTGAGTTTGCACTGGGCCAACTCAAGGCAGGACGCTTCTCCCGTCTTATCTGGCTCACCGGAAAATCCACGGGACAAATCCAGGTGGTGCACACGCTGCGCCAGATGTTCGCCGATGCGCCTTTGCCCATCTGGCAGGTGCGCAACAAGTCCGAGCACTGCGTCAATCATACCTTCCATTGCGTGCGCGACAACTGCGACTTCCTGCGCGACTGCGCCGAACGCTGGCCAGGCAGCGGCTTGTCCCGGTTCTACACCGATGAACAACAGCCGCGTGATCTCGACACGCTCAAGGCGGCCGGCCGCGCCGCGCTGATCTGTCCTTACGAAATCACCCGCGCCGCCCTGCCTTTCAACGATGTGTGGATTGGCGATTTCAACTACGTCTTCGCACCCGACAATCGCGGCATCTTTTTCGAGCGCCCCGGCTTCGACCCCGCCGAAACCCTGCTCGTGGTGGACGAGGCGCACAATTTGCCATCGCGCGTCGCCGGAGCCTTCTCTCACGCCGCCAGCGAGAGCGATGCACGGCTGCTGCTCGCCGAACTCGATCATCTCGGGGCCCCCGCCGCGCTCGTGCTCGCCATCGAGCAATGGGTTCTGCTCCTCGGCTCGTTGCAGCCCGCCGAATCGCTTGAACCCTCCGTGGAGGCCGAGGTTCGTGACTTGGTTGAGCGTCTCGCCCGTTTCACCACCGAAACCCCGCTCGACTACGTTGCCTTGGGACCGCATCACAGCGAGACTCTCTGGCAATTCCCGGCCCTCGCAAATTTCCTCACCGACGAAAGCCTTACGAAGCTGCTTTGGGTGGCCCGCGCCGGACAGCTCGAATTCACCTGCGTGGACGCCGCCTCCGCCATCGGCGAAACGCTGCGGCAGTTCGGCGGTGCGATCCTCATGTCGGCCACACTCCAACCCTATGCGGAGTTTGCCGAGTCCTGCGGATTGGAGGTGGAACCTGCGTTCCACGCAGGTTCAGCCCGCGCGGAGCTCGGGCTCCACCCTTATCAAACCCTCTCCGCCTCCGCCCCGTGGCGGACCGGCGCCTACGATGTGGCGGTGGACTTGCGCGTGGACACCACTTTTCGCAACCGGGCCAATCACTACGCCGACACCGCCGCGACCATCGTGGCGATGCACGAAGCAGCCCGGGGACCGGTGGCGGTCTTCTTCCCTTCCTACGCGTATGCCGAGGCCGTGTTGAAAACGCTCCAGGCCTACGGCTCGATCCTCCGCGTGGCCTTGCAGCCCAAGCTGCTCGACCTCGCCGCGCAAACCACCTGGGTGGAGGAAAACCTCGCGTTGAGCGACGTGCTGTTTCTCGTGCTCGGCAGCAGTTTCGCCGAAGGCATCGATCTTCTCGGTGGACGCATCACCCACGCGATGGTCGTCGGACCCGCTCTGCCCGAGGTCAACGCCGTGCAAAAAGCGAAGCTTGCCGCGCTCAACGGACTCGGTCGCGACGCGGCTTTCCGGCGCGTTTACCAGATCCCCGGCCTGCAAAAGGTGAACCAGGCGCTCGGCCGCCTCGTGCGCGCACCCGGCCAGAAGGCCAGAATCATTCTCCATTGCCGCCGCTTCGCCGAGCCGTCCTATGCCTCGCTGCTCGCCACCGACTACCAGTTCTACCGCGAGATTGGCAGTGAAGCCGACCTGCGCGACTGGCTCGCCAAACCTCAGGCCTGATACAGATAGAAATAGCCCCAGAACACACCCACGCAGGCCGAGCCGACGACAGCGGAAAGAAGGAGAACGACTGAGACGCTCAGCTTGCGTCGCAAATACTGGTTCAGAACCACACTCAGGCCGACGACTGAATTGAGGGTCACGATGATCTGCATTTTATCGATACCCATCCGGAACATGGCCTGTCGGCTCAGGACCGGCTCAAACTGACTCAGCGCTCCCGCCAGCGCCATGGTGCCCAGATAGAGTCCGAGCCACAGCATCAGGCTGTGGACCACGGTGCGCGTGCACGCGGCGGCCGCCGCCAGAGACAGCACCATATTCGTCAACACCAGCGCCAATATTCCGTATTCGCTGGGCTCACGCATCGTCGGATGTTCGGACAGACTGTTACCCATCCATACCGCGAACAACGGCAACAAGACAAAGAGACTGCCAAGGAAAGCCAGCTTGGCAGCCACCACCCGTCGGCTGGAAATCGGCAGCACCCGCCAGTGGGCATCGTCGCGGGTCGGATGGTCGGCTTGGATGATATCGGCAATCACGCCGATTCCCACGACCACCACCATCAACCCGGCCGTGAACAGCAGGTAATCCCAGACGCCGCTCGGGCTATATTTCCTTTGGGGCTGCAGGAGCAAAGCCCCAAAGCTCGCCACCCAGATCAGCAGCGCCCAGCGCAGTCGGAGGATGTCCTTCTTGATGATGTGCAGGGTGAGGTTCATGTGGAAAGTTCCTTGGCTTGGTTGCGGCCTGATCGGGCCAATGCGATGAATATCTCCCGCAAAGTCATGGGATGGGCCTGCACCGTCGCCTCGGGAAACCGCTCGCGACAGTCCCGCTCCGTGCGCGTGGCCTGAAAGGCTGACTCGACGAATATCGCCCGCCGCCCTTCGTGGCGCCACCCGAGCCAGCTGTCTGGCAAGGCTCCGGATGGCGGCGCCCCCTCTAGCTGCACTTCCACCCGGCGAAAACGACCCAACAGCGCCTCGGTGGTCTCAACCAGACGCAAACGTCCTCCTTCCAGCAGAGCAATGTGATCCGCCAGCCGCTCCACTTCCTCAATGTCATGGGAAGAAACCAACACGGTTGTTTCACCTTGGCGCACCGTTTCCAACAACCCGGCCGTCAGATCCTCCCGCACCACAGGATCGAGTCCGCTGAACGGCTCGTCTAGGACCAGCAGCTTGGGCCGGTAGGCCAGCGAAACCAGCAAAGCCCCCTTCATGAGCATGCCCCGGGAGAGCTGCCGTAGCTTGCGGTCCGCCGGCAGGTCAAAGCGCATGAGCAGCGTCCGCTCCAACTCGCGATCCCAGGTCGGATAAAACGGCCGGCAGTAGTCGAGGAACTGCGCGACCGTCATCCACTCAGGCGGTTTCTGGCTCTCGGAGACGAAGCCGATCTGGGAGAGCTCCCGCTCGCCGAGCCGGCGAGAATCCACGCCCAGCACCCGGGCCGATCCCGCCGTGGGCAGCAGCAGGTTGACCAGCATCTTGAGCGTCGTGGTCTTGCCCGCCCCGTTGGAGCCGAGCAGCGCGAACACACTTCCGGCCGGGACGGCCAGGGTCAGCTCATGCACGGCCTCGGTCGCACGGAAGCGCCGGGTGAGTCGGTGGGTTTCGATTAGGTTCATGGGGAAAGCGGAATCACTCCAGCTGCACGGAAATGAAGGCGATCTTGCCGTCTGCACGATAGACGCACTGCACCAAGGCGGCGTCACTCGTGCCGACGACATGATACTGATAAAGCCTGTCGGTGCCGCGGTTACCGTGACGGACGAGAACAACCGATTTCAATTCTCCCAGTTCCCGGGCGGTCTGAGTGGCGCTCCCGGGAATCACCCGCGCCAGCAGTTGGGCAAATTCGGGAACATACAGGTCCGCGTCGAAGACCCCGGCCTGCCGGGCAAGAAAGATCGCCTTCAGTTGCTCCGCGAGATGTGGTTCCGTGTCTGCAACGGCCGCGGGTGTTGCGTAGGGCACATGCCCGGGCCAGTCGTATTCCTTCGCGATGGCATCCATCACCCGCGTCATGAACAGCGAGTTGTCGTTCGTATTGATCATGACCACCGCCCCCAGCCCGGCATAACGGCGGGCACGAAGCAGGACGTCGAATCCCTCGTCGCGACCGTTGTGTTCGAACAGCTCCTGCCGATCCTGTCCCGAAATCCGAAAACCCAAACTAAAGTCACCCTTCCCCTTCGTGACCATGAGTCCGGCCGATTCCGGAGAGAGGACCGGGTGCGATTCACCGGCGCAGGATTTCTGCAGGGCTATCACGAAGCGCGCGAGATCCGAAGGCGTGGTCCAGAGCCCGGCCGCCGCCATCTCGGGATAAATGTGCCACCGACCGGGCACCGGCTTCCGGTCCGCCCGATGCCCCGACGCGGCCAGGACCGCCCGGGACTCGGGCAAGGGCTGCGCGAAAGTGCTCGCCCGCATTCCCAGGGGTCCGAGCACGCTCCTTTCCATCAAAGCTTCAAACGTTCCGCCGGTAACGTCGACCATGGCCTGCTGCACGATAGTGTAGCCACCGCCCGAATAGCGCCATTGGCTACCCGGCGTGAGATCGACCCGCACGGGCGGAGTGTTCGCCGGCTGTTCGCCGTTGAGCACCTGGAGCAGTGTGGGCACGGGTGCGTCGGCGACATAGCCGGGAAACCCATGCACTGTGGTGCCCGCACTATGGCTGAGCAGCCGCCGAAGCGTGACCGGGTTGTCCGTGGTAAGCTCGTTGGCCGGCAGACGCCAAGACTGCAACACCCCGTTGATATCGGCGTCCAGCGAGAGCTTCTCCTCTTCAACCAGTCTCAGCGCGCCGAGGGCTGTCACCGGCTTGCTGACCGAGCCGGCCTGAAAAAGCGTGTCCACCGTAACCGGGTTGCCGCTCTCCATCGCGGTCAACCCATAGCCCTGCGCCTTGACGATGACTCCGTCCTTGATGACCGCGAGCGAGAGACCCGGAATCCTCCGTTTTGCCATCAGCGCGCGGATAGTGTCGTCCAATTCGCCAGCCCGTGACTCGGCCCCCGGGCCGATCAGGCAAAGCAGCAGGAGAACAAGGGGGCGGCGCCATGCTTGGCGGATGTTGATGTTCATGGGGAAATCACTTTTTGCCGAGGCGCTTCCAGTGGGCGGCCAGTTCGGTCTGCACTTCCTCCAGTCCAAGCCCGAGGTTCTTGGCTTCGACGACCAGGCGTTCGAGTTCATCCTCCAACAACTCCGCCTTGGCCCGGCGATCCGCCTCCGCCGGCTCCGCGACGACACTGCCCACAGCCGGGGTCGTCACCAGCACGCCCTCGGCGACAAGCGCCGCGGTGATCTTGTGGGCGGTGTTGGGATTGATGCGCAATTCCTGGCTCAGTGTCCGCACCGACGGAAACGCCGTGCCGGGCTTCAGCCGACCGGCCACCACGGCCTTCTTCACGGCGAAAATCACCTGTTCGGTGATCGGCAGGCCCGCCTTGAGTTCGACGGTGAATGGAAGCATACTGTCCTAGTTGAACTAGAACAGTTAGGACAGCAAGGCATTTCTTGGAAATTTTGACCGGCAGGCCCGGATCAGACTGCGCCAACCTCGCCGAGCAGGTTGGCGAAGATCATCTTGCCGTTGCCACTGGGCAGGACGCCGATGATCTCGGCGGACACGCGTTTGCCGACGAAAGCCCGGCCATTGTTCACGACCACCAGCGTGCCATCGGGCAGATAGCCCACCGCCTGCCCTTCGTCCTTGCCCGGTTTCATCAAGTCCACCGCGATGCTCTCGCCGATGACCAGCTCGGGACGCAGAGCCTCCTCCAGGGCATGCACGTTCAGCCACGGCACACCTTGGAATTTTGCCATGGAAGCCAGATTCGTGTCGGTCGTCAGCAGCTTGGCGCGCATGGATTGCGCGAGGAAGACAAGCTTTGCTTCGATGTCTTGGCGCCGGGAAACCTCGCTGGGATGGATGCGGAGATCGAGATGCTTGATGGCGCGCAGCTCATTGAGCACCTGCAGGCCGCGCCGACCGCGCGCCTGTTTCACCGGATCGGTCGAATCGGCCACCTGTTGAAGCTCCTTCAGCACGAAGGTGGGGATGATCAGGGCGGAACCGAAGAACTGACTCTGGCAGAGCTTGGCGATGCGCCCGTCGATCAAGGCGCTGGTGTCCACCACGACCAACGGCACATCCACCTCATGCGGGACGAACCGCACATAAGGAATCACTAGGTTGAAGTCGTCCTTGCCGCGCAGCGCGATCACGGTGCCGAGGTAGGTGCAGATCAGGAACAACGCCATCTGCACGAGATAGGTGGTCTGCGGATTATATTCCTTCCCGAGCGGATTTAGCAGGGGCGACGCTCCGATCAGCCACGAAATGAACACACCCGTAGCCAGGCCGAACGTCAGCGCTGTGAGACCGCGCAACGAAAAACCCTTCAATAGCAAATCCACCAGCACCACCAGCACGCCGATCAACAGACCGATGCCCATGGCCAGCAGGCGGTGATCATCCCACTCCTCGATGGTGTAACAAAGCAGCCAGCTCGCGGCGACACAGAGGAAGACAAAGACAATCCGGACGACGAGGAGGGTCTTGTTCATGTGACGTAATCAGGGCTGCCCGAATACTCCGCGGTTCTTAAGCCACAGCAAGACAAAGGGCAGGATGAGGAAGAATATCATGACCCCATAAAGAATCATTTGTGCCCGGTGGGCTTTTTTCTCTAGCTCGGGATCCTGCGGCTCGCTCATGGGCGCATCCGACCAATCCCTTCCCCTGATGACAACGCAATACTGGCTCGTGAAGTCCGAACCCGACACATACTCGTGGGACGACCTCGTGCGCGACAAGCGCACCGACTGGACCGGCGTGCGCAACTACGCCGCCCGCAACCACCTCAAGGCCATGCGTCCGGGTGACGAGGTTTTCTTTTATCATAGCAACGAGGGCAAAAGCGTGGTCGGTATCGCCAAGGTCACCAAAGCCGCCTTCCCCGACACCACGGCGAACGAAGACGGCTGGGTCGCCGTCGAACTCGCACCGCTGGCCGCCCTGAAACGGCCGGTGACACTCGCCCAGATCAAGGCCGAGCCCGTCCTTGAAGAGATCGGTCTTGTGCGCCAGGGCCGGCTTTCCGTGATGCCACTCAAGGCCGCCGAGTTCAAACGCATCCGCAAACTCGGAGGGAGTTAACCGCCGCGGGCTCGACAAACCCCGCACGCACGTTTTCGTCAGGCCAGTGTTCGACCGGATCACCATTCTCGCTCCCGGCCTGCTCGGCGCCTCCGTGGCCCGGGCCGCCCGGCATTTTGGAGCTGCCCGCCAAGTCACCCTCTGGGCCCGCCGCCCCGAGGTGCGCTTGCAGCTGAAGAACCAGCCTTGGTGCGACCAAGTCGCCGACACCCCCGCCGATGCCGCACGCGATGCCCGACTGGTCGTCGTCTGCGCTCCGGTTGATCAAATCATTCCACTCACCGCCGAGATCGCTCCGGTGCTGCCCGCCGGGGCCATCGTCACGGATGTCGGCAGCGTGAAGGGTGAAATCTGCCGCCTCGGCCAGAAGACGGTGCCCGCCGGGCGACATTTCGTCGGTTCCCACCCGATGGCCGGTTCGGAGAAAACCGGATGGGAACACGGCCGCGCCGAACTCTTCCAAGGCCGGGTCACGTTCGTCACCCCACTGCCGGAAACCGACGCCAAGGCCGCCGAAGCGGTCACCGCGTTCTGGCAGGCCTTCGGCTCGGATGTCGCCAGCCTCGCGCCCGATGCTCACGACGAAATCGTGGCCCACATCAGCCATCTGCCGCAGGTGCTGGCCTCGACGCTTTGCGCAAGCCTTGCCCGACGCGATACCAAGTGGCGCAATTTTTCCGGCGGCGGCTTGCGCGACACCACCCGTGTCGCCGGTAGCGATCCCAAGCTCTGGAAAACCATCCTCGAACAAAATCGCGACGAAGTGCTGCGCGCCCTTCGCGCCTATCAGGAGGAACTGCACGGCATGGAACGCGCCCTCGCCAATCGCGATTGGTTCGAGGTGCAGGCGATCCTTGAACGCGGTCGCGCCTATCGCGAACAATTCCGGCCCATTCCATGAGCCAAGCTGTGGGAGCGCGCTTGCGCGCGACTGCCGCGACCCCGGTCGCTCTCACCAAACGTCCGATGCCCACTTACCCGCCTACCCTTCCGATTCAACCTTTCACGCGCCCCGTGCGTGGCAGCGTAACGCTGCCCGGCTCGAAGAGCATCACCAACCGCGCGCTCATCCTGGCTGCCCTCGGACAAAAGACTGTTACGTTGCGCGGCGCTCTCTTCAGTCGCGACACCCGCATCATGGTCGCCGCGCTGCGCCAGTTGGGTTTCAACGTGGAGACCGACGAGGTGGCGCTCACCATCCGCATCGAGGGCCGTGGCGGACAAATCCCGGTGCGCGAAGCGAAAATCGACGTCGGCAATGCCGGCACCGCGGCCCGCTTCCTCACTGCTTTCGTCTGCCTGCGTCCCGACGGCGTTTATCATTTTGACGGTGACGAAGCCATGCGTCGCCGTCCCATTGGCGCTTTGCTCGAAGCCCTCGAAACCCAAGGCGCCCACGCCAGCTCACGCAATTTCCCCTTCACGTTGGAAACGGCCGGTCTGCCCGGCGGCACCGTGTTGCTCGACGCCTCCGAAAGCAGCCAGCTTCTGTCCGCGTTGCTGATGGTCGCCCCGCACGCAAAAGCCTCCCTGTCCGTCCAACTGAAGGGCGAGACCGTTTCGCGGCCCTTCGTGACCATGACTGAACGCATGATCGGTCAATTTGCCGCGTCACCCACGGATTACGCCATCGAAGGCGATGCCACCGCTGCGAGTTATTTTGCCGAGCTGGCGATCGTCACCGAAGGTTCCGTCGAAGTGAACGGCTTGCATCTCGCTCCCGATGCGCTGCAAGGCGACATCGAATTCTACCGGTTGCTCGCCGCGCGCGGTCTCATCCGGTGCACGGGGCGAACCGTCGCCCATGCACCGGTTCGCTCGGGCGTGATCGCCAATTTCAACGATTTTTCCGACACGTTTCTCTCGCTCGCAGCGCTCGCGCCGCTCCTCAGTGGCCCGACCAAAATCGCCGGCATCGCCCACACTCGCAAACAGGAGACCGACCGCGTGGCCGGCATGGCCCGCGAATTGCAGAAGCTCGGCCAGCATGTCGTCGAAACCGAGGACGCGCTGGAAATCCACCCGCGCCCACTTGTGCCGGGCGTCGAAATCGAGACCTATCACGACCATCGCTTTGCCATGAGTTTTGGCATTCTCGGCTGCCACGACCTGCACGGCGATGGCCGTCCCTGGCTCACCATCAAGGATCCCGCCTGTTGCGCGAAGACCTTCCCGGCATTCTTTGACTTGCTGGATGGCCTCCGGGCGGGCTCTCATTGAGCCAAGCATGGGCTCTTCTCCCTTCATCATCGTCGCCATCGACGGCGGCGCCGCCTCCGGCAAGTCCTCGTCGTCCAAGATCCTCGCGGAGCGCTTCAATCTCCTGCATGTGGACACCGGTTCGTTCTACCGGCACATCACGTTCGAGCTGCTGCGTCGCAACGTGCCTGCCACCGACCGTCCCACGCTGCTGGCGACGCTGCCCACGTTGCAATTTTCCACGCGGCTGGACGGTCGCTCCGCCCGCATGCTCATCGGCGGCGAACCGGCCGGCGACGAGATCCGCGGCCAGCAGGTCAACGAACATGTCTCCCACTACGCCGCCATTCCCGAGGTGCGTTCGGTGTTGCTCGACTACCAACGCAATCAGACCGAGGTCGCGAAACAGCACGGTTTCCGTGGCCTGGTCATGGAAGGGCGCGACATCGGTTCGGTCATCTTCCCCGACGCGGATTTTCGTTTCTTCCTGCACGCCGACCCCGTCGAGCGGGCGAAGCGCCGCGCCGCTGAAGGACGACAGGATTCCATCGCCGAGCGCGACCGGCTCGATTCCTCGCGCAAGACCTCGCCGCTCACCTGTCCGCCCGGCGCCATCGACATCGACTCCACGCACATCACGCTCGATCAAGTCGTCGAGAAAATGGCCGCACTGATCGCGACCAAACTGACATAAACCCATGACCGCTCATCAGCATAGCATACTCGCCGCTGTCATTCTGAGCGTAGCGAAGAATCCAGAGGGAATCACGCACCACTCGCGCAGTCGCTGGATCCTTCGCTACGCTCGGGATGACATGCAACGGAAGACCGGCCCTGATCCGTCCTCTGTCCTCTGACCTCCGTCTTCCGCCCTTCGACTCTCCCATGGCCCAGACACCCGACCAGCTGAAGCTGACGCCCTTCTACGGCTTCTTCCATTATCTCGCCTCAACCATCCACAGCATGTGGTTTCGCGGCGAAGTGGCGGGCACGGAAAACTTCCCCGTCGACGGTCCCTTTCTCATCGCCTCCAACCATGCCAGCCACCTCGACCCACCGCTTGTCGGCAGTCAGGTGTCGCGCCAGATGCGCTTTTTCGCCCGGAAAAGCCTCTGGAACAACCGCCTCCTCGCGTGGTGGCTCAATCAGGTTGAGACCATCCCGGTCGAGCGTGACAGCGGCGACATCGGCGCCATCAAGCGCGTGCTCCAAGCGCTGAAGGAAAACCGCGTCGTGGTGCTTTTCCCTGAAGGCACCCGCTCGCCCGACGGCCACTTGCAGAAAGCCAAGGCCGGGGTCGGCCTTATGGCCTGCAAAACCGGCGTGTCCGTGGTGCCCTGCCGCGTTTACGGCTCCTTCCAGGCTTTTGGCAAGGGCACGACCATTCCGCGTTTCGGCACCCCGGTCAGCGTTGTTTTCGGTCCACCGATTCCCGCCGCGGAATACGACGATCCCAAGGCCGGCAAGGCCCGTTACGAACTCGCAGCGCAGCGCATCATGGATCGCATCGCCGCGCTACCGGCGCCCGTCTACTCGGTGATCTGAACGGCTCAGGATTCCGCGGTGGCCGGCGCTGCCTCCGGTGCCGCAGGAGCGGGAATCGTGGTTGCTGAGTCGGCAACCGCTGGAGCCGCCTTCGGCTTAGGGGTGCCCACGAGCACGCCGAGATGCTCCTGGATCTTCATGAAGAATTCCTGGTTCAGGTCGCCGACCGGCACCTCGTAACGCTGGTGTGAGGCGCGGTGCTCGTAAACCTGGCGGGTGCCATCTTCGCTGTAGCCGACGGGTTTGATGAGTTTCTTGCGCTCCATCATGAGCGCGAGGAATTGCAGAAGCGGCGTGTTCAGGCCCTGCGAACTGGCGTCGATCGTCTCGGTCGTCGCCCCGGCGGGAATCGCCAGCGTGAGGAACAGATTCTCGGCCGTGAGCTTCAGGTTGCGTTCGCTGTTGTCGTCGCGACGCGGCTTGTAGGCCACCACCCAACGGCAGTAGATGAACGCCGGCGGCATGAAACGGCCGTCCTCGCTCTCCAGCAGGTCGCGCCGGGCGACCTCGCCGGTGGCCTCGCGCACGAGGTAGCTGACGACACGGTCGTTCTCGGCAAACTCGCGGCCGCTGACGAAACACTTGGTGGCAATCGGATGAAGATTCAGCTCCATGGACGTTTCTTGTTTACCCCTGCACGGGGTGAAAGCTAGTTAAATTCTGCGATGAACGGACGCCTCATAGCCGTCGGTGATATCCACGGCTGCCACAAGGAATTCGCGGACCTGCTCGACAAGCTCGACCTGAAAAAGGACGACCGCCTGATCCTGCTGGGCGACCTCATCAGCCGCGGCCCCGACAGTGGCAAGGTCGTCGCCCTCGCCCGCGAATACGCCACCGCCTCCTTGCTCGGTAATCACGAGTTGCGTCACCTCAACTACCGGCGCACCGACGACCCCAGTCACCTCAAGAAATACGATTACGACACGATGGAACAGCTCCGTGGCAAGGACTGGGACTACCTCGAATCCATGAAATTGACCTATGAGGACGAGGAACTGGGCGTGGTGCTCGTCCATGGTGGTTTTCTCCCGGGCCGCGCTTGGCAGAAACAGCCCGCGCGCATCGTCACCCGCATCCAGGTGGTCGGTCCCGACGGCGAACCCCACAAACGTTCCGAAATGCCCGATTGCCCACACTGGTCCATGCTTTGGGAAGGCCCGCCTTTTGTCGTTTACGGCCACACTCCGCGCGAAGAAGTGGCCCGCACCAAATGGACGATCGGCATCGATACGTCCTGCGTGACGGGGGGATTCCTGACTGCCTACGTGCTGCCCGAAAAGAAGATCGTGCAGGTGAAAGCCCGGGAAACCTACTTCCGGCGCTGAAGCGCCGGAGAGGAAGTAGCAAGGCGCAGGGACCAAGTATAAAGAACTGTCGGGGCCGTCGTAGGAGCGGCTTTACGCCGCTAGAATGCCACGAATCGCGGGATAAACCCGCTCCTACCGTTGAAGCAGACGGAGACGCCGCCGAAATTTGCCCTCTTGCCACTTGTTACCTGATTCTTGTTACTTGCGGCATTCGCCGCCATGTCCGACCACCCCACTCCGCTCACCGTTCGCGACGTCAAGACCCTCCCGAGCGGTGACACTTTCAGCAGCGTGCTGCTCCTGCGGCGCCTGACCACCAAGACCGCCAAGAACGGCAATCCTTTCCTGAGCGTGGAACTCGGGGACAAAACGGGCAGCTTCAGCCTGAACGTCTTCGGCGACAGCGCGGCCTACGAGCTGTTCACCGGTTTCAAGGAGGGCGGCGTCCTGCGCATTGAAGCTCGTGTGGAATTCTTCCAGGAACGCCTTTCACCCAAATTGCTGCGCGTCGAACCGATTTCGACCGAGCAACTCGCCGGCTCTCCGCTGCTTTCCAATCTCGTCGAAACCGCTCCCGAAGATGCGGACATGCTCTGGGCTGAGTTCCAGCAGCACATCGCCGCCATCGGTCACCCCGAACTGCGGGCCACCGTGCAGGCCTTGTTCGATGAAATCGGCGAACAATTCCGCACCGCTCCCGCCGCCGTCTCGATGCATCACGCCTATCGTCATGGCCTGCTGGAACACACTGTCCACATGGCCCGAGCCGCCAAGGCGCTGCTGCCCCTTTATCCCGAGGTGGACGCGGATCTCGCGATGGCCGGCGTGCTCGTCCACGACACGGGCAAAGTCATCGAATATCAGGGCGATTTCGTCGCCTCGAAGAGCCGCAAAGGCATTCTGCAAGGTCACGTCGTGCTCGGCTATCAGCTTGTGCGCAAGGCCGGCATCAAGTCGAAGCTCAACCCCGATCTGCTCGAGCGTCTCGAACACATCGTGCTCAGCCACCAGGGCGAACTCGAATGGGGTGCTGCCGTCATCGCCGCCACACCCGAAGCCGTCTTCGTCGCCAAGGTGGACGATCTCGACGCCAAGATGGGCATGGTCCAACGCCTCCTCCGCCAAGCCGGCGAAAATGATCAGTTTTCCGACCGCCACCTCGGCCTGAACGCGCAACTACTGCTCACCAAGCCACAGAAGCAGGCGGAAAAACCGATCTAACGAACCCGACTCACGTCAGCAACTGCACGATCCGAATGATCGGCAGGAACAGCGCGATGACGATTGTTCCAACGACGAGAGCGAGAAACAGGATCAGGACGGGTTCGATGAGCGAGCTGAGACCAGCAACGGCGTTGTCCACCTCGTCTTCGTAGATGTCGGCCACTTTGTTGAGCATCTCGGGCAACTGACCCGAGTGCTCGCCTACTTCGATCATGCTGGCGACCATTGGCGGAAAGACCGCCGTCATTTCCAGCGGACGCGCCACCGGTGCACCTTCTTTGACGCGATCATGCACGGTGGCGATGGCACCGGCCACGCGGGCGTTGCCGCAGGTATCACGGGTGATGAGCAGGGCCGGCAGGATGGGCACACCGCTCGACAACAGCGTGCCGAGCGTGCGCCCGAACCGCGCGACAATCGCCTTGAGAAACAGGTCGCCAAACAACGGTTGCCTAATGACGAATGTGCCGAGCCAGCGCGCGCCCAGTGCGCTTTGGCGGAAGAGGTGAAACCCGATCGCCATGACAGCCACGACAACAAGGACCACGAACGCGTGATTCCGCACGGTTTCGCTCACCGTCAGCACGGCCTGCGTGAGCGGCGGCAAGGGCGCACCCTTGAGCAGATCGGCAAATATCTGCTGAAACTTCGGCACCACGAACACGAGCAGTCCTACCAAAATCGCCACGGCCACCCCGAGCACGATAACAGGATAAATCATTGCTGCCTTCACCTTGCCCCGCAGCTGCAGGCTCTTCTCCTGAAAGTGCGCCAGACGCTCCAACACGGTGTCGAGCACGCCACCCGCCTCGCCCGCCCGGATCATGCTCACATACAACCGGTCGAACACCCGGTCATGCGGTGCCATCGCCTCGGAGAGTGGCACGCCCGATTTGATACCCTCGGCGAGCGATCCGATGATGCGACCGAACGCAGGATTCTTTTCCTGCCTGGCCAGCACTTCCAGACCACGCAACAACGGCATTCCCGCTCGCAACAGTGTCCCCAATTGCCGCGTGAAAGCCGCCCGCTCGCGCTCCTTGACCGCGGAAAATAAGACCGGCAACGGAATCGTTCGTCGCAAACCAGCCGCTGCGGAGGGCGAACTCGTTCGACCTTCTCCTAGCGACGCATCCAGGCGCACGGGAAACAATCCTTGGGCACGCAACAATGCCACCGCCTGACGCTGATCGCCTGCCTCGATCACGCCCGTCGCGTCACTCCCTTGCCCGTTAACCGCACTGTAATTGAAGACTGGCATCAGAACTTTGGCTCGAACCACAAAGACACAGAGGCACAAAGCAGGCCCAGCAACTGACGCCGGTCACCACTACCGCCCTCCTTTTCCTCCCTGAACAATTCTCCCGTCACAACCCGCCTGATACCGTTCTTGAGCACGAGTGTGTTGAGATTGGTCAACAAACCAAGTGAGCTATCCCTTTGACGCTCGAACCTAAGCCCCGCCTGCCTGAATCCATACGCCAATTCCTTTTCGTAAGCCGACTCTAACAAATCGGGACCAAGTTTGCGATGAACCTCGATGCAAAGCCCGATGACCCGATTGCTCAGCTCGTTGAGCCGTCTTCTTTGTGTCTCTGTGTCTTCGTGGTTCATCATCAATTCTCGCTAGGCATTCCTCAGCAATTCCTCCGGCGTGATCTCTCCGGACAAAGCAGCGGCGAGTCCGGCCTCACGCAGCAGAACGAGCCCCCCATCGACAGCTATCTTTCGCAAGTCCATCAGCGTTGCCTCGGCTGCCACGGCTTCGCGTAACGTCTCGGTCATTCGCAGAAACTCGAAAACCCCCATCCGCCCTCGAAACCCCGTGCCCTGACACTCAGCACAACCCAGTCCCCTCTGAAATCCACGCTTTCCCGGCTCTCCTGACTCCAGCCCCAACGCAGCGAGAATCTCCGGCGCGGGAGTGTGCGCCGACCGACAAGACGGACAGTTGCGTCGCACGAGGCGCTGGGCGAGCACGGCTTCGACGGTTGAGGCCAGGAGGAACGGCTCGATTCCCATGTCCAGCAAACGCGTGATGGCGGAGGCCGCGTCGTTAGTGTGCAGCGTCGTCAGCACCAAATGCCCCGTTAGCGAAGCTTGGATGGCGATACGGGCCGTCTCCGCATCGCGAATCTCACCCACCATCACGACATCGGGATCCTGTCGCAGGAAGGTGCGCAACGCGCGTGCAAAGGTGAGACCAGCCGCGGGATTCACCGGCACCTGCATGATGCCGTCGATTTCATATTCCACGGGGTCCTCGACGGTGAGAAGTTTCGACTCGACGCGATTCAGCAGCTTCAGACAGCCATAGAGCGTCGTCGTTTTGCCGGAACCGGTCGGCCCTGTGACGATGAAAATGCCATTCGGCCGCGCAATGACCTCTTCCACCCCGGCCTGCACCGCGGCCGGCAGACCGAGTTGATTGATCTCCAGCCGAACTGAAGACTGGTCGAGCACGCGCAGCACTACGCTCTCACCGAATTGGGTCGGGAGCGTCGAAACGCGCAAATCCACCGCTCTTCCGGCAAGGGTAAGCCGGATGCGGCCATCCTGCGGCAGGCGACGCTCGGCGATGTTGAGTCCCGCGAGCACCTTGAGTCGGGAGATGACCGGTAGTGAAATCGAGCGTGGTGGCGGCGGCAAATCGTGCAGTGCGCCATCCACACGACAGCGGATCCGAAATTCATTTTCAAACGGTTCGAAGTGCACATCCGAAGCCCGATCACGGACGGCTTGGGCGAGCACCAGATTGACGAAGCGCACAATCGGCGGCTGCCCCGCCAGCTTTTCCAGATCGGTGTCGCTCAGCGGACCGCCGCCGGGCTGTTCGGCGTGTGCGGCGAGACCGTGCATCACATCGTCCAGCGCCGCTTCACCACCATAGTAACGTTTGATCAAGGCCTGCACCCGCTCCGGATCGGCAACCAACAGGCGTGCGTCGCGCCCGACGGCAAAAGCCAGGTCCTCCGCCAAATTCGGCGCAAAGGGATCCACCGCGGCGAAAGTGACGGAGGTTTCATCCGCATTGATCGGCAACACGCCGCGACTGCACGCCAAACCGACATCCACCAGCGCGAGTGTTTCGGAAGCGAGTTCATCCGGCAGGCGGTCGGCACTCGCGCAACCCAAGTGCGCCGCGATCGCCTGCATCAACACGGCGGGATCAATCAGCCCCAGTTCGACAGCCGCGCGCGCCAGCGAGCGGCCCGGGGCGGTCTGCTCGGTGCGCACTTGTTGCAACGCCGCCGGCTCCACCAGCCGTTGTTCGGCGAGCAAATCGTGAATGGCCTGGTCGTGTCCCTCGAACATGAGGAGACCGGCCTGGCCCGGGCCGGGAAATGAGTGAGCGGTTTAGACGTCGCGGAGCTTGAAGCCCATGCTGGTCAGCTTCTCCTTCATCGCCACGGGATCCTGGGACTTTTCCAAGGCCTCGTCCGGATCGATGAGCTCGCGGTTGACCAAACTCATCAAGTGCGTGTCGAGTGTAATCATGCCGAGGTTGGCGCCCGTCTGGATGTCGGAGGGAATACGGAAGGTCTTGTTGTCGCGGATGAGCGAGGCGATGGACGAAGTGTTGACCATGATCTCGTAGGCCGCGATGCGCCCGCCGGTCTTCTTCTTGCAGAGCGTCTGGGAAATGACCGCGATGATGGAGGTCGAAAGCTGGGTGCGGATCATCTCCTTCATGTTCGCCGGAAACGCGTCCACGATGCGGTCCACGGTTTTGGCGGCACTGTTGGTGTGCAGGGTGCCGAACACCAAGTGACCGGTTTCAGCGGCGGAGATGGCCGCCTCGATGGTTTCGAGGTCGCGCAACTCACCCACGAGAATGACGTCGGGATCCTGACGCAGGGCGCGACGGATGGCTTCGGAGAAACTCGGCACGTCGGAGCCCACCTCGCGTTGCGTGACAACGCACTTCTTGTGCGGGTGGTAATATTCGATCGGGTCCTCGATGGTGATGATGTGACCGTCGCGGTTCTCGTTGATGTAATTCATCATCGAGGCGAGCGTGGTGGACTTGCCGGAGCCGGTCGGGCCGGTGACGAGGAACAAGCCGCGCGGGCGGTAGAGCAGTTCCTTGATCTTGTCGGGCATGCCGATGGTGCGGAGGTCGAAGAGCTGGTTGGGAATCTGGCGCAACACGAGGCCGTAGTTGCCCTTGGCCTTCAGCACGCTCACGCGGAAGCGGGCCTTGTCCCCGTAGGCGAAGCCGAAGTCGGTGCCGCCGTTGAGCTTCACATTTTGAATGTGGTTGTCCGGCGTGATGGAGAGCATGAGCTGCTCGGTGTCCTCGGGTTTTAGCTCGGGGCCGTCAATCGGGGTCATGCTGCCGCGCAGGCGCAGGCAGGGCGGCACACCGACCTGCAGGTGAAGATCCGAACTCTTCTGCTCCACGACCAACTCGAGGAGGTCATTCATTTCGTAGCTCATGCGATGGGTGGGTTTAAGGGGTTTGGCGTCAAATCTGGTCGCCGGCGGTCACCGACACAACCTCTTCGATCGTGGTGAGGCCAGCGAGAACTTTGCGGATACCGTCTTCTCTCATGGTGCGCATGCCATCAAGCCGGGCCTGCTGGCGCAGGCGGGCGGCCGTGACATTGTCGTAAATCATGGCGCGGATTTCGTCGTGGACGAGAAAGATTTCAAAGATGCCGAGCCGGCCGCGATAACCCGTGCCATGACAGGCGGCGCAGCCCGCCCCGCGGCAAAACTCCGCACCAGCGTGGCGGTCATCCGTCAAGCCGAGCAGTTGCAGCTCACGCGGAGCCGGTCGGTGCGGTTGTTTGCAGCGACTGCAAATGCGACGCACCAGGCGTTGTGCGACGACCGAACGCAAGGCCGCCGCGACAAGAAAGGGTTTGGCGCCGATGTCGATGAGCCGGGTGACTGCCGACGGGGCATCGTTGGTGTGCAGCGTGCTGAAGACGAGATGCCCGGTCAGCGCGGCGTTGATGGCGGTCTCGGCCGTGGCGGGATCACGAATTTCGCCCACCATGACCACATTGGGCGCCTGGCGAAGCATGGCCCGGAGTGCCGTGGCGAAGCTGAGCCCGGTCGTGGTGTTGACGGGCACCTGGTTGATGCCGGCAATCTGGTATTCGACGGGTTCCTCGACCGTAATGATTTTGCGATCACTCCGGTTGAGATGCTGCAGGCTGGCGTAAAGCGTGGTGGTTTTGCCCGAGCCGGTTGGACCGGTGACAAGCATCATGCCGTCGGGCGAGGTGATCTGGCGCTCAAACACTTTCCAGTCATCGGGCAACAACCCGAGTTCGGGCAGACCGAGCCGCAGGCTTTCCTTGTCGAGCACGCGCATCACGATGCTTTCGCCATGCGCGGTCGGCAGCGAAGAGACCCGCAGATCAAGTTTGCGTCCGTCCACCTCCGCCTGAATGCGGCCGTCCTGAGGCACGCGCTTTTCAGCAATGCTGAGGCCGGCCATGATTTTGAGCCGAGAAATAACCGGCAGTTGCAAACGCCGGTTCGGAGCCTCGGCCTCGTGCAACACGCCATCAATGCGATGACGCACGCGCAGTCGGTCCGCCAGCGGCTCCAAATGAATGTCGGAAGCTCGGCGGCGAATCGCCTCCGCAATCAAATCGCGCACGAGGCGAATCACCGGAGCATCGGAGCGATCCGTGACATCGATCTGCGATTCATCCCCGATGGGCGCAGGCGAATCCGCCGCCTCGGCAGCCTCATCGCGCATGGGTTCGCTGTGACAACGGGCGATGGCGCGTCGGAGGTCGGCCTCCTCCGCGAGCACGGCTTGCACCGGTTCACCCGCCGCATAAGCAATGCGGTCCAGCACGTCGGCATCGAGCGGATCAACCATCGCCACCTGCAAAACGCCGTGCTCACGCGCGAACGGGAGCACGGATTGCTCCAGCACCAACGCCCGCGGCACCGCGGTCAGCACTTCCCGCGGAATAGAACGGTTGCCCAATTCGATCCGCGGCAAACCGAGTTCGCCCACCAAGGTGGACGATTCTCCACCGCGACCGGCAGCGAAGTTTTTCGATGGGTCGTGGTGAAGATGCACAGGGATGGCCCCGCGGGTTCGCTCAGCGGTTGAGGCTCAGCAGGAATTCCGTGTTGGTCTTCGTCTTCTTGAGCCGGCCGATGAGCATGTCCATCGAGTCGGCGGCGGGCACGCCCTGCATGGCGCGGCGCAGGGAGTAGATCTTGATGAGCTCGTCGGGGTGGTAGATGAGTTCCTCCTTGCGCGTGCCGGACTTGTCGATGTTGATGGCGGGGAAGATGCGCTTGTTGACGAGGTCGCGGTCTAGGTGGAGCTCCATGTTGCCGGTGCCCTTGAACTCCTCGAAGATGATCTCGTCCATGCGACTGCCGGTGTCCACGAGCGCGGTGCCAATGATGGTGAGGCTGCCGGCGCCCTCGATGTTGCGGGCCGAACCGAAGAAACGCTTCGGTTTCTGCAACGCCGTGGCTTCGAGACCGCCCGACATGATCTTGCCGCTGTTGGACGCGAGCGCGTTGTAAGCGCGCGCAAGGCGGGTGATCGAATCCAGCAGGATCACAACATGCTCGCCGTGTTCGACGAGACGACGCGCCTTCTCGATGACCATTTCGGCGCAATGCACGTGGCTCTCCGGCGCTTCGTCGAAGGTCGAGCTGACGACCTCGCCCTTGCAGTGGCGCTTGAAGTCGGTGACCTCTTCGGGGCGTTCGTCCACCAGCAGGATGATGAGCTTCGCCTCGGGCGAATTCTCCGCGATGGAATTCGCCATGTTTTGCATGAGGATGGTTTTACCCGTGCGCGGCGGCGCGACGATGAGGCCGCGCTGACCGAAGCCAATGGGCGTGACGATATCCACCATGCGCATGGACACGTCCTTCGCGCCTTGGATTTCCAGCCAGATGCGCTTGAGCGGATAATAAGGCGTGAGTTCCTCGAAGGGCTGCACCTTGGAGATTTGATCGGGCTTGCCGCCCATGACTTTCTTGATGGCAACGACCGACGGACAACGTTCGTTGCCCTGCGGAGACTGGCACTGCACCTCGACGTGATGACCGCGCTTGAGGCCGAGTTGCTTCACGAAAATGTCGGGCAGAAACGCATCCTCGGGATAGAGCCGGTAATTCACGTCCTCGTGGACAATGAAGCTGATACCGCGATCGGTCATGTCGATGTAACCGCGGTCCATGAGCGGCAGTTTCTGCTCGGCCGCGGCGGCGAACACGAGTGAGAGAAGCTGCTTGCGCGTCGGCACGCCCTCGATCTTGGCACCGAGTTTCTTCGCAAAGGCGGTGAGGTCGGCGTGGTTCAACGCGTAGAGTTCGTTGAGCCAGATCGGATCTTCCTTCGAAGTAGCGATCTCGCTGGCGACTTGTTCGACAGCTTCGAGGCTCGCGAAGCGCGCCGGATCCGGCAGGTCGCCATAGACAATCTGCTCCTTGGGTGGCAGCGGTTGCGGGGGCTTGTTGCTCTGGAAACCGGGCTTGCCCCACTTTCCGCCGCCTTGGAAATGCTTTCCGCGCTGACGGTGTTTCCACTTTCCGCCGCCTTGGAAATGGCCGCCATTGCCACCGCCACCCTCATCGGAGCCACCCTGGCCTTCGCCTTGGGGCGCGGGCTGGCCTTCAGTCGACGCCGGCGCGGCAGGCTCGCTCGAAGCCGGTGCAGGCTCGGAGGCCGGCGCGCTTACCTCTTCACGCACCGGTTCAGGTGCGGGCGCCGGGGCTTCCGCGGCCGGCGTCGGTTCAGGGGCGGACTCCGCGGCGGGGGCCTCCTTTTCGGAGGCGGCTGACTTGGCGCTCTTGGAGCGATAGAGCCGGGAGCGGGTGCGCGGTTTGCGCTTGGTTTCGGACGCCTCGCTGGAGGCGGCGCTGTTATCCTCGTCGGATTTAGGGGGGACTGACATGAAGGTGGTCTTCGGACCGGGGTGGTTGGGTAGACAAGAGGCGGTCGGCCAAAGCATTGACCTGTTCTCGCAAAAATTCAGGGGTGCCGTCGTTCAGGAGAACATGGTCTGCCAACTCGCATTTTCGGGCCAGTGGCAGTTGCTTGACCAGGCGCTGGCGGGCGAGTTCCGGGGGAATGCCGCGCTGCTCCAGCCGCCTCAATTGCGTCGCGGAGTCTGCGGTCACGCACACGATGAAATCAAACCAATTCTCCAGGCCTTTTTCGAAGAGCAATGGCACCTCGGCAATGAAGGCCGTGCCCCGGGCGGCAGCGAAAATCTCCCGCCAGCGGGTAAACAGACGGGGATGCAGCAATTCCTCCAGCCAGGCCAGTTCGAGCGGGTCTGCAAAGACTCTGGCGGCCACCTTATCACGGCGGACCCGACCCTCCGCGTCGATGGTTTCCGGTCCGAGACGTTCGCTGATAGCCCGCACTACCTCGGGCTCGGGCATGATTTCTTCCCGGATTGTCTGATCGGCGTCCAGCCGTCGGAATCCGCGCTCGGCAAACAGGGCGGCGGCCGTTGACTTTCCACATCCCATCCCGCCTGTCAGCCCAACAATCAGGTTGGAGCTGTTAACCATTTCTTGTGCCAGACAATGGGCTTGCTGCATGTGGGGCGCAACCCCTATTTCCTTAGGCGATGGTTCCCCCCCACTCCATCAACACCAGAAATCCCGCAGCCGTTGTCCTGGCTGTAAAAGAAGCGTTTGCCGGTATCGGGGCGGAGAGCAGCTATCCGTTGCTGGACCGGCTGTTTGACGACGTGCGTGGAATGTTCGCCGGCGAGTATGCCGGATATCAGGCCATCGACATGCACTATCACGACTACGAGCACACCCTTCAGGCCACGATCTGCTTGGTGGATATCCTCAAGGGTCGCAGTCGCACTCCCGACAAACCTGTCCTCACCCAACGCGACTGGGAACTCGCGGTCATGGCCGCGTTGCTGCACGACACCGGCTACCTGAAACGAAACGAGGATCAGGCCGGCTCCGGCGCCCGTTACACCTTTGTCCATGAACGGCGCAGCTGCGAGTTCGCCCGCGAATACCTCCCGCGCATGGGCGTCACTGCGACGGAAATCGAAGACATTTGTTCCGCCATCATCTGCACCGGCCCGCGCAACAAGATCAGCCAGGTCTCATTTCGCAGCGAAGAGGGCCGGCACTTCGCCTTCGTCCTCGTGACCGCGGACTACCTCGCCCAGATGAGCGCCCCGGATTACGTGGACAAATTGAAGGCGCTCTACCGCGAGTTCCAGGAAGCGTTCGACTTCGAGCAGATGCCGCCCGAAAAACGCCCCTACCATACTCTCCGCGAAATGATGGAAGGAACGCCGGCTTTCTGGGCAAATTATGTGCGGCCAATGCTGGACTTCGAGGCCGGGGGTGTGCATCGCTATTTGGTGACAGCGGGCCAAACCAATCCCTATTTGCAGGCAGTCGAGGACAACATCATCGAAGTCCGCCGGCGATTGCAGGAAGGATTGGTCTAGACATTCACCCTCCTTCCCCCGCTTCAGTCCATGTTAGCTACCGTCGGCTCAGCCGCTTTGCTGGGCATTGATGCCGTTCCAGTTCAAGTCGAGGTCAACACCGGTGAATCCGGCGTGCCTGATCTCATCCTGGTCGGCCTGCCCAACACCGCCGTGAAGGAGTCGCAGGACCGCGTCTTCTCCGCCCTGAACAACTCCGGGCTGAAGATGCCGCGCACCCGCACCACCATTAATCTCGCTCCGGGCGATCTGCGAAAGGAAGGCGCCATCTACGACCTTCCCATCGCCTTGGGCATTCTCGTCGCCACCGGTCAACTGGCCTGCGAGCACCTCAACCGCTACCTCATCGCCGGCGAACTCAGCCTCTCTGGCGCCACGCGCCCCATCAAGGGCGGCCTGGCCATGGCCATACTCGCCCGTGAAACCGGCCGCAAAGCCATCCTGCTGCCTCCGCTCGCTGCACAGGAAGCCGCGCTGGTCGAAGGCGTCGAGGTTTACGAAATCGCCTCACTCGATCAGGCCCAGCAGTTTCTCAGCGGCCGCCTGCCCCTGTTCCCGGTCGCGCCACCGCGCCACGCATCCACCATCGTGCGCAGCGAGCACGAACCCGATTTCTCCGAAATCAAGGGCCAGCACGCCGTGCGCCGGGCCGTGGAAATCGCCGTGGCCGGCGGACATAATCTCATCATGATCGGGCCGCCCGGTTCGGGCAAATCCATGATCGCCCGGCGCATTCCCGGCATCATGCCGCAACCGACGCTGGAAGAATATCTCGAAATTCTCCGGATCCACTCGGCGGCGGGCCAGACCATGCAGGGCGGACTGCATTTTCTCCAACGTCCCGCGCGCGCCCCCCACCACACCATCTCCGATGTCGGCCTGCTCGGCGGCGGCGCCATTCCCGGCCCCGGTGAAATCTCGCTCGCCCATCAAGGCGTGCTTTTTCTTGATGAATTGCCCGAGTTCAAACGTTCGGCACTCGAAGTGCTCCGCCAGCCGCTGGAAGACGGTCATGTCACCATCTCCCGCAGCGCCGGCAAAGTCACCCTGCCCTGCAATTTCATGCTGGTTGCCGCGATGAACCCATGCCCCTGCGGCTATCTCGGCGATTCCAAACACGAATGCCGGTGCGCACCCGCGCAGATCCAACGTTATCGCGCGCGCATCAGCGGTCCGCTGCTCGACCGCATCGACATCCACGTCGAAGCTCCCTCGCTCACCATCACCGAATTGCGCTCCGACCAAAACGGCGAAACCTCTTCGGCCATGCGCGAGCGCATCGAACTCGCGCGCCAACACCAGCTCATCCGTTTTCGCGGCACGCGGCTCACCGCCAACGCCCGCATGACGCCGTCGCAGATCAAACGCTACTGCCCGCTCGATTCGAGCATGGGCGATCTGCTCCAACAGGCGATGGAACAGCTCTCCCTCTCCGCGCGCGCCTACGACCGCATCCTCAAGGTTTCCCGCACCATCGCCGACCTCGCGGAGTCTGAAAAGATCCAGACCCCGCACCTGCTCGAGGCCATTCAATACCGCAGCCTCGACCGCAACGTGTTCTACTAATGCTCGGCTCAGCCTGAAAAACGCAGATGAGCCAACCGCTAATCCACGCTCATCATCCTAAATTCCGCCGTTGGGGCTGGCAGAAGGAAACAAGGGAACGGCGAACCAGCGAGATACGGCGGCAGCCCGGACGCACTTTCATTCCCGGTGGATTTGATGCCTCGTCCCTTGTCGTGCACCCTGAGCGGAGCCGATGGGCTCGGTTTGGATGGGTGTGGGCGCGGCTTTACGCCGCGATAACCTTGCGCATCGCGGGGTCAACCCTCTCCTCCGATTGAAATGATGGCTGCTGGCTTTGAGCAGCCTTGATTAAATGCCCCGAGGCTTGTCCTCTGGACCGCCCGTGGATCGGCGTGGAGGGCCGATCTCCGCATCGGCCGGAATCTGAATGGAAGGGTCCGCGTCTCTGCGGACCGAATTCGGGCATAACGAGCGATTACCGCCCGACCCGAGCTATTCAGGAAGGAAACACTCACCTCAACGCGATCCATCCCGGGCGCCGCATCGGCGGTCACGTCTTATCGCTGCCTATGGAGCCTGTTGAAGCAAAAGAAGAGCAAGGGCCGATAAAATTGCGCCCAGACCGTGAACGGCCCTGTAGCGCCTCAACTGGTCTAACCTAGCTGGGCTGCGGGCGCCAAGTCCGAGTGTCACGATCAAGAGAACGGAACAGGCAATTAAACACGCCCATCCTAAATAAAAGACTGCAGCGTATACTGTCATTTTCACGATGTCTCCAGCCTGGCCATATAATCTGAGGGCCAGCACAAAGGTAAGCGATGAAACGACGAGGGCGCAGTAACTTAGAGCCTTCATTTGATGCAACAGCGTTCTTTTATTTTAGCGATTAGTTGATCAATGTCGTCGGCACTTGGAATCGGATATTTTCGGCGTCTAGGAAAGGCAAAACGGGGTCAGGTAGCCTGAAAGGCGTCCGGTAGCGCGTGTGCTACAGTGGACGCCCTATGCTCTACACCGGAATCGACTACCACAAGTGATACTCCGTGGTGTCCACCAGGACGCCACTGGCACTCGCGTCTGCGAGGCCCGCATCGACGACGCTTGGGGTTCATTGGAGTTTCTTTTGCAAAGCCGCATCGGGCTGGCGGCCCCAGGCGTTCACCTTGCGGCTGACCTCGTGCAGATTGCCCATGCGCAGGATGGTAGCAAGCCAGCGATTGGTCACCGTGGTGCGGTCCTTCAGCGTCGCGGTGATCGCCAGCTTCCAGTCGGCTGATTTGCCGGTGCGGGTCAGTTCCTCCGGGTGGCGACGCAACTTCCGCAACAGCCGGGCCAGTTCCTCCTGCCACACCGCTTCGCGCGCCTCCTGCATTTCGGCGGCCAGCCGCCGCCCGTGCCCGGTCAGTTTCCGGTTTTCCCGCACCATCGCCTTGGCGAACTCGCCGCCGCCGATCACCCAGCCTTAGCTCTCCTTCGTCAACCCCAAACCCCAAGGTCGGACCCCGTTGATTCGCTTGGCTATGAGAAAACGAATTACTATCATAATAAACAAGTCGACTCCCCAACGTCAGGATATGATCAACCCTTTTCGACCCACTGGGTGAAAGGGCATAACCTAATTTCTCGGACTGCCACTTAATATTTCTGCTCTATCGTAATCCAATATTCTGATCGTTATTGCTCGACACTCACCTGCCTGAATTTGCTCGTTGATGGATTTTAATGGTAGCTCAATATTGTATCTGCGTCGGGTTCTGTCGTCTACAAACGTTAATTTGGCAAAGGGCAAGTTGGGCCACTGTAGGCTCAAATGAGTTTTGGATGCTCCGACAGGCAATGCACCTGCAGCAAAATTTGGCCCTGCCCACTCCAACCTCACCCAGTCCAATGCATGAGCAGATCCGTTCTCGAAAGAAGCTTCAACAATCATCGGCTTGGAGGTGGTCGAATCTGCAGCATGACAACCTGCGATTCCTATTATGATTAAAATAGCTATCAGATTTCTCATTCAATTACCTCCTGGAAAAACTGTTCTTTTGTGACGGCCCCAGCGCGTCCAAGGAACGCGATCAATAATGGGATAACGTGAATCATGTTGCCCTCTTGTGCTCGACCGCAAACTCCCGAAAAACTCATATTTTTCTAGGGGGCAAAACAGGGGCGGGCCTTGAGGCTTGGGGTTCATTGGAGTTTCTTTTGCAAGGCCGCATCGGGCCGGCGGGCCCAAGCGTTTACCTTGCGGCTGACCTCGTGCAGATTGCCCATGCGCAGGATGGTAGCAAGCCAGCGATTGGTCGTCGTAGCAAAACTTCCAATCAGTCGATTTGCCGGCACGGGTCAGCTCCTCCGATTCGCGGCACGTCAACCCGCTCGTCGCCCAGGCATTGCATGAACGCCGCCTTCGCTTTTTCGCGTCCGCCCCGTAGTTGCCGCGATTCGCTAGCGGACTGCCCGTCGCAACCGTCCCCCATTTTTCACTCGCGTCGGGACGGATTCGTCGCGCCATTCTGCGGCCCGTTTCATGATTCCGTTTACCACCCTCCTCACGCACCCGGGCGGCGCCCATAAGGACGAGTTCCTCGCCTGTTGCGTGCTGCTCTCGCTTCACCCCGTGCCGGTCATCCGCCGCGAGCCAACCCCGGCCGACCTCGCCGACCCGGCCGTGTGCGTCGTGGATGTCGGGCACGAACACGCCCCGGAGCGCAACAATTTCGACCACCATCAGCTGCCCAAGGATCATCCGCCCACCTGCTCGCTCTCGTTGGTGCTCCAACGCCTCGGGCTCTACGCCGACGCCCGCCGGTTCTGTGCGTGGCTGGAATCCGCCGAGTGGTTCGACTGCCGCGGCGCCGTCACCACCGCACGCTGGCTGGGAGTGCCCGATGAGGTGCTGCCAAAACTCAATTCTCCGATCGACCTCACCCTGCTCCGTCGCTTCGCCCTCGCCCGGCAGCTCGCCCCCGGCGATCCGCTTTGGGAGATGATGCGCATGGTCGGCGAGGATCTCGTCAACTACGTGCGCACCCTCCGCGCCCGCCTTGTTTTCATCGGCCAGCACGCCCAGCTCTGGCCGCTTGGCGCGACCGGTCGGATTCTCTTTTTGCCCCGCACCGATCCCCTGCCCGAGGAACCGTCCCTTGGCCTCGACGAATATATCGAAGAACAAAACCTTACCACCGACATCGTAGGCCTGGTCTATCCCGACCGCCGCAGCCCGGGCTACGGGCTGGGCCGCTTCCGCGACCACCCGTCGCTCGACTTCACCCGGATCGCGCGCGAGCCCGATGTTCATTTCGCCCACGCGCGCGGCTTCGTGGCCAAAACCTCCGCCCACGACACCGAACGTCTGCAGAAGCTGGTCGCCCAAGCCGTGGTCATCCCAAGCTGAGCGCCCACTCTCGCCATGCCCACCTGCCTCAATCTTTCCGCCTACAAGTTCGCGCCACTCGTGGACCTGCCTGCGCTGAAAGACCGACTCAAGACGGTCGCTGAAGCCGGCGCATTAAAAGGCACCATCCTGCTGAGTCCCGAGGGCATCAACCTGTTCGTCGCGGGAGAACGCGCCGCGCTCGACACACTGCTCGCCGAAATCAGACGGGTGCCCGGCCTCGCGGACCTGACGCCGAAGGAATCGCTGAGCGCAGCGCAACCCTTCCATCGGATGCTCGTGAAGATCAAAAAGGAAATCATCGCCTTCGGCGTGCCGGGCATCGACCCCGCGCGGCATCCGACGGCCAAGCTTCCCGCCCGCACCCTCAAGCAATGGCTCGATGAGGGCCGGCCCGTCACTCTCCTCGACACGCGCAACGATTATGAAGTCAGTGCCGGCACCTTTCGCGGCGCCGTGCCGGCTGGGATCCGGCATTTCCGGGACTTCCCCCGCGCGGTGGAAAAACTGCCCGAGACGATGAAGGAGCAACCCATCGTCATGTTCTGCACCGGCGGCATCCGCTGCGAAAAAGCCGGGCCCTACATGGAGTCGGTGGGTTTCCGCAACGTCTTCCAGCTCGACGGCGGCATCCTCAAGTATTTCGAGGAATGTGGCGGCGCCCATTACGAGGGCGAGTGTTTCGTCTTCGACGGTCGCGTGGGCGTCGATCCGGCCCTGCGCGAGACCGCCACCGTCATGTGTTTCGTCTGCCGCATGCCGCTCTCCGCCGCCGATCAGACCCATCCGCATTACGTGCGGGAGAAATCCTGCCCGCATTGTTTCGACGGTAAGCGATACCCTGGAGACCTTAAGCCACGCGTCCGTCGCCTATGATCGTGCAATGACTGCAACCGATTGCATATCGAGCGAGAGCGGCTACCTTGCCCGATGCGCACAACCAAAGATTCCATGGGTGAAATGTCTGTGCCGGACGACGCGCTTTGGGGCGCTTCGACGCAACGCGCGGTGCTTAACTTTCCCATCAGCGGCCGGAGCCTGCCGGCGGCATTCATCCGCGGACTCGGCTTGGTGAAACTGGCCGCCGCTCGCACAAACGAAGAACTCGGCCTGCTCCCGCCCGAGAAAAGCCGGCTCATCCAGCGCGTTGCCCGGGAGATCGCCGAAGGACAGCATCAGGACCAGTTTCCGGTCGATGTATTTCAAACCGGATCGGGCACCTCGACCAACATGAACATCAACGAGGTGATCGCGAACCGCGCCGCGCAGCTGGCCGCCGACACCGCGTTGCACGCAAATGATGATGTCAATCTGGGACAATCGTCGAATGACGTAATCCCGACTGCGCTTCACGTGAGCGTGGCACTCGCACTTCACCGGGAACTGACACCGGCGCTGATCGCCCTCGCGGCAGCTTTGGAAGCCAAGACCGTCGCTTTTGACGGCATTCTGAAAACCGGCCGCACGCACTTGATGGACGCCACCCCTCTCACCCTCGGGCAGGAATTTTCCGGTTATGCGATGCAGGTCAGGAAATCGATCGAACGGGTGCAGCGCGCGGTCACCGCGCTTGGCGAACTGGCCCTCGGCGGAACCGCGGTGGGCACCGGGATCAACACTCATCCGGAATTTGCCGCGCGCGCCTGCCGCATCCTGAACGCCGAGACCGGGCTTTCATTTCGCGAAGCACAGAATCACTTCGAAGCACAGGCCGCGCGCGATGATTGCGTGGAAGTGGCCGGTCTACTGGCTGCGGTGGCGGCAAGCCTCACGAAAATCGCCAACGACATTCGCCTGCTGGCCTCGGGACCACGCACGGGATTGGCGGAACTGCGTCTGCCGGCCACCCAGCCGGGATCCTCGATCATGCCCGGCAAGGTCAACCCCGTCATGAGCGAAATGCTCGTGCAAGTGTGTCTGTATGTGCACGGCCTGACCCACACGGTGACCGCCTGCGGACGGGAGGGACACCTCGAACTCAACGCCACCCTCCCACTCATCGCCAGCTGCCTGCACCATTCCATTCTATGCCTCACCAACGGAGTCCGCGCATTCACCGAAAAATGCGTCTCCGGCATCGAAGCGGATGCCGAGCGCTGTGGCGAGTTGATGACACGTTCACTGTCGCTCGCCACGGCGCTCAATCCGCATCTTGGCTATGAAGTAGCTTCGAGCGTCGCCCGCGAAGCGTTGGATTCGGGCGAATCACTGCGCGAGGTGGTGCTGGCACGGGGATTGATGGATGCGGCCACCCTCGATCGCGCGCTCGATCCCGCAAACATGGTGCGGCCCAGCGTCTGACCAGGTCACCGCAATCGCGGCCAGGAGAACTTCTTTTCCGCAGGCTGAGGCGCCACCGGCGGCGTTTCCATCCCCGCAGCGCGCGCCGCTGCAGCCCGAAGTTTGTCCTTCTTGTTTGGCCGTCGACCCTTGATCCCGCCGGTGGAGAGTGGCGGCACGGCGAGTTCCTCCGGCTCGAAGCCCGGCACCTGCTCGCGCGGCACGCTGAGCCGGTTGCGCTTCTCGATCAACCTGAAGTGATGATGCGACTCCGCTGTGATGAAATTGACGGCAACACCGCGCTCCCCCGCCCGGCCGGTGCGGCCGATGCGGTGCGTGTAGTCCGTGGCCGAGCGCGGCAGGTCGAAATTCACGACCACCGGTAGCTGCACGATGTCGATGCCGCGCGCGGCGAGATCCGTCGTGAGCAGCACCTGCACCTTCGAGTCCTTGAACTCCGCCAGCACCCGCAGGCGCGCGCCCTGACTCAGCTCGCCGTGAAACGCCGCGGCAGCGATGCCAGCCTTGCGCAATTTCTCCGCGACGTGCTCCGTGGCGTATTTCGTCGCGACAAACACCAGCACGCGCGACCACTTGTTTTCCTGCACGAGATGCCGCAGCAGCTGCGTCCGGCGCGGCGTGTCCACCTCGATGGCGCGCTGCTCGATGTCGGGCTGCACGGCCGGGCCCGCCGCCACTGCGACCAGACAGGGTTCCCCCAGCAGCCGCGCCGCCAGCGCCTGCACGTCCGCCGGGAAGGTGGCAGAAAACAGCAGGTTTTGCCGCCGCGTGGGCAGTTGCGCGAGAATCCGCGCCAATTCATCGGCAAAGCCCAAATCCAGTAACCGATCGGCCTCGTCCAGCACGAGCGTCGCCACAGAGGAGAGCGAAACCGCGTTGTGCTCCACGAGGTCCAGCAGCCGGCCGGGCGTGGCGACGACGACATCCGCACCACCGCCCAGCGCCATCATCTGCGGATTGATCGAAACGCCGCCATAGACAACGAGCGTCTTGACGGCTTGCGGCAGGTGCCGGCTGAAATGTTTGAACGCTTCGCCAGTCTGGATCGCGAGCTCGCGTGTGGGACACAGCACAAGCACGCGCACAAATCTTCCCCGCTCCCTGCGCCGGCCGCCCGACAGATGTTTCAGAATCGGCAGCACAAACGCCGCTGTTTTGCCAGAACCGGTCGGCGCCTGCGCTTGCACGTCTTGTCCGCGCAAAATGGCCGGAATCACCGCCGTCTGCACGGGCGTGGGTTCGCGGAAAAGTTTCTCTTCCACCGCCCGCAACAGCGGCTCGCAGAGACCCAGGGATACGAAAGACATGGCCTTGAAACGCTCAGCCGAGCTGGACGATGAGCGTCTGGCCACGGACCGTCACGCGGTCGCCTGCCACGAGCTTTTTGCGCTTCTGCGTTTCCACCGCGCCGTTGAGCGTCACCAATCCTTCGTTGATCAGCTGCTTGGCTTCGCCGCCGCTCTCGGCGACGCCGCCGAATTTGATGAACTGGCAAAGTTCGATGGGAACCTCCCGCACGGTGATGGCGCGGGGAGCGGATGACTTGGAATCAGACATGGACGACATTTGAACCACAAAGACACGAAGGCACAAAGCCGAATCCGCAAGACCTGGATCACCACGACGGAGGCTTGGGGGAGATGACGAAGCAAATACACGAAAAGCCTGATCGCCGTCTGTAATCTCTGCTTTCGTGTATTTTGTGTTTTAGACCCGCCCTGTCTCCGTGCCATTGCGCCTTGGTGGCTCACTGCTTGTCCGGCGACACCAGGCTGATGCCGTCGGGATCGATGATGATTTTCCTCTCCTTGAACAGCGCGCCGATGGCCTGCTTGAAGGCCTTCTTGCTCATGCCGAACACGTCGCGGATTTCCTCCGGCAGGCTGTTGTCATGGTAAGGCAAACGTCCACCCCGCTCCTTGAGGATGGCCAGCACTTGCTCGCTCATCGGACCGATGCGGCGATGGCCCGCCTGGCCGAGCGCGAGGTCGAGCTTCCCGTCGGGCCGGATGGCGCGAATGTAGCCCGGGACCACGTCGCCGATTTTAAGCGGTTGCTGGATGTCGGTGTGATAAATCAGGCCGCGATGGGCGTTGTTCACGACGAGATTGAAGCCCAGCGGACTGCGGCTCGCGACGAAGAGGCGCACGGATTCGCCTTCGTGGTAAGGCGGGGACGTCTGATCGAGCCGACGGTTGAAGCGGGCGCTGGCAATCAGGCGGTCTGTGCGCTCGTCGAGCACCACCTGCACAGCCACGCGGTCCCCCGGATTGAGCGGACCGTCCATCTCACGGATGGGCAGCAGCAGATCCTTCTCCAGTCCCCATTCCAGGAAAACACCGATGCGCGGGTTCACGGCCGCCACGCGCAAATAAGCAAATTCACCCACACCGGCCAGCGGTTGCTGCGTGGTCGCCACGAGCCGGTCCTCCGAATCGCGGTAAACAAACACGTCCACCTTGCCGCCCACCACCGCCCCGGTGGGAATGAGTTTGCCCGGCAGCAGGATTTCGCCCCGCGTCCCGCCGTCGAGATACAGGCCGGGCGCAGCCGAGCGGAGGACGGTGAGAAGATTGCGTTTGCCGAGTTGGGCCATGCCGCAACGTGACGACTCCGCCCGCCCTTGGGGAGGTAAATCGCACTTCTTGTCGCGTCGCCGACTAGCCCCCGCGAGCGATTTCGATATCCTGAGCAACCTCGGCGGTGAGTTCCGCCCAGTCCACGATACCCACCCGGTTCGTCCAAAGCGGATTGCGATAAAGCGACGCGACCTGCGCCGTGTAGTCGTTCCAATGCGCGGCGGCCTGCGTCAACTGGGCGATCGCCGCCTGCTGGTGCGAGGCCTGGCCCGATTTGCGGAACAGGGCGAGTTCCGTCGCGCCATGGATCTTGCAACCGTAGTATTTCCCCAGCAGCGCCATCGCGCGGATGTCGCCCAGTGTTTCATGCAATTCGCGATTTCCCCCGCTCACCAATCCATCCCAAGCCGCGAGCGCCGCATCGGCATGCTGATGCAGCTTCTCCGCGACTTGCAGCGGAGTCGTGCCCTTGAGTGCGGCACCGGAAGTGATCGCATCCACGTAACGCGGAATCGAAATATTATCCGTGCCCGGATGAACGCCGAGCGTGATGAAGCGGTTCACGTCGTGAAATCCGCTCTTCGTTTGCGCCGGCTGTTCGCGGCTCAAACAAGCCTCCACATACCACTGGAAGTCGAACTGCCCCCAGTGGAAACCGGTGGTGAGCGGATACGTCATCGAGGCATGCTGCCATGCCGCGAGCAGTCGCTTCGCATCTGCACCGGGAAGCCGGGCGGCCACGAGCGCGGCAATGCGGTCGTTGCCAAGCGTTGGATCATAACTCATCCGTCCCCAGAGCAGCCAGTCGAGCCAGTGTTTTTCGATTTCCAGTTGACGGGGCGTTTTGGGCTCCTTGCTCAAAAACTCCCGGCCCCACACCCACATGTCGGAGCCGTAATAGACACCCTGCGTCGGCTCGGTCGGCATATTCGCAATGAACTCCCGCACAAAATCCGGCGCTCCCCACCGGAGCATCAGCGCGTCGTCGTTACGCAAGGTCCAAAGCGTCTTCAACTCGCCGAGCGATCCGACGAACTCCCGATGAAACGTCTGCGTCGTGGAGCTCAACGCGTGCGCCTGCGCGTATTTGAAGCTGAAAACGAAATCGAGATTGGGACTCTCCCGCAGCGCCGCGAAAGTCCGTGCGATATCCGCCGCCTTCGTTTCGTGCTGTCGATGGATAAACCGGATTGGACGCTCCGGCTGCTCGCGCGCCACGTCGAGCACGCCCTGCCCGTAGGTGGCGAACAGCCAGTCTTCCTTGGCTTGGAAGCTGGAATTGTGCGCGCCCATGTTCTCGCCGGCGGTCACGCCTATGCCGCGCAGCAATGGATAAGTGCGGAACAGTTGCGCCACGCTCTTGCGGAAATAGTCGGTCGTCACCGGATTCTTGAGATCGTCCGTGATGCCGTATTTGCCACCGGTGCCGTAGGTGTAGGTGTTCCAGGTGATGAGATAGAACGCGATATTCCGGTCCTGCGCGTAGGCCATCACCCGTCGCCAGAAATCAATCTTCCCGTCGATCGTCAGCTTTTTGACCGTTTCCACCTGCGCCAGCATCGCGGGCGTCACCACATCGTCAGTGCGCGTCGAGTAGTGTTCGGCGAATTGAATCGTCGAGCGTTGCACGTCATCCAACGCAATGTCCGGATACTCCGGCACACGCACGAGCGAGGGAAATGGATGCAGATTCCAGAGCGAAACGTAATTGTAGCGATGCCGCGCCAGCGTATCGAGAAACTCGCGCCAGAAATCAAAGTCCCACACCGTGGCAATGTTCGCCTGCCCTGAATCGCTCATGTCGGAATAACTCGGTGTGCGCACATCCAGCGGCACGTTGAACTTCACCCCGCGCATCGCGAAATGCGGCTCGCGCTTTGTCGCCTGCACCCGCTGCAGCCCGTGCAACCGGATTTGTTCGGCGAGTTCCAATCCTCCATACATCACCCCACCCGGCCCGCCGCCGCGAACCGCAATCAATCGTGCCGCTCCCTTCATCTCGACCTGCAGGTCGAAGGCTTCCGGCTTCAAATCGCCAGCTTCAACGAAATTGATGGTGGTGCCCTCGCCCGCCTTGGGCGCACCACGCGTCACGCCGATGCCGTGCGCATGCAAGGCCGCCTCGATCTCCGCGGCGGCAAACTGCGCCGGCGCGGACCGGCTCTCCAAGTTAAGCATCACGTCCTCCGCGCGCAATGTGACGGCACCAAGCAGCAGGCAGACCAGTCCTGGCCAAAGCGGGGGTAAGCGCATGGCCCTTAACGAGGCCATCTTTCCCTTCCCGTAAAACGAAATTCCGCGCTCTGATTAGACTGAGACAAACCATCTGATCTTTCCATTGCGACGTAGTGCGGCTTCCATCTTCGCCCTGTCTATGCCTCCGGTCAGGTCAATTTCTAGGGAATAAAAGACAGGGGACGACAGCCCCTTGCCCTCGCCTCTTTTCCGCGGCGGCTCAGACTCAGGGCAACCCTTCCCCGTCATGCGCACGCTCCTGCTTTTCCTCACCGTTTCCCTCGTGGCGCCCGTGGCGGCCATCGCGGCCGACTCTTCTCCTCGCGAACGCGTCTCCTTCAACGACGGCTGGCTCTTCAGCCGCACCGACGCCCAGTGGATTCTCGGGCAATTCGATTACGCCAGCGCGAAGCCCTGGCTCCTTGCCTCCGCCGCCGACCTCCTCGGCCCGACGACTCCGCGACCCGCTGCGCCGCGCGGCAACTACGGCGGCGACCTCAGCCATGTTCAACCCGGCTACGACGACAGCGGCTGGCGCAAGCTGAACCTCCCGCACGACTGGGGCATCGAGGGTCCGTTCAAACAGGAATATCCCGGCGACACCGGCAAGCTCCCGTGGTGGGGCGTGGCGTGGTATCGCAAGCACTTCGAGGTGCAGGCGAGCGACGCCGGCCGTCGCCTCGTGCTCGAGATCGACGGCGCGATGGCCAACGCCCTCGTCTGGCTCAACGGCCACTTCGTCGGCGGCTGGCCCTACGGCTACACTTCCTACCAGCTCGACCTCACGCCCTACGTGAAGCCCGGCGAGAAGAACATCCTCGCCATCCGTCTCGACAACCCAGCCGAGTCCTCGCGCTGGTATCCCGGCGGCGGCCTCTACCGCAACGTCTGGCTCACCAAGACCGGACCCGTGCACGTCGCCCAATGGGGCACCGTCGTCACCACACCCAAAATCACCGCCGACGCCGCCCATGTCAGCGTGCAGGTCATCACCGACAACGATTCCGCCGCCAGAGCCAGCCTCAGCATCAACACGGAACTGTTCGCGTTGGACGCAGCCGAACGCAAATCCACCACTCCAGTCGCCGCCGGCACACCCGTCGACGTCGGTATTGAGCCGGGCCGCCAGGCGTCAGCCTCGCAGACGCTCGTCGTGCCTCAGCCGAAACTTTGGAGCGTGGACCACCCGCACCGTTACCTCGCCGTGACGACGATCACGCAGGACGGCCGCATCGTGGACCGCGTCGAGACGCCCTTCGGCATCCGCACCATCGCCTTCGACGCCGACCGCGGCTTCCTGCTCAACGGCGAGGTCGTGCCGATTCGCGGCGTGTGCAACCACCACGACTTGGGCGCACTCGGCGCCGCCATCAACGTTCGCGCGCTGGAGCGTCAGTTGGAAATTCTCCGCGCCATGGGTTGCAACGCCATCCGCACCAGCCACAACCCGCCCGCGCCCGAACTGCTCGACCTGTGCGACCGCATGGGCTTCCTCGTCATGGACGAAGCCTTCGACTGCTGGGGCAAGGGCAAGAATCGCCAGGACTACCACATCCAATTCCCCGACTGGCACGAGGCCGACCTCCGCGCCCTCGTGCGCCGCGACCGCAATCACCCGAGCGTCGTCATCTGGAGCATCGGCAATGAGGTTCTCGAGCAATGGGGACCGGACGGACAGGAGGGTTGGAAACTCGCCGCCCGTCTCGCCGGTATCGTGCGCGAGGAGGACCGCACGCGACCCGTGAGCGGCGGCTTCAACGGTGAAGCGAGCGGCTACAACGGCTATCAACACGTGCTCGACGCCATCGGCTACAACTACCGCATCAACGAATACGCGCGCTTCCGGCAGCTCAACCCGACCGTGTCGCTGTTCGGCGCGGAGACCGCCTCGGCGTTGAGTTCGCGCGGCGTTTATTTCTTCCCGATCAGCGAGGACAAAATCGATCCCGTCAGCCGCGCTGATTTCCAAGTGAGCAGCTACGACCTCTACGCCGCGCCCTGGGCCTCGCCGCCCGACTGGGAATGGCGTGCGGCCGACGCCGTGCCGGGCTACGCGGGCGAATTCGTGTGGACCGGCTTCGACTACCTCGGCGAACCCACGCCCTACAATGCGGACCTCACCAACTTGCTTAATTTCTCCGATCCCGCCGAGAAGGAGCGACAGAAGAAACAACTCGAGGAACTCGGCCGCATTCCCACGCCCTCGCGCAGCTCCTACTTCGGCATCGTGGACCTCGCCGGTTTTCCGAAGGACCGCTACTATTTCTACCAAGCCCGCTGGCGTCCCGATCTCCCGATGGCGCACCTGCTCCCGCACTGGACCTGGCCGGAACGTGTCGGCAAAGTCACGCCCGTTCACGCCTACACCTCGGGCGACGAGGCCGAACTGTTCCTCAACGGCCAATCCCTCGGCCGCAAGAAACTCGCCAAGGGCGAATACCGCCTGCGCTGGGACGACGTGAAATACACGCCCGGTGAGGTGCGGCTGGTCGCTTACAAAAATGGCACCCGCTGGGCCGGGGCCGTGCAACACACCGCCGGTCACACTGCGCGACTCACGCTCATACCCGACCGACGCGAACTCACCGCCGATGGCAAGGATCTGTCCTTCGTCACCGTGCGCATCGAAGACGCCGACGGCGTGCTCGCCCCGCGCGCGGCCAATCGCGTGGCTTTCGCGGTCAGCGGCCCGGCCGAGATCATCGCCACCGACAACGGCGACCCGACGAGCTTCGAATCGTTTCAATCCAAGGAGCGCGCGGCGTTCAACGGCGTTGTGCTGGTCGTCGTCCGCACCAAGCCCGGTGAAGCCGGCCCCATCACCCTCCGCGCCACCTCCCCCGGCCTCACAACCGCCGAAGTCACCCTGACTGCAAAGTGAACCGCGAATAACACGGATGCGTCACGGCGGGCTTCCCCTCTATGAAGAGGAGTGCCCATCAGGTCGGTGTGTGGGTAGGTTTTTGGTCGCCTTGCCACTGTGCTGCCGCTCGTGTATTCCCGGCTCGTATCCGTGCGCATCGGTGCTATCCGTGGCGAATCTCTCATGATCCGCGCCGCCAAGTCTGCCGATGCCGCCGCCATTGCGGCCATCTACAACCACTACGTGCTGAACACCATCGTGACCTTCGAGGAGGAGGCCATGTCCGCCCGCGAGATCGCCGCTCGCATCCGTGAAGTGCAAGGCGCCGGCATTCCCTGGTTCGTGTGGGAGGAGAACGGTCGCGTGCTCGGCTACTCCTACGCCAACAAATGGAAATCGCGCTGCTCGTTCCGTTACTCGCTTGAGACCACGGTCTATCTCGAACAGCACGCCACCGGCCGCGGTCTCGGTCGCCAGCTATACACCGCACTCATCGACACCCTGCGCGTGCAGAAATACCACGCCCTCATCGGCGGCATCTCCATTCCCAACCCCGCCAGCATCGCCCTGCACGAAAAGCTCGGCTTCCAAAAAATCGGCCACTTCAAGGAAGTCGGTTGGAAGTTCAACCAGTGGATCGACGTCGGCTACTGGGAGCTGGTTTTGTGAGTTTAACCTAAGACGCGGCTTGATGCTTCCGGGATCGTTGACCCCGGAAGCGCGCATCCTCACACAGTGAAGTAGTGTTCCCAGCCGGCGCGCGGGGGATCCATCGTGAGGAGATCGTTGGCCTGCGCGTTATTGGTGAACCGTTTCTTCACGGTATCAAACTCCAGCTTGCCGCCCAAGCGTTGCGCGATGACGCCGAGGATGAACACCTGCGACAACGGGCCCGAGATGTGGAACGGCGACTTCGTCTCCTCGCGACCGAGGCACGCGAGGCAGAAATTCTGGAAATGATCCGAGAACCCGCCCTTGATGCGCGGCAGGGTCGGCCCGAGTTCGCGCATCTTTTCCTCGGGGATGATGCGCAGCGTGTCACCGTGCGTGCCGCCAAGGAAGGTGAGATTCTTGCTGTAGATGAATTTGCCATTCTTCTGCGTGAAATTCGGGTTCTCCCCGAGCTCCGGCGGCAGCGGCGGCCGATTCGCGACACCGTCATACCAGAACACCTCGACCGGCGGCATCGCGCCGCGAGCTGCGAAGTCGAAGCGGATCGTCGTCGCTTGCGGGAAGATGAATTCGTTCGGGCCGTCGCGCTTCACGGCCTCAATGGTGTGCGGCAGACCGAGCTGAAGGAAACGGTGGCAGGTATCGAGGATGTGCGGGCCCCAGTCGCCAAACGCGCCGTTGCCGTAGGCAAACCATCCGCGCCAGTTGCCGGGATGCAGTCGTGGGCTAAAGGGATGGAATGTCTTGTTGGCGTTCCAGAGCTGCCAGTCGATCGTGGCCGGCGGACGCTCGCCGGAGTCGAAACCCTTCACCTCCCAACCGTGCCAGCGGCGTGCCGAGTTCATGAACATGTCCACGCGCGTCACGTCGGCGATCACGCCTGCTTCATGCCACGCCTTGAACTGGTGGAAATTGTTACCGGAATGCCCTTGGTTGCCCATCTGGGTGACCACGCCGCTCTTCGCGGCCTGCGCCATGAGCAACTCGACCTCGTGGAACGTATGCGCGAGCGGCTTCTCGACGTAAACGTGCTTGCCCGCCCTCATCGCGTGCATGGCGACGACAAAATGCGTGAAGTCCGGCGTGGCGATGATCACCGCCTCGAAAGTGTCGCCGGCCCGGGCAAACATCTCGCGGTAATCCTGAAACAGCCGCGCCTCGGGGAAAATGCCCCGCGCCTCGGCGGTATGCTCGGCCATGAGATCCACATCGCACATCGCCACGGTTTCGATGAGGTCCGTGTCCCGGAAAGTCTTCACCAGATCCAGACCGCGATAACCGATGCCCACGAATGCCACCTTCAGCTTGCGGCCCGCCGGGGCGGTTTCGGCCGCGCGCACGAGGCGTGACGGCGAAAGCGTCAGCGCTGCGCCGGCAGCCAGCGAGGCACCGATGAAGCGACGGCGGGAAAGATTGGCGATATTGTGGGGTGAATCGGGGTTGGTCGGCATAGGGTATGGGAAACAGGGAGCTCAGCGGAGGTTTTTCGCAACTTCCTTGGCGAAATAGGTCAGGATCATGTCGGCGCCGGCGCGCTTGATGGCCAGCAACGACTCGTCGCGGCAACGCGCGAGATCGAGCCAGCCGAGGCGGGCGGCGGCGTGAATTTGCGCGTATTCACCGGAAACCTGGTAGGCCGCGACGGGCGTGCGCGTGGCGTTGCGCACCTCGCGGATGATGTCGAGGTAGGCGCCGGCGGGCTTCACCATCACGATGTCGGCGCCTTCGTGCACATCGAGCTGCACCTCGCGCACGGCTTCGCGGCGGTTGGCGGGATTCATCTGGTAGGTCGCCTTGCTCAGCAGACGCGTGCCGGCGGCTTGCGAACTGCCCACAGCATCGCGGAACGGACCGTAATAAGCCGAGTTGTATTTCGCCGAATAGGCCAGGACACCTGTGTCGGTAAAGCCGGCCTCGTCGAGCGCGCGTCGAATGTAGCCAACGCGGCCATCCATCATGTCGGACGGAGCCACAAAATCCACGCCGGCCTCGGCCTGCAACACGGCCATCTTGCCGAGGATCGCCACGGTGCGGTCGTTGTCCACGTCGTCGCGGGCGGCGTTCAACACGCCGTCGTGGCCGTGCGTGGTGTAGGGATCGAGGGCGACGTCAGTGATGATCGTGAGCTCCGGCACGGCCTTTCTCACGGCACGCACGGCACGCAACACGAGCGTGTCGGGGTTCAGGGCTTGGGAACCCTCATCGTCCTTGAGTTTCGCGGCCAGCTTGGGAAACAGCGCCACGGCGGGCACGCCGAGCTTGTGGAGTTCGCGGCATTCCTTGACCAGGTCCTCGATGCTCAGGCGGAACACCCCGGGCATGGAAGCGATGGGCTCGGGACGGCCCTTGCCCTCGACCACGAAAAGCGGCGCGATGAGATCCTCCGTCCGCAGCACGGTCTCGGCGACGAGGGCGCGGCGGCCGGGCTGGCGGCGCAACCGGCGGGGACGATGAACAAGCGTGAGTTTGGAGGACTTGGCCATGGTGGGTGAACCGCCAGTAAACCACATATCACTGGCATTTCACGCCAAACTTTTGCCCGCGAACAGTCCGGACCGCACGGTAAATCGCCTGCTTATAGCCCCCTCAATCGAGGGTTGAAACTTCCGCACTTTTGACGCCTTTAATGTGCTTTTTCCGCCCCATGCCCATCCAACTCTACGATTCGCTCGAGCGAAAGTTGAAGCCCCTCGCCCCCAGCCACCCGGATGGCGTGTATCGTTTCTACAACTGCGGGCCCACCGTTTACGCCCCGGCGCACATCGGGAATTTTCGCACCTTCGTCGTTAACGACGTCATCCGCCGTCTCCTCGAGTTGGAGTTTCCCGGCAAGGTGAAACACGTCCGCAATCTTACCGACGTGGACGACAAAACCATCAAGCGCGCCCGCGACGAAGGTCGTCCGCTCGCCGAGGTCACGAAGCAGTGGACCGATAAATTTCACGCCGACTGCGACGCGCTGAACTGCCTGCGGCCCCACATCGAACCCACCGCCACCGGCCACATCAAGGAGCAGGTGGACATGATCGACGTGCTCATGAAGAAGGGCAACGCCTACCGCGCGGCCGACGGCTCGGTGTATTTCAAGGTCTCATCCTTCGACAACTACGGCCGCCTCTCGCGCGTGAAGGAACGCGAGTTGCAGGTCGGCTCCGCCCTGTCGCACAAATCGCAGGCCGTGGATGCCGACGAAAAAGAAGACGCCACCGACTTCGCGCTCTGGAAGGCGCACAAAACCGAGGATGGCGAGAATTCGTGGGACAGCCCCTGGGGCCCCGGTCGTCCCGGCTGGCACATTGAGTGCAGCGCGATGAGCAAGAAACACCTCGGCGACACCATTGATCTCCACACCGGCGGCGAGGACCTGCTCTTCCCCCACCACGAAAACGAGATCGCCCAAAGCGAATGCTGCAACGGCACGCTCTTCGCGCACCATTGGTATCACAGCAAACACCTGCTCGTGGACGGCGCGAAGATGTCCAAGAGCCTCGGCAATCTCTACACGCTCGATGATCTCAAGGCGAAAGGCTTCAGCCCGATGGCGCTCCGCTACGCCCTGCTCGCCGGCCACCCGCGCAAGCAGCTGAATTTCACCCTCGATGGTTTGCATGCAGCCGAAAGCGCACTGAAAACGTTGCGCGATTTCCGCGCCTCTCTCCCCCACGCGGGCGCTGCGCACAATGCCTTCGGTCATGCACTGGCCGAACTGCAGAACGATCTCAACACACCCGGAGCCCTGGGAGCGATCTTCACCGTCATCAATCGCAAGTCCGGCGAAGCAGACCTCGAATCTTTCGATCGCGTAATGCTCGCACTCGGTCTGAACCTGAAGACCGTCGAGACGCCCAAGACGGAAGTTCCCACCGAAATCACCGCCCTCGCCGACAAACGCTGGGCCGCAAAGACAGCCAAGGATTGGGCCACCGCCGATGCGCTCCGCAAGGAACTCACCACCGCCGGCTGGAACATGAAAGACGGCAAGGACGGCTACACGCTGGAGCCGCTGAAGAAGTAACCGGGGCGTCGATCAAACCGCCGTGCTCACCTACACACCCCGGCGCTAACGCGCCACCCCTCTTCCTGGAGGGGATTCATACCAAACACCCCTAGCTTTTAGACTTTTGTCATCGCGAGGTCCGCAAAGCGGGCCGTGGCGATCCAGCTGGATTGCTTCATCGTTTCGCTCCTCGCAATGACGGTCAAAAGCTAAGGGACGTTGGTATCAGACCCACCCTACGAAATACCCCTCTATCAAGCCCGAACTATGCAGTGGGATGTGGGTCAGCGCGCTTGCGCGCGCCCTGGAAATGCGCCCGCAAGCGGGCTGCCCACAGCACCATCATAGAGATTCTCCCCACCCAGTGTGATCAGGTTCAACTGCATGGTTCCGGATCAAGAAGGGTGCCCACCGGGCGGGGTGTGTGCTCGATCCGCGCGAGTCGAAAATTTGTCGCGAGCAAGCCCGTTCCCACAAACTCGTCTACCCTCCGGATCGACCAGCCTGCCCGAACCCCGCCCTCAAAAATCCAGCGCCAGTTCCAAGCGCGCGCCGTTGGGGCCGGAAATCACATTCACTTTGTCGCCGACTTGAAACTCGGGCGGCGTGGGATGCACGATCACATAGATCGAACCATCCGGCATCTGCAGGGTAATTTCTTGCGCCTTCTGGCGCGTGGCAAATTCCTCGACCGCCTGGCCGACCACCGCGCCGAGTAGTGACGCGCCCGCGACCGCCAGCGCGTCGCCGCGTCCGCTTATGCCACCCCCACCCGGCATGGCTGCCGCGCCGCCAATCACGGCACCGCCATATTGGCCCATGCTCGTCTTCTGGCCGTCGATGACCACCGGCGAAATCTTGGTGATCGTCGCCACGGTTCGCTTTTGGAGCTGGCCGACCTGCGATTGCGGTAGTGTGCGTGCAGAAGAAGGAAACGTGCATCCGGCGAGCGCCAGAGCGGCGACACAGCCCGGGAGGAGGAGAAGACGACGTTTTTTCATGGGGCGAAAAGCGGCCCGTCGTGCGGCGAGCTTCCGCCATCCGACCGGCGGTGGCAAGTCGCAGTTCCCTCTATTACAAACTAGACGTTCCGTCCGAAAAGCAGTCGCAGGGAATTGATGCACACCACCAAAGTGCTGCCCTCATGAGCCGCCACACCCACCGCCAGTGGCACGGCGCCCACTGCCGTGGCGACGACCATGATGACCACGACGCCCAGCGAAATGGCGAGATTCTGGCGGATGATCGCTTTGGCTCGTTTGCTCAACAGTTTGGCGGCCAGAAAATTCTCGATCCGATCGTGCATCAGGATGACCTCGGCCTGCTCCAGCGCCGCATCGCTGCCTCGCGCACCCATGGCCACGCTCACGTCGGCCGCGGCCAGGCTCGGGGCATCGTTAACACCGTCGCCGACCATGGCCACGCGCCGGCCCCCTTGCCGCAACTCCTGGATCGCGGCCACCTTCTGCTCGGGCGTGAGATGCGCACGCACCTCGTCGAGACCAATCTCGCGCGCCACGGATTCAGCCGCCTGACGGCGATCGCCCGTGAGCATGACCGTGTGCAAGCCAAGTTCCCGCAGTCGCGCCAGCACGCCTTTGGATTCCTCGCGGATTTGGTCGCGCAATAGCACGCGGCCGAGCACGTCCTTGCCCACCACCCACACCTCGGCGAGTTCGGCGGGAGCCGGCGGCAGGTTCCCCGCCCAATCAGCCAGTGGCCCCGCCTCGAGCAATTCCCGCCGGCCGAGCAACGCCTGCACGTCGCCGTGACGGCCGCGCACGCCCTGCCCCACGATGTTCTTGAAATCCGTCAGCTCGATGAGCCGCACACCGCGGGCCTTCGCGTCGCGCACTATGGCGCGAGCGAGCGGATGCTCGGATTTACTCTCCAGCGCATAAGCGAGTTCCATCACCTCGGTTTCGCGTCCCGCCGGGAAACTTTCATAGCCCGTCACCACGAGTTCGCCCGTCGTGAGCGTGCCGGTTTTGTCGAGCGCGACGACGTTCACGTCGGCCAATTTCTCGATAGCCGCGCCGCCCCGGAACAGCACGCCATGTTTCGCGCCCCAGGCAATCGCCGCGAGGATCGCCGAAGGAATCGACAGCACCAGCGCGCACGGGCTGGCCACCACCATGAGCGTCATCGCGCGATAGAACGCCGAGCGCGTCTCTTCGGTGTTCGTGAAGGCCGGCAGCCCGAAGCCGAGCCACCACAGCAGGAACATCCCAAACGATCCGCCGATGACCGCGTAAGTGTAACCGGTGCCGAACTTGTCGGTGAAGCGCTCGCTCGGCGCCTTGAGTTTCTGCGCAGTTTGGATGAGCCGGATGATCTTCTGCAGCGTGCTTTCGCTCGGCAGACGCACGACTTCGTAATCCACCGCTCCCCACAGATTGAGCGTGCCGCTGAAAACCTGGTCGCCCACGCTCTTCTCCACCGGCGTGGCTTCGCCCGTCAGGTTGGATTCGTCGCTCGCACTCTTGCCCTGCACGACGAGGCCGTCAGCCGGAAACGCCCCGCCTGGACGCACCCGCACGCGCTGGCCGAGCGCCAGTTCCTCGACGGCGACCTCGTGTTCGTGTCCATCGGCTTCGACCACGACCGCGCGTTTTGGTGCCGTCTTGAGCAGCGAACTGACCTCGCGTTGCGTGCGATCAAGCGCATATTCCTCCATCGCGCCGGACGCAGAAAACAGGAACAGCAGCAGCACCGCTTCGCCCCAGGCGCCAATGAACATCGCGCCAACCGCCACGGCCAGCATGAGAAAATGAATGTCGATTTCGCGCTTCTTCAGGTTTTCCCACGAGTCCACCGCGGCGTCCCACCCGCCGGCCACAATTCCAGCCAGATAAAGCGCGCGCGCCAGCCACGGCAGGTCGGGCGCAAAGACGTCCGCCAAAAATCCGAGGATGCCTGCGCCGCCGCAGACCGCGGCGAGCACGGCAAGCGTCCGCCATTCCTGGTCCTCGTGCGTCGGCTCGGCCTTGATCTCGGGCCATTCCATTTCGCGCCAGAGCCAGAGCGATTCCGCGGTGGATCCCATATTACGACCGATGACGACCGCATCGCCGTCCTTCCGCAGAGTAAAACCGGCCGCCGCCAGCCGTGCGGGTTGGTCGGCGAAGCGCTCCTCCACCGCGGCAATGGTCGCCGCGAGTTTTTGTTCGAGCGACGCCAAGTCCACCTGCCCGAGTGTCGCGACCGACACCCGGTGCGCCGCCGGATCCACCCGCACCGCCCCAACGCCCGGCTGTTCGCACAGAAAACGCACAAGATCGTCGGCCCAGTTGGTGGAGTTGGTGTCGGTTTGCACGATGGTAATTGCCCGTCGACACACCCCGGCGCTTTCGCGCCACCCCTCTTGATAGAGGGGACCACGATTCCCGTTTGCGATAATCCCCTCTAGGAAGAGGGGTGCCCGCAGGGCGGGGTGTGTAGGTTGTGCACCAACGGTGTCATCTGCACTCTAGTTTGCATCCCCTCCTCGGCAAATTGATTTGCGCCCGTTCGCCGTGCCGCGCTGATTCGCCGGATGATTGGGCTCAACGATGAAGGCGGTGCCAAGCCGTCACGCCTCCCCGCTCTCGTGCGCGATGTTTTCGCCGAGACAGGGACGCTCTGCGACGCCCTCAAGCTGGAACACCGGCCCGAGCAGGAGCAGATGGCCCGCACCGTGGCGCGCGTGCTCACCGAGGATGAGCCGCTGCTTTTCGAAGCAGGCACCGGCGTGGGCAAGAGCCTCGCCTATCTAATCCCCGGTATTATCCACGCTGTTGATCAAAACCGGCAGCTCATCGTTTCCACTCACACCATCTCACTGCAGGAGCAGATCGAGCAAAAGGACCTGCCGCTCTGCCGCCGTGTTTTCAAGGAGGACTCCGCCGGCGCGCCCTACGCCGATTTCCGCTCCGCCGTGCTGCTGGGCAAATCCAATTACCTCTGTCCCACGCGCCTCGCCCACGCCCTCGCCGACCGGGCGAGCCTCTTTGCCGACGCCGACTACGCTGAGTTGCAGCGCATCGCCGACTGGGCCGAGACCACGTCCACCGGCCTGCGCCACGAACTCAAGCCGCCGCCCCGCCCCGAGATTTGGGAAACCGTCAACGCCGACTCCTCCGCTTGTTCGCGCAAACATTGCGACTGCGAGAAATGCCACTACCAGCGTGCCCGCGCGCGCTTGCGCCAGGCACATGTCATCATCGTCAACCACGCGCTGCTCTTCGCGCTGATCAACGCCGGCGGCGCCCAGGCCCACGGCGCCGAACGCGAGGCGCGTGGCGTGCTGTTTCCCGATGATTTCCTCGTGCTCGACGAAGCCCACACAGTGCCCGAAGTCGCCACCGACAATTTCGGACTCTCGCTGAGCAGCTACGGCGTGGACCGCGCGCTCAAGCACCTCTTCAACCCGAAGACCAAGCGCGGCATCCTGCGCAAGCACGGTGCCGAGGGCCAGCAGCTCGTGGTGGACGCGCTCGACGCGTCGAAACAATTCTTCGATTTTCTCGCCACGCGCGTGCTCAATCAGCGAGCCATTGTGCGCATCCGCGAAACCGGCGTCGCCGAACCCATGCTCGACGGCCCGCTCGGCGCGCTTGCCCGCCTGCTCAGCAAACTCGCCGACCGGCTGTCACCCGAAAAACGCGAGTGCGAGGAACTGCTCGAGCAAAAGCAGCGCATCAAGGGTCTGCAGGCCGGGCTCACGGAATGGCTCACGCTCGGAGACAAGGACCACGTGTATTGGACCGAACGCAGCGGACGCAAACAGACCATCGTCACGCTGCGAAGCGCCCCGCTCGACGTCGCCCCGGAATTGCGGAAACACCTCTTCGGCTGCCGCACGAGCGTCGTCTGCACCAGCGCCACGCTCGCGATGGGCGGCAGCATCGAGCCGTTCGCCGCCCGCATCGGCGCGGACGCCGCTGAAAGCGTCGCAGTCAAATCGCCCTTCGATTACGAGCGCCACATGCGCGTCTATGTCGCCACCGACGTGCCCCTGCCCTCGCCCCAGGAGGCGCGACTCGCGCTCGACGCGCTCACCGATTACATCCGTTTCTGCACGGAGCAGGTGCACGGCGGTTCGCTCGTATTGTTCACCAGCTACACCGACATGCGCGCCGTGGCGGCCACGCTGGAACCGGAATGGTCCAAGGCTGGCCGCCCCTTCCTCATGCAGGGCGCCGATCTCTCGCGGACCGAACTCACCCGCCAGATGCGTTCGCTGGGCAACGCCGTGCTCTTCGGCACCGACAGCTTCTGGACCGGCGTCGACGTGCCCGGAACCGCCCTCTCGCAGGTCATCATTACCCGCCTGCCCTTCGACCCGCCCACGCATCCGGTGACCGAAGCCCGATGCGAGCATATTCGCGACGCCGGCGGCAACCCCTTCAACGAACTCACCCTGCCCGACGCGCTTATCAAGTTCCGACAGGGCGTGGGCCGCCTCATCCGCAGCAAAACCGATCGTGGCCTGGTCACGATTCTCGACTCCCGGGTGCTGGCCAAGACCTATGGCCGGGAGTTTCTGGCCAGCCTGCCCAAGACCGGTTTCGACCGGCTGGACCGGCAAAATCGAGAACATGTTTTTCGGCCTTTCCCTTGAGCCAAAAGCTGCCACTAGTCATCGAACGCCTCAATGAAGCTCAGCACTTTCGCCCATACCGACGTCGGCCGCGCCCGACCAGAAAACGAGGATAGCTACCTGTGTAACGATGCGCTGGGCATCTATGCGGTGGCCGACGGCATCGGCGGCCTGCCCTCCGGCGGCCAGGCCAGCCAGCTGGCGGTGAGCGCTTTGCAGAAGATCGTCAGCGAGCACACCGTCGGGCAGAAGCTGAACTACGAGCGCATCATCACCGAGATCAACGACCAGGTTTTCAAGCTCGGGCGCGTGCTCAGCCCGCAATTCGGCATCGGTTCCACCCTCACTTTCGCCCACATCACGGGCGTGAAGCTGCATTTCGGCCACGTCGGCGATTCCACGGCCCTGCGCCTGCGTTCCAAGACGCTCGAACAGCTCACGATCGATCATACCATCGAGACCGAACTCAAGCAGCGCGCCGCCCGGGGTGAACCCCTCGCCCTCCTGATGGAGAATCGCAACGCGCTCACGCGTTGCATCGGCCAGCCGCCGCCCATCGAAAGCGATTGCTTCTCTCACACGATTCTCCCCCACGACCGTTACCTGATTTGCAGCGACGGCATCACCCGTTTCGTGTCGGTCGAGGAGATCACCAAGGTGATGCGTGACTCGACCACGCCCCAAGCGGCCGTGAACACGCTGATCGACCGCGCTAACGAGCGCGGCGGCCTCGACAATTCGACCGGCGTCGCCCTGTTTTTCGATTGAGCGAGCCATTCCTGCAGGAGCCTGTTTAACAGGCTCCCGGGACGCCAAGTTCCTACCAGCCAGCCGTGTCTTTCTCCCGTTCCGCTCATTTTGCGTCGCTCGTCGCCCAGCAACCCAACAACGAGCTGTTTCGTTTCAGCCTCGCCCAAGCGCTCCTGAACGAAGGTCGTCCCGCCGACGCGATCGAACATCTCAGCCTCTGCGCGCAGAAGAAAGCGGACTGGATGATGCCGCGTATATTGCTGGGGAAAACCCTGCTCGGTCTCAACCGCCGTCCCGAAGCCCGGCCCTGGCTGGAAGAAGCGCTCACACTCGCCGTGGACCAAAACCACGAGGATCCCGAACGGGAACTGCGAGCACTGCTGGCGGAGCTCGGTTAGATTCTCGTTTGAAGGACACAAAAAATGCCGCGCTCGGTGAGCGCGGCATGCTGCGTGATTCTTGAGTTGACCGTAATCGCTCAGCGGCGCTTACGGAAGGCGGCCAAGGCCACCAACCCGGCACCCATCAGGGCAAGCGTCGAACCAGAATCGGGAACCGATGGCGGCGTCTGAGCGATGACCGTCAGGCGGGTCTCCTTGAGATAGGTGTCACCCTTTACGGCCTTCACCTTGTAGTGCAGAATGCCATCGGCGCTGATGTCGGCGACGATATTGAGGTAGGTGCTGAGATCGTAGCTCCACAGATCGTAGGAGATCAGGTTGGTGTAATAATTGATCGAGCCGTCCACCTCGATGTTGTCGGCGATCTGCTGGCCACCGACGAAGATGTCCACTTCCTCGTAGTTCGCGGGATTATTGACAGTGTCGTAGTAACCGCCGGTGCTCACCCACTTGGTGTATTTCCGGCCGTATTGGTAGTAGGTCTTGTAGTAGCCGGTGCTCACCCATTTGGTCGAGGTGTCGGAGTCGTTGTCGTCAGCAAACCAGAAATCCGCGCTCACGCTGAGGATATCCAGATCGGACGACCAGTTCGGGTCATCGGAAATATCCCACGTGCCGGAGTAGCTCTGCCCTTGGGCGAGAAACTTGTAGGAATTCAGACCCTCAAGATTCCAGTCCACGAAATTGTATGTATCCGCCCGGACAGTAACAGCGACAAACAAGGTCGCGATTGCGTAGAGGTAGGTGGCTCTGATGAGTTTCATAAGTCACATTATTGCAACTGCGATGCCACTGACTGTCAGCTTTTGAGCACGTAATGCATATGATTATAATCCAAAGAGAAAGGCGTTTTTTAGTTTGAAGATGTCCTAGGCATAGGACCATTGCTCTCGGTTTTATGTCAACTTATCCGACGAATTGCCCCCCTTTTACAGTCCCGAATTAGGCGGTGGCTCCCAGTCGCAGTTCAACCCCACAGCGGCGCGGGATATTTCCCGGCGGCGACCAGCGTCTTGATCGCCGCTTGGGCTGAGGTCAGGTCTTCCTTGTAGGTTAGGCCGAACCACGCGTCTTCGGAGCGATGCAGCGCGATGCGGGCTTCGTTGCGCGTGTTCAGGTCACTAAGCGTCGTGGGCAGGTAAATCTCCGCTTTCGGGTCCTGGCCGCGCGTCGCCAGAAACGTCTCGAAGGCCGCCTCGAGCTGCGGAAACACCGCCGGCGTGAAACCCCAAAAATTCATTGAGACGATTTCCGCGCCGGTCAGGCGCTGCGGTTGTCCCGCGGCATCCGTGTAACGCGCGCCATCGGCGGTCTTTTCGATCTTGGTGATTTCCGTGATGCTCTTGAGCCGGCCAGCCGTATCGGTCGCGCACAGCCCGCGGCTCACCGTGCCGTGTTCCGACAGTGTTTGGCTCAGCGGATAACCGACCATCGCGTAATCCGGCGAAGCCGCAAAATGCGCCGCGAGCGTGCGGTAGGCCGAGGCCCCGTAGAAATCGTCGGCATTGATCACCGCAAACGGCCCGCGCACCGCCGGCTGCGCCACGAGCGTCGCATGCGCCGTCCCCCACGGCTTGCTTCGACCGGTTGGAACCTGACCTCCGGGCAGATTGGCCTCCAATTCCTGAAACACATACTGCACGTCCATGCGGCGCTCCAACCGCCGGCCGATGGTCTCGCGGAAATCCTGTTCGATGTCCTTGCGGATCACGAGCACGAGCCGCCCGAAGCCAGCACGCAGGGCGTCGAAAGCCGAGTATTCGATGATAAGTTCGCCGTGCGGCCCCACGGGCTGCACCTGTTTCACGCCGCCAAACCGGCTGCCCATGCCCGCGGCGAGGACGACGAGATCATAGGAATTTTTAACCACGGATTAGACGGATGGACACTGATGGGCGCGCGGTAAAACAAAAAGCCGCTGTCGATGACAGCGGCCTAAATTGGTGCCAGGGGCGAGGATTGAACTCGCGACCAAAGGCTTATGAGTCCTCTGCTCTACCACTGAGCTACCCTGGCGAAA
>JBIQJF010000005.1:86860-141206 GCA_044507675.1 Opitutales bacterium | reverse complement strand
GGCGCATTTCCAAGGCGCGCGCAAGCGCGCTGACCCACATCCCGCTGCATGGTTCCGGCTTGATAGAGGGGAATTTCCGGTAGCGTGAATCCCTTCCATCAAGAGGGGTGGCGCGAAGCGACGGGCGTGTCGGGTTATCCCGCGAGTCTCAGTAACTCACGCTAAACGGCCATTTGCTCGCAGGACGCGGCGCAGCGACGGCAGGCGCTGACGCATTCCTCCATTTCGCCGATGGACTCGCAATCCGTGGCGCACGCATCGCAGATCTGGGCGCATGCGCGGCAGACCAAACCGTGATGCGCGGAATTGCGGATCATGAAATCGGCGGCAGTGCGGCAAATCTGCGCGCAATCCGACATGAGTTTGAGATGGGCGGGCTGCACGTGTTTTCCGCCCATGGGGAGGCAGTGTTCAAAAATCATGCGCTCGCAGGTTTCGTGGCATTCGGCACAGGCTGCGATGCAATCGGCGAGTTCGGGTTCTTGTGCGGTGGTTTTCATGGGAGGCGCACCATAGCCCGCCGCGAATACGTCTGCCATCGGGGCCGCATCTCGCGATCCCATGGGGCGATTCGCGCACCGGCTGCGACGCACCGGCTGCGGGCGACGGAGGGCGGTGTTTCGCCCATCCGCCGCCCCTGCCTGGCTGGTCGGTTTTGCCGGATAGCACCCCGGACCGCACAGTTTTGCCCCTGTGAGATCCATTGCACAGGCCCCTAGGACTGGGCGATTGGCGTGACGTTCCCAGAAAAACCCGGTTGTAGGATGAACGCCGACAAAGTCGGCGTCCCTGCGCTGACAGGAGTATCGGCGCGCGGCCGATAGGGGATTCCCGAGCGCGCCGGTAGGCTCGGTGCATGAAGAGAATCCTCATTTCCCTGTGGGCCGTGTTGCTGTGTCTTTCCGCCTGCAAATCCGAGAAGGGAGGAGGTTCCTCGCAGCCATCCACACCTGCGCCTACGCCGCCGCCCGTGACCCAACCACCGCCGGCTCCGACGCCTCCACCGGCGACATCGCCGGGACCTGGCACCGGCGCGACGGATATCCCCGGTTTGATGCCGTTGGACTATCTCTCGCTCGAGCAACCGATCGAGAGCGACCATGGGCTGCGCATCATCTCGCCCACGGTGCTGGAACTCACGCGGCTCAGCGTGAAGCGTCCCGATCCGGCGACGATGGATGTCTGGAATTTTGTGGATGCCGCTGGCAACGCCGCTTTGCCGGAAGCGAAGCGATTCGCCGTGACGGTGAATGGGCAGCCGGCCGCCGTGCAGGCGGTGGGTTTCAAACGCCGTCCGCTTTATGCGCCGCTGGCGCTGCGCGACCTGCGGGTGGAAAGCGTGCTCTATCTCAAGATCGGCACCGCGGTGGGCCATGGCCAGAAGGTGGAGGTCAAGAATCCCGACGGTTCGCTCTGGCCAGGGTCGCTGTCATTTGCCGCGTCGGCGGAGACGCTGCGCTTCGGTCCGGCTTTGCACGTGAACCAGGAAGGCTACATGCCCAACCGCCCCAAGAAGGCGTTTGTCGGTTATTATCTCGGCACCTTGGGTGAGATGGAGGTGACGCCCGGTAGCGCATTTCAAATCGTCGATGCCGACACCGGCGGGGTGGTGTATTCCGGATCATTGACCCGCCGTGCCGACGTGGGCTGGACGTATTCACCCACGCCCTACCAGCAGGTTTGCGAAGCGGATTTCTCGAGTTTCAACACGCCGGGCAAATATCGTCTCGTCGTGTCCGGCCTCGGTGCATCGATTCCATTTCGCATCGATGAGGGGATCGCGATGGGCTTTGTGCGGGCTTACGCATTGGGGCTGTATCACCAGCGTTGTGGTCATGCGAACGAGTTGCCGTTTACGCGCCACACGCACGCCGCGTGTCATCTCGGGAAAGCCAGCGTGCCGGTGTCCGCGTCCACGTATGCATTCACTTGGAACACGATTGCGGCCGATGCGGCCAAGCTCAACGCCAACAATCTGGCCCAGATCGCGCCGACGCTGACGAGTCCCGCAACACAGCTCTATCCGTTTGTGAAACAGGGACCGATCGACGTTTCCGGCGGCCACCATGACGCCGGCGACTACAGCAAATACACCATCAACAGCGCGTCGCTGGTGCACACGCTACTGTTTGCGGTGGACTCCATCAGTGGCGTCGCGGCGCTCGACAACCTTGGCCTGCCGGAAAGCGGCAATGGGATCAGCGACGTCTTGGAGCTGGCAAAGATCGAGGCCGACTTTCTCGCGAAAATGCAGGATGCCGACGGTGGTTTCTACTTTCTCGTGTATCCCCGCGAGCGTCGCTACGAGGGCAACGTGCTGCCCGATGCGGGCGACGCGCAGGTCGTGTGGCCCAAAAACACCGCCGCCACCGCCGCGGCTGTCGCAGCTCTTGCGGAAACGGCCTCCTCCCCGCGTTTCAAGGCCGCGTATCCGCAGGCCGCTGCGAACTATCTGGCGAAGGCGAAGGCCGGTTGGAGATTTCTCACCGACGCCATCGCGAAGCACGGCAAGGCCGGCGCTTACCAGAAGATCACGCATTACGGCGATGACTTCACCCACGACGACGAACTCGCCTGGGCCGCTGCGGCGATGTTCGCCGCCACCGGTGACGCAGGCATTCATGAGACTTTAAAGTCGTGGTTCGATCCCGCGAATCCCGCCACCTGGCGCTGGGGCTGGTGGCATGGTTACATGGGCTGGGGCAACGCCGTGCGGGTTTACGCTTTCGCGGTTCGCAGTGGCCGTTTGTCCGCAGGTCAGCTCGACGCAGGTTACCTCGCGAAATGCGAAGCCGAGGTCCGCGCGGCGGGTAACGATGCGGTCAAGTGGTCGCAGCAAAGCGCCTACGGCACGAGCTTCCCTGATGCTACCAAGCGCGTGCAGAGCGCGGGCTGGTATTTCTCCAGCGCGCAGGCCTTCGATATCACGGTGGCATCGCAGTTGGACAATCGTCCGGAGTATATCGACGCGGTGCTGGCCAACATGAATTACGAAGGCGGGGCCAACGCGGTGAATGTCAGCTACGTCACCGGGCTCGGTCGCAAGCGCCAGCAGGAGATCGTGCATCAATTTGCTCAGAACGATCGTCGCAACCTGCCGCCGACGGGAATTCCGCTCGGCAATCTTCAGACTGGTCCGGTTTACACGGGCACCTACGGCACCGAACTCGCTGCGCTGACCTTCCCGCGCGACAACGCCGGCTCGGCGCCGTATCCGTTTTATGATCGCTGGACCGACACGCACAACGTCACGACGGAGTTCGTCCATCTCGATCAAGGTCGCAGCCTCGCCAGCCTGGCCTATCTCGCGGCGCAAACCTCGCGACAGAATCAGGTATGGAAAAGTGGGGCCGCCGAGATCACGGGCTTGCCCGCGCAGTTGCAGGCCGGGACCACCGTCACAGCGTCGCTGTCGGCTCCCGGTTTGGATCTGTCCGCCGCCACCATTGTGTGGGAGGCGGCCGGCCAGCCCGCGACTTTCGGGCCGACGTTCACATTCACACCGTCCGGCCACGGCGAGCAGTGGGTCGAGGCGGAAGCGGCGTTGCCCGACGGACGACGCGTGTTCGCGGTGAAAAATTTCTTCACCGACAACGGCAAGACGACTGTGACCATCGCGGCCACCGACAACACGGCCTCATTCGCGGATAAGAACGACGTGGCGACGTTCACTTTCACTCGCACGGGCGACACCGGTTCGCCTTTGACCGTGAAATTTGCACTCAGCGGCACGGCGGTGAAATGGAATGACTACCGGCGGCCCGAAGGCGACATGCCGGTGGAAATGACGATTCCGGCTGGGGCCGCTTCCGGCTCGATCTCGATTTACGCACTCGCGAACACGACAAATGCCAACCCGGCCACGGTGACCCTCACGGTCAGTCCCGGATCGACCTACAACGCCGGCAATCCGGCCAGCGCGACGGCGACGCTCAAGTAAACCTTGCCCGACCCACGATGAAAAAAAGACGCAGGCCACGACTGGAGTTGCAATCGCATGGGGATCCGCCGGACCCTGCCATGGGGTTATCACCGTATAGGCAGATTGACTGGCGGACGCTAGGCTCGGGCATGAGCGCAATCTCCGAAACGATCCACCATCTCACCGCGCGTTGTGAAACCAATTGGGACGAAGTATTTGTCGTCTCCACGCACTCCAGCTCCCCGGTGGTTCCGCAGCGCTGGCGGCCCGCGGTCAACGCGTATCGTTGCTCCGACGAGCTCATCATTTTTGTGGACCTCGCCGGGGTGGCCCCCGATTCCGTCCAGCTTCACGCCGAGGCGGGGCGCCTGTCCATCAGCGGTCGCCGTCCTGCGCCTGAGCCGACGTGCCGGCGCTCCGAACTGGCGCAACTGCTGGCGTTGGAAATCGAGCAGGGTGCTTTCGAACGCGTGCTGGATCTACCGCCGGATGCTGATTCAGCGAGGATGAAAACAGAATACCGCGACGGACTCCTGCAGATTCGACTCCCGCTAATCTCCTGAGGTCTCATCGTCAGCCGCGTCTGCCATGAGCCCGGATAACGTGCTGGCGGAGCCTGCGGTCGCGTCCGCGGCGACGCCGGCCATTCCTCCTGTCATGTCCATCCTGCCGGTGCGCAGGATGGTGCTGTTCCCCGGTCTGGTCGTAACGCTGACCGTCGAGGATCCGGCCGCACGGCGTCTTTTCGAGGAATCGCTGCCGACCGAGCGCGTCATCGGTATTTTCACCCGGAAGCCCGACGGGCCCGAGCAGCCGGCCCTTCGCGACCTGTGCAAGATTGGCGTCGCGGCTCAGGTGGTGAAGTTGAACCGCGGCGACGATGGTTCGCTTAAGGCGACGGTCAGCATGCTCGCGCGCATCAAGGCGGTGCGCACGGTGGCATCGAAATCATTCCTGCGGGCCGAGGTGGAAGTATTGGAGCAGACCGGTCCCGAGCAGGACGACAATTCGTGGAGGGCCGTCGTGCAGGAACTGCGGGATCACGCCCTTCAGTATGTGAAAACCGCGCCGGAACTGCCGCCTGCCACCACCGGGCTGGTTCGCAGCCTCGAGGATCCGGGGCAACTGGCTGATTTTGTGGCGGCGAGCCTGCCGCTGTCGGCTTCGCAAAAACAGGACTTGCTCGAGATACTCGATGTGCCGCGCCGCGTGCGCACAGTGTTGGTCCTCGTGTCCGACCAATTGGAAATCGCCCAGCTCCGGCAGAAAATCGATCGCGACGTGGCCGCACATTTCACCGACGTCCAGCGCCGGGCCTTCCTGCGGGAGCAGATGCGGACGATTCAGAAGGAGCTTGGCGAAGACGGGGTGGAGCATCTCGCGGACGAGCTGCGCAGCCGGCTGGCGACTGCCGAAGCGCCCGAGGGAGTGAAGACGCATGCCGACCGCGAACTGCGCCGTCTCACGCGACTTCCGCCCAGTAGCAGTGAGTCATCGCTGGTGGTGACCTATGTCGAACTCCTGGCGGAGCTGCCGTGGGGTAAACTCACCGAGGACAATCTCGATCTCGCCCGCGCGCGGCAGATCCTCGATCGCGATCATTTCGATCTCGAGAAGGTCAAACGCCGCATCGTCGAATATCTCGCCGTGCGGAAACTCAATCCGGGCGGTCGTGGCTCGGTGTTGTGCTTTGCCGGGCCGCCCGGCGTGGGCAAAACGAGTCTCGGCCAGTCCATCGCGGATGCTCTCGGGCGAAAGTTTGCGCGCATCAGCCTCGGCGGTGTCAACGACGAGGCCGAGATTCGCGGTCACCGGCGCACCTATGTGGGCGCCATGCCGGGACGGGTGATGCAGGAGCTGCGTCGCGCCGGCGCGCGCAATCCTGTCATGATGCTCGACGAGGTGGACAAGCTTGGTTCCGACCAGACGGGGGATCCGGCGAGCGCCATGCTCGAAGTGCTCGATCCGCGGCAGAACCATGCCTTCATCGACCGCTATCTCGATGTGCCCTTCGATTTGTCGCAGGTAATCTTCATCGCGACGGCCAACTATATGGATGATGTCCCGGTTGCCCTGCGCGATCGTCTCGAGGTAATTCGCATCCCGGGTTACACCGACGGCGACAAGCTGGAGATCGCGCAGCGCTATCTCATTCCGCGGCAGTTGGCGGAGAACGGCTTGAAGCCTGCGCAGTTGCGCTTCGACTCCGTGGCAATCCGGCGGCTGATTGAAGACTATACACGCGAGGCGGGGGTGCGTGGTTTGGAACGCCAGATCGGCGCGGTCTGCCGCTATCAAGCGGCACTGGTGGCCGAAGAGAAACCAACGGAGCCGGTGATCACACCGGCGATGCTGGAAGCGATTCTCGGTCCGATTCGATTCATCCGGGAGGCGCGTCTCACCGTGGCCAAGCCTGGTATCGTGACAGGCCTTGCGTGGACTCCCGTCGGCGGAGAAATCATGCACATCGAGGCGCTGCGTTATGCCGGCAAGGGCGGTATTTTGCTGACCGGCCAATTGGGCAGCGTGATGCGCGAAAGTGCGCAGGCCGCGTTGAGTCTGGTGCGCTCCCGTGCCGACAGCTTGAAGATTCATCCCGACGATTTGCGGGACAATGACATTCACATTCACGTGCCGGCCGGTGGCATTTCCAAGGACGGTCCTTCCGCCGGAGTGGGCATGCTTACCGCCATCGCGTCGTTGTTCACCGGGCAAAACGTGCGTGCCGATATCGCGATGACCGGCGAAATCACACTGCGAGGGCTGGTGCTGCCGGTGGGTGGACTGAAGGAGAAGCTCCTCGCTGCGCACCGGGCCGGAATCACCGACGTGATCATTCCGCGTCTCAATGAGAAGGATGTGCAGGATGTGCCGGCCGACGTGAAGAGCCAGTTGAAGCTCATTCCGGTTGAGACGGTCGATGAGGTTCTCGCCGCCGCCATCGAAAAGCCCGTGCCTGTTCCGCCCAAACGCCGGCCGTCGCCGCGACGACCTGGCCGCTCGAAGCCGACGCGGCGTCGCTGATCAGAAAAGCGGCCGGCGAAGCGCGGAGCACCCTCCGCCGGCCGGTCGGGACTACGTCTGGCTGAGCAACGGCGCCTTGGTTTCGATGATGCCGCGGCTGATCGCGTAGCGCGTCAGGCCGGCAATATCGTGGATGTTGAGCTGATCCATGACTTGCTGGCGGTGTTTTTCGACCGTCTTGACGCTGATGCACAGCACGGCGGCGATCTGCTTGTTCGTGTTGCCCTCGGCGATGAGCTGCAGCACTTCACGTTCGCGCGGCGTGAGCGCTTCCGTCGTTTTCTTGACGGGCTGGCCGTTGACGAAGGCGCGGCGATAATGTTCGAGCATGCGCCGAGAAACCGCGGGGCTGAAGTAGGCGTTGCCCTGGCGCGCTTCACGAATCGCCTTGATGACGTCGTTTGAGGCAGTCTGCTTCAGCAGGTAGCCGATGGCGCCTGCATCCATCAGTTGTTCGACGTATTCGTCGTCACTGTAGGAGGACAGGATGATGACGCGCGCGGTGGGTGACTCGTGGATGATCTGGCGGGTGGCATCGAGGCCGTTGAGCAACGGCATCGCGATGTCCATGACGATCACCTCGGGCAGGTATTTGCGGGCGAGTTGCACGGCCTGACGGCCAGTCTCGGCCTCGGCAACCACCTCGATGTCGGGTTCGGCCGAAAGCAGCGAACGGAGACCTTGACGGACGACGGTGTGATCATCGGCCAGGAGAACAGTTATTTTAGGCATAGTGTGGGTGGTTGGGTTTAAGTTGGGTTGGAACGAAATCAGGGGGAGCCGGTGGGGACCGTGGCTCGGAGAATGGTGCCGCGCTGGGGCATCGAGGCGACGACGAAGTCTCCGCCGACGAGCCGTGCGCGCTCGGCGAGGCCGAGCAGGCCGAGTTGCTGTGGGGCGGAATCGGCGCGTTCGCCGAGTCGGAAGCCCTGGCCGTTGTCGGCCACCTCGAGATGGACATTTTCAGGAAGCCCCCGGACGGCCACGTCCACGCGGGTCGCATTGGCGTGCTTCACGACGTTGTTCAGGCCTTCCTGCACGATGCGATAGATGACGGTTTTCCGGTCGGAGTCGAGTTCCTCCACGTATTGCGGCCCGTCCACCGTCAGTTGCACCTGGATCTGGGTGCGTTGCGTGAAAATTTTCACATAGTTCCGCAGCGCGGGCAGCAGGCCGAGGTCGTCGAGCATGGCCGGTCGCAGTTCGCGGGAGAAATTGTGGATCGTCACCATCGTGTTTTCGATCAGCGTCTGCGTGTCGCTGATGCGATGCTCCACCTCGGGAGCGCATCCGACCATGGCGTTGCGGAGAATCGCCAGGTTCATGTTGATGGCTGTGAGCGCCTGGCCGACTTCGTCGTGGAGATCGCGGCTGATGCGGGCCCGCTCGTGCTCCTGGATTTTGAGCACCCGGTCCGACATCCGCCGGAGATTGTTCTGCATCTGGAACGCCTGGTGGAAAAGATCGCGGTAATGTTCCTCGCTCTGCGCGACGGTGGCCTCGGTGCGCTTGCGTTCCGTGATGTCGCGGCTCGTGGCGATGACGAGATGCTGCGAGGGCAGGGGAGTCGCGCTCCACAAGGTCCATTTCACCGACTCGTCCTTGCAGATGCAGCGCACCTCGACGCCGGTGAGGTCCTCGCCATGACCCAGCACGGAAAGATTGTCCAGCAGCAGGGGACGGTCTTCGGGATGGATGAATTCGATCAGCGGACGTTTGAGCAGTTCGTCCATTTGGTAACCGAGCGTGTGCGTCCACGCCGGGTTCACTCGTTTGAGAAAACCGTCGAAACCCGCGAGGCAGTGCATGTCCAGCGAACGGTTGAAGAAGCTGTTGAGTTGTTCCTGCATCCGTTCGCGCTGGAACACGGCGGCGAGTTCCGCGGCGATGGCGCCGGCCACGTCCGTCCACCGCGGGTCCGGCGGCTGTTGGCTGCCGAGGAAGAACAGCAGGAGCGCGTGGGTCTGGCCGGCGCATTTGAGTGGGATCACATACGCGCTGTGGAAACCGGCGCGAACCGCGGCCTTGGCGCGGAAAACCTGCGGGTCCACGAAGAGGTCGGGGACGAAGAGAGGTTCGCCTTCCCACAGTCGCTTTCGCAGCTCCTCCTGCAGCCTGAGTGTTTGTCCGGGCTCGCCGGCCGGAAAACGCCGGCCGCGCGGGGTCACCATGCCCAGTCCCGTGCAGAACAGTTCGAGCGTGCCCGCGGGAGTTGGCACCCACATTTCTCCCAGCAACCAGCCTGAAACGACGCAAAAACGCCGGATGATTGAAGTCGTGGCGGCGGCCAGATCGGGCGACTCATTCAGCAGATGCGCACTTTCCAAAAGCAACCGGAGCTGCGCGACCACCGGGCCGGAGGCATCGGAATCGCTGGCGGTTTCCGGAAACTGGAGGACGGCTTCACTCATCGGCGTGATCCTTGAAGCGGGCCACAAGCACGAGCGCGTCGTCCGTGCCCTTGAAATTTTTCTCCAACAGGTGATCGGCGAGGTGTTGCAGATGGCTGCGCGCCGCGAGATCGCGGAAGGAATCCAGGCGCACGCCGTCGCTGGCCATGATCAGGATGTCGCCGGCGGCAACCGGCACGACGCTGGCGTGCGGCGCCGGCAACTGGTCGCCCAAAACCCCGCCGCGCAACAGCACGTCCTCGCGTCGCGGGGTGCCCTGGCCCGGCGCCGCGCGATAAAGTGTGGCGCCCACGTTGCCGATTCCGCTCAGGGTGACCGTCTGGTCGCGCGGGCAAAACTCGGCAATCGTCATCACCGCGCCGCGCGACTTCGTAAGCGCCAGGTGGCAGCAACTCAGTTGCGTGAGCGGGTTGTTATCGGGAAAAAGCCGCAGCGTCTCGGCGGCGAGCTCGGCCGCCTTGGCCGCCTCGGGTCCGTGTCCGATGCCATCGATCACCGCCAGTGTCACGCCGCGGCGATGCGGCAGCACGATGTGCCGGTCCCCGGACACGGTTTGTCCGGGCGCCGTGCGCTGGGCTACCGCGACCTCAAGCCCTTGGACTGGACTGTTGATTTCCATGCTTGATCCACTTCCTCATGATGACCTTGGTCCCTTCGCCGACGTTCGAATCGATTTCGAATTCGTCCATGAGCCATTTCGCGCCGGGCAGGCCGACGCCGAGTCCGCCGCGGGTTGAGTAGCCGTATTGCATCGCCCGCTGGATGTCGGCGATGCCCGGTCCGCGATCCTGGGCGATGATTTGCAGGCAGCGCCGGCCATTCCGCGGCACGACGGAGAAGGAAATTTCACCCCGCTTCGCGTGATCGAGGATGTTGCGCGCGATCTCCGAAATGGCGGCGGCGATCAACGTGATCTCCGACCCGCCAAAGCCCAGCTCCAGGGCCAGTTCCCGGCCCTGCTGCCGCGCCGTGACGATGTCGATCGTCGAGCGGATCTCCAAATGGATATCAAGGGCCGGATTTTGCATGATGCCTGTTTTTTTGATCAAGGAAGGTGAGGCCCTCTTCGAGATCCAGTGCCGTGCCCACGCCTTCGAGGGTGAGGCCGAGCTGCACCATGGCGAATGCAACTTCCGGCTGGATGCCCACGATCACGGTGTCGGCACCGCGAAGGTTGAGCATGTGCGCAATGTTGCGCAGGGTGCGGGTGGCGAATGAATCGATGACATCGAGCACCGTGACGTCGATGATCACGCCGCGCGCGCGAAAGAGCCCGACCTTGCCCGCGAGGTCGTCCCGCAATTGGAGCATGTCCGCATCGGACAACACCGATTGGATGCTGGCGATGAGGTAACTGCCCTGCTTGAGGATCGGGACTTGCATGCGGAGCTCGTCGTCAGACCGAAGACAGCTCCGGCCGCATCATCTCCTCGGCACGGACTTTGTAACCCAGCATGCGCTCGGCGAGCTCGATGCCGCCTTGCAGGTCGCCGACGGCGTTGAGCTTGCTCAGGTCCACGCCGATCGTGACCAGCGTCTGGGCGATTTCGGACGAAAGGCCGGTGATGATGACGCCTGCGCCCATCAGCCGCGAGGCTTCGACGGTCTGCACGACGTGGTTGGCGACCGTGGAATCGATCGTCGGGACGCCAGTGATGTCGACCACCACGACTTTGGCGCGGTTGTTGCGGATGCCGCGGAGCAGTTGCTCCGTGAGCTGCTTCGCACGCTGCGAATCGATCACGCCGATGATCGGCAGGATCAACAGGCGTTCGCGCACCTGCAGCACGGGCGTGGAAAGTTCTCGGATCGCCTCCTGCTGCTGGCGGATGATGCGTTCCCGTTCTTCGACGAAACTCACCGCCACGGTGTTGGCGATGCGATTGGCGGCGGGTTCGTAGGCATCGAGCACGCGGTTGAGGAGGTCGAAGTCGTGCTGGTATTTCTTGAACAGCGAGCGCGCGAGGACGTCGCGCAACAGCAGCACGATGCTGATGACCTCGTGGGTCTCGACCCCGCGCGGGATGATCCGCTCCGACAGGTTGCGCGCGTAGGCCTGCAGGGCGTCCACGTTGCCGGTCTCCAGCACCTCGACGTAGTTGTCATACACGGACGTGACCTCTGAAAAAATTTCCTCCTTGGTCATCGCCGCGAGGAGTTTTGCGTCGAGGATGTTGCGGGCCCAGACTTCGCGCAATTGGGTGCGATTTTCACGCAGGTGTGAGACCAGTTCACGGAGCAGAAAGTCGCTGTAGTTTCCCTGGATTGGCATTGGCGGTCTGGAGGAAGAGGAAGGTCTTGGCTGGGATTTGTTTTTGCTGGCCATGGTTGGCTGGTTTGAAATTCCGCACCTTGGGCGTAACCCCCGGCGCGTTGGGGCGAACGTGCCGGGGGTTATGCTTGGTGCCGGTCCTGTTTGGCCCGGTGCTTCATAAAGCCATAACGGGTAGGTGTATCCCAGTGGGTGTTTACCCCATCAGGTTGGGGTATTGCCCCATTTTTGCATCGGTGATGTCCGCAAATCCGTCCCGCCGGCAGGCAGTTTCGGTCCGAAAGGTGGGCGCCCTCTCCATTGGGTGAGCCCAAATACCCTGTTCTAATGGGGTATGTTGATTCCGTCGTTTTTCGGGGGAGAGAAAAGTGGGTTGTGCGCATTCATGGGGCTGCTCCTGGCGGCCGTTAATACGTGGGCGGCGACGACCGTCCCCGGTGATCCGGCGACGCCGGGCACGACACTGCGCGTGATTGCCCCTAATTTGCTCGAACTCGAGTTGATTCAAGCGAAGACACCGGGCGGGCCAGCGGGGCAGTGGAACTTTGCCGTGCCTTCCGTGGCGATTCCCCGGGCGGAGCAATTCACCGTCGCGGTGGATGAGCGACCTATGCGCGTCAGTGCTGTGGGTCTGAAACGTCGCGCCGTGCGCGCTCCGCTCGAGGGGGGAGAACTTGTCGTGGGAACGTGGATTTACCTACGGCTCGATGCTGATGTTTCCACGGGAGCGAAGGTGACGGTGAGCAATCCTTCCGGCGATCTCTGGACGGTGACGACTCTCTTTCGCACGCAAGTCGATCCGCTTCGCGAGAGTCCGGCGATTCATATAAACCAAGAAGGTTATCTCCCGGCCGAATCGAAAATAGCCATGATCGGTTACTATCTCGGCAGTTTGGGCGAACTACCGATTCCGGCGAACCACGGATTCAGACTGATCAACACGCGCGGTAAAACTGTCTTCGAGGGCAAGCTCACCGCGCGACCGGATCGAGGCTACGTGTATTCGCCGATGCCCTATCAGCACGTTTATGAAGCGGACTTCAGCGCCTTCGCCGTGCCCGGCGAATACCGATTGGTGGTGCCTACGCTCGGGGCGTCGCTGCCTTTTCGCATCGATGACGGCGTGGCCATGGCCTTTGCGCGCGCGTATGCACTGGGAATCTATCACCAACGATGCGGCACCGACAACGTGCTGCCGTTCACCCGATTCGTTCACGGCGCCTGTCATCTGGCGCCGGCGCAGGTGCCGGTTTCGCCGACGGAGTTTTCTTCGATGTGGAGCCGGCTGGCGGCCAGCGTGAAGAAAAACGATGAGTCCGCCGCGAAAAACGGGCAGGTGGTGACGGCGAGTGTCGGTATGACGCCGCATTTTCCCTTCGTGCGTCAGGGATCAGTCAATGTCACCGGCGGGCACCATGACGCGGGCGATTACGGAAAATACACGACGAATAGCGCGTCGTTCATTCACTTCATGCTGTTTGCAGTGGATTCTATTCCGGGCGGTGCGACCTTCGACAACCTCGGCCTGCCGGACAGCGGTGATGGCTTGCCCGACTTGTTGCAGATCGCGAAGTGGGAGGTCGATTTCCTGGCGCGCATGCAGGATGACGATGGCGGGTTTTACTTTCTCGTGGGCCCGCGCGATCGCGCGTATGAAAGCGATGTTTTGCCCGACCAAGGCGACCTGCAGGTGGTGTGGCCGAAAAACACCGCGGCCACCGCAGCGGCGGTGGCCGCGCTGGCTCAGGCTGCTTCCTCGCCGCGCTTTCGTGAGGCTTATCCCGCGATCGCGGCCGACTGCCTCCAGCGGGCGAAGAAAGGCTGGGAGTTTCTCATGGCCGCAATCAGTCGCTTCGGCCTGCAGGGTTCCTATCAACGTTTCACGCATTACGGTGACACCCATGGGCACGATGATGAACTGGCTTGGGCCGCGGCTGAGTTGTTTCTGGCCACGGGTGGGGAGGAGTATCACCGGAGCTTTCGCCAATGGTGTGATCCCGCCGGCGATCGCACGCGGCGCTGGGGTTGGTGGCGGATGAGCGAATGCTGGGGCAATGCGATTCGCAGCTATGCCTTTGCGGTGCGCAGCGGCCGGATGGCGGTTGCACAGTGTGATCCGGCGTTGCTGGCGAAATGCGAACGCGAGATCGAGGCGGCCGGGCTCGATGCTTTGAAGAATTCCGACGACAGCGCCTACGGAACGAGTTTTCCGGCCCAAACCAAACGCATGCGCGGGGGCGGCTGGTATTTCTCCCTCGACCAGGGATTCGACCTGATTGTCGCGAGTTTGCTGGACTACCCAAGCGGAGCCGATCCGCGTCCGCGCTTGTTGGAAGCTTATCTGGCGAATCTCAATTACGAAGCCGGCACGAATCCGGTGAATCTCACTTACCTCACGGGCATGGGCCAGCGACAGCCGCGTGAGCTGGTGCATCAATTCGCCGCCAACGATCGCCGGCTTCTGCCGCCCTCGGGGCTGCCCGTTGGCAACATCCAAGCCGGTCAGCCATATCTCGCTCCCTACGGCGCGGAGCTCGGCGCATTGTCCTTTCCCGCCGACGGCGCCGCGTCAGCGCCGTATGCGTATTATGATCGCTGGACCGACACGCACAATGTTTCGGCGGAATTCGTCATCGTGAACCAGGCGCGCGCGCTGGCCGGATTGGTCTGGCTTGCGTCGCGAACGGACACGGCGGGGCAACCGTGGAAACCAGTCGCGGGCAAGATCACGGGATTTCCTGAAAACGGATCTGCCGGCAAGGACGTGACCGTGCGACTGGTGACGCCTGATGGACTCGACGTGGCGAAGGCCGACATCGTGTGGGAAGCAGCTGGCGGCGTGATCGGAACTGGTCCGGCCTTCAGCTTCAAACGCGACGAATCGGTTGGAAGTTGGGTGGAGGCGGAAGCGCGTTGGCCGGATGGTCGTCGCGTTTTTGCGGCCGCTGGAACGGAAGCGGCCCAAGAGCGAGCTTCCGTGACCATCACCGCGCTTCAGCCGGTTGCTTCCGTGGCCCAGGGCACGCGCGCGGTGGTTGAGTTTCGTCGCAGTGGTGATGCCTCCAGGGAACTCGTCGTGAGTTTTTCCCTGGGAGGCACCGCGGCGAAATGGAACGACTATCGCCGGCCGGAAGGCGACATGCCGGTGCAAATGACAATTCCGGCAGGCCGCGAAAGCGTCACCATGACGATTCAGCCGGTTCCCTCCGGACTCGGCGCAGCCACCAAGGAAATCGAGGTGAAGATCAAGCCGGGCGCGACGTATAACGCAGGTCATCCGCGCGCCGCCAAACTCACCTTGGTGGGAAGCTCTGCAGACAAACGGAAGTAGCATCGGGAAACTTCCAGCATGGAAAATCCCGGTGTCGGGTGCGGGAAATCCCCCCGGTAAAATGCGGCAACCTCGGCGGCGTGCGGCCAGTCCAAGGACCGTATGAATCACACAAACAACCATACCCTTGTTGGTCCCGCGTCCTGGCGGACCGTTCAACTCTCCTTGCTGACCGGCGGGCTGGCTCTTCTGGCTGGCTGCGGATCTTATCCTGAATCCCACGTCGTTTCCGCACCTCCGCCGCCGGCGCCGCAAACGCAGGTGGTGGTGAGCCAGCCACAGTCGCAGGTGGCTGTGCCTGTGCAGACTCCCTCCGGCACCGTCGTGGTCACGCAGGCCCCGCCGGCCGTGCAAACCGAAGCGATCACCGCGCAGCCTACCTCCGACCACAAATGGATTGCCGGTTACTGGACTTGGCGGAATAGCCGCTACGAATGGGTCGGCGGCCACTGGGCGCTGCCTCCGTATCGGAACGCCGTCTGGGTCGCGCCACGCTGGGAACGCACGGACTCCGGTGCCTATCGTTTCTACGAAGGCTATTGGAACTGACGTTTCCGCCGTTTCAACCAGGTGTAACTGCGCTTGAGTTCCGCATGCGTGGGACTCAAGCGCGGTCATCAGACGGCCACGTTGTCGCTGCGCGCCAACGCAGCTGTAGGCGTTTCGCGGCTCCCTGCCTGTGTCGCGAGGCATGGAGCCTCGCGGGCGAATGATTTATTGTATCTATTTTTATATCATGAATCCCGCACCGCGCCGTTTCTCGATGATCCGCTCGTTCGTCTTGGCGGACTTTCTCACCTTGGGGAACGCCTTTTGCGGGGCGGGCTCGGTGCTGGCCTTGATGCAGCACCTCATCACGAACGATTCGCGATGGCTGATCGTCGCCATGGTTTTGCTGCCTCTGGCGCTCGTCTTTGATTTCGCGGACGGCCGGGTGGCCCGCTGGCGTCATCGCAAGTCCGCGCTCGGCGCGGATCTGGATTCGCTCGCGGACACGCTTTCCTTCGGCTTGGCGCCGGCGGCCTTGGGTTTTGCCGTGGGCCTGCGCGGCGCGCTCGACATCGTCATCCTGCTTTACTTCGTCGGTTGCGGCATCAGCCGGCTCGCGCGCTTCAATGTAACGGCCGACGAGCTGGCAGACGAGAGCGGGAAAGTGAGGTATTTCGAAGGCACCCCGATTCCCACCAGCGTTTTGCTGGTGGGATTGATCGCGGTGTTACACTGGCAGGACCGGTTGGGCGCCGCCATGTGGCTGGGCACCTGGTCGCTCGGCGGAGTCGTTTTGCATCCCCTGACTCTGCTCTACGCAGTGAGCGGAAGCGCGATGATCAGCACCTGGCGCGTGCCCAAACTGTAGTGGTCCGGGCAGCGCCGGCGGGCGCCTGACGCATCACTGCGCGTAGCCCCACTGGAACGGCGGCATCTCCGCCTTGAACATGTTTTGCGAGTAGCGAGTGACCGCGCGCCCGTTGTTGCGGTAGCCGGTCACCTGCAACATGGGGCCATCGGGAACCCAACCCATCGCCTGCATCGAGATTACCTTCAAATGCAGCGCCGGAACGCTGCGAGCTTCGATCGATTTGTAAGGGCGTGTGATATTCATACGCGGACACTCTACGGGAAACAGCATAAGAACCGAATAGGGTGGCGAACCCATCTTCGCGATTTCACTTCCCCACGCGAAATTTTCGCGCGTGCAGAATGTTCACTCAAGCACGGTGAATTGCTGGCGAATAATATCCAGCGCCGCGCGATGCAGCCCGGTGGAACTCCAGCAATGACGGGCTTTCAGCCGGCAGGGAATTCCCGCGTCGAAGAGCGAGAACATCACGCCGAGGACACAGGCATCGGTGTCGATGCCGCAGACGACGACCTCCTTCGGATTCAACGCCCGGATGCTTCGCAAGGCGGCAGCGGGCAGGCCATAGCCGTGCTTGGTAATAACTCGATCGCCGGATTCCGGCTCGATGATCAGCTGCGTATCCGTCGATTTCGGGGCGCAACAGCGTTGCTTGAGCTGGCGTCGGAAAAGGGAATCACGCGGGTTGACGAAGCGGGTGTAGAACCGCCGGTCAAAACCGCGCGCGTAGCGGCGGATGCCTTCGACGAGCTTCGCGGGCACGTCGAAGGCCTGTTGGAGATCCACCACGATGAGCGTGCGCGGACGAGCCATCACTCCATGGACTTCTCTTCGTCCGTTTCGCGCGGTTGCTCGGGATCGTTTTTCGGGATGCCCGATTCGATCAAGGGATCCTCGCCGGGACCGGCTTGGGCGGAGATTTCGGCCTCCTCACCGGATGAGGATTCTTCGGCCTGGCTGCTCAGCGGTTCGGGCTGGTTGGGAAAGCGTTTCGGCACGGATCCGGGAATGGGTTCGAAATCGGGCTTCGGGGACTGGTTGTCTTTATTGTTAGGTTTCATGTGAGGAAGGGTTGAATCCGCAGTCTAGCCGGTCCGGATGGCGGCGCCCATCGGCGGAAACACCGCAGCACGCGACGGTAAATTGCCTGCAGCGGTCTTCCCGTCGTCCCTCGACGGACTTGCGCCGATGGCGCCGCGCGCGACTGGCAGGTATGCTGGGCGCCTATGCCGAAGCGTCGCTCCACTCGAAAAAAATCCAAGGCGCGCGGTTCGTCCGAAAAATCCGGCAAAGCGGAGAAGTCCGCCGCCTCCACGCGTCCGCTTTGGAAGGGAGCGGTTTCGTTCGGCTTGGTCACGATTCCGATATCGCTGCGCACCGCCACGCGGCGCGAGGAATTGAAATTCCGGCTCCTGCGGCGCTCCGACCTCAGCCCGGTCAATTACAAGCGCGTTGCGTCGGTGGACGGCAAGGAAGTGCCGTGGCCCGAGATCGTGAAAGGCTACGAATACCAGAAGGGCCGGTTTGTCGTGCTCAAGGATGAGGACTTCCGCCGCGTGGATCTCGAGGCGACCGACACCATCGACATCGTGGATTTTGTCAGCCTGAAGGAGATCAATCCCATCTATTTCATGCGTCCCTACTACATGGAACCGCAGCGGGGCGGGGCGGGGGCTTATGTCCTCTTGCGCGATGTGCTGGCCCGCACCGGTAAAGCGGGCATCGCCAAGGTCGTGATTCGCACGCGTCAACATCTCGCGGCGGTCAAGGCGAACGGCGACGCTCTGGTGCTGGAACTGATGCATTTTGCCGACGAACTCGTGAACGCGCGTTCCTTGAAGATTCCGGAAGTAAAGGCGGCCGGACGGCGCGAAGTCGAGATGGCCACCACACTGGTTGACCAGATGACCGTGAAATGGGACGCGCGCCGCTACACTGACGAATATGCCTCGGCGTTGTTGAAGCTGATCCGGCGCAAGGTCGAGAGTGGCGGGCGCACTCTGCCGGCGAAGGCCGAGCGGCAGCGCCCCGCGAGCAACGTCATCGATCTGGCGGCGGTGTTGCAGAAGAGCCTGGACGAGTCGGGCGGTGGCCGTCGTTCGGCCAAATCCGGTCCGAAAAAGCGGTCGAAGGCCGCCTGAACCGATGCCCCGAAAAGCCACCAGCGTCCGCACCTCGCGGCGATCTGCGGGCAAGCTGGCGGCTTACCATCGCAAGCGGGACCTGCATCAGAGTGGCGAACCCGGCGGCGCTTCACGCCGGAAGGCGACGACGCCTTCCTTTGTCATCCAGAAGCATGCGGCAACCCGCCTGCACTATGATTTTCGCCTCGAAGCCGACGGTGTGCTCAAATCATGGGCCGTGCCCAAAGGGCTTCCGACCAAAACCGGGGACAAGGCCCTGGCCATCGAAGTGGAGGATCATCCGTTGGATTATGGAAGTTTCGAAGGCACGATTCCGTCCGGTAACTATGGCGCGGGCACCGTGATGCTGTGGGACCGCGGCATCTATGCGCTCGCCGGCGGAGATTTCAATCGAGCCTACCGCTCAGGCCGGCTGCATGTCGCCCTTGCGGGTGAAAAGATCAGCGGGGAATGGACGCTGATCCGGATGCGTCCTCGCGGAGAGGAGAAGAAAACGAGCTGGCTGGTGATTAAGAACAAGGCCGCGCGAAAAATTCCGAAACACGCGTCATCGCGAATCGTGTCCCGTGACAAGTCGGTGCTGACGGGCCGCACGATGGCAGAAATCACCAGCGACAAGCCAGCGACGCCGCGTCCGCGGAAACGCGCGCGAAAGACAAAGAAGAAAGCCGATGACGAACAGGAGCCCGCGACTGTCGGGAGACCGGGTTTCGTTCAGCCGATGAAGGCACTTGGCGTGACGGCGATTCCTGCGGGCGAATGGCACTCTGAGATAAAATTCGATGGTTACCGCGCGCTCGCGGTGCTGGTGCGCGGCGAGCCTCCGCAGTTGTGGTCGCGCAACAGGCTCTCTTTCGCGGATGATTATCCGGAGCTGGTCGCCGCGTTCCGAAAGCTGCGCTGTCGGGATGCGTTGATCGACGGCGAAATCGTTGCGCTTGATGAGAAGGGACGATCGCATTTCCAGTTGTTGCAGCAGCGGGGCGGCGAGTCGCGACCGCCGATCTATTATTACGCATTCGATCTGCTCCAATTGAATGGTCGTTCCTTTCTGTCCGAACCGATCGAAGCGCGCCGGGCTGCGCTGGAACGTCTGCTGACCAAACCGCCCGATAAAATCCGCCTGTCGGCAACCTTCGATGTTTCGCCGGCTCAATTGCTGAAGGAAGCCGGCCGCTTGGGTCTCGAGGGCATCGTGGCCAAGTCAGCGGGTTCGCTCTACGAGCCGGGCCGCCGATCCGGTGCTTGGCTGAAATGTCGCATCTCCTCGGAGCAGGAATTTGTCATCGGTGGTTACACGCCACCCGAAGGCGGACGCCATTATTTCGGCGCGCTGCTCATCGGCTACTATGACGATGGAAAACTTCTGTATGCCGGCAAAGTGGGCACGGGCTTCGATGAGAAAAGTCTGGGAGAGTTGCACCGTATTTTTCAGCGCCGTCGCCGGACCAAGTGCCCGTTCGCGAATCTTCCCGCGACGGGCCGTTCGCGATTCGGCCGGCCGATGAACGCGGCCGCCATGCGCGAAGTCCACTGGCTCCGGCCGGAACTGGTGTGTCAGGTGCGGTTCGCCGAATGGACGCAGGGCGGGCAGCTGCGTCACCCGGTGTTCCTGGGATTGCGCAAAGACAAACCCGCGCGCGAAGTCGTCCGCGAAGCACCCGGCGTCAAAACGAATGCCTCCTGAATAGGGCTTTCGCTGTAAGCAACAACACGAGCGCGATCACCATCGTCGGGGAATGAGCCCCGCCGCCACCCGAGCCAGAAGATCCACCGCTGGCGCCCGTGGGTCCCGGGGTCGTCGGGGTGGTGTTGCTTCCACCCGTGCCACCGGAGGGCGGAGGAGGCGTGGGATTGGTGACGGTGGTCGCGGCGAAAGTGCCCTGACTCGTATTGAAATAGGTGCCGCCGCCCGACGTTTCCAGCCGCACCGCGCGGACTTGATAGGTGTAGCTGCCGGCCGGCGCCGTATGGTCGGTGAAGGTGGTGCTGCTGACCGGCGAGGTCGTGACTCGCGTGAACGGCCCCGTTTCCTCTGAGGCACGATAAACATGGTAGCCCGCCGACGCGTCGGGCGATGACGTCCAGCTCAGCGCCGGCGAACCGCCTCCCGGTGCGATTTGCAGGCCGGATGGCGGCGCGACCACTTGCAGGCGCAGCGTGGGATCGCCCAGCAGCGCGAGATGAATGCCGCGCGTGTGCCGGTTCACGGCATTGGCGTAGAGCGAACTGTTGTTCTGACTCAGCCGGACTCCGTAGCCGATGGGTTCGCCGATGGCCATGTGGTGGAGAAACACATGGGGCCGGCCTGCCCACAGCGCGGCGAGTCCGAGATCGGGTGCCGCCAGCGCGGCGCGCATGAAATTGTCAGGCTGGTTCCATTCGACGAACCAACTGCCGAAGAGTAGGTAGAACTGACCGCGCGCGCGTTTCTCCACGAAATCCGCCGAGCGCACGTCGGCATAGGTGCCATGCGTGCCGAGTCCGCTGGCAGAGGTGTGGCTGCCACCACCGGCGCCATAGACCAGCAGCCAGTCGCTGCTCGTCAGTTGCGTGATCCAGCGCTCGGCGAGCGCGGCGGCATCTTCAACGCTCGCGGTCGTGGTGTTGTTGGGACCGAGCAACGCGGCAAAGTTGCGGAAGCCCGAGGCACCAAAGGCTTCGCCGGAAAAATCGCCGAGACGGTCGCCCACCAAAGCCCGGGCAGGCACGCGTCGAAGGGCGTGGCGATAGGCGTGATTCTTGTCGAGGTAGCGCCGCAACAGATCGATTTCGCTTCCGAAGGAACTCATGTCGGCAAAATCAACGCGACCGACCATCAAATCCACGTCGGAAGGCAGGGAATTGGGATCGAGAACGCCGTCGCCATTGGCATCGGGCCAGTTGCCGTCAATGTCGCCATAGTAGGAATCCGCCGGCAAGGGGCGTCCGCCGTGGCCATCCACGTTGAGGTTGCCCGAGCGGGCCATGGGCACGTGGCCCAGCAGGAGGACGGCGCGGGTGTTGGCGCGATCCTCGTTGGCGGCGGAGCGGATGACTTCGCGCGCACTCGTGGGAGAATCGTCGCGACCGACCTCGCGTCGGATCGGCGTCCAGCCGTCGCCAACCAGATCGAGCGCGAGACGGTTGATTTCCGTCGCCAGGCCCGCGGCGATTGATCGTTCGATGACGAGGATGATCCGGCCGCGAGTATCGGCTGGCGATACCGCGATGCCCGCCGCCACGTAACCATAGGCGGTGATGTTGGGCGACTGGCGGACAATCTGGTATTCATAGACCCGACCGGTGGTGACCTGCGTGTCGGTGTAGCCCTGCGCAGTGCCGACAAGATTGACCAGCGGGCTCCACGTGGTTGCGCCCGAATCCTTGCGCGACACGGCATAGCCGTTGGCGGGCACCGGGCCCGCGGTCCAAGTCAGCGCGATCTGTGCCGGCGAGGAACTGACGGTGGCGCTAGCCTCGACCGCATACGCTGTCGCCTCCGCCGTGTGCGCAATTACGAACAAGCTGAACGCGCAGAGCATGAGTTGCTTCACGCGTCGTCTTGCGCGCTGCCACGAACGGTGGAGAAAAACTGTTGGGAGCAGTGCCATGGAAAGAGACTGGATTGGTCTCCATCCAGCATAGGCGACTGCACGCCCCACCACACATGGGGTGGGGACCTGCTTGAGCCGGGAAAGGGACCGAAGGCGTCTTCGTGACGCAGTCTCAGCGGCAAAAACGGAGTGAAAATCTCACCGCGAAACGCTCCGACCGCACTCTTCCCTGGGGATTCTGTGGGCAGCGCGCTTGCGGGCGCATTTCCAGAGCGCGCGCAAGCGCGCTGACCCACCTCTACTGCATGCTTCCGCCTCAACAGCTAGTCGAACATCATTCAAATAGGCCGATAACGCTCGGGTGGGACGACGACCCAGAACCCATCGAGACGCTGCACGCGCACGGTGCCGGAAGGATGCACGACGATCGAACGGTCTCGATGATGGAGCACGATGAGGGCCTCGTCGGCGGAGATAAACGTGATCGCGACCACGCGCTCGTCTCCGAGATTCCCCCGGTGCAGAAGGTCCAGGATTTCGTAGAGACTCTGCTGCTGCGATTCCTTCACCGAATTCCAATCAAACGCCTTGTGCAGAGCCTGTCGCAGGGTCGCTTGGCGCTCCTCTGTCAGCGGTGCACTGGTCTGCGGCATCAAGTCAGGCACCGTCACGCTGGCTGACCGACGGTTAACGCAGCCACCAAACGTGACCGCGAGCGCAAGGAGTGGAAGGGAAACGGCCTTCATGAGAATCACGGTTCGTTCTTTCAGTCGCGATAACGTGGTATGGGATCCAAGTCGGGTTCCACAAAGGTGGAGCGCGCGTCGTCGGAAAAGAGGTGCGCGGAAGAGTAGTGGGTCAGCATCACCTTTGAATCGAGCATCACCGGATTCTGGGCGGCAAACTCGTCGAACGAGGTGGCGACCGGGGGCTTTTCCATGAAGTGCCTTACGGCCATGATCCAGGCGCGAGTCAGGGTCTCATGATACTTGCGCGGATCGATCCCGTGGTGAAGCAGGAATCCGAATATGGCATCTTTCATCCGCTGAAGCGCCGCCTCGGTCTCGAAATCGACGAGGTAGGTGTAGGCGAGACGCAGATGTGCCCGATGATTGAACTCCGCCTTGGGAAAGGTGCAGGACTCGAACGCACCCCGGAACTGTCGATCGTCTGTGGAGGCAGCGTGCTTCATGGCAAGGACGGGAGCATCAGCAACGAATCACGCAAGATCAAGGAGGTTGGCTGGGCTGGCAAATTTGCTTTCGTTGCGATGAGGATAGGAATCCTGCAGCTACCCACGGCGAGCGCGTGCCGGTCTCCGTCACAAAGGTGGCTCCCAGATAAATCTTCATGTCATGAAGAAACCAGGTTTCGGCGTGCACACTCCGCTCGATTAGAAATGAGTCTTCCCGAACCGCAAGTAGTCTATTAAACTACTTAACCCGACCATGCATACACCCCATTCCATGTCGCTCGCCGTCTTGCCGGTTGAACTCGCTCTGAAGTTGATCGAGGAGGCGCTCAATGCCGCCAGTCGGGCCGCCGATGCGGCCCGCAAGCGGCGCGCGCCCAAACGCGGCCTCACGCTTCAACCCGGTCCGGATACTCCGCTTTGGAATGAACTCGTGCGGCAGGTGCGACCGCATCTCCGCAAGCGGGGTGCGAAAAACCAGCTGGCGCGGATATTGGGCATCCCGCGTCAGCGGCTCTATGTTTGTCTCAGCGCAGGGCAGGGCTGTTTGGACGCCGAGCGAACGCTGCTCCTGTTGGCTTGGCTCTGTGCTCGCCAACAAGGCCGGGAGGTCATCGCCTGAGTCTCTCAATCAAGTAGTCTATTAAACTACTTAAGCCCTGAGGCATCCTGCTCTGCGGCACCCGTGATTGGGCGGTTTCGCAGGGGGTGCATTCACAGCTTTTGTTTCAACGTAAGCACGGGATCGAAGAGATCGCCTTGGCGTTTGACGCGTTGCAGGACTTGTTCGGGGTCGAAGCGGAGGAGTTCGGCTTTCTTCTTTCGCAAGGCGGTTTCGACTTCCTTCCAGGCGAGGGGCGTGGACACGGAGGGGCGGGGCGTGCCGCGCAGGGAATAAACGCACACCGTGGTCTTGTGATCGTCGTTCTGGCTCCAATCGATGAAGACCTTCCGCTTCCGGAGATCCTTGCGCATGTTGGCGACGATGCGTTGCGGAAATTCCGCCGCGAGGCTTTCGGCCATCACGCGGGCGATTTCCTTCGTGCGGTCGAAAGTCACGGCGGTGTTCAACGGCACATACACCTGGATGCCTTTCGAGCCGGAGGTCTTGGGAAAACACTTTCGCTTGGCCGCACGAAAGCGGTCGCGGATTTCCAAGGCCACGCGGGCGCAATCGAGCAGCGTGGCGCCTTCGCCGGGATCGAGATCGAACACCAACACCGTGGGTTTCTGCAACGCGCGGACCTGCGCGAGCGACACGTGGAGCTCAAGATCGGCCAGGTTGGCGGCCCAGACGAGCGCGGGCAGGCTGTCCACGACGCAGTAACGAATGTCGCCCTTGTTGCGCTTCGAGGCGACGCGCGCGGTGCGGAGCCATTTGGGCCGGTGGGCCGGGCAATGCTTTTCGTAGAAAAAGAATTTATCCACGCCGTCGGGATAGCGTTTCATCGTCAGCGCCCGCTCTTCGAGATGCGGCAGCAGCACCGGGGCGATCCCGGCGTAGTAGTGAATGACATCGCCCTTGGTGAATCCCGTTTCGGGATAGAGCACCTTGTCGAGATTCGATACCTCGACCTCGTGGTCCCCGACGCGAAGCAGCGTTTTCCGGCGGCCCATGGGCTCAGCGTATCGAGGCGCGGCGCGGACGGAGCGGCAGGCCCGTGGTGGGCGACAGGCGGGGCAAAGGATCCTCCGCCGGGCCGGAAATCACGCGACCGTCGGGTTGGAAACGCGAGCCGTGGCACGGGCAATCCCAGGTTTTCTCGGCGGGATTCCACGCTACGATGCACTGCAGGTGCGTGCACACGGCGGAGCACACGGTCAGGCGGCCGTCGTGGTCGCGATAAGCGGCGGCTTGGCGGTTTTTCAACCGCACGACTTTCCCTTCGCCGGGTGCGATGTCGCGCAAGCTCGCCGCGGTTGGCTTGGCGAGGCGATCCCGCACGAGGTAGGCGGGGAAATCCTTGTTTTCGCGCAGATAGTCCCACGCGGCGCTGAGTTTTTTCCGGCCGGGATCAAACAAGCGCTGCCACGCATTGGGCCGGCCGAGAATTGCGTCCACGGCCATCATGCCCGCCACGGTGCCGAACGTCATGCCGTTGCCGGCGAATCCGGTGGCAATGAACTGACGGTCGGCCGTTTCGCCGATATACGGCAGACCGTCGGTGGTTTCGATCACCTGGCCGGACCAGCGGGCATCCACCTCCGCGCCGGGCGCGAATTTGCGCAGGCCTTCTTCCAAGCGTGCGTAGGCTGTTGGTGTGTCGGTCTCCTGTCCGGTCTTGTGGTCCTCGCCACCATAGATGGCGTAGGTGTGGTTGCGGCCATCCTCGGCGCGCAGGTAGCGATACGGTTCGCCGGTGTCCCAGAACAAACCCTCCGGCAACCGGCCGCGAGGCAGACGCGCGCCGATGGCGTAGCTCGTGTAGAGGGAAAGTTTGGTTTGCAGGAGGGTGGATCGGAGCATGCCGGCCAATCCGCTCAAGGGATTGTGCGTGGCGAGGACGAGGTGGCTGAAATTGATACGGCCGCGCGGCGTCGTGAGATGGCGAGGGTTTTTCTCGATGGCCTGCACCTCGGTGTCTTCGAAAACATGCGATCCGCCGCCGGGCACCGAGCGCAGCAGCCCGGCAAGGTAGGCGAGGGGATGAAACATCGCTTGCCGGGGAAAAATCACGCCGGGCACGTGGAAGATCGGCACGGCGCTCTGAAACTCCGCGGCCACGCCGAGGGTGCGCGCGGCTTCCGTTTCGCGGTGCAGCAGCGCGGTGTCTTCATTGGCCGACGTGGCGTGGAGAAAGCCCGGACACCAGCGGAAGCCGCAGTCGATATCCTCGGTGCGCACCAGTTCGGCGATACGGTGGACGGCCGCGGTCCCGGCGTCCCACACCTTGCGGGCGTCCGCCGCGCCGAATTGCGATTCCATTTCCTGCAGGCGCAGGTCGGTGACGGCGGTGAGGTGGGCGGTCGTGTGGGAGGTGTCCACGCCGCCGCAGCGGTCTCTTTCGACCAAGGCGACAGTGAGGCCTTCCTGTTTCAGGAGGTAAGCCGCGGTCACGCCCGTGATGCCCGCTCCGACGACGACGACATCAACATTGAGATGGTCTTCAAGGCGCGGAAACCGGGGCAGCAGGGCGGTCATCCGCCAATGCGAAGTATCGTCCATGCGGCGTCAGTGCTTGCGACCGGAGCCGCTTTTTTTGCCGCCGCCGTCCTGACGGTTCACCGTGGCCCAGGCGCGCTGCTTGGCCTTTTCGGAACTCACGCCGCGCGCTTCGTAGCTTTCCTCGATGTGTTCGGCCTGGCGCTTCTGTTTGGAGGTGTAGGCTCGTTTGTCTCCTTGCGGCATGATAATGGGAATTTGAACTGCGGTTTTGAGTGAGAACGCGAACCGGTGGGTGAGCGTCGGATGTCCGTGCCAGCCAATCTAGCGCGCGGCGGGTTGCCGGACCATCGGGCGGATTGCCGTGCGTTCCGCGGGAAATGCCCGGGTGGGCACCTCGGGCGTCGCCGGATGGGCAGCGCGTTCGGCTTGTGGCATGGTGGGCCCATGACTGCTGATCTCACCATCCTGCCGGTCGGAGGTGGCGCCCACTTGGGCACCATGCTGGCCGACGTGCTCAAGGAAATCCGCCGCCAAGGCGTTGTTTACCAGCTGACTGGCACCACCACCTGCCTGGAGGGCAACTGGGAACAGATCACGAACGTGGCTCGCGCCTGCCATGAAATCGGGCGGAAGCACGCACCCCATGTCGTCACGATGCTTCGCATCGAGGATGACATCGAGGGAAGCAATGAATTGGAGGCGGGCATCAAGGCCGTCGAGGAACTGGCCGGGGAGAAATTCAACAGCCAGCCGCCGCACCCGCCGAAAGTCGTCACTGCGGCTCCCGCTGCGCCGGTGCTTTCGCCGGAGCTTCGTGGCGAATGAACTCGCTCCACTGATACTCGACGCGGCGACCGAGTTTGTTCACGACGGCTGAAGCCGATCCCTGGGGTTTCTCCGGCGTGGACGAGGTTTTGTCCGTGCCGGGCATCGAGAGATCCATGTCGATGTCGATGATGCGGGCAAGACCGAGGGCGACGCGGAAAGATTCGTCGATGCTCACCTGCGCGCGTTCGATTTCACGGGACTGTTTGTTGATCGTGAGTGTGAGATCCACTTTTTCCCCGGGGAACAGCCCGCCGGCCGAGCGGCGGAAAGGCACGGCGTAGGTGATGGCGTGCGGGGTTTCCGAGCGGACTTGGGCGCGATCGAGGTCGATGAATTCCGAAAACGCCTTGGGCGGTCGTTTGCGGGCGCGATTCTTTCGTTCGCTCCACGCGGTCGCTTCCTCGGGCGTGGGCACGTGACCGTTGAGTTTGAGAAGTTGCCAGCGGCGATCCCAGCCGAGCGTCGGGTCGAAGCGTTCCAGGCGTTCCACGGCCACGCGGTCGCCGTCGTATTCGCGAACCAGTTGGGTGAACGCCCAGCGTTCGCGCTCGTTGATCAGTTTCTCGGCGATTTCCTGCAGCAGTGCGGGCGTCTCCGCGCGCAAGCCCGGGAGGAGAAAAAACAGAAGGAGAAGTCGGCGACACGTGGAGACCATGTGGGGAGTTGGACGGTAGGCGCCGTGTCGAGGTTCCGGCGAAGGCCGGGATTGGGGTGATTGCCCCGGATGTCACAACTGGGAGCGGAACATCCCGCAGAAGTGATCAATCAGTTTCTGCCACCACGGACGCTGGAGGAACTCCTCGAAACTGAGGGGACTCGAGTTTCGCACGTCGTCCTCAAAAATGCGCCGGCCGGCACGAACTACGTCGGCGTCGAGGATGTTGATGTTGACCTCGTCATTGATGCCGAAGGAGCGGTTGTCGAAATTGACGGAACCGATCGTGAGGAAGACGTCGTCCACGATCATGACCTTGCAGTGATACATCGCCGGCTCGTAGCGGTGGAATTCCACGCCGGCCTCCAGCAGGCGACCCCAGCGCGAGCGCGAGGCGGCCCGGCCGAAGCGCGAATCGTTGTGTGCGGGAATGACCACGCTGATTTTCACGCCACGGCGATGCGCAGCCAGCAGCATGTCGAGCGCGAGATCGTCGGGCACGAAATAGGCATGGGAAATGAGGATGGATTTTCGCGCCGCGGCAATGGCCAGCAGATAGGACATGCGCGCGTTTTCCGGATCCTCGTGCGGACCGCTCTTGTAGCATTGGGCGAGACTGCCGCGCGGCAGGGCATCCCACTCGGGGAAATAATCGGGACCAATGAGCAGCCGGCCGGTGGTTTGCACCCAGTTGGTGTTGAAGACCGACTGCATCTGCCGGACCACCGGGCCTTCGACGCGCAGCTGGGTCTCGCGCCAATGGTCGCGCTCGGTGGCATTGCCGATCCACCGATCATCCACACACATGCCGCCGGTGTAACCGATGCGTCCGTCCATGATCAGCAGTTTGCGGTGCGTGCGGTGGTTGATGTCCGTCTTGAACTGATACCAATGCTCGCGTCCATACATCAGGAACTCCACGCCGGCCTCCAGCAGGCGGTATTGGTCCTCGTCGGCGAACTTCAACGCGCCCATGCCGTCCACCAGCACATGCACCTTCACGCCCGCTCGTGCGCGTTCGATCAGCGCCTCGACGAACTGGTCACTGATCACGCCGGAAGACCAGATGTAGCTTTCGAGGGTGATGGACTTTTTGGCCGCGGCGATGTCCTTCAGCATCGCGGGGAAAAATTCATCGCCATTGACGAGCAGGTCCACGCGATTGCCGGTCGTGAATTCCGCCCCGAGCAAGGGGCCGAGCGAACTGACGAAAAGCGGGTCCTCCGGCCCGTAGTCGAGCTCCACGGGTTTGCTCACAATCCGCGCGGAGGTGGTCCAGAAATACAGGCCGAGAACCGCGATGAGCAGACCGGCGATCCAATACCATTTGAGGCGAGGATTGACGACCTTGACCTTGTGGGCGACAGGCGCAGATGGGGACCGACGTTTGCGTCGGAATTTGGCGGGGAGTAACTTCATGAACAGCGGGCGCGGAGGAAATGCCGCCAGGGCAAGGAAGTGACCGTTGCGCGGCGACGACGGTTCCCGTCTTCGTGCAGGAATAATCTGCCACCCGGGCGCGTTCCGCCGGTCTGAACAAAGGCGGGCCGGTGCCTGCATCAGCATGCCCTCCTTTTTCTCCTCTCCGGGATTCGTTCGCGATGACCATGCCGGCGGCCGCCGCCGCGCGCGGGTCATGCTGTTGCTTGTCGCGGCGCTGATTCTCGCCGGCATGGTGTTGCTCTATCACGCTGATCTCGACTGGCGCAGCCTGCCCGGATTATTGGAGCGAGTGAATCGTCCGCTGGCGTTGTTGCTGATGGCCACGCTGCCGATTTTTGGGTTTCCGATCAGCGCGGTCTATTTGGCGGCGGGTGCGCTTTTCGGGCCGCTGGTGGGCGGTCTCGTGGTGACCGGGATGACGATCGTGCACCTGTTGGCGGTCCACGGGTTGGCACGCACGGTATTGCGCCGGCGGATCGAGCGCCTGCGGGAAAAATGGCGGCACCGTATTCCGCGCCTGCCGGAGCACGAGTATGCGACCCTGATCGCGATGGTCGTCATCGTGCCGGGTCCGCCGTATTTTGCGCGCAACAGCGTGCTCGCATTGTCGGGCGCGCCGCTGAGTCACCTTCTCGCGTTTGGCGTGCCTCTGTATGTGGTGCGGTCCTACGTCACGATTTTTCTCGGTGATTTGGGCAACAATCCCTCGCTCGGGGCGCTCGCGGTGATCGGCGTGGTCTTCGTGACAAAACTCATCATCAGCGGCCTGCTTTGGCAGCGGCTCCGACATCGCGTGCAACGCGCCTGAGCCGGCGCTCATCTATCGGATCAAGTGATAGGCTCCGTAGGTGGTGACGGCGGTCAGGCAGCCGCCGGCGGTCACGAGTGCGATGCGCGCGACGGGCGGAAGCCGCCGCCATCTGGTGGCGACCCGCTTTGCTCCGGCGCGCAGTTTGACCTCCAGCCAATCCAGCAATCGCGCCATCCAGCGCCAGTCCGAGGCCAGCATGGCGCCGGCCAATAGGAAAAACAGAATCGCGGGCCCGGGGATGAAGGCCAGCACGATGCCGATGGCCGTGAAGGCGAGTGCCAGCAGCACGCGCACGAGACGGCGCAAGAGGGTTCTTCCCCGGGGATCGCGCCGTTGCGCGCGATAGCGGTCCTGAAAGCGCTGGCCGGGTTTGCCGCGCTTGAGCTTGTTCCACTGCCGGTGAAAGGGGAGGGCCATGTCCACTAGACCGCTGTGACGGGCGAAGGGGTTCTGGATTTTTTTGCGCGAAAGGCGTGCGTGCGGCCAATCTGCGCAACCGACTGCGCTCGGCGGGGTCTATCGGGCATGTCGAAAGCCCAGGACGTTGTCCTTTTGCGCAGCATGAAACCTTCCCGCCTTGTCCTCATTGCCGTTGTGCTGATCGCGGCGGGGATTTTCGTGTGGTTTCGCGGCAGCCAGACGCTGGAGGCGCTGCACGCGTGGGCGGGCGGAATCGATGGCGGCCTGCTGTTTGTCGCGCTGTCCGCGCTGCCGCTGGTGGGATTTCCGGTAAGCGTGTTGCACGCCGCGGCGGGCGCGAAATTCGGCCTGCCGTTCGGTCTTTTGCTGGTCGGCATTTCCATCGTGCTGCAATTGTTCGCGAGTTACGCCATTGTCTGGCTCGCACCGGATTTTTTCGCGCGACGGTTCGACTGGTTGAGACGCAGGCTTCCGCCCACGACGCATCGCTCGCTCACGGTATTCACGATGCTGCTGCCGGGTGCGCCTTTCTTTGCACAGAATTACGTGCTCGCTGTCGTGGGTGTTCCCTTTGGTGTGTTCTTCGCCTACAGTTTTCCGATTCACTTCAGCCGGTCGGTGATCGGGGTGATTTTCGGGGAATGGAGCGGCAACATGACGTCGGAGCGGGTCGCGATTCTGGCGGTTTACGCGACCACCGTTTCGGTCACTTGCGCGCTGGCGTTTCGGCGATTGCGGGCCCAATTGCGAAATCAGCCACCAGCGGCAAATGGTCGGAAGCGACGCGAGTGAAACGGTCCCGCGGCACGCGGATTCGCTCGGTCACAAATGCGGCCGAGACGAAGATGTGGTCGATCCGCGCGAACGGGCGTGTCGAACTGAAGGTGCGGAGAGGCGTATGACCCTTGAGCGAGGCTTGGGCGTCACGCAGGCGTTGCGCGGCCATCCGGTAAGAGGGCGATCCGGGCGAGGCGTTGAAATCCCCGCAGAGAACGACGTCTTCGTTTTCCGGCACCGCGCCCAGCCATTCCGGACCCGTGAGCGCGGCCATTTGCAGGCGGCGTTCCTCGAGTCCGAGCCCGAGATGCGTCGTGATGAAGTTGATCCGGCGCGCCCCGACAATGAGGCGGGCCCAGAGCGCGGCGCGAGGTTCTGACCACCATCCGCGCGGATCGGTCGGAAGAAATGCACGGCGCACCACTTCGATGGGCCAGCGACTCAGTAACGCATGGCCGTAGTGCTCCTCGCCGCGTGTCACCGTAGGGCAAAACACCACATGCATGCCGAGCTGCTGCGCGATGATCGTGGCTTGATCCTCCGCACGCGAACGCCGCCGGCCGAGATCGAGTTCCTGCAGCGCCACGAGGTCCGGTTCGTGTCCCGCGATCACCCGTGCGATGCGTCGGGGCGAGATCCGTCCGTCCATACCCGCGCAGGAGTGTGTGTTGTAGGTGAGCACGCGAAGCGACAGCGTTTCGCCCGCGGCAGGGACAGGTTGCGCAGCGGCGAGCGGTGCGCGTTCCAGATGATGGAGTGCGGCGATGCGCAACGCAGCGGGCCGGAGGTGGTGCTTGCTGCCCGGAGGCAGCCGGGTTTGTGGCGGCAGCAGCACGACCCCCCGGGTTTCCTCCGGCCCCAAACCGGCGTGTGCGCCGCGTTCCGGGGCAAAAGTGAAAGGCGGCGCGCCGGGACTCCAACCCAACAGCATGAGATCCCCCGTGTGGGGATGGCGCGCGAGGGTTGCGAGATCCTCGGCCATTTCTTCGCGCACCATTTCCGGATGAGGCAGCAAGTCGGGCACGTCCGACGGCACCGAAGTTTCGCCCGCAGCGTGAAACCACAGGATGGTGTCGTCCTGCAGTTTCAGCACGACGCCGGGCACACGGCCTTGGTCCACGAGGTGCCGGGCGAGCGCGCGCCGCCTCGCGTCATCGAGCGGTTGAAAAAAATAGACATGGGCTACCGGACCGATGGCCGCGACGGTGAAGGTCGCCTCCTCGTCTGGGGTGAGATTGCTGGCGAGCGACCATTGGGTGAAAATGCGCTCGATGGTCCGGCTTGTGCGCCACCAGGGAGGATGCGGCCGGTCGTGCGAGCGGGTTCGTCCGCTCGCTTCCTGCTTTCGCGAGGGGTCAAGGGCTGCGCGCACCATCTCCTCGATCCCGCCGGGAACCTCCAAGTCGAAGGAGCGCACGCGTTCCTGTCCGTGATCGGAAAGAATCCACACCGTATAGTCGCGACGACTCGAGGCCTCCGCCGCGCGTTGCAGCGTGCGAATGGACCGGTCGATGCCGAGCAACGACCAGTGCGCGAAGGCCGAACCCGGCCCGCGCCGGTGCGCCTGCTCGTCGTAGCCGACGAAATTCACATACACGACCGGCAGGCCACGAGCGAGATCGACGGCGGCGCCCATGGTGATAAGCTCGCGCAGCCCGATGGTGACAAACATCCGCGACACGACGAGGTGCAACTCGCGCACGAGTTTCTCACCGCGCCACAGGCCGGCGATCAGATCCCATAGCGCGAGGAGCAGTTCCACCACAATCAACAACGCGATGAACAGCGTCGTGAGTGGATGAAACAGAATGAACATGAAAATGTAACCGATCTTCCCCGTGCGCCACATGTCGCCGAGCCCGATGCTCGCGGCGCAGAAATGGCTTTCATCCTGCGTGGCCCCCCCCGTGTAGATGTTGGACCAGGAGCTTCCGCCTTCGAGGAGACCGGAGGATTGCGCCGCGCACGACGCCTCCACTTCCTTCGCCCAATCGGGCGAGCACATCATGCCGTGACGGCGTTTTATGCGATCGTAGAAACTGAAGGCCGGCACCGCCCCGCGCACGCCGTAGAACAATTCGGCCTGCACGGCCGCTGTCGTGCTCGGCAGGCCGGGGTAGAACGAATGGAGGCGATAGCCCTCGTGTCGCAGCAAGCGCCGCAGGAACGGCATGCGACGGCTGTCCACGGCGCGTTCGAGTTGCGTGCGCGACAACCCGTCGATCTGCACGATCAGCAGGCCCGGTTCCTCGCCATGGCCGCCTTGGGCGTCAGCGCGCCGGCGTGCCGACCATTCCCGATGGGTGAAATAGCGGCGCGTGCGGCGCAGGAACGACTCGATCTTGGCGAACATGATGCGTTCACGAGGCGAGCGCGGTGGTCAGGGCCCTCGCGTTGCGCGAGAGGAGGTTCCATTCGATTCCCAATCGTTCCTGCAGCACGACCCACATGTTTTGGCTCGCAATCATCCGTTTGCGCCGCGTGGCGCGCCGGATTTCCTCATAGAACGAAAGCGCCAGTTGTGCGCAGCGTTCGCGGGAAAATTCCGCCGCCGTGGCAATCGCCGCGCGCCGGAACGCCGTCAGGAGCTTGCGTCCGTCCGCCAATCGCGCGAGCGAGCGCGCGAAGTCCACGGGCGACGTTTCTGCGGGCAGCAACACGCCGTTGACCTCCGGCCGGACCACTTCGCGAACGCCCGAGGCCCGCAGCGCGACCACGGGCAGGCCCGCCGCCATGGCCTCGGTGACCACCAGGCCTTGGGTTTCGCTGCGCGAACTAAAAGCGAAGACGTCCATCGCGCGATAGGCGTCATACAGGGCGCGACCGGTTTGCGAACCGGCAAAGACGATGCGATCCGCGACGCCGCGTTGTGCGAACACTTCGCGCACTTCGGCTTCGGCGGGTCCGCCGCCCACGAGGAGGAACCACGCTTGTGGATGTTTGCTTAGGAAGAGCGAAACCGCCTCGGCGAGATGGCGCAGGTTTTTCTCCGGCGCCAGCCGGCCGACGTGTCCGACTACGAAAGCGCGGGCGGGGATTTTGAAGCGCTGGCGCGCCCGGCTGCCGTCGCCTTGCGCGAAGGCTGCCGTGTCAATGCCCGTGGGCACGACCTGGACGGGAGCCGTCACGCCGCGCCGGCGGATGAGGCTCGCGATGCTGGCGCTGGGCGCGATGACGCCATCGCACATGTTGGCATACTCAGTGGAAAGCTGGATGGCCGCGCGGCGCAACGCCGGCGAGGCGAACGGCACATAGTGGACATAGTCCTCATAGCGCGTGTGGTGGGTAAAGATGAGCGGCAGGCTCCGACTGGTGGCGAACCGCAGCGCCGTGTCGCCCAACAAAAACGGATGGTGCGCGTGCACGATGTCGGCTGTGTAGGATTCGAGGCGCGTTGACAGGGTGGCGGCCAGCGGCAGGCGCACGGAGAAATCGCTGCCGTTGAAATTCTGGATGGCGGCAACGCGTTCGACGATGGCTTCGGCTCGACGCGATGTGCGACCCGGCAGCCGGGGCGCGACGACCAGGACGTCGTGGCCGAGGCGCTGGTATTCGTGGGCGAAGGTGCTTACCGAACGGGCCACTCCGCCGACATGCGGCAGGTAGGTGTTCGTCATGAGGCAGATTTTCATTGGAGTGATAGAAGTTGAAACTGGGTGAGCGTGGAGCCGGCGGGCACCGTTTCGGGGGTGCAGCCGGGCACGCGAAAATCGAAAGCGGGGGCGGCGCCGCGCCAGGCGGGATCCAACAACACTTCGACGCCGATCGAATTGGCAGTGAACCGCACGCCGACGGGTCCGTGCGGGGTGAGAGTGGGTTCCAACTGGACGGGACCGGCGGAAAGCCAGGCCGGAGCGAGACCGGCGCCAAAGACGAGGTGATCGCCTTCTTCGCGCACGAAAAGATTGCGCATCAGCATGAGCCATTCGGCCGCGGCCCAGATGTGTTGACCGTCGCCCATGCAGCCGCCGCCGGTGCGAGGATGGATGGCCTCAGGCCATTGACCGGTGGGTGAAGCCAGATCCGCGATGCGTTCCAAGAGCGGCCAGACGGCCTCGGGCTGGCCGGCGCGCAACCAGACTTGGGCCAGATGAATCGTCAGATAAACGTTCAGGCCGGAGTGAATCATGTTCTGCATGAACACCCCGTTATGAAATGAATGATCACGGAGGTAGTCGGCGGTGCGCAGGATGCGCGGATCGCCGGCGCGAAAAAGCTGCAGCGGATAGTCGGCTACGATCGAGCCGATGGCGCCGGCATCCATCCGGCGATAGGGAGAGGCGGGAATGGCTCCGGGGAAACGGCGGTTGGGTCCGGCCGGAATGGAGCGTTCGATCGTCGCGAGAAACTCGGTCGCTTCCCGATCACATTCTTCGGCCAAGTCGGCAGGAACTCCCGGCAGGCGGGAAAATTCCTGAAGTCCGGCGACCGCCCAGAAGTCGTCCCAATAATAAAAATCGTTCGGGCCGAGATGTTCCGCGCTGAAGCCGGCGGGCAACAAGCCTGATTCGGGACGGCGCCCGTCGCGTGGCAGCCGTTTGCGCTGGATCCAGCGCGCGCCTTTGACGGCGGATGCGAGCCACTCGGCGGAAGGCGGTTCGCCAGCGAGCCGGGCGAAGCGCCCCAACATCCAGAGAACCTCGCCGTTGCTGTCCCATTCACCTTCCTGCGAGAGATAGTAACCGTCGCGGCGCTGACGTGGCGCGAATTGGTCGAGCGCGCGCCGCACGCGCTCGATACCGCCGAGCGTGAGGAGGGGATGCAGGATGAGAACGGCATCACGGAACCAGAAGCGCTTGTAGGTATAGGGACCGGGATAAACTTCGCCCGGCGAGAACAGCACGATGCTATGGCGGGCGAGATCGTAGAGGCGCTGAAGCCGGGCGTCGGGCAACGTGAGCCGCGCGAGCGATGCCAGCGCGGTTGTCCACGTGCCGGGCGCGGGCGCGGCGGGACGCTTGGTCGGTTTTAACTCGTCGTAGATGGGCGCGCGAATCGTCAACGGCGTGCTCATCGTTCCCTGCACGGGAAAAAGCGCCGCCGCGGTCGCCATTCCCGCGGAACATTCGATCTGGGTGGACGTGGCGGCGGCTTCGAGGCGCAGCGAAATGTCGCCTTCGTGGTAGTTGGAGATCAAGTTTCGCACGGGGACCTGATCGAACAGGACTTGATGCCGGTCATTCACCACCCACGTGCGACCGGCATCCCTGACTTCGACCGTGCTGATGAAGCTGACGCCCTCCGGATTGTAGGGACGCAAAGCGACGGCCACATGGCCCGCGGTGGCGGACGAACAAGTGAGACGGATCGAGCAATGCGCGTCGGGCTCGAGGCCCAGTTCCACATCGGTGACGAGTGTCGTGTCTGCCGCCTGCGCGCGCGATTGAACATGCAGGCGACCGTCCGTCAGCAGTTCCTGCTCGAAGCTGGCGAGTTGCGAAGGGAAGAGGGGCCGGCCTTTTTCGGGCACGAACCAGAAGTCCAGCGACCAGCCATCGAACAGCGGAGTCACGAGGCCGCGGGGATCCACGATGGGATAGAAAGGATAGTCCGGCCGGCCGACCGCGGTCCAGTTGCGGTGAGTGAGATTGATATGGCTGAACGAAAACGCGCGCGGGATGAACGACGGATCAGCGGGGTTGAACTGTCGTTCGACCCAATATGGCCAGACCCAGTCCAGATTGTGCTGGATCGCCTTGGTATTTACCAAGCCGCGCGCGTGAAAGAGCATGCCGGCGCGCAGCAGATCAATGGGTTCGCCGACTTCGGATTGTTGCGAAAATCCCCGCAACCGGCCCAGCAGGGCGACCGGATCCAAAAACCCGTAGGCCCGGGCGAGCCGGGTGATGAGGTAGCGCGCGGGTGTGCGATGCAGTTTCATGAACCAAGGATTGGTCTTTCCCCGAAGGCACAAAGTGCCGGATTAAATTTTTCGGACCGACGGAACCTGAAAGCTTTGTTCAGACGGAAAACTCCACGCCGAGTCCGGCCGGAACGCGGCATGCGCGGGCGGCCGTGATTCGCGGGCGAAGGAAGCCGGTTCGGCGGGATCGCAGCGGGCCAAAGCTTCCTGCCAGCTCTCCGCCAAGGTATCGCGAGGTTGCGTCCACACGGAGCGGTGCAGGCGCATCATGGCCGCGGGATCCGTGAGCAGGAAATGCTTTTCAGGGCCGGTGAGGGCGTCGGGTCCTGACTGAAGCGCTTTCATCTCCAGTTTTTGCAGGTAACGGCGGGTGGCGTCGGGCTGCCGAAGACGTTCGCGCTGGAGGGCGCAATGCACCGCGTTGGCCAGTGGATCGAGCACCGCGCGGGAGAATCCCAAGCCCGTTCTGCGCACGCTGTCGGCGCGGGAGGATTCTTGAAGCCTGGCTTCGATGTCGCGTAGCTCGGCGGACGGCACGATTTCCTCGGGCGTGCAGAGCAACCCGCGACGGCGCAGTGCCGAGCCCAAATTTTCGCGCGCGGTGACCTGCGAGAAAAGGGAAGAAAGCAGCAGACCAGCCAGCACCGGAGCCATCCAAGGCACCAGCGTAGGCGAATAGACCATCAGCAGGATGAGCCAGACGAGCCCGACCGTGGTCTGGCCCGCATGACTGAGGAGCGCCTCTCGCCACGTAGTGTGGCCATCGCGTCGTTGCGCGACCCAGCGCACGCCCTGGCCGAATACCGTTACGATCACAAAATTGGCATGGAAGAGCATAAGGATCGGTGCCTGGAAAACAGAAAGCACGGTTTCCAGCAGGACGCTGGTGCAGGTTCGCATGGCGCCGCCGAACGAGCGGAGCCCCCCGGGTTGCCGACGCCGATCCAGCACGGCCAGCACCTTGGGCATGAACAGCAGGAAAAAAGTCAGAATGGCCAATGCTCCGGCCTGCCACGCAGCGGAGCGGCCGACCATGTTTGCCAAGGCGGGTTCGGGCAACCACGTGAGGCCGGTGCGTGCGAAACCGACGGCCAGCAGCGTGCCGAACAGAAGCGAGATGAGCCAGATCAGCGAGGAAGCGTAGGCCAGGATACCGAGAAAGAAATGGACGCGATTGATGCCATGGATGCCGCGCGCAAACAGCAGCCAGAAATGCTGCAGGTTGCCCTGACACCAGCGTCGATCGCGCCGCGCGTAATCGAGCAATGTCGGTGGAAGTTCCTCATAGGTGCCATCGAGGTCTCCCGCGAGCCACACCGACCATCCCGCGCGTCGCAACAGCGCGGCTTCCACGAAGTCGTGACTGAGGATTTTTCCACCAAAAGGCTCGCGACCGGGCAGCGGTGGCAGCGCGCAATGCTCAATGAACGGCGCCAGCCGGATAATGGCGTTGTGTCCCCAATAGTTGCCCTCGCTCACCTGCCAGTAGGCCAGCCCGGATTGAAAAACCGGTCCATAGAGGCGGCTCGCGAACTGCTGGGTTCGCGCGAAAAACGTGCGCCCGCGAACGAGAGAGGGTGCAGTCTGGATTAGACCGGCGCCGGGATTGTGCTCCATCAGCCGGACCAGCCGCACGATGGTGTCACCCGCCATGATGCTGTCGGCGTCGAGCACCAGCATGTATCGATAACTCCGTCCCCAGCGACGGCAGAAATCCGCGATGTTGCCCGCCTTCTTGTTCGAATTGCATCGCCGGCGACGATAGAAGATCCGGCCGGCCGCGCCCAATTCGCCAACCAGACGCGCCCAGCCCAGTTCCTCTTCCACCCATTGGTCGGGATCGTTCGAATCGCTCAGGATGTAGAAATGGAAGTGCTCCAACTGGCCGGTGCGCTCAACCGAGCGGTAGATAGCGGCGAGGCCCGCGCAGATGCGCGCGGGTGATTCGTTGAAGACCGGCATCACGATGGCGGTGGGCGCCAGCCCGACGGAGGCCTCTTCATCGGCGGGAAGGCTGCGACCGATGGCGCACGGGTCGCGGCTCCGGCGTCGCCGGATCATGAATCCGAAAAAGGCATGGGCGGCACCAAAAGCGACGAATGCGAAGAGCCCGATGAACAGCAGCCAGACCAGTCCCGCCCATGCGCGCAGCGGCGAACCCCACAGCAGGTCCGCCATGCCCAGCGCGGCGATGCCCGTGAAGAACACCACGAAACTGAGAATCGCCATGCGACGCCGCATAATGCGTTCGGCCGTGAGCAAGGTTTGGAAGGAGGCGGACATGTCAGAATCGGACCACGTAGAAAACCGCGATGAGGAGGAGGGCGAAGAGCACCCAAGTGGTTAGACCGCGCAGCACGGGCCACGTGTCGAAAGTTCGCCAAGTTTCATGCGCCACGTCGGCCACCGGCCCGAGATCGATGGGTTGGGGCGCCATGTTCGTCTGGCGAAGCGGGCGAACGGGCTGCAATTGCACCGCTTGGGCGGCGGCGGTGATTTCGGGAGTGGGCGGACTCTGCAAAAAGTGTCGAGGCCAGCGCGCCGGAATTTTGGCCAGCAGCACCTGCGCTCGCGCGAGGGCTTTGGGTTGCACGGATGGCTGGTTCGAGGTGATGAGTCCCAGCGATTTTGCCCACTCGTCGAAGTCATCCTGTATTTTTTCAACCGGTCGCGTGGTCAGCGCGTCGGCCTCGGCCGGCTCCACACCGCACAAGCGCAGGTAGGCGCAAGCCCGGCGGTCCGAGCGCGAGGGTGATTGTTTGGATGGAAAGGGAATGAAGGTCATGGCTGCCACCGCATCGCCCAGGTTTCGGTTACGGGCTGATCGGCCAACAGTAGTCGGGCGCGGATTTCGACCGGCGGACAATCCGCCGGCGCGGAAAGCACCAGCACCATGCGCCGGGAGCCCGTGGCCATGTTGCGAAACACCTGCGCGTTTTCGACCTTGGCGCCGGTGCTCACCGTCACGTCGGCGGTGAGCGTCGCATCCGCGGGCAGGTGGGAGAGGGACGTGGCGTCGAAATCGATGACATATTTCGTGCGATCGGGTGAGCCTCCTTCGCGCAGGGATTGGCGCGTGGCACTGACCCAGCCGGGCGGTCCGCCGAAAATAGGCGCATTGGTCCAGCGTTGCCGCCAGGCGAGTTCGTAGCGCCGGCCCGCCTCGATCTTTCCTGTCGGGGTCCAGAAGGCGGTGATGTTGTCGTGGTATTCGTTCTTCGTGGGAATCTCGACGAGCCGCACGCGGCCGGCCGGCCAGTTTCCGATGGGTTCGATCCAGACACTGGCGCGCCGTTCGTAATTGGCTTCAATATCAACGTAGCTGCGGTGCTCGCGGTCGCGTTGCAACAGGCCGAAACCTGCGAAGGCCGGTGCATCGAAATCGGTGTGTTCCGTCGCGCGGGGATTGCGGAGCGGACGCCACACCCGGGTGTTGGCATCGGGGGCGACGAGCAGGCCGTCGGAATCATGGACCTCCGGACGGAAATCGCCGAATCGGGTGGGCGAGTCCTCGGCGAACCAGAACATGCTGCTCAGTGGAACGAAGCCGGGCACATCCACGGCGTGACGGAAAAACAACGTGGCCCGGGTTTCGACGACGGTTTCTTCACCCGGCGTGATCACGAACGTGTAGGCGCCGGCGACACTCGGGCTGTCGAGCAGGGCGTGCACGGTTATCGTGTTGGCATCGGGTCCGGGCTTTCCGATCCAGTATTCGACGAATTCCGGGAATTCCTCCAAGGCCGGCCCGCCGGCATTCACGGCGAGGCCGCGCGCAGAGGCGCCGTAGGCCTGCTGGCGCGCGACGCCGCGAAAGTAACTCGCGCCAAGAAAGGAGATCACCTCGTCCCACTTGTCCGGCTGGTTGATGGGATGCAGGATTCGGAAGCCCGCGAAATCCAAACCTCGCCGGCTGAGCATGGGCACCTCCAGATCCTTATATTCGAAGAAGTCCTGCGAAAACGCGATGGGCTGCGCATGCGTGTCGGTGAACTCGTTCAGTCGCACCATGCGCCTGAACAGGTAGCCCGGATGAAAAAACTGGAGCTGGAAGCGCAGGCCGGTGTCGCGCCACAGGGATTTGTCCGTGCGGAAAATGATGCGACGGTAGTCGTCATAATTCATTTTTCGGAAATACTCGGTCACCTGTCGTTCGGCAGGTTTGTGCGGTTGTGCGGCCAGCGCTTCGGCGAGTCGCGTGACGTATGCGTGATCCACCGTCAGGCGTTCCACGGCGAAGGCGACCAAACCGGCCGCGATGACCAGGAGCAGCGCGGCGATTGTGCGCAAAAATGGGAAATGATTCATGGCAATCTGCGCCGGATCGGCGCGGACGACAGGCGAGGGGAGAAGCGGGGATGGAACCCGGCGGGAAACGTTTTCAACCCGATTGTTCCTGCGCGGTTTGCATGATGCTGAGGATGTCTTCGCGCGACGCGCCGGTCTTTTCCTGAATGCGTCCGATTACCAGGTCCGCCTCACCGTGGACATAAGCGAGGTCGTTGTCGGTCAATTCGGCGTAGCGCGCCTTCAGGCGGGTTTTGATCAAGCCCCAGGTTTCCCTGAGCGTGGTGGTGGAAGTTGTCATGGTTGGTTCCTCCAGTGATTGGTCGCAAATGGATCGTCCCGGGGAAAAGCCCCGGCACCGGGCGGCAGCATAGGCAATTCCCTGCATCGTGCCCATCCGAGCGATTCCGTAGGCGGGCCCCGGAGATTCACCGATGCAGCCGGGCTGCGATGAAGTTGCCGTCGCTCTGGACGGGGACGTCCGCCGCTAGGGCGGAACCGAGCGGCTTCGATTCAACCGCACCGCCGGGTTGCTGGTTGACCTCGCGATCAACGCCCAGCACCTGGCGCTCAGCTTCCAGCCAAATTTCCACGTCGCGGCCCTCCGGCTGGCCGTAGTGATCCCAAAGGATGTAGGCTTGAGTGGCGATCTCCTGATGGAGCGGAACCATGCGCGTGTCCCTCGGAAAAAGAGGTGTCTCCGGAGATTTCTGTTTCTTCTTCATGGCGGGGAAGCGTAACGCTGCGGAGGCGAGCTGCCCATCAGGTGCATTGCCGCTTCGCAGCCCGGATGAGCGCCGTCGGTTTGATTCAGAAAATTTCGCCGGAATCGGGCAACGGAACCAATGGGGTATATACCTATATTAATTGCGCGGTTTTAGCCGTTTGCTCCGGCTTCTTAAGGTGATTTAATCAGTTTCCCCAACCGCTTATGATTTGTCGCACCGTCGCTTACTGCTATCCACCGATGCGCCGGTTGGGAGCGCTGCTGATGGGTTTGGGATTGGCGACGGGAGCTCTGCTGGCGCAAGAAGGGCCGGCGACATCGCCGACCCTGCTCAACGCGACGCAGTTGAAGCAGTTGAGCGTGGAGGAATTGTTGCAGCAGGAGGTGGTGTCGGTTTCCCGCCGGCCCGAAGCGCTGAGGCGGGTGGCAGGGAATGTCTTCTACATAAGCGGTGACGCCAGTAGGATAACCGGGGCGACTTCATTGCCCGAGGTGCTGCGCCTCGCCTCCTCGCTGTTCGTGGCCCAAGCGTCTTCCTCGCAGTGGGGCGTGAACGCGCGGGGTTTCATGCGGACGAATGCGGCATCCAACAAACTGCTCGTCCTGGTTGATGGCCGGACCGCCTACCTGCCGCTTTACTCGAATGTGTTCTGGGATACGACCGACGTTTTTCTGCCCGACCTCTCGAGCGTTGAAGTGATCAGCGGTCCCGCGGGTTCGAACTGGGGCGCCAACGCGGTAAACGGCGTGATCAATTTACGCTCCAAATCCGCTCGCGACACGCTGGGAGGATTGGTGGAAATCTCGGGCGGGACGCAGGGCAGCCAGGTGGCGGTGCGCCAAGGCTTCAGTCTCGGCGAAACCGGCGCGATGCGCGTGTATGCGAAACACACCGAGCGGGAGGCCACGTATTCTCCGTCCGGTGCGGAAGACAATCACGATTCCTGGCGGGCGAAACAGGCGGGGTTCCGCGCCGATTGGGGCGACAAGCATGACGGCGGCGGACTGACATTCCAAGGCGAGTGGATGGAGGGAGTTTTCAACGCCCGGCCGTTGGATCTGGTGCGGAACGACGCGGGGCACCTGCTATTGCGCTGGGAACGCGAACTCGCCGCGGGTTCCAGTGTCTGGGTGCGCGGCTTCTACGACTACGTGGTGCGAAACATCAACAGCAACCTCACCGAGGAAACGCGCACCACGGATGTGGAATTTCAACACACCCTCACGCTCACCCACCGGCAGCAGTTTCTGTGGGGGCTCAACTACCGGCGAATCTTCGATGGCGCCAGGGACGGCGTGGGCTTCGTGATTCTGCCGCAGGACATCTGGCTCGATTTGGGCGCGGTGTTTGCCCAGCACGAAATCACATGGCGCGACGAGGCCTTCCGGCTGACCACCGGGCTTCGCTTTGAGCACAACGACTTCACGGAATGGGAGTATCATCCCACGTTGCGGTTGTCATGGCAGGACGGGGAACACACCGTCTGGGTGGCGGCAAGCCGTGCGCCGCGCACGCCTTCGCGCATTGAAAAGGGATTCTTCGCGCCCGCCGAACCGCCCTTTTTCATCGCCGGCGGACCGGATTTTGTTTCCGAGATCATCAACTCATACGAAGTCGGCTGGCGCGGCCAGGTCGCTCCCAACGCTTTGGTGACGGCGACCGCGTATTATCACCAGTATGACAACCTGCGGAGCGTTGAATTCGGCACGCCCATCGTGCAGGCCAACGGGGTGGAGGGAGAGAGCTACGGCTTGGAGCTGTTTCTCGATTATGAGGTCACATCCGCCTGGCGCGTGCGCACGGGCGGATTCGTCATGAGGCAGCGCACGTGGCTCAAGCCCTGGAGTGCGGACCTCGAGCAGGGAAACGGCGAGGGGAGTTTCCCGAAGAATCAGCTCTTCCTTCGCAATACCTTCCGGCTGGGTTCGAAGGGCGAACTCTGGCTGAGCCTGCGGCGCGTGGCGGAGGTTCCCGCCTATGAGGATGGAAACGGCGTGGTGCCCGCTTATACCGAACTCGATGTGCGGTTCGGTTGGAAGGTGAGGCCGGATCTCGAACTTTCCCTCGTTGGACGAAACCTGCTCGATTCATCTCACCCGGAAATCGGCGGCGCGAATGTGCGCCGGGAAATTCGCCGCAATGTCGCCGCCGTCCTGCGCTGGGAATACTGAACATCCATGTCTTTCGTGCTGCCGCTTCTGCCCATTCGATTACCGCTCCGCTCCGGGGTGCTCGCCCTGGTGCTGACGGTGTGCCTGGCGCTGCCTCCGGTGCCTGCGCAGACTTCGAGGGAATATGATTTGAAGGCGGTGTTTCTCTACAATTTTGCGTCCTTCGTCGAGTGGCCCGAGTCGGCGCTGCCAGCGGCGGGGGACCCCCTCATCATCGGTGTGCTGGGCCGCGATCCGTTTGGCGTCCTGCTCGATGAAGTGGTGGCGGGGGAAAAATTGAAAGGGCACCCGCTGGAGGTTCGCCGGTATCGCGCGGTGGATGCGGCGCAGGAATGCCACATCCTCTACATCAGTTCCTCGGAATCATGGCGACTGACGCAGATTCTCCGCTTCCTTCGGGGCAAACCGGTGCTTACGGTGGTGGACATGCCCCGCCGGGTGGAGTCCGATGCCGTCATCACCTTTACCACGGGTGCACGGGTGGAACTGCACGTCAACCAGGCCGCAGCGGAGCGGGCCGGCCTCAGCATCAGTTCCAAACTGCTGCGGGTCTCGTCCGTCGTCGGCTGGAGCGGTTCGCCATGACCTTGCTCGCCGATCTGCCCATTCGCCGGAAGCTCCGGTATGCGATGTTGCTCACGAGCAGCCTGGCGCTGCTGGTGGCCTGCGGTGTGTTCCTGACGGTGGAATACTACGGCTACCGGCGCAACTTGGTGCAAACGGTCAGGACGCTGGCCCAGATCATGGCGGACAACAGCACCGCGAGCCTGGCCTTCAACGACGCGGCGGCCGCGCGCCAGACCCTGATGGCGCTCGAAGCCGAACCGCAGGTGGTCGCGGCGATTCTCTATCGCACGGACGGACGCATCCTCGCGCATTACGCGACCGAACCCGCGAATTTTCCCGACCAACCCGGTGATCCCGGCGTGCGGTTTGAAGAGGGCAAGGTCGTGGCGGTGCATCCGGTGGTCGAAGGATCGCGTCGGCTGGGCACGCTTTACCTGCTCGCTTCGCAGGAATTCATGCTGGCGCGCGTGCGCACTTCCTTCTGGGTGGCGCTGGCGATCCTGCTGCTCGCGACCACGGTGTCTGCGATCCTCGCGACTGTGCTGGGACATACCCTGGCCCGGCCGATCACCGAATTGGATAAAACGGTGGATGCGGTGACCGCGCGCCAGGATTACTCGTTGCGTGCGGAGCAGTATGGCGACGACGAAATGGGGCGCCTCACGGCGGCATTCAACGGAATGCTCGCGACCACCCAACGTTCGGTGGCGGCGCTGCGCGAAAGCGAACAGCGTTTCCGTTTGCTGGCGGACCACGCGCCGGTGCTGATCTGGCTGACCGACGAGCACAGCCGCCACATCTGGCACAATCAGCGCTGGCTCGACTTTACCGGCCGATCACAGACCACCGAAGTCGGCGAGGGCTGGGCCAACGGGCTGCATCCCGAGGACCGGGAGTGGACCTTGCGGCTTTTTCATGCGGCCAGCGAAACCCGGAAGGAATTCCAACTCGAATACCGGTTGCGCCGCCATGACGGCGAATATCGATGGATGATGAGCCGCGGTCTGCCGCGCCTCGCGGAGGCGCGGACGTTTGCCGGCTTCATTGGCAGCAGCATCGACGTGACCGATTTCAAGCTGGCGGAACGGGCTGTCGCCGAGGCGCGCGACCGGGCCATCGCGGCTTCCCGGGCCAAGGACAATTTCCTCGCTGCGCTGTCCCACGAATTGCGCACGCCTTTGACTCCGGTGCTGCTCCTCGCGAGCGAAGAGGCGCACAATCCGCGGCTTCCCCCGGAGGTCAGGCACGATTTCGAAATGATCGCGAAGAATATCGCGCTCGAGGCGCGACTGATTGACGACCTGCTCGACCTGACCCGCATCACGCGCGGCAAGCTCGTGCTCGAGCAGCGTCCGGCCGACGCGCATGCGATCCTTCGCGATGCCCTTCGCACGGTGGAGCCGGATTTCATGGAAAGGCGCATCGACCTGCGGGTTACCATGGGCGCCCCGCGGCACCGGGTGCACGGCGACCCGGTGCGCCTGCAGCAGGTTTTTTGGAATGTGTTGAAGAATGCCGCCAAATTCACGCCGGTGGGCGGGTGGGTCACGGTCGAGACGCACGTCGTGGATCGCAACCGGTTGCTTGTGCGCATCTCCGATTCCGGGATCGGCCTGACCTCGACAGAGCTAAAACGGATATTCGAAGCCTTCGCGCAGGGAGAACATGCCGATACGCCCGCCGGCCACCAGTTTGGCGGTTTGGGCCTCGGGCTCGCAATTTCAGAACGGCTGGTGCAATTGCACGGCGGGGCCATCCGCGCGACCAGCGCGGGACGGGGGCAGGGAGCCACGTTCGAGATCGAACTGCCGCTCGACCGTAGTGTCCGGGATATTCCGCCGCATGCGCCGACACGTCCTTCGACCGAGACGGATGCGCTCGCGGCCGACGGGAAGGCTTCCTGAGGGCTGTCGCGGGTTTTGCCCCGATGGTGCAAAACGGGGCGCGGGTTACCTTGCGGTATCATGTTTGGCTACCTTATTGCCCTTTGTTTCGCGTGCTTGCTGGTGCTGCTGGCATTCAGTGTCGTTGCCAGATCGAATCCCCGAGGTGGCCGGCGGCCAAAAAATGTGACGCCGGTGCAGCACGAAGGGCCGGCCGCGGACGAACCCACTCCCGGAAGATCCGCCATCGCGTCGTCTGAGGAGGCGGATGCGGCCCGGCGCGTCACTCCGCCGGCTTGAGCCAAGGTTCTCCGCAACAAAGCCGGCGGAGTGAACGGGAATCGCCCTGATGGTGCCGACCCTCGGCGCGCGCTACACTCCGGGCGTTCCTTCGGGAGGTCATTCCCGCGGGATTCTACACAACCCTCAACTTCCCATTCATCATGCCCACCGAACCCGCCTTCCAGGAATTCTTCATCGAGGAACTCAAGGACATCTATCACGCCGAGCAACAGCTCGTGAAAGCACTGCCGAAAATGGCGAAGGCGGCCACGGACCGGCAGCTCAAGGATGGCTTCACGAAGCATCTCAAGCAAACGGAGGGTCACACCCGCCGTCTGGAAAAGGTTTTCAAGCTGCTCGGGGAAAAACCCGCCGGCAAGGTTTGCGAAGCCATGAAAGGGCTGCTCAAGGAAGGACAGGAGAAGATCGCGGAAGACCTGCCTGATTCGATCAAGGATGCCGCCCTGATCGGTGCTGCACAAAAGGTCGAACACTACGAAATCGCTGCTTACGGCACCCTCCGGGCCTATGCCGGGCTCATGGAGCGCGAGGATGTGGTCGCCCTTCTGCAGGAGACGCTCGACGAAGAAGGCGAGACCGACAAAAAGCTCACCGAAATTGCCGAGACCCTGAATGTTGAGGCTGCGATGGAAACCGAAGACTGAACCCGCGACCAGCGATAGGACGGTGCGGGGCGGTTTCACTGCCCGTGAAAAAGACCTGGCGCAACATGGGCCTGTCGCTCGTGTTGCTGGGCTTTTTTCTGCTCACCCTGCTGGCCGGCCAGTATCACACCGGCCGGCTCGAGTATAATCGCGAGCGCACGGAACGAAACCAACCGCCCGTAAGCTTGAGCGATTACTGGGAGAGTTCCCATTTCTTGGAAGCCACCACGGAGAATTGGGAAAGCGAGTTCTTCCAGATGTATGTTTACGTGGTGCTGACGGTGTTTCTTTATCAAAAGGGTTCGGCGGAATCCAACGATCCCGACCGGCCGACACAGAAGGAACCGCCGCTCACCCGGCGTTCACCGTGGGCGGCGCGTCGGGGCGGATGGATTCGGAAGCTCTATGAGCATTCGCTCTCGTTGGCATTCCTCGCATTGTTCGCCGCGAGTTTTTTGCTGCATGCCACCAGCGGGGCGCGTCTCCGCAACGAGGAGGCGCTGGCGCAGGGCGACGCACCGGTTTCAATGCTCGAATACATGGCTAGCTCGCGTTTCTGGTTTGAATCGTTTCAGAACTGGCAGAGCGAGTTCCTCGCGATCGGCTCGATGGTCGTGCTTTCGATATTTCTCCGCGAGAAAGGCTCGCCCGAATCCAAACCGGTCAATCTTTCCCATTGGGAACATGAATAAGGCCGGATGCGGTGCGGTATCGGTGACCGCCCTGCGTTGCGGCCCGGATGGCCCCTGATACCCGGACGATCGCCACTTGGCTAGAGTCATCTTATGACCACTTCCACACATGATGATCGGTTGATGCCGAACGCCGTCCACCCTTCGATTCCACTTGGTCCCCGCGGCATATCCGTCCGCGGCAATCGCGGTATCAAGGTGGTGCGGGCCTGCCGCATACTGCGATCGGCAGCGGAGCTTTACGCTGCCTGTCGCGAACCGGACAATCTACCGCACATTCTCGGGCATCCCGTGAAAATCATCCCGATGGACACGCTGGAACCTCGCTGGAAGGTGCAGATTCCGGTGGGCAGCCGTCTCGTCGAATGGGAGGCGACGATCATCAATGACGACCCTGGCCGGCTGATCGCCTGGCGGTCACTCGAGGACGCGCCCGTGCCAAACGCCGGCACCATTCGTTTCGACCCGGTTGCCGACGGTCCGGGCACCACGGTGACATTGCAGATGGAATTCGATCCCCCGGGCGGGAGATTGACAGCTTATTTGGCTGAGTTGACCGGTCAGGGTCCGGAGAGTCAGGTGACGGAAGCGCTGCAGCGATTCAAACACCTGATGGAGTCCGGTCAGCTCGTTTGATCGATTGAGCTGAAGCCACGTGGCCACCTAGGAGGACCACGTTGTCGCTGCGCTCCAGCTCAACAGCTTTAGTCGTGCGGCGCGTCCACGTTCACGAGACCGGGCTTTTTAACCGCTCGCTTCTTCTTCAACTGAGTTTGGTTCGGGCGGTCTGCTTTTTCCAGCGGAGGAAGTCGCACGGCACATCCGGTCTCGGCCGAGCGAAACAACGCGTCAATGACGCGCATATCAGCCATGCCTTCAAAAGCCGATGCTTCCGGCTCTTTGTTTTTGAGAATGCATTCCGAGAAAGCCTCGATCTCGCCGCCAAACTGGTCGGTGTGGGGAAAGCTCTTCTCCTCGGTTTTGCCATCGATGGTCACGCGCTGGCACAGGCCTTCGCTGTATTCATAGGCCGGGTCGAGCACGACCTTGCCCTTGGTGCCTACGAGTTCATAGCGCGCAGCCTCCGCCGCGCCGAAGCTGACGACGAAAGTCGCCAGCCGGCCTTCAGGAAAGCGGAGAATCACCGCCGCGGTCTCCTCGACTTCGTCGAAGCGTTTGTCCGCCGTGCGCGCCAGCATGGCGGAGACCTCGAGCGGCTCGGCGCCCATCAAATAACGCGCGGCGTTCAGGCAATAGATCCCGATGTCGTAGACCGGCCCTCCGCCATGCTTGAGACTCAGACGAATGTTGTCCGGGTCGCTCACCTGGTAGCTGAAGCTGGAATTGAAATAGCGCGGCTCACCGAGCTTGCCGGACTTGACCAGCTTGATGGTCGCAAGATTGGCGGCTTCAAAATGCAGCCGGTAGGCGGTCATGAGTTTCACATGGTTGGCCATCGCCGCGTCCATCATGCGCCGGGCTTCACGGGCGTTCATCGCCAGCGGTTTCTCGCATAGGATGTGTTTGCCGGCCTCGGCGCCTCGCACCACGCAGTCGCAGTGCTGGTCGTTGGGCAGGGCGACATACAGCGCCTCGACTTCGGGATCGGCGAGGCAGTCGTCGAATTCGTCATACATGAACCGCCCCGGGACATCATAACGCCGGCCCAAAGTCTCCAGTTTCTTCCGATCACCCGAAACGAGTGCCGTCAGCTTGGAATTTTTGGCATGCTCGAATGCGGGGAGCACCGCCACTTGTGCGATGTGCCCCAAGCCGATCACCGCATAGCCCACCTGGCGCGTGGCCTGGGCCGGGGCTTCCTTGGCGGAAGCGGCGGCGGTGGATGCGGAGGCAAAGGCGGAAGGGGCGGTTTCGGGGACGACATCCTGAACGGTTTCGATTTTCATGATGAAGGGGAGGGGAGGCGCGGGATGGCAGACGTGCTTTCGCAGCCGTGACTGCGAAAGCGCATCTGCATTAGCGTCGATACGGGACTCACTCGCGGCGACGTCCGCCGGAGCTACGGCGTTGTGTGCCGGACCGGCGTTGTGAACCGGAGAACTCGCTTTCGCGTTCGCGCGGACCGCGACCGGAATAATAGCGATCGTCATCTCCTCGTGAGAAGCGCTCCTCGTCAGCGAATGAGCGTTGGTAGCCGCGACCTTCATTGCCGTAGTCGTCTTCGCGTCCATAACCACCACGGTGGCCGCCTCGCTCGCGCTCTCCGGGAGAAAACTGGCCACCCCAGGCAGATTGGTGGGAGCCGCGATCGTCGTCTTCATAATCGGCCTCACCGTGCCAGCCCGAACGACCGAAGCTGTAGTCGTCGTCGCGGACATCCGGCTGCCATTCCTCCCGTTCGCCACCGCGACCCGCGGAACGATAGCCGCCTTGGCCGCGGTAACTCTCGCGCTCGCGAAACGACTCATCGCCGCCGTAGCCGCGGCCTTCGCGGAAATCTTCGCGATCCCGGAAGCTTGGTTCGCCACGCGAGCGGCCATAGTAGCTGTCGATCTCGCGTGTGAAACGACGTTCATCCTGCTCCTGTTGTCCGGAACGGCCGTGGCTTGCCCGGCCACCGCGCGCGGCAACTTCACGCCGGCGCTCCGGATCCATGGAGGCGAATCCCCGGCCGCGACCCGTGCGGGATGAGGAGGCATACGAGGGGCGTTCCCGACCCTGTTCATAATCTCGCGAGGCAAACGAGCGTTCGTCGCCGGAACGGGCCTGGCCATATCCGCCTTGGTTCTGCGAGAAATTCCATTCTTGGTTCTCGTCCGGTCGGCTGCCGCGGCCCCGATTGCTGGAACGCGAACGACTGCCGCTTGATTGGGACGAACCGCGCTGGCTCGATGACGATCGCTGGCTCTGATTCTCGGAACTGCCGCGACTGCGGGTTGAGGCTGATTGGCGGCCGCTGCTTCGTCGCTGCGTGGTCTGTGATGATTTACGTGTCATAGGTATCGGTATCCTTTTTCCCGAATGTTCGTTTGGAATGAGGCCGCGGCCCGGAGGGTTTCGGGTCTGCCAGCGGGGCGATGTAAGAGCCTCAGCGTGCGAGGCACTGTAGCTCCCGCTCTGTGCGATGGGTATCGGGCGCAACATGGTGCGCTTGCACCCGATATTCTCCGATAATCGCGGCCGCGGAACGGCGGCGATTGTATCAGGCGACGAACGAGGCGAACTGGCGCGCGATCCTTGTGAGAAATGCGAAGCGTTTCGACCAGCGCTGCGACAGGCCGGGAAGCAGGGTGAGGAGCGGTGCAACACAGCACAGCAATTCGGCCACCCTTGCCATCGGTGGACTCGGACGTGGACGGCACGACTCGCACCAAGCCGAGCGATCGACCTCGCAGGCGAGGATGAGGAGCTGTTTCCGCTCCTGCAGGCTCAGGGCAGAATCGCTTTGAGGATCTGACTCAGGCATTGTTGATCGAGGTGAAGCTGGCGACGTATCTCCGACAATGGCTGCCACGAACGCAACCGGCGCTGCAGAAGAAGGACCGCGATTGCCGCGCCGCCCAAATGGATTCCGCCGAGCCCGACCAGCCACCAGGCGCGATGCGGACTTTCCCACACCAACGCGGCCACGATCAGGTTTAGTGTCAACAGGCCAAGAAACGCGAGCAGCACGGCCACTCCCAACAGGATCGCGGATGTGAGCGCATGGGCCCGAGCCTCGGTGAATTCGATCGCAACCAGGTCCGCGCGATGGGACACGGCTTCATTCAACATGGTGGCTGCCTCCCTGAGCGGAGGGATGCGGGGACGCGGTTCCGTGGCGCCGAGCAGGGACATGAATGCAATACCGCCGGCGCTGCCAAAGCAGCGACCGCTTTGAAAAAAGGCGGCCGGTTCAGCGGGAGTGCTGACAGCTGCGCGAAACCAGGATGCCGATGAGGGCGCCCACGCCGGCCGCGACCCCGATGGCGTAATACGGATTATCGCGGATCATTGTGTCGGCCTGCCTGGCACGGCGGACCGTTTCATCGCGGAGGTGGTCGAAGGAGATCCGGCCCTGATCGAGGGCGGCCCGGAGGCGTTCCCGGAGATCCGCGAATTTTTCACCAGCTTCACCGGCGGTGTGACCCAACGCCTGTTCGGCTTCGTGAATGAGATCCTTGAGTTCGTGATGAATGTCTTCGGCGGTTCGTGATTTGGCGGACATGGTAGTCGAGGGATTGAGGTTTTTGGGTGAGACGGAGGATGATTTCGCAGGTGAACGCCGCGCGGCGCGGGCCTGGACTTTGCGCGGCGAGGACATGGCCCGCGGGTCAGTTGTGGCGGCGGAAGAAGGCCGAGAATCCACCCACGATGATGCCAACAGCGCCGAGCAGGATCAGGATCATGCTCTTGTCAGTCGGCGTGCCGGTGACTGCTTCCTTGGCCTCCGAGGCGAGGGAGTCGCCGGCGCTGAGTCCGTAGACCAACAAAATGACACCAACGGCAAAAATGGCGAGGGAGAGAGGCTTGCTCATGCAGTGAAGATACTTTCCACAGCGCGCATTGCCCATGGGGCCTGAACCCCAAGCCATCGAATAATTGTGCCCACTCATGTTGAGCGCGTGCAGGCACGCGATGAATCCGCCGACAAGCGCGCCGCGAACAATTCGCGCGAAACTTGGATATGGGGTAATCACCTATCTTTTTCATATCTCATTGTGGGTCTCGACTTTTCAAAGCGATGACTGCCTGTTTATGGGGCCTCCCTCGGGGTTTTCTCCGAGGCAGGATACAGAAAATCTCCCCCCTGAAATCCTTTCGGCGCAATTAGCGCGCACGCTGAGTTCCGCTCCTCTCGCCCATGAATTCCCGCACCCTGAGTCCCCGGTCCGGCAGTAACTCGAAGAACGGTCATTTCGCTCCCGAAGACGAATTCAAACACCAACTGCTGGCCACCTTGGTCGAGGTGCGCAACGGCCGGTTCGATGTGCGACTCTCCACCCGCTGGTCGGGCGTCGATGCGCAGATCGCGGACCTGCTCAACCAGATTTGCGGTCGCATGGACCGGTTCAACAACAACCTCCTGCGGCTGCGGCGTCAGGTGGGCGAGGAAGGCCGGATCAATGAGCGCATGCCCAGTGGCGATGCAGTCGGTCACTGGGCCGACCGCGTGGAAGCCATCAATGCGCTCGTGGATGAACTCTCGCAGCCGACTTTGGAAATGGGCCGCGTGATCGGCGCCGTGGCCAAGGGCGATCTCATGCAGTCCATGCCGCTGGAATTGGGCGGCCGACCCTTGCGGGGTGAATACCTTCGCACTGCCAAGCTCGTGAACGGCATGGTGGGACAGCTCGGGGCGTTTTCGGTTGAAGTGATTCGCGTGGCGCGCGAAGTGGGCACCGAGGGCAAGCTGGGCGGCCAGGCGAAAGTGAAAGGTGTGTCCGGTGTGTGGAAGGAATTGACCGAGTCCGTGAACCAGATGGCCGGCAATCTCACCGCGCAGGTGCGCAACATCGCCGAGGTGACCATCGCCGTCGCCAACGGCGACCTTTCTAAAAAAATCACCGTCGATGTCCGCGGCGAAATCCTTCAGTTGAAGGAAGCCATCAACGTCATGGTGGATCAGTTGCGTTCGTTCGCCGCCGAGGTGACGCGCGTGGCGCGTGAGGTGGGCACCGAGGGCAAGCTCGGCGGCCAGGCGGTGGTGCCCGGCGTGGCCGGCACGTGGAAGGATTTGACCGACTCGGTAAATGCCATGGCCGGCAATCTCACCGCGCAGGTGCGCAACATCGCCGGTGTGACCACGGCGGTGGCGCGCGGCGATCTTTCGCGCAAGATCACGGTGGATGTGAAGGGCGAAATTCTCGAACTGAAGGAAACCATCAATACGATGGTGGACCAGCTCAACGGCTTCGCCTCGGAAGTGTCGCGTGTCGCGCGCGAGGTAGGCACCGAAGGCAAGCTTGGTGGACAGGCCATGGTGCCCGGCGTGGCCGGCACGTGGAAGGATCTCACGGACAACGTGAATTCGAT
>JBIQJF010000005.1:0-86760 GCA_044507675.1 Opitutales bacterium | reverse complement strand
TCGCTTCCGAAGTGTCCCGTGTCGCGCGCGAAGTCGGCACGGAAGGTAAACTCGGCGGTCAGGCGCTCGTGCCCGGCGTGGCCGGCACGTGGAAGGATCTGACGGACAACGTGAATTCGATGGCGAACAATCTCACCGGCCAGGTGCGCAACATCGCGGAGGTGGCGACGGCGGTGGCGAAGGGCGATCTTTCGCGCAAGATCACGGTGGACGTGAAGGGGGAGATTCTCGAGCTGAAGGAAACCATCAACACGATGGTGGACCAGCTCCGATCGTTTGCATCGGAAGTGTCACGTGTGGCGCGCGAGGTGGGCACCGAAGGCAAACTCGGTGGCCAGGCGGAAGTGCCCGGTGTGGCGGGCACGTGGAAGGATCTTACCGATTCGGTGAACGTCATGGCGGCCAACCTGACCGACCAGGTGCGCGGCATCGTGAAGGTGGTGACCGCCGTCGCGGACGGCAATTTGCGTCAGAAACTGACCGTGGAAGCGAAGGGCGAGGTGGCGGCGCTGGCGGAAACGATCAACAGCATGACCGATACTCTAGCCACCTTCGCCGAGCAGGTGACCAACGTGGCGCGCGAAGTGGGTGTCGAAGGCCGGCTGGGCGGTCAGGCCCACGTGCCCGGTGCGGCCGGCACGTGGAAGGATCTCACCGGCAACGTCAATCTACTCGCCGCGAACTTGACGACGCAGGTGCGCGCCATCGCCGAAGTAGCCACCGCCGTGACCAAGGGCGATTTGACGCGTTCCATTCAGGTTGATGCGCGCGGCGAGGTCTCGGACCTGAAGGACAACATCAACACGATGATCTACAACCTGCGCGTGACGACCGAGACGAACCAGGAGCAGGACTGGTTGAAGACCAATCTCGCGAAGTTCACCCGCATGCTCCAGGGCCAGCGCGATCTTCTCACCGTCGGCCGCACGTTGCTCTCGGAACTGGCGCCCTTGGTGGATGCGCAGCAGGGCACCATTTACCAGATGGACTTGGACGAGCATCGGAAGCCCGTGCTCCGATTGCTCGCCGCCTATGCGCCGCAGCCGAGTCAGCCCGGCCAGATTCCCGTGGGCGAAGGATTGGTGGGACAGTGCGCGATGGAAAAGCAACGCATCCTGCTCAACGAGGTGCCGGAGCACTACACCAAGATCAACTCCAGCCTCGGGGATGCCGCGCCGTCGGCCATCGTGGTGATCCCGGTGTTGTTCGAGGGCCAGACCAAGGCGGTGATCGAGCTCGCCTCGCTGCGGCCGTTCAGCGTGACCAACCTGACCTTCCTCGAGCAACTCACGCAGTCCATCGGCGTTGTGTTCAACACCATCGAGGCCACGATGCGCACGGAGAACCTGCTGGGAAAATCGCAGGAACTCACGGTGGAACTCCAGTCGCAGCAAAAGGAACTGCAGCAAACCAACGAAGAGCTCGCGCAAAAGGCGCGGCAGCTCGCGGAGCAGAACGTCGAGGTCGAGCGCAAGAACCAGGAGGTGGAACAGGCCCGCCGCGCCCTCGAGGAAAAGGCGGCCGAACTCGCGCTCACCTCGAAATACAAATCCGAGTTCCTGGCGAACATGTCGCACGAGCTGCGGACGCCCCTCAATTCGATCCTTATTCTCGGCCAGCAGCTGGCGGAAAACTCCAGCGGCAACCTGACGCCGAAGCAGACGGAATTCGCGCGCAACATTTTCTCCTCAGGCTCGGACCTGCTCAACCTGATCACGGACATCCTCGACCTGTCCAAGATCGAGTCCGGCACGGTGACCGTCGAGGCCGAGGAACTCGCCTTCACGACCTTGCGCGAGGCGGTGGAGCGCAATTTCCGGCACATCGCGGACGCCAAGAACCTGCCGTTCAAGGTGGAATTCGAGTCGACGCTTCCGCGCGCCATCATCACGGACCCGAAGCGCCTCCAGCAGATCCTCAAGAATCTGCTTTCGAACGCCTTCAAGTTTACCGCGCTGGGCCAGGTGAAAATAGACGTGCGCCTGGCGGCGGGCGGCTGGTCACCGGCTCACTCCGTGTTGAGCAACGCGGCCAAGGTCGTGGCTTTCACGATCAGCGACACCGGCATCGGTATCGCCCAGGAAAAGCAGAAGCTCATCTTCGAGGCGTTCCAGCAGGCTGATGCCGGCACCAGTCGCAAATACGGTGGCACCGGTCTCGGTCTGGCCATTTCGCGCGAACTCGCCGCGCTGTTGGGTGGCGAAATCAGGCTTGTGAGCAGCCCGGGCGAAGGGAGTGCCTTCACGCTCTACCTGCCCCTGTTCTACATGGAGACGTCGCCCAAGCCTGCCGTGACCGCATCTCCGGTAGCGCTGCCGGTCACGCGCGAGGAGATCGTTAACGATGATCGCGACCAAATTGCACCGGGCGATTTGACGCTGCTGATTGTGGACGACGATCCTTACTATGCCCGGATCCTGCTCGGCCTGGCGCGCGAGAAGGGTTTCAAGGGCATCGTGGCAACGCGCGGAAGCTCCGCCCTGAGCCTCGCCCGCCAATATCACCCGACCGCCATCACGCTCGATATTTTCCTGCCCGATATGCTCGGCTGGACCGTGCTCAACAACCTGAAGCTTGGTGCGAGCACCCGTCACATTCCCGTCCTTGTGTTGTCGGTTGAAGAGGAACCCCGGCACGGTCTCTCGCACGGCGCCTTCTCGTGCATGGTCAAGCCGGCGACCTCCGAGGGGCTGGATCAGTGCTTCGATCGCATCAGGAAATTCGTCGAACCGCGGATGAAGCGCCTCCTCGTCGTCGAGGACAACGACATCGAACGGCAGAGCATCGTGGAACTTCTCGGACATGACGACATCGAGATCGTCACCGCGTCCACCGGACGCGAGGCCATCAATCTGCTCATGGACCGCCCATTCGATTGCTGCGTGCTCGATCTGCGCCTGCCCGACATGACCGGTTTCGACCTGATGGAAACGCTGCGCACGGACTCGGCGCTCTGTCAGATACCGATTGTCGTCTTCACCGGCAAGGAACTGGCGAAGGAAGAGGAGCGCCAACTGCGCGCCGTCGCGAAGAGTATTGTGCTGAAGGATGTCCAATCACCCGAAAGGTTGTTCGACGAGACCGCGCTTTTCCTTCACCGGGTCGTGGCGACGCTGCCCGAGCCGAAGCGCAAGATGCTCGAGCATCTGCACACCTCGAGCGAGATCCTGCACGGGCGCAAGGTGCTCGTGGTGGACGACGACGCGCGCAACATCTTCGCGCTCACCACCGTTCTCGAAAACCACGAGATGGAGGTCATCAGCACCACCAACGGCCGCCACGCCATCGAATTGCTGCAATCGCACGAGGACGTGAGCGTCGTGCTGATGGACATCATGATGCCGGGCATGGATGGCTACGAGACCATGCGGGAGATCCGGCGGATTCCGGAATTCAGCGCGCTGCCGATCCTCGCGCTCACTGCGAAGGCGATGAAGGGCGACCGGGAAAAGTGCCTCGCCGCCGGCGCTTCCGACTACATTGCGAAGCCGGTAAACACGAACGAGCTGCTCGCGATGCTGCGAGTCTGGCTCTACCGTTAAACGGAACGCGTCCCATGAAGCTGTCCCCGCTGAAAGAACCGCCGACGCCGGACGACGCACCGTTGGTCGAGGGACCGCCGGCCCCGACGCCGGTAAACATCCTGATCGTGGACGACGAGGTGCGGAATCTCGATGTGCTGGAGAGCATCCTGTATCAGCCCGGCTACCGGCTCGTGCGGGCGACTTCAGCCGACGAGGCGTTGCTCGCGCTGGTGGAGGGGGATTTCGCGGTGCTGGTGCTGGACATCAACATGCCCGTGATGAACGGCATCGAGCTGGCCAACCTCATCAAGCAGCGCAAACGCAACCAGCACATCCCCATCCTGTTTCTCACCGCCTATTATCAGGACGAGAAATTCGTGCTGGAAGGTTACGGGGTTGGCGCCGTCGATTATCTCACCAAGCCGGTCAATCCGCAGATCCTGCGCGCGAAAGTGTCGGTCTTCGTGGACCTGCATCGCCTGCACCTGGCACTGGCCACCAGCCATCAGGCCTTGGAGCAGGAGATCGTCCAGCGTCAGCTGGTCGAGCAGTCGTTGCAGCTTGCGAATCAGGGACTCGAATCGCGCGTGCAGCAACGCACCAGCGAACTGAGCGTGGCCAATACGGCGTTGAAAAGCAGCGAAGCGCAACTGCGACTTGTCGCGGATCACGCTTCGATCTTTCTCGCGCACATCGACCGGCAGCATCGTTTCAAGTTCGTGAACCGATCCTATGCGACACGTTTCGGGCTGTTGCCCGAGGACGTCGTGGGCGCGAGTCTCAGCCGGATCATGGGTGAAGCCGCCTATATGGCCTGCCGGCCGTATCTCGAACGCGCCCTGGGTGGGGAACGCGTGGAGTTCGAAATGGAACTCTCCGACGAGCAAACGGGCCCGCATTGGATGCACATCGTATATGAACCCGATCGCTCGCGCCCGAACGAGGTGTCGGGAGTCGTCGCCGTGATGTCCGATACGACGATTCGCAAGCGTGCCGAAGCGCAACTGATGGCTGCCCGCGACGAAGCGATGGCTGCATCCCGTGCCAAGGACGAGTTTCTGGCCGCACTTTCCCATGAGTTGCGCACGCCGCTGAACCCGGTGCTGCTCATTGCGAGCGCGGCTGCCGCGAACGAGGAATTGTCCGCGGAAGTGCGCGAGGATTTCGCAATCATCGCCAAGAACGCGCTCTTGGAGGCGCGATTGATCGACGATCTCCTCGACATCACGCGCATTACGCGAGGCAAGCTCACCCTTGACCTGAAACCCGGCGATGTGCACTCGGTGCTGGATGATGCGATCGCCACCATGCGCGGGGAACTCCACGAGAAGGCCATCACGCTGGCGCTCGAACGGGGCGTGATAAACCATCGGGCGCTGATCGACCCGGCGCGGTTGCAGCAGGTTTTTTGGAACGTCCTGAAGAACGCGCTGAAGTTCACCCCGGAACGCGGTTTCATTCGCGTGGAAACACGCGAGCTGCCCGACACTCACGAAATGACGGTGACCATCACCGACACGGGAATTGGCATGACGTCGGAGGAACTGTCGCGGGCGTTTCATCCGTTTTCGCAGGGAGACCATGCTGTTGGGAGCAAACGCCATCGTTTCGGCGGCCTCGGCCTCGGGCTGGCGATTTCCCAACTGCTCATGCAGCTTCATGCCGGCAGCGTGCAGGCCTTCAGTCCCGGGCGTAACCGCGGCTGCACGATCGTGATTAAAATCCCCCAAATGGTGCCCGAGTCCATGGACTCCGCTGGAGGATTGAGGAACATTGAAGCATCCGTCGCCGAGACCCCCGTTGCACGCATCGGTTCGCCGGCGCGCCGCCCGATCCTGATTGTGGAGGACCACGTGGCCACGCGACAGGTGTTGGAAAAACTTTTCCGCCAGCGCGACTACGAGGTGGTGGGCGCCTCCACGGTGGCCGAGGCCCTGCAGCTTGCGGCGCAAGGCAGCTACGAATTCGTGGTGTCTGATCTGGGGCTGCCGGATGGCACCGGCTACGATCTCATGAAGATCCTGCACGAGCGACACCGGCTGGCCGGTATCGCCTTGAGCGGCTACGGCGCCGAGCAGGACACGGCCCGGAGCCGGGAGGCGGGATTTCTGGAGCACCTGACCAAGCCCGTGACCTTCGCCATGCTGGATCGGGTGATCCAGAGTTTCCGCGCGGCGCGCCAGCAGTGAGCGTGGTGCGAAAATCAGGCCGGTCGATCGGCCACGAGATTCAGGGTGGAGGCGATCTCCGTCAGGCGGTCATCGGTGTCGCCTTCCTCGTCCAGCGTTTGCTGCAGCACCTCGATGGTGTTCAAGTCGCCAAGAACCGCCGCGTAGGCCCGCACGCAACCATAGCCGGCGATTTCATAGTGTTCCACGCGCTGCGCCGAGGCGATCAGGCCCGCGTCACGCACGGCCGGCTCGGCGGCTTCGGAAATGAGATGTTCGCCCTCCGCGATCAGGCCTTTCATCGCTTTGCAACGATGGCCCTTGGGGGAGACATTCATCTGGCGGCAGATGCCCGCCAGGCGTTCGACGTGGATTTTGGTTTGCTCGAGGTGTTCCTCAAAGGCGGCCTTCAACGAGGGATCGGTCGCGGCTTTGGCCATCTCGGGAAGAGCCTTGGTTAGTTGCACCTCGGCACTGTGCAGGTCCTGGATTTGGTCGATGTAGAGATCGCGGAGAGATTTCAGCTTGGACATGGGAGGAGTGGGTTGAGTTTTTGAAGAGTCAGCAGAGGCAGTGCAGGGGAGCATAGGCGCGCGTTTGCGAGCTGGCCATCGGGTGGTTAAACTAGACCGCCAGCGGGTAAATCCCGAAGCGTGATGCGCCTAGTTCTGGCCGACGGTAGCCGTTCGTTGGGCCGCGTTGAGCGAGCTGCGAATTTTACGGAGAGCCATCAGCGCGTTGTGCCGGCTGGTCTGCCAGGTCTCTTCCGTGGAAAGCGAAAGATCGCGGAACGCCTGTCGCCCGAAGTCGCGTGCCTCGGAAATGTTGTCCGCGGCAGCGCCACTGAGATTCAATCCCTGGGCATTGAACTCGGCGATGCGGTGGCCCACCGAGCGGTTCGCCTGGTCGAAAGCGGTCGCAAGGTCGCTGCGTTGTTCGTAAGAAGCGTCCACGAGCTGCTTTTCGAGCGAGTCCAAGGGGGATTCCGAATCGATCACGATCCGCAGTTCGTCCTGTGTTTTTTCGGGTTCGGGTAAAGGCGTCCAGGATTGCGCAGAAAGTGAACTGAACACGAGGAGAGTAGGGAGGAGGAGAGAGGTAGGTTTCATAGGATGAATAGTCTGGATGGGAGTGAATCGTGTCACCCCATGGACAAATACGGCGGCGGCGGGTTCGGCTCATTCGTTATCGGGCTCGGATGAATTCATCAGACACGCATTTTTAACAGCGCTTTGCGTTTCTTTCCCGGGGCTGCGTTCGGGGTGGCGCCCGATGGTGCGATGCATGCGATTCGAATACGCTGCCCCGGTCTGTGAATCATCAACCCTCAACAGAGAATAAAGGAAAAACCATGCCCTCAAACAACCCTTCCCAACAAAACCAAAACCAGAATCCCAATCAGAATCAGAACCCCCAGCGCTCGCAGGGTGATGCTTCCCAAAGCAGCGAATCCCGTCAGGCGCAGGGCAGCGGTTCCGGTCAGCAGAACCAGGGCAAATCCCAGAACAAGGGATCGAGCCAGGAGATCGGCAATGAAGCGTGGCGCAGCAGCCCGTCGGAAAGCTCCGATCAGGGCAAGAATGCGCCGCAGCGCTCGGCCTCCGGTTCCATGAACGCGGATGACGAAGATCTCGACGAAGAATCGAGCCAGAATCGTCGTTCGACGCCGCCGCCCAGCGAAATTTGAGAATCTGCGTTCTTCGACGCCAGAGCCTCACTTTGGTTTGTGGTGCCGTCCGGAGATCGTGCGCAGCGCGTGCTGCCAGCGGTCGCCTCGGCAGGACACTCGCCAGGTCGGAAACGGCCTGGCGATTTTTTTAGGAGCCGTGCGCGCCGGTGAGCGGAAGCAGGTGACCGGCCATTGAATTCGCTGTCACCGGGCTCGCCGGCAGCGTGAAGGAGAAGAATGCGCGATTGTCCGGCGTTGACTCGTAGTCGCAGCGTCCGCCATGCAAGGCCACGAGGCGCTCCACCAGGGAGAGCCCGAGGCCCGCGGACGGTTGTTGGTGCAGGAGGTGAAACGGGCGCAACAAATTGGCCCGGAGGGAGGGCGGCACGGCGCCTGCGCTGCTCACCCAAAATCGCAATTTCGTTCCTTCGGTCTCCCAGCCGAGTTGGATGGGACTGCGCGGATTGCCGTGCGAGAGGGCGTTCTGGATGAGATTGTCCCAGATAAATTCAATCCACTTCTCGACGCCGCGAATTTCCGGCCACTGGGCGGGCTGAATGATACGGGTGCCTTTGCGTTCAGACGCCGCCGTGCGCTTCGCGATCACCCTTTGGACCACCGGTCCCAGCGCCAGCGGGGAGGCGAGCAGGGGTTCGCTGGTCGCCTTGAGCACCAGGCTCACGCGTTCGAGCAGCGTATCTATTTCCGTCGCGGCGGTGCGGATCGCCGCGAGCGCATCCGCGGCGTGCGGATCTTCCGCGGCTCCCGGCACTTCGTTGAAAAGTGTGCAAGCGGCATCGATGCAGCCGAGCGGCGTGCGAAGGTCGTGATTGAAGCGGCGTGAGAGGGTGCGCAGATCGCCGCGCAGCTGAAGATTCTCGCGCAGCAGTTCATGGTGAAGCACGGCGGAGCGGAAGATCCGGGCAAGGAGCCGCACCGAACATTCCCGAGGCGTAACGGTTTCGACGAGGTCGGACGGATTCTGTCCAATGTGCACCACGGCCCAGCGCGGCAGTTCGCCGCCGGTCATGGTCTGGGCGGCGATGCCAAGCCACGCTTCGCCAACTTCACCCACCACGAGCAGCTGCCGGTCCGGTCCGGATAGTTGGATTGCTTCCTCCACCGATTGCACGGAAACCAGTTGCGCCCGCGGAAAAGTCTCGCGGGCGGCGAGCAGAGCCGTTTCCCGGACCGGCTCGGTCAGCTGGGCGAGGTAAACGGTCGTGCTTTTCATGGCGAAGAGGCGGTCTCGGGGGCATCCTCCCGGCTTGCGGCGAATTCCGCAACGAAGCTTTTCAGGCGATCAAAGCTCACGGGCTTGGTGAGATGGTATTGAAAACCGGCTTCACGGCTTTGGACCTGGTCGGCTTCCATGCCATACCCGCTTAGCGCAATTCCCGGCAAATTGAAGCGGGTATGGAGGCGGTGCATGAGTTCATAGCCGCTCAGGTCGGGCAGGCCAAGGTCGCTGATGATGAGGTCGAATTTGCTCGTTTCCGCGAGCCCGAGGGCATCGTGGGCGGTGCCCGCCGACGTGACCCGATGGGAGTTGGCCTCGAGCAGGCGCTGGATGCAGACGCGCGTGTCCTTGTGGTCGTCGACGAGCAGGATGTTCAGGCCGGAGGGTTGGGCCGGCGAGCGCGCAGCGGGCTTTTCGCTCTTCTTTTTAGCAATGGCACGAGCCAGCGGAAAACGCAGCGTGAAGGTCGCCCCTTGGTTAAGGCCCGGGCTTTGGCCCTCGATCCCGCCGCCGTGCGCGTGCATGATGGAGCGGGTGATGGCCAGACCGAGACCGAGGCCGCCAAACTGACGCGTGATGTGCCGGTCGCCCTGTTCGAAAGGATCGAAGATTCGCGCCGCCTGATCGTAGGTGAAGCCGCGGCCGGAGTCGGTGATACGCACCCAAATGTGGTTGTGATCGTCGTTGCCGGTGCTGATGGAAATGGTGCCGCGCTCGGCCGTGAATTTCACGGCGTTGCGGAGCACGTTCCAGCAGGCCTGCTGCACGCGCACCGGGTCGCCCATGATGATGGTCTGCTTCGCATTAAGTTCGATCTGGATGTTCAATCGCTTGAGTCGGGCATCGCCCTGGCAGCCTTCGATGGCGCGGTTAAGGCTGGTGTGAAGATTGATTTCATCAGTCTGGAGCGTGAGTTTTCCGTGAGTGATGAGCGTCAGGTCCAGGAGATCGTCGATCAGCCGCGCTTCGAGTTCGATGTTGCGCCGGATGAGTGAAATGTCGGAGCGAGCGGTTTCCGGCAGTCCGGTGTCCTTCTCCAAGACCGTGGCGGCCATGAGCGCGGGGGTCAGGGGCGTGCGCAATTCGTGGGACAGTGCGGCGAGAAATTCATCCTTCGCGGCGCTGGAACGCTCCGCGGCTTCCTTGGCGAGCCGCAGGTCTTCCTTTTCCTTCTGAACGATCAGGTCGGCCACCAGCAGGCATATCCGGCTCGTATCAGCAGAGGAAAAGCGGCTGGCGGAAAGCGTGATCGGACGGCCTGAATCGGTGCCACTCCGGAGCACTGTCTCGTATTTCACCACTTCGAGACGATCCTTGAAGACCTCCTCCAGGCGCCGCCACGCTTCGACCGGAATGAAACGAAAGATGTTGCTGCCGGTCACGCGGTCGAGCGGCATCCCGAGCATCTCGGCAAAGCGGGGGTTGCAGTGAAGGATGAGTCCGTCGGGCGCGAGGGTGACGGCGCCTTCCTGCATGCGTTCGACGTAAAGCCGATACGGTTGATCAGTGTTCGCCTCGGAGCGCGCCTGCTCTCCGGCCGCGCCGTTGGGCTCCTCCTGTCGAAGGGTGGCGATGGTTTCCATCGCCATGCGAAGATTCTGCTGGAGGCGGCCGAGTTCGTCGGCGGCGATGAGAACGGAAGGGGTGTTGCGCAGGCGTGTGCGCGCACGCGGTGTGGCTGTTTTTTTGCCACGGGGAATTTTTGTTTTCATCGGAGGAGAAATGTCGGTGACGGATGCGTTCGTCGTGACGTGGCCGTTCTTGCGCAGCCCCGGCCTGGCCCGGCCGGAGGTGGAAGGAGTGGAACGGGAGGTTGGTTGGACCATGTGCTTTTCCCGAAAAATATCAGGCGGAAGTCGCGGCGACGGGTGCGGCTTGGGCCAGCGCATTTTCCAGCAGGCTGATGCTCACCGGTTTCACGAGGTGACTGACGAACCCGCCGTTGTGGGATCGCTGCAAGTCGTCCTCCATGCCGTAGCCACTCAGCGCGATCCCGCGAAGGTTCGGTTGGATTTTCCTGATGGCGGCCATCAATTGGTAGCCGTCGCCGTCGGGCAGGCCCACATCCGATACCAGGAAATCAAACGAACGGACGTTAGCCTGCGCCAGGGCATCCGCTACCGTGCCGGCCGCGACTACCTCGTAATTCCGGCGGGAGAGGAGCCTTTTCAGGGTTTCGCGTGTGGAAACATGGTCTTCCACCAATAATATGCTGCGGACAGGGGGCGTCGGTTCGGGTTGCTCCGCGGGTGATGTATCAACCGGAGCGGGCGAGGACTCTGCGCCTTCCGGCATCGCGAGCGGAAGTTCGATGACAAAGGTGGAGCCGCGGTTCCGTCCGGGACTGGAAGCATGGATGCGTCCGCCGTGTAGCTCGACCAGCTGGCTGGATATGGCGAGTCCGAGGCCCAGCCCGCCGAAGCGGTGATTTCCGGTCCCGTGATTACCACGAGTGAATGCCGTGAACACCTGCTCAATTTCCGTCGGCGCCATGCCCATTCCGTTGTCCCGGATCTCCACGATCAGCCGGTCCGTTTCCGCCGCGACGCGTGAAATCACGGTGATCTGTCCGCCTTCCTGGGTGAACTTCACCGCGTTCTGGAGCACGTTGACGAAGATTTGCTGCAACCGGACCACGTCGCCGATGACCGCCGTCTGGCGCGCGCCGAGGAAAAGCTGGAGGTTGAGATGCCTGCGCTCGATGTCGGGTTGGATGCTCTCCACCGCTTCTTGCAGCACGGCATGCAGGTCAACCCGGGTCTTATCGAGCTGCAGTTTGCCTCGCACGATGCGCGTGTGATCGAGCAGGTCGTCAATGAGGCGTGCTTCGTGACTGATGTTGCGCCGGATGATCTCGAAGCTGTCGCGGACTTCGGGCGTGAGCGCCGGATTGTGGGCCGCATCGCTGGCGAGGAGCAGCACGGGATTGAGGGGCGTGCGCAATTCGTGGGACAATGAGGCCAGGAACTCATCCTTGGCGCGTGAGGCCGCCAGCGCCTTGTCGCGCGCGCGCGACAGCTCGAATTCCACCCGCTTCCGCTCGGTCACATCCACGATGGCAGCCACGAGGCCGACGACTTCGCCATCGGGCGCGCGCTCCGGTTCGTAGATTACGTGCACCCAGCGCTGCCCAATCGTCTGGTAGGGGATTTCTTCTTCGAATTCGATCCGCCGGCCCGCCAGGCAGTCGTCCATGCGATGCTTGAATTTCGCGTAAGCTTCGCTGCCGGTCAGTTCTGACACGTGGTGCCCGATGATTTCCTCACGAGTGAGCATGTGGCGCTCGGCGTAGGGCTGGTTGACGAACTTGAAGCGGTGCTGACGATCGCAGTGGGCGAGAAAAACCGAGGCGTGATCGGTCACGAGCCGGAGCTGGTTCTCGCCGCGACGGGCGGCGTTTTGCACTTCCTTGATAGCGGAGATGTCGAGGTTGATGCCAACCCAGTGCTGGATCCGGCCGTTTTCGTCGCGGACGGGCACACCGCGCGCGAGGATGGGATGCCAGCGCCCGTCGGCACCTTTGACGGAGTGTTCGCGTTCCCAAAATGAGCCCGTGCGGAGGCATTCCCTCCACGCCGCGGTGGTTGCCGCCACTTCGTCGGGATGGAGAATGCCCGCCCAGCCGAATTCAGAGCACTGCTGTTGGGTCAGGCCCACCAACTTGAGGAAGGAATCGCTCGCATACAGGTTGTGACCGTCGGGACCGCAGACCCAGATGCCGTAGTTGATGGATTCGCCGATAGCGCGATATAGTCTTTCGCTCTGGCGCAGTGCCTGGCTCGCGCGCGCCTGTTCGATGATGGGGCCGACGCGTGCGGCGACGTCCTCGACGAGTTCCATTTCCGCCTGCGTCCAGTGACGTGGTTCTGCGCTGGTGACCACCAGCGAGTAAACCCAGCGGCCGTCCTGCCAAAAGGCGGCAGTCGCAAGCGACCGGATGTCGAGTGAGGAGAATCTCTCGCGTTGCGTGCGGGTGCTATGATGCAGCCACACGTCGAAAACGGAAAATTGCTGGCGCGCGATGCGGTCGCGCAAATCACGCGAGCCGTATTGTGACAGCAGGTGGCGGCCAGCCAAGCTGTCCAGCCCGGGACGATGCCAATCATCGGAGATGCTGCCGCCTGTTTCCTCGGTGTTGATTTCGACAAAGAAGCACCGGTTTGCGCCGAGATGCTCGCCGAGTGCCACCTGCGCGGCCGAGCGAATGCGCGCGGGATCGCCCAACACGGCCAGCCGGTCGCCGAGGTCGTGCAGGAACTTCGTCTGCAGTTCCGCTTGTTTCCGCTGCGTGATGTCGAGGCAGCTTCCGAGATAGCCGTGAAAGGTGCCGCCGTTGTCGAAGCGCACCGCGCTGCCGTGCACCCAGACGACGCTGCCGTCGGGCCGCAGGAACCTGAACTCGGAAACCGAAGGGTGCGCGCGTTCCACCGCCTGCTGCCAGCCGGCGGCCACGCGCTCGCGATCCTCGGGATGCACGGCGGCGATCCAGCCGCTGCCTTCCGCCTGTTCGGGTGGCAGGCCCGCCATCTCGCTCCAGCGCGCATTGACGAACATGCAGCCGCCTCTCTCGTTGGACAGGAATATTCCCACCGGGGCGTTGCAGGCCAGCAGCCGGAAGCGTTCCTCGCTCATGCGCAGCGCGCCCTGCTGCTTTTTTCTATCGGAAATATCGCGGACAATCTTGGTTGCGCCAACAATGCGGCCTTCGGCATCCTTGACCGGCGAAACCGTGAGGCTGACTTCGAACAGGGAACCGTCCCGGCGCTGGCGCACCGTTTCAAAGTGTTCAACCCGCTCACTCCGGCGGATGCGTTCCAACAGCGCGACTTCCTCATTCTTCCGGTCGTCTGGCATGAGCATCGTCACCGAACGGCCGATGGTCTCGTTGGCGGAGTAACCGAAAAGACGCTGGGCTGCGGCGTTCCAACTCGTGATGATGCTGTCGAGGTTTTTGCTGATGATGGCGTCGTCGGACGAGTCCACGATCGCCGCCAGCCAAAGGCTGGTGTCATTGACCTGATGCCGGCTCGATACATCCACCATGGCGCCGGCCATCCGGATAGGACGCCCGCGGTGGCGTTCGACGGTGGCGTTGGTGAACACCCAGATGACCTGACCATCCGGTCGGATGACCCTGAACTCGATTTCGCAGGGGGCGTCGCTTTTCAGGGCTTCGTCGATCGCCCGATGCACGCGATCGGCATCCTCGGGATGGATGAGACGAAAGAAACTCTCGAATGTGACCTCGAACTTGTCGGGCTCGACCCCATGAATGGCGTAAACCGGCTCGCTCCATTGCAAGTGATTGGTGGCAATGTTCCATTCCCATACACCCACCTTTCCGCCGGTCATGGCGAGGTCGAGGGAACGTTTTGGCAGGGCCCGGCCGGCATCGGCAGGTGGAGTCGGCGGCAAGGACATGTTTGGTTGGTTGAGCTTAATTTCTTGGCCGGTTCCCGCCATAGGGAAAGGCACGGAGTTGCGAGGAGAAATCACCCCACGAAGTAGGGATTGAAATACCACCGCGTCAAAAGGTGCATTTGGTGTTTAAACATCACACCTCCGGGCTTGCTGAACGGGAGAATGCTGGAATTGTGGGCTTTCCGATGAAGATTGCCGTCATTGAAGACCACGCGCTGATGAGGGATTTGCTGCTTCGGGCTTGTTGCGAAGCGATCCCCGGTTCGACGGCTCGCGGAGCGGGCGACGCCGCCACTGGTCTGGTGCTTTGCCGGCGGCAGAAACCCGGTATCGTGATCCTCGATCTTGCCCTGCCGGATTGCGACGGGCTCGATCTGATCGACGACCTGCTTACGACCTGCCCGAAGGCGAAAATCATCGGGCTTTCCGGCTATGTGGATGAGTTCACCGTCTATCGCGTGCTGGGCTCGCGGTTGCACGGGTTCGTGGACAAGAACGACCATACTTCCGGGCAACTGGCCGCGGCGATTCACGCAGTGTTGTCCGGTGAGAGGTATTTTTCCCCGCGAGCCATGAAGGCATGGGCCGCCTTGCGCAATGATCCGGGGGCGTTCGACAAAATACTTTCGAGCAGGGAGCAGGATCTCTTGCGACTTTTCGGTCAGGGCTTGGGCAACGATGAAATCGCCGCAGCGGTCAACCTGTGTGAGATCACCGTGCGCAATCATCGTTGCCGGATCATGGCAAAGCTGGGCCTGCGCACCAGTGCCGAACTCGTCACCTACGCCTATTCAAAGGGCTTTGTGAGAGTCGAGTCGCGGCGCGTCGGAAGTGCATAATCGACCTGTGGGAATTCGCCCGATGGCGCACTAGGGGACGGCCGGATAGGCAAGCACCTAAGTAGGCGCAGGATGCGTTGTTTTGTGGGTCTCCACCCACTGGGGATTCCCCGTGGCGGCGGTTATGGTAGCGGCAATGAAAGCCAACGTTTCGCGCCATGAAAGTTCTGTTCGTTCATGAATACTTGGGGGCTTGGGCGGGAGCCGAAGCCAACCTGTTGGAAGTCGCTGCAGCGCTCCGTGATCGCGGTCACGAGCTGGCTTTGCTGCATGGCGCGTCCACGGGGCGTGGCGAGGAGCAATGGCGCGCGGTATTTGCGCGGCGGTTTTCCGCACAAGAGCCCGATGCGGCCCGGACGGCATTGCAGGAGTTTAATCCATCGGTCGTCTTTCTGCACAATTCTCCCGGAGTCGCCCTGACGGCGGGCTTGGCAGCGGGCGAGGTTCCAGTCGTGCGCATGGTGCATGATCACCATCTCTTTTGTCTGCGCGGCTGCCGTTACTCCTCGTGGAGTCGCGAGCCCTGCACGCGCGCATTCTCGCCGCTTTGTCTCATTCCCTGCGGCGGCGTGGTCCAGCGCCGCGCCACGGGCTGGGCATTGGCTTTCGACGATTACCTGCGGAAAAAGCAGGAGCTCTCGCTGCATCGGCGTTTCGCCCGGTTGATCGTGGCGAGCGAATACATGTTCGAAGAACTGCGTCGCAACGGATTCTCCGCCGAACAAATCGAGATCCATGCACCCGTGCCCGGGCGGGCGCTGCCGGAGTCGCCGATTCCGGAGGACGCGCGGGCGCTGAACCGAATCGTTTTCGCGGGGCAGATCGTGCGCGGTAAAGGCGTTGATGTGCTGCTCGAGTCGCTCGCACTGGTGCGCACGCCGTTTGAGTGCATCATCATGGGCGACGGCAACCATCGTGCGCATTGCGAAAAGCTCGCGCTGCGACTGGGTTTGGAACGTCGCGTAAAATTCACGGGCTACGTGCCCGCGGACGAGGTGGCGGCGTATTACCAGACAGCGACGATGGCGGTTTTCAGTTCGGTGTGGCCGGAACCGTTCGGTCTGGCGGGGCTCGAGGCGTTGCGTCACGGGCTTCCGGTGGTGGCTTTCGACGTGGGTGGAGTTCGCGAATGGCTCGAAGACGGAGTCAGCGGCCTGCTGGCACCCAGAATGGATCGCGCGGGATTTGCCGGACGCGTGGAAGCGCTTCTGCGCGACCGTGACTACGCGCGTCGGTTGGGTGAGCAGGGAAGGGCGCTCGTCGCAGAGCGCTTCGATTTTCCCCGCTACATCGACGGACTCGAAGACCTTTTTGAACGGGTGAAACCAACGCGAAGCACGGAGCTGGCCGGATGATGATGACCGAAACTCCAGTGTGTTTGGTGGCCGTCACCGGTGGCAGCGGATCGGGCAAGACCTGGCTGGCAGATCAATTGCATCGCCTGTTGGGGCGGCATACGGGACGGTTGTCCCAGGATAATTTCTATCGCGATTGGTCGCACTTGCCGGCCGCGGAGCGGCACCAGGTAAATTTCGATCATCCGGATGCGCTCGACTGGGCGCGCTTTGCCGACGTTCTCCGGACACTGCGGATGGGCCGGGATTGTCTTCTGCCGGTGTATGATTTCGCAACGCACAGCCGGCTGCCGGAGGCAGAATATCTTCCCGTCCGGTCCGTCATGATTGTGGACGGATTGTGGCTGTTGCATCACCCGTCCATTCGCCGGCTCTTCGAACTCAGCATTTTTCTCCACTGCGGTGAGGAGGAGCGCCTGCGCCGGCGGATCGCTCGCGACGCGGCCGAACGCGGGCGGACCGAAGCGTCGGTGGTCGAGCAGTTCCACCGGACCGTCGAGCCGATGCATCGCGAGTTTGTCAGCCCGCAGGCGGCCCACGCCGATCTCCTCATGCATCATCCGTGTCGCGAAATGGAAATACTCCAACTGCAGGAACGGTTGAGCCGGTTCACGCCGGTGAGCGCCGGGATGGGCGGACAGCTCATGACTCTCTTTCGCTCCTTCACTCCTTCGATGGCCGGCGCCGCCGGCGTGCTGTCATGAACAATGCAGGTTTCAACATTCTGGCTTTGCGCCGTTCGCGCCGTCTTGCTCGCGGGCCATTGCGGTGGTGGCAGAATCTCCGACTCGCGCTGCTGCGGCGGTTCTGGGCATGGAGCATTCCGGCACCTGATTTCCGGAAGCGCGCCTTCGACGTCTGCTTCAGCGCGCTGGTCCTGCTTATGCTCAGCCCGCTCTTCCTTGTGCTGGCGCTGCTCATCAAGCTTGAGGACCGCGGTCCGGTTTTTTTCCGACAAGTGCGCGTCGGTCGTCACGGGCGGGAGTTTCTCATGCTCAAGTTCCGTTCGATGCGCCCGGACGCGGAGCAGAGGCTGCGCGAACTACTCGCGCGCAACCATCACAGCGCCGGCGTCACCTTCAAGATCAAGGACGATCCCCGCATCACCCGGATCGGCCGGTTGCTGCGCAAGTTCTCCCTCGATGAGCTGCCGCAGTTCTACAACGTGTTCCGCGGGGACATGTCGGTCGTCGGGCCGCGCCCGCCGGTGCCGCGGGAAGTGGAGCTCTACACACTGGCGGACCGGCGGCGTCTGGCGGTGCAGCCCGGCATCACGTGCCTCTGGCAGATCAGCGGGCGGGCGCAGATTGATTTTCACGGGCAAGTCGAACTGGACGTCCGCTACATCGAGAACCGCGGGTTCTGGAAGGATCTTGTCATCATCACCAAGACGGTGCCGGCCGTCATTTCCGGCACGGGCGCCTACTGACTTATCATGAAATCCATCCTTATCTGCCCCGGTTACCGTCCGGGGCTCAAACATCTCACCGATCCCGCGCCCTTGGCCGCCGTGCCGCTGCTCGGTGAATCACTGGTGGTTTACTGGCTGGTGCATCTCGCGGCGCTCGGCGTCAGGGAAGTCACCATCTGCGCCAGCGATCGTCCCTGGGCCGTGCGCGAAGCGGTTGGCTCCGGATCGCGCTGGGGTTTGCGAATTCGGGTCGTCACCGAGATGTATGAACTGACCGTGGCCGAGGCGCGCGGCCGCCACGGTCGTGGCGATGGATGGATGCGGGCGCCCCACGATGTGGTGCTGGCGGATCATTTGCCGGGCCTGCCCAGTCGACGGATGGGGGAAAGCTATGCCGACTGGTATGCGGCGGTCCAGGCTTGGTGCGAGCGGGCAGTTACGCCCGACCGCACTGGCATCCGCGAAATTGCGCCCGGTGTGCGGGTGGGTTGGCAGAGCATGATTCCATCTGATGCGGTGTTGCGCGGGCCGTGTTGGATTGGCGAGAAAGTGCGGGTTGGATCCGGCGCGATAATCGGGCCACATGCCGTGGTCGAGGATCGCGCCGTGATCTCCCCGGGCGCCGAAGTCGTGCGCAGCATAGTCGGGCCTGAGACGATGGTGGGGGAAAACACCGAGGTCGCCGATTCGCTGGCGCTCGGCAGCACGCTCATCAACTGGCGCGACGGTTCCTGCCTGCACGTGCCGGATGAAATTCTGCTTTGCTCGCTTCGTGAGCAACGCGATCCCACGGAGTGGTTCCGCCGCATTGCGCAAACGCTCACCGGATCCAATCCGCCGCTCATCCCGGCTGATCATTCGCCGGTCGCCCATCCGCCGGTATGAAGATATCCGCCGAAAGCGAAACGCTTCGGGTCAGCGACCTGCGCGAATTGAAGGAACCCGACATCGACGAGCTCGTCCGGGATGTGCGCACGGCGTTGAAATCGGAGCACACCGCCATCGAGTTCGACCTGTCGTTGCTGCGTTCCGCCGATTGCGAAACCGTGGACGCGCTGATGACGGCTTACGAGGAAATCGATCCTGGCGACGGCGCCCTGTCGTGGCGGATCACCAATCCGCCGCCGGACTTGCGCCAGCTTTGCGAACTGGTGCGCATGCATCGTCTGTTCGAGATCACCCCTCCGCGTCCACCCCGCATGATTTTGCTATGAAACCTGTGCTGCCTCTTTTTGTTTTCATCGACGCGTGTGGTTGGGAGATCATCCGCGACCGGTCGTTCGCCCGGGGCATCGCCCCGTTGCGGCGGCCGCTGCGTTCGGTCTTCGGTTACAGTTCGGCGTGTATCCCTTCGATACTCGCGGGAACCTGGCCGGAGGAGCATCGCAACTGGTGCTATTTCGTCCACGATCCCGAACGGTCGCCGTTTCGCGCTTTGCGTCCGCTTGGCTGGCTTCCCCGTTGGATCACGTCACGCCGGATATTCCGCCGCTGGCTGTCTAAGCTTTTGCGCGGGCCGATGGGGTTCAAAGGCTACTTTGATTTATATAACCTCTCTTTCAGCCAGATCGGGGAGTTCGATTTCACCGAGAAAAAGAGCCCGCTGCAGCCGGGCGGGATGAACCGTGGGCCGAACATCTTCGATTTCCTGGAAGAGGAGGCGATTCCTTACCACGTCAGCGAACCTGCGCGCGGGGAAGAGGGCAACCTGCAGGCCTTGCAGGCGGATATTGCGGCCGAACGAATTGATTTCGCCTTCCTCTACTGGCCTGACCTCGACGGACTGATGCACCGGGTCGGTAATGATTCGCCGGAGGTTCCGGCCAAGCTCGACGACTACGAAGAGCGGCTGGCGAGACTTCTGACGACTGCGCGTGAGCACTATCATGACGTGCGATTGTATGTATTCAGCGATCACGGCATGGCGAATTGCACGCGGTTGCTTGATTTGCGTCGGCGCATCTCGGCCCTGCCATTGCGCCTGTCGCGGGATTACGCCGTGGTCTATGATTCGACGATGGCTCGCTTCTGGTTTTTCAGCGAGCGGGCGAGGGACCTGATTACGGCGAGTCTTCGTGGTGTGACGACCGGTCGGATTCTGCCTGATTCAGAGCTGCGCGAGCTCGGCACATTTTTTCCCGACCGGTATTTCGGCGAACTCATCTTCCTCGTCGAGGAAGGCGTGCTGATCGTGCCCAGTGACATGGGCGAGCGCCCGTTGCACGCGATGCACGGGTATCATCCCGATGCACCGCACAGTTACGCCGCGTTGCTGACCAACGTGCCCGATGTCCCTGATTCCGTCACCGCCATTCCGCATATCCACGGTTTAATGAGACGCGATGCGCTGACCGCGCATGCGGTCAACCGTGCGGGCCTACCACGTGAAGCGGCGATTTCCGCATGATTTTTCAACCCCATCCACGCCGTGCCTCCTTATCTGCCCAAACGCCAGCTCGGTCGCCTCCTTTTCGGAATCGCGACCCGTTTTCCCTCCCTCCGTCCCGCCCTCTGCCGCTGGGGATTGCGCACGCGTCGCGATTGGTTTCCCGGTTGCACGCCGGGGGTGGAGTCGTCCCAAACCGGCCACCGTCTGAAGCTGGCCAGCTTTGGAGAAAACTATCTCAGCTTTGAGCTTTTCTGGCGCGGGCTGGATTACTACGAGCCGCTCACCACATGCCTGACAGAGCGGCTGACTGAATCCACCACGCTGTTCATCGATGCCGGTGCGAACATAGGATTCTTCTCGTTGAGGCTGGCGGTGGCGCGTCCGAATCTTTCCGTCGTGGCTTTCGAGCCGCATCCGCGGTTGCATGCTCTCCTTGCGGCCAACATCCGGGCCAACGGCTTCGATCGAATCGTCGCGGAACCGATTGCGCTGTCCGATCACGAGGGCGTGATGCCGTTTTTCCTGAATCAGTCGGACATGAGTTCCTCGCTCGAGCGGAGTTTCGATTCGAACCATGCCGGCGTGGTGAGCGTTGCGGTCTCAAGCCTCGATGCCTACGTTGCGGGCATGCGCGAGGTGCCGAATCGCTTCCTGATGAAAGTGGATGTCGAAGGCCATGAACCCTCGTTTTTTGAAGGAGCGGAGGAAACCCTTCGCCGCCATCGCCCCGATATCATCGCCGAGGCGGCGGTGCCTTATCCGGAGAGGACGGTGGCTTTGCTCAATCGCTGTGGCTATCGTTTTCGAAAGATCACGGACGAAGGCCTGATCCCGTGCGCGGCTCCCGAGGCGCACCTGCGGGACTCGCTGGTGTTTCTCAACTGTCTCCTGACCACGCGGTCCGAGTCCGAACTGTCGGCGCTGTCGGCGGACCTCAGGGCGCAGGCGAAGTCGATCGATCTTCGAAAGACCAGCAAGCTGGCTGACCAGCGGGTTGTGGAGCGGTGTCGAGATGTCTTTCCGACGCCGGTGCCTCCACCGCCGGTTCGCTCCCTGGCAGCGTTACCCGGCCGGTAGCCAGATCGGCGAAGGAGATGACGCGAATGTCGCGATGGCTGGAAAGATAATCAGCTGTCCGATGGAGGGTGGCGATGAAGTCCGTGTCCGGCCGGGTGTCCCGATAATATTCCCACCAGTGCGTGACCAACACGGTGAGCGACTGTCCTTCCACCGCCTGTTTGATATTCTCCAACATGTCGGTCAGCGGCCGGTGGTGGGAAAGCAGACAGCCGGGATGTGACAGCAGCAGCGTATCGTTGATTTTCCAGTGCGGCCGGCGGCGCAATTTTTTGAGCAAATACGCGGGACGCCAAGCCGCCGGCAGGCGTCGCCATTCAAACCATCCGCTTGAAATCACCGGGTAGCGGGCCGCCGCGGCTCTCAGGCTCGCGGCTGAGAACCGGTCGTAAGGAGCGACAAAAGCGTGCGGAGTGGGAAAGCCTGCGGCGTGCAGGCGTTGCGCGCCGGCGGATAAACGTTGCTCGGCCTGGACGGCATCACATTCGAATTCGTAGAGCGAGTGATCGTAGCCGTGATGCAGGACATGATAGAGCGGTTCACTCAGGAGATAATTAACCAAAGCCCGGTTCTGTCCGATCGGGATGAACGGCGTGGAGTTGCCCGAGCTGAATTGCAGGAATCCTTCGCGCTGTCCGTTGGGTTGCCGCGCGTTCGTGCAGACATTGGGGATCGTGGCGAGATTGACCGGCAGTCCACGGTCGAGGAACGGCCGGTAGAGGGCTTCCAGGCATTCGACCGGCGTCAGGGCGCACGTGTCGTCGTCACGCAGAATGACGTAGTGCATTTTTGCCTTCACAGAGCCGGTCGTAAAGTTGCTTCACCTGTCCGGCCATGGCCACCGTGTCGTATCGCTGAACCCACTCGCGCCCCGTGGCGAGGAGATGGCCCCGGAAAACAGCATCGGTGAGCACGCGGTCGAGCTGCGCGTGGAAGGCTTCGGGCTGGTCCACGTTGAAGAGGCATCCGTTCTCGCCGTCGCGCAGCAGTTCCACCGAACCGGCGGAACGGTTGGCGAGCATGGGCAGGTTGGAGGCCCACGATTCCAGGATCACGAGGCCGAAGGTTTCGGAAATGGACGGTAGAATGTTCGCGCGCGCCAGTTGCATCAGGCCGATGATCCGTGGATCACGAGGGGGCAGCCCGCCGGTCAACAGCACGCGGCCGTCCAATCCGAGCCGCTTGATTTCGCGATGCAGAGCGGAACCATAGTCGGCGTTGGTGCACGCACCCACGAGCACCAGCATGGCCTGCGGATATCGGGAAAGAATCGCGGGCATTTCGCGCACCAGCCAGGCTTGGTTCTTCACCGGATCCACGCGCGCGACACAGAGAAGGATGTCGTGTCCTGCGATCGTCGGGAAAGCCGCCAGTGCTGTTTCACGCTGATCGACCTGATACAGGGCCGTGTTCACCCCGTGGGGTTGCGTCACGATCAACTGGTCGGGATAGCGCGCGCTCAGCATCTCCGCTTCGCGCACGTTGCACGTGATGATCGCGTCCGCTTCTTCGAGGACGTGACGCGCGCGCCACCACCAGCCGAAGAGCTGGCCCCATTCGAGGCTCGTGGGGTGCGGACGTCCGTTCATTTGCTGTTTCAAAGGTTCCGGCACCGCGAGCACACCGCCATGGATTGTCACCACAAAGGGAATATTGCGCCGATGCGCGATGGTGCAGGCGATGCCGCCCAACCGGCCGAGCACATGGCTGTTGATGATCGTTAAACCGGGTTCTTTCGCGAGCATGCGCGGCAGATCGAACGAGACCAGGTTGCCCCCGACCGCGAGCATCCGCTGGCGTTCGGCCGGCGGCAGCCCCAGGATCGGAAGGTGCGCGTGAAACGGGCGCATCTCGCAACCGGCGCGCGCGAGCGGATCCGAAGCAGCCGCACCCGTCGTGGGGTGAAAAACGACTGAGTCGACGCCGTGCATCGCGAGACCGGAGGTGAGGCCCTGCAGGGCGGTTTCCGTGCCACCCCATTCGGCGGGCACGTATTTGCGGAGGATATGGGCGGCGCGCATGTCAGTTTTGCAGCGGGCTCATCGGCACCGGTTGTGCGAGCGGGTCGATTTCCCAATCCGTCTCCGCCTCGTCCTCGAATTTTTCCACGGCCGCAGCCTCGGCGTGTTTGAGGGCGATCAAGGCGGCGAGCACGCCCGCCATGAGGTGGAACATATGGAAGATTTGCGTTTGCCGGAAAATCCACTCCGTGAAGCTGTGCAGGAAGACCCCGAGCATGCCGAAAGCGAGGCCGATGCCGATGCGGTGCATCGCCTCCGGTCGGCGGGAAAAAAGAAAGCCCGCTCCCATGAACATCCATCGCAGCCACAGCGCCAGCATCAGCGCCAATCCAACCCAGCCGAGTTCGGCCGCCGTCAGAACGCCCAGGTTGTGCGCCGGAGCCGCGTAGCGATACATGTAGAGCAGGTCGGACGGTGGCGCGTAAACAATGTCGTCATAGTTCTGGTAGTTCATGCCGAGAGGTTTTCCGTATTCGCGACTGACCCAGTATGACCAGTTGTTGAGTCCCACCCCGAACGGCCGCTCTTCGAGAATGACTGCGGCCTGCCGGAAGTAGTGGCCGCGCGTTTCACCCGGTGCGTCGAAGTATTCCTCCTGCAGCGTGGCCTGCCCGAAGCGTTCGGTTAGCAGCGGCCAGGATTTTGCCACGAACAAGCCCAGGGCGGTCATCGCCAGGACGCCGAGAACCAAACGCCCCGGGGTGGGGCGCCACGAAGCGCACCACACGAGGGCGGCGCCGGTGACGGCGATGAACACGGGCAGTCCCGCGCGCGACAAGGTGAGCACCATCGTGCCCGCCGCGGCGATCACGGCGAGCCAGCAGCAGCGCCGGATCCACGGGCCGAGAGTGGAGCAGGCCGCGGCGACCAGCACGGGCGTGACGAGGCAAAGGAACATCGAAAGACTATTCGGATGGTCCAGTGATCCCGCCGGACGATACATTCCCATGAAGACGCGTTGCCGGACGGCCATGAGGGACTCGACGATGACCACCATGGCCAGGGCGAGGGCCAGGAGCGAAAGATCACGCTCGTTGCGCAAGAACATCGCCGCAGCGAGGAAGAACACGATTCCGCGCACCAGCTTGCTGATCTCGAACAGGCCGAAGATGACCGGATCGGCCATCAAGGTGCTGCCTACGCAATAGAGCAGAAACACCAGCATCATGCCGAGGCTCGCCGGCCAGAACCGGCGCAATTCACCAGGCCGGGGCGCCAGCAACGAGCTGAACAAAAGTCCCAGTGCCAGCACATCAAACACGCTGACTTCAAAGCCGCGGGTCGTGCCACGATACCAGTAGGCACTGTAGATGTTCAGGTCGCCCCAGTTGCTCAGGGCCAGTCCCCCGACGATGAGAAAGAACGCGGCGGAACGCAATGTGGGCCAAAACAGCAGCGCGGCGGAAACAATCACGGTGCCTATCGGAAAAAGCAGAAGGCCGATCAGGTCCTTGGATTCGATGAATATGGGCAGTTCGTTCATGGGAAGCGGGTGGACTCAGCTATGGGTGGGGGCGAGATCGAGACCGTCGGAGAAACCGGGTGGGGAAAAATCATCGGCGCTCGGCGGCTTCTGGGGCCAGTAACCCAATGCTCCGCGGCGGAGTGACCGATAGGCCATCCATGCAGCCAGCAGGGTGACACCCGTGCCGAGCAGCGTGGCCGGCAGATGTGTGAGCTTGCGACGGATGGGCAGATTGCGCCAGCGCTTCAGGCGAAAACTCGCGACATCCGGAAACAGCCGCCAGAAGCGGCCGGCCTCACGCACGTGTTCGTCCATCAATTCGCGCAGCCACGCGGGATTGGTCTCGTCGAGCTTGGTCACCAATTCACCCGGAGTGGTGGCGGTTTTCCAACAGGCGTCCGGCAGGCATTTGTCCACGAGCACATGCACGAACGCCTGGCCGATCATCTGGCGCTTCTGGTTTCGCAGGATTGCGGGCACCGTCGTGTAGGCTTCGAAAATATGCGATGCGCCTCCCACGCGCTGGATGCGCGCGGGATTGCTCGGCTTTCGCAACATGTCCGAGCACACCAGATTCTTGATGAAGCCGTCTTCGCACGCCGCGAGATCGCGGGGCAATCGGATGGCGCGCGCGACTTTTGCCCGGATGCAGTAGAGTTGCCCGGTGAGTTGCGCCGCGGAATTTTGAGTCAGGCGGGACGTGGCCAACGACAGGCGCTCGCGCAGACTCACGGCCGGTTTGAGCGCGATGTCCTTCACCGGTTCGCCCACGGTCACGTGTGCCTCCTCGTTTTCCTGCAGGCCGCGGACGAGATTCCACAGCGTGGTGGCTTCGCCGAGGCGGATGTCGGCGTCCATCAGGATCAGGTAGTGGGAATCCTGATGGGAAATCTCGTGCACGAACAGATTCCAGGCGTTGATTTTGCCCGGGGTGGCGACGGATACACTGTTGGCGAGAAACGCGTCGGCGTGCGCATGGAGCGAGCGTTGCTCATGGAAGCAGCGCGCAGCCACGGCCGCGGTGTCGTCCGTGCAGGCATTGGCGACACACCAGATTTCCGCCCGCTGGCCACGTTGGTCGAGCTCTCGAAACAGCGTCTGCTTGAAGAGCGTGTTGAGGGTGCGGCCGATGCGGGTTTCCTCGTTCCGCGCGAGCAATCCGATCGACACCGTGATTCTCCGGGGGCTGCTGCGTGGGAACATGGTGGTTGCGGGTGAAAGGTGGGCGAGAGGCAACTGGGTTACTCTACCGGGCGATCACGCAGGCGAAGATGGGTTGCGGGACCCGAAATGATGGGGGCAATCACCCCATGGGGTCGGGCCAGCGCAGCGCGTAGCATCCGTCCATGAATTCACCGGCGGTCAGCATCGTGATGCGTTCCTACAACGAGGGCTGGGCTCTCAAGGGAACTCTGCAGGCCCTCCGGCAGCAGACGTTCAAGGACTATGAGTTGATCGTCATCGATTCCGGTTCGACGGATGATTCGGACGAACTCATCCGCGCGGCGGCCCCGCAGCATTACATCAGCATCCAGCCGCACGAATATCATCCGCCGCGCGTTCTCAACCTGGGCGTGCGTCTGGCTCGCGCCAACTTTGTCGTCTTTCTGAACGCCGACGCCACTCCCGTGGACGCGCACTGGCTTGCTCCTTTGGTCAGGGCCTTGCACGACCCCGGAGTGGCGGCGGTGTTCGGTCGACAAGTGCCGCGCCCCGATTGCCAGGCGGTGTATGCCGCCGACTACGAACAGTGCTTCGGTGCCCGCCGCGCTTCCGCGCGCTGGGATCATTTCTTCAGCATGGTGAGCAGCGGCATTCGCAAGGACCTGTGGACGCCGCGCGGATTCAACGAAGCGATGCAGTATTCGGAAGACGACGAATACACACGCTGGGCCCGCGCCCAGGGTTATCGTGTGCTCTATGTGCCGGAATCGGTGGTGACCCATTCCCACAACTATGCCCCGCAGCAAGCGGCGCGACGGAGTTTTGGTGAAGGTCGCGCCCTGGCGGCCATGTGGGACGGTCATCCCGGAAAATTCAATTTCCTGCGCACGGTCCTGCTGGGCAGTCTGAATGATGCACGACGCGACCTTGGTTTTTGTCTGCGTCATCACCGGTTGGGGGAATGGCCCCATGCGCTGCGCATACGCTGGGTGCAACGGCAGGCCCGGCTGGCGGGTTTTCGCGCCGGGTGGCAGGATTATCGTGCCGCACCCGATGCAGCGCATCCGCCAGTGTGGACCCAATGGGCATCGTCGCCTCCGACCTCCCCGGGGGCCTGAGCCATGCAGGTTGCCGCTACAATATCACCTCTCGCATCCCTGACGACGGCGCCAAACACGGCGGTCGCGTCGGCCGGACGGTTCACCCTCAACGGCGATGCGGGATTGGAAGGACACCTGCGTGAGACATGCGCGCGCGTGCGCACGGCTGTGGAATCACTCATTCCGGAGGAGCGCTTGGAGGGTATTCTGTTGGGTGGAGGTTATGGTCGGGGCGAGGGTGGAGTGCTTCACACGCCGGACGGCGACCGACCTTACAACGATCTCGAATACTACGTCCTGCTGCGCGGGAGCACCGTGCTCAACGAATGGCGCCACCGGCGCGCCCTGAATCGCTTGGCGCATGCACTTTCGGAGCCGGCGGGAGTGGAAGTGGAATTCAAAGTGATATCGCTGGCCGATCTGCAACGCGGGCCCGTTACGATGTTTTCCTACGACCTCGTTCGCGGGCATCACCGCGTGAGTGGCCCGGCAGATCTGCTGGCGGATTGTGTGCATCATCTGCGGCCGGAAGACATTTCTATCGAGGAGGCGACGCGGCTATTGATGAATCGCTGCACCGGACTGTTGCTCGCCCGTCAGCGTCTCGCGCACCAACCGTTCACGGCCGATGATGCGGATTTCGTCGAACGTAATCTCGCCAAGGCCCGGTTGGCGCTGGGCGATGCGGTGTTGACCGCGGCGGGCCAGTATCACGGCAGTTGCGAAGAACGCGGCCGACGGCTGGCCGCGTTGAGCCTGCCGGCAAACCCGTCGTGGATCGAGGCCGTGCGCGGTGAGCACGCGGCGGGGGTGGTTTTCAAGTTGCGGCCTCACCGGAGCGAGCGGACTGCCGTGGAATTGGACAGGGACTGGGCGGCGATTTCACAGTTGGGATGCCGGGTGTGGTTATGGCTGGAAAGCCGGCGGTTGGGAGTGAATTTCAATTCGCCGATGAATTATGCGTGGCATCCGGCACCGAAATGCCCCGGCCATCGCCGCTGGCGAAACTGGTTGGTGAATGTCCGCCGTCTCGGACTGCGGGGCGTGTGGGGAGCGCCGGCCTTCCGTTATCCCCGCGAGCGTCTTTTGCGAACCTTGCCGGTGTTGCTCTGGCAGCCGGTGATGCTGGTGAATCCGTGCGTCCTGCGGCGCATGCAGCGGGAACTGCGGACCTCGGCCTCGGATGAGGCGGGGTTGGCGGTCGCATATCTCCGGTTGTGGGAATTTTTCCGCTGAGCGGTCCTCGCATGCGTGCTTTTCTGACCATTTTTCCGGTGGCTGTCGTGACCTTGGCTGCGCAGGTGACCGTGCCGGATGACCCGTTGGAGTCGTTGGTGCGGGACTCTCCGTTTCTACCGATCACCGGCGCCGCCCCGATTACGGCGTCCGGCGAAGGGGGGCCTCTCGAATTTCGCAGCGTGGTTTTCGAACTGGGGGAGTTCTTCTTCAGCATCTATGATCAATCCGCCCGCGAATCGAAGTGGGTGACGTTCGGGGAGACGGATCTCCCTTACGTTGTCCGGAGCTACAACCAGGAGGAGGACATTCTGACCATTGACTATCAGGGTCGCAATCTTGCGCTCAAACTCCAGTCGGCGCACACCGCCGGGCAGATCACAGATGGCACTTCGCCCGCACCGCTGCCGTCTGCGGGCGAGGGTGGTCAAAATGCGGGTCGCTCCACGCAGTCGGAAGCATCGGCTCCTTCCTCATCGTCCGGCATGGATGCCGCGCAGAGCCAGCGCTTGCAGGAAATGGCCGACGAGATTCGGCGCCGGCGCCAACAACCTGTCCAACCGGGAAACTAATTATGAGAATCCGTCCAACCTCTGCTTTCACGCTCGTGGAAATACTCGTGGTCCTCGCGATCATCGGCCTGCTCGTGGGCGTCCTCGTGACGAACACCGACAAGATTTTCGGGCGCAGCCAGACGGCGGTCGCCGCCATCTTTGTGCAGGAAACAATCAAAATCCCGATGGTGAGCTACCGGCGCGACATGGGGGATTATCCCACGACAGCCGAGGGATTGCAGGCGCTGGTGACTGCGCCTTCGGCAAAAGCGGATCGCTGGCAGGGGCCCTATTTGGAGGCAAAGGGCGGCAAACTTCCGCTGGATCCCTGGGGTGAACCCTATCTCTACCGCTATCCGGGCACGCGAAACGTGGGCGGCTACGATCTTTATTCGAAGGGTCCGGATCATCAACCCGACACAGCCGACGACATCGGCAATTGGTAAGCTCGCATGAGGCTGTCTCCCTTCATCATGATGTCGAACCGGGGCTTCACGCTGGTGGAGACGCTGCTCGTGCTTGCGCTGCTGGTGCTAGGCGCGGCCTTACTACTGCCGTCGGCCAGCGCGATTTTTCGGCGCGCGCGGCTGGTCAATCCCGAGGAGGAAGTGGCGTTGATTCTCCAGCAGGCGAGGCGCGAAGCCGTGTTGCGCGGCCGGCCTGTGGAAATGCAATTCGATGCCCGCGCGCAACGCTTTGTCTGGGATAATGCCGCTGGCGTGGATCTGTCCGCAGGGGATCAGCGAATGGAAATCGGTTTTTTGCGCGCCGACAACACAGACGCTGTGCTGATCGGGGGGCGACGGATCGAGACCTCACTTCTGCCGGCGATGCGATTTTATCCCGACGGCACATGTGATCCGGTGAGGTTGCAGTTGCGGCTGCCGGAGGGAGTGGTCCGGCTCATGGCAATCGATCCCTGGACGTGTGCACCAGGTTTGGAGGCAAGGCCATGAATCTCATTTGTCGCGTCGCCCGAAGGAGCGCCTTCACGTTGCTCGAAGTCCTCGTGAGCTTGGGGATTTTTGCTCTGGCTGCGGTGGTGTTGGGCACCGCTTATGTGAACGTATTGCTCAACTACCACCTCCTGCGACAGCAGGAAGTGGATCGGAGCGAACTGACTCTGGCCCGGGCGGCGTTGCTGGCGGAGCCCGACCGGGCGCAGGTTGAGCGCGGCGGCGAGATGCCGCTGGCCGATGGTGGAACATTGCGCTGGGAAACGAAGATCGAAGAGACCCCAATTGCGGACCTGTTTGAAGTGCAATTGGCCTGGGAGGTCTCTGCGTCTGGTCGAAGTTCACCGCGTCGTGAACGCGAAAGCTTTCTGCTGCTGCGACCAACCTGGTCTCAGGAGGAGCAACGGGAAAAACTGCGCGCCGAGTCGCGAGCACGGCTGCTGAAGCAACGTTTGTGACATGCAGCAACGTATTACCAGACTCCGTTTCCGTCAGCAGGGTTTTACCTTGGTGGAGGTGCTGCTGTCACTCGCCTTGGTGTCCGTGCTGCTGGTCGCGATGAACCAGTTTCTTCTTTCGATGACAGAGTTGTGGGGCGCAAACCGGCAGCAACGATTGTTTGACCAGCATGTGCGGGCGGTGGCGCGCCACGTGGAGGATTTGTTGCAACGAGGAACACTGGTGGCCGACGCCGATCGCCGCCTGCGGGTGGAGACGAGCGTGGTGCCCGGCGTGGGGCGGGGGCCTTTGCTCACCTTTGAGCTTCCCGCCGGCGATCGATTGTTCCCTTGGCCGGAACGACCTTTGCCCGATGTGCAATGTGCCGTGGATTTCGTGCCGGAGCAGGGCTTGGTGCTATATTGGCAGTCACGATGGGAGATCGGTTACGAAAAGACCACGCCGCGGAGCCTGGTGATTTCGCCACTCGTTCGTGGAATCGAGTATGAGTATTATCGCCGCGATACGAGATCGTGGACGGCGCGGTCCTCTCCGATTGCCGGAAATGGTGAAGACGCGCCGCTGCCCGTGCGTTGCCGGCTCCACTTCCAATACGACCGTTTCTCCGCCGACCGGGTGGTGAGAATCCCGCCTGCCGTTCAGGCGTTGCCGGCTTTCTGATTTTTCATGCGAACCCACTTCCAGTCTTTAGCCGGATCGCGTCGCGGCGCCGTGATTGTGCTCGTGTTGGGTTTGATCACGCTCGCTGCGTTCCTGCTCAGCCAGTTCATCGAGCGCGCGATGACGGAGATGTTGGTGGAGTCGCGCGCTCGTCAGGCGGAACGCCTGCGCGCCGATGCGCATTCCGCGCTGGAGGCGAGCCTCGCGGTGCTGGCCGATTACCAAGCCGTTGATGAGGGCCTGCACGCCCCGGCCCAAGGATGGGGCACGCCGCTGGACGATTTGGATCTCGTTTCGCGGGATGGCCGAATCATCACTGCGGAAATTGAGGACGAAAGCGGGCTCATTTCCCTGCCGCGCCTGGGCCAGAGCGGTTTGATTGAATTGGGTGAGAAATGGGGACTGAAGAAAACGGAGGCGGAGCAGCTGGCGGACGCCCTGCTTGCGTGGACCCGTCGGGAGCACGCGTCGAATCGGATTGAAACCGATCCGCGGCGTTATGAATTCGCCAATCCGCCGCATCGGCCTCCCGGCCGGCCGCTCGCGTCGTTTGCAGAACTGGCGGCCATCACAGGGGCGCGTGATTTCTTCTATACTCCAGCCGGGCGTCCGACACGTTTGCGCGAGGAGTTCGTGCGCAACGTGTCGCTCCATTATTTTTCCGCGGCCAACCTGAACAGTGCGCTTCCCGCGACCCTCGCATTGATGGGCCTGGATGAAGATCAGGTGGGAAAAGTCATTGCCTACCGAAGAGGCGAGGTTTCCCGGGCGACCGGGGCGCCGCCGTTTTTCCGCAGTGTGGCGGAAGCCCAGACAGCCTTGGGCGTGACTGCGCTGAGGGGACGGTTCGACACGCAGGCGCGTTGTCTTCGCGTGAAGGTTGCGGTGCAGGAAGGTGGCACCGTGCTTCGGTTGACCGCGGTCGTGGCTCCCGTGCTTCAGCCTTTGGCTGAGGGCGAAACCCAGACGGCGACCTCGCTCTCGGAAACATCGAAACTGCGCTATCCTTTCAGACTGCTGGCCTTCGAAGAACACGTCGAATCAGCGGTCCCGTCTGCCTTATGACTATGCCCACCGTTGCTTCTGTTCCCGCGCTTGTTCCCGGTGATCGGTTTTTCCTGAAGGAAATCGAACTGGACCCCGCGGTCCCGGCGGCGACGCAAGTGGAGGTGGGGCTGGAAGAGTCCTCGCCGTTTCCGCTGCCGCAGCTCTATCACGGTTTTGTGACCAGTGTGGATGGTCAGCGAGCGCTGGGTTATGCCGCGTATCGCCGGCGATTCGCGCCGGAGGAAATTGCGGAGTGGCCGGATGCCCCGGCGGTGCTGCCGGAGTTTCTTGCGTTGATTGGTCAACCACCGGACCGTCCGCTCACAGTCGTTCATGTGCACCCTGGCGGGCTGAGCGGAGCTGTGTGGAACGGGCGCGCCGGTCTTCCGGTAGTCGTTTTGGTCAAGGCCATGCCCGAGCCGTCGGAGGCGCAGGTGCACGAGATGTCGGCGGAACTCGCGCGTCAGGCCGGCTTGGAGGCCATCGAAACCAAACGACTCGACGGGCCGGTGGGAGTGGGATTCGACGAAAACGGCGATGCGATCTTTCGCATTGCAGGCGAGGAAACCGCGCGATTCCCGGCGGCCTCGATCGCCCATGCTGACGTGCGAGACAAGTCCTTCATGGAGGAAAAACGCCGCGAGGATGCGCGCCGGCGCGGCTGGATTTGGGCGTTGCGCGCGGCAGCAGGGCTCTGGTTGCTCGCCGCGGGACTCGAACTGGCCCGAGGCGCACTTGGTATTTGGAATGAACGACGCGAGGCGCTCGTGGCGAATCAGGCCGGCGAAGTGCGGCGGATTGAAACGGCGCAGACTTTGGCCACGCGCATCGAGGATCTCGCCGCTCGCCAGGAGAAACCTTTCGAGTGGCTGTCCTTGGTGAGTTCGCTGCGCCCGCGCTCCATCCGGTTTACACGTGTGGTGAGCAACAACGATCGCTCGTTGGCCATTGACGCGCAGACGGCCCATGCCGCGGCGGTCGGCGAGTATGAAGCGGTGCTGCGGCGGCAACCCGCGTTAACCGGGATCGAGGTGCGCGACATCCGGTCGCGCGAAGGACTTACGAGCTTTGTGCTCGCGCTTCAATTCGATCCGGCCACGCAGGGAAAGACGGAGGACAAGCCATGAACAGCGTGCTCCTGCGTCGAACGCCTCGCGAACGGGTGCTAATCCTGTTCTTTCTTTTCGCCGCCGCTGTGGTTTGGCTGGTTTCCGCTAGCAGTCGCTTGCAGGAAAAATGGCGCGAATCGCGTGTGACCGCCGCTGATCTGGCCGGGCAGGAGCTGTGGCTGGAACGTCGCGCGCCCATTGAGGAACGCGCCCGGAAGGCTGCCGGAAGTCTCGATGCCGGGCGCACGCTGGATTCCACGCGATTGGTCGGCGAGGTTTCGGCCATCGCGAATGAGCTGGGGCTGGCGGTCGCGGTGGAACCACCGCGGACCGAGCGCACAGAGCAACTGGCTTTTCACACGGTGCAGGTCGCTTTCCGCCGCGCGGACCTCGCCGCATTGGTGAAGTTCTATCGCGAACTCGATCAGCGTGCTCCGTATCTCGCCTTGGAGAAATGCCTGCTGGAGGTTTCGACGAGGAGTTCGGGCGAAGTCGACGCTGTGTTTACGGTTTTCTCGGTCGAGGTGGAACGTTGAGTTTCCGGAGGTGTGGTCAGTCGTGCGTCTGTGCTGTTTTTGAAATTAAAGCCGCGGCACGCGGGTGGAGGCAGCCCGGCGTGGGCGGTGTGACCACGCCCAAACCCACCCGAGGGCAATCGCGAACTCGGCTACCGCGTCGAGGAGGTAGACCGGCGTTGTCCCGGGCTGCCCGACGCAATAGATATCCACCACGCCCAAAGCGGCCGCCTGAAGGCCGGCCAGCAGGGCGATTTCCGCAGTGATGGCCGCCCGCTGCGCCGCACGGAGTAGCACGATGCCGGTGATGGCAATCAAGACGCCGACGGTTTGGGCGAGCCAGAAGTCCATTTTTTGACCGGTAAAGGCTTGAAAGCTGTCGGGCGCGACCAAGGGCCACACGCCGCTGATCATGTAGAAGCCGCCTTGCAGGCCTGCCAGCAAGGCCGAGCCGCGGAATCGCGCACCGATTGAGGTTGGGTAGGCAGGAATGGGGGAAGTTTTTCTGGACTCGTTCGCACCGACTTTCATTTGGGCAGGGTCGTTAATTGTGGGTTCTCTACAGATGTGAGGCACCGGCCTTCGTTTTCGGATTTCTAGATTTCGCTGGCTTGAGGAAACGGAGCAGCGCTTGTTGGGTCGCGCGTGTTGATGGTCCGGCGAAATCGAGGACGGCGCCTGCGAGATAGGCCTCGGCGAGGGCAGGGTGCACATAGCATTTCCGGCAGATCGCGGGAGTGTTGCCCAAGCGTTCGGCCACGGTTGCGATTGCACGGGCAACCCGCCGCTTCGTCGGGCGATTTTCCTCCCGGGCCGCCAAGCCCAGCAGTCGCGCCATTTCGAGGGTGGCCGCCCATGTGCGAAAATCTTTCGCGGTAATGTCGGCGCCTGAGATTTCCCGCAGGTAGGCGTTGATGTCGGTGGATCCGAGGTTCACGAGGCGGCCACGGTCATCCACATACTGGAAAATTTCCTGTCCGGGCAGATCCTGCAATCGGCGGATGACGGCGGCGACGCGCGGATCGTGTGCTTCGACCTCATGTTTCCGGCCGCCCTTTCCGCGGAAGCGAAGCACGATGCGCGTTCGGCCAGCGCTGACATGACGGCGTCGGAGCGTGGAGAGTCCGAACGAGTTGTTCTGGCGCACATATTCCTCATTTCCGACGCGGACCAAGGTCGTGTCGAGCAGGCGCACCATGGCGGCGCAGACCGTGTTTCGCTCAGTTGGCCGTCCGCGCAGATCCGAAGCGACGCGACGGCGGATCCTCGGCAGAACCCGGGCGAAAACGTGCATGTGTTCAAATTTTGCCTCATCCCGCGTCGTTCGCCATGCGGGATGATAACAATACTGCTTGCGCCCCCGCGCGTCCCGTCCGGTCGCCTGAAGATGGCCGTCCGGCACCGGACAAATCCACACGGAGGTCCACGCCGGTGGAATCGCCAATTCGTCAATTCGCCTTCGCTGAACAGGGTTGGCCAGCGGCCTTCCACGACTCGTGAAATAGCGGAATGATTTTCCGCGGAGTCGCCGAGTGAAGCCCGGCGACCGATCATCGAAGTAGCGCAGTCCGGCTTGGCGGGCGGCGTGATTTATCTCGGGAGTAGTGGTGAGTGAGCGTGGGTTATGAACGCGATCGTTGAGGATTCGGTCGGAACGAGCGCGGGAGTGGGTAGGGGATCCCATTTCAATGAGTCGTTCCATCCTTCGACTCGTCCGAGGGATTGCTCCGGTCTTACGATCGGCGCGCGGTTTCGGCGTTTTCGACGTCCCCGCGCTCGCGTTTGCGTTCCAACGGTTTGGTCTCCTCATACAGTTTTTCGTTCTGCTTGGCCTGCGCGGATTCCGAAAGAATCCGTCGCGCAGCCACCATCATCTTGTTCATGCCGCCCGGAACGACGACGCGTTCGCCCTTCATCAAGGCCGCATAGCCGGCTTCGGCCACTTCCTGTGGGGCCATCACGGGCTGCTTTTGAAAGGCGTTCGTGTCGAGCATGTGCGCCTTCTCAAAGAAGTCGGTGTCGGTTGCGCCCGGGCAGAGCGCAGTGACCGTGACTCCGGTGTCGCGAAGTTCGGTGGCCAAAGCCTCGGAGAGCGAGAGGACGAAGGCCTTGGTCGCGTGATATACGGCAAGGTTGGGACCAGGCTCGAAACCCGCGATCGATGAGGTGTTCAGAATACGACCGTGCCCGCGCGCCACCATGTCGGGGAGGAAAAGATGAATGAGACGGACCACCGCCTCGGTGTTGAGGCGAATCATGGAGATGTGTTTCTCGGGCGGGATTTCCCAGAAACGGCCGCGTTCGCCAAAACCGGCATTATTGACGAGGCAGTCTATCTTAATCCCGGACTGGGCGAGGGCGGTGGAAATTTCTGTGGTCACATCGGTGTGCGTCAGATCTGCGCCGAGTGTCCGAACGTCCACCCGGAATTCCTGTTGCAGGTCGGCAGCGATGTCCTGCAACTCGTCGGAAACGGGAGCGATGAGCACGAGCGGATGTCCGTGGCGCGCGAATTCCCGCGCCAAGTGGTAACCGATACCGCTGGAGGAACCTGTGATGAGGGTGGTGCCGGGTTGGTTGCTCGAAGATTTCATGATGCCGCTATCATCTCATAACCGCAGGGCCCCGCCATGGTGCGCAGCCCCGTTGGGAATCTCGGGGTTCGCCCGATACGCCTGGCAGTTCGCATATAGCCATGTCGCCGGGCGAGACTTCTAAAAACCGCTGGTTTCCACTGGGGTTTTCGTTATCAAGGCCGCCGTGAAAGCCTCCGAATTCTTCAACCTGCCTCCCTCGCTGGCCCGCTTTGCGGCGTTTTTTCCGAGCGAGGCGGCGCCATGGGAGTGGTTGAAGAAGATCGCCGCGGCCTTGGAGGCCGAATCCTTCGGCCCGCTCGAACTCAAAATCCCCGCCGGCGTGCAGATCGAGGGCAAGGTCTGGCTGCATCCTTCGGTCAAGCTGCCGGCCTTTGCTGTCATCCAAGGCCCGACATGGATTGGGGCCAATACCGACATCCGGCCGGGCGCCTTCATCCGGGGCAACGTCATTGCCGGCGAGGGCTGCGTGCTGGGCAATTCCAGCGAGTTCAAGAACTGCCTGCTCATGGACGGCGTGCAGGTGCCGCATTTCAACTATGTGGGCGACTCCATCCTCGGCAACGGCGCGCATCTCGGGGCGGGGGCCATCTGCTCAAATCTCCGCCTCGACCAGGCCGAGGTAACGGTGCGCCTGCCTGACCGCACGGTGGCGACCGGGCTCCGGAAATTCGGCGCCATCCTAGGGGACAAGGCCGAGGTCGGTTGCAACGCCGTGCTCAATCCCGGCTCTTTGCTCGGCCCGCGCGCCTTGGTCATGCCTACGATGTCCTTTGGCGGCGTCTTGCCCGCCGCCACCATCGCCCGCGTCCGCCACAGCGTGACGACCCTCGCCCGCAGAGATTGAACGAAAATCTTTCTCGTTCTCCCAATCTTTCTCGTTCTCTCTATCCGGCTTCTTGAGAAAGATTACGATTAAGAGAACGAGCACGATCATCTAAAATGCCCCGCATCCTTACCGGCATCACGCCTTCCGGCACCCTTCACATCGGCAACTATTTCGGCGCCATGCGCCCCGCCATCGAACTGCAGGCGGGCGGCGATGCGTTCTACTTCATCGCGGATTACCACTCGATGACGGTCATCACCGACCCGAAGGAGCGCCGCGAATACACGCTCGGTATCGCGCTCGACTGGCTCGCGTGCGGACTCGATCCCGCCAAAGCCGTGTTCTGGCGCCAAAGCGACATCCCGGAGGTTTGCGAACTCACCTGGATGATCGGTTCACTCACGCCGATGGGCCTGTTGGAGCGCGCCCACAGCTACAAGGACAAGCTCGCCAAGGGCATCGCGCCCAACTTCGGCCTTTTCTCTTATCCTGTGCTCATGGCCGCCGACATCCTGCTCTTCGACACCAACGTCGTGCCCGTCGGCAAGGACCAGAAGCAGCACCTCGAGATGACGCGCGACATCGCCATCAAGTTCAACCTCACGTATGGCGAGACCTTCGTCGTGCCCGAGGAGCGCATCTCGGAAGAGGTTGCCGTCATTCCCGGCCTCGATGGCCAGAAGATGTCCAAGAGCTACGGCAACACGATCGAGATCTTCGGCGACGAGAAGGCGCTCCGCAAAAAGATCATGGGCATCGTCATGGACTCACGCACGCCGCAGGAGCCCAAGCCCGACGCCGACAAGAACCTCGCCATCCAGCTCTTGAAGCACGTTGCTCCGAAGGACGTGGCGGCCGACTACGAGAATCGCCTGCGCGCGGGCGGTCTCGGCTACGGCGACCTGAAGAAAGGACTCTTCGAGCACTACTGGAATCACTTCGCGCCTTACCGCGCCAAGCGCGCCGAACTCGCCGCCAATCTCGACCACGTCGAGCAGGTGCTGCGCGATGGCGCCCAACGTGCCCGCGCCGTGGCCGACAAAGTCATGGCCCGCGCCCGCAAGAACTGCGGTTTGCGGTAATTCGGCATACGCGTGAGGCGCGGTTAATTCCACACCCCGCCCTGAGGGCCGCCCCTCTCCAGAGGGGATTTTGGACGCCGCTAGTTTGATTCCCCTCTATCAAGAGGGAGTGGCGCAACGCGCCGGGGTGAGTATTGAGTGTCCTGAAAGCGGGCCGGCTCGCAGAGACGCGAGCCCTCCGGCAAGGCGGATCAACGATTCCGGTCTAAGGTTTCGGTCCCGGGGCGAGGTGCCCTTTGGCCACGGCGTCGTCGATCATCTTGACGGCGTATTCCCAGATGGCCGTCGAACCTTCGGCGACGTGCGCGTTGCGGGCGCGGACACGATCATGCGTGACGCCGTGTTTCCGCCACGCGTGGCCGTCGGTCAGGCAGTTGAGCAGCATCGGATGAAAACGATCGCAGGCGGCGGCGAAGCGCGATTCGGGCGTCTGGCGTGCTTCAAACTCATCCCAGAGCGCGCGAAATTCGACGCATTGGTCGGGCGGCAGCAGGCCAAAGATGCGGTCGGCGGCGCGTGCCTCGCGCTCGTGCTGGTCGGCCATGTTCTTCGTGTCGTAGGCGAAGGTGTCGCCCGCGTCGATTTCCACGAGGTCGTGGATGAGCACCATCTTGAGGACGCGCAGCACGTCGAGTGGCTGGTGGTTGGAGTGCTCCGCCAGCACGATGATCATGAGCGCGAAGTGCCAGGAGTGCTCGGCGCTGTTCTCGTCACGGCGGCTCTGCGTGAGGATGGTCTGGCGGAAGACCTCCTTGAGCTTGTCCGCTTCGGCGATGAAAGCGATCTGTCGGCGGAGGCGTTCGGCGGGGGAGAGGGAGGAGGAAGTGCCCACGGAACACACGGAATACACGGAAACCCGGGAAAGGAAGAATTAAGAAGGATGAAGGAAGAAATCAGAGGAAACAGCAGGGTCTCTTCTTCCTTCCTCATTCTTAACTCTTACTTGGTGGCGAGGTGCGGCGTGAGTTCGCGCTTCCAGATGGCGTAGCCGTCGACGTTGAGGTGCAGCTGGTCCTTCGCGAAGAGCTCCGGTCGCGTGCCGCCGCTGGCGTCGAGCATGGGAGTGTTCACGTCCACGAAGAGGCAACGCTTGTCGGTCGCGCAGTCGGCGGCGATGAGTTCGTTGGTGGCCAGAAAAAGCGATCCCTTGCGTGCCCGGGAGGGACTTTCCTTGATCGAGACGTAGATGAGCTTGGTCGCGGGGAGGGCGGCATGAAGTTTTGCACGGAAGGCTTGGAAGTCAGCGAGGACGGTTTCGGGCGCTTTGCCGCTTTGGACGTCGTTTTCGCCGGCGTATAGCACCACGAGGCGCGGCTGGTAAGGCCGCACGATGCGGTCGAAATAAAACACGCTGTCGGCCAGCTCCGAGCCACCGAAACCGCGGTTGATCGTGACGATGTCGGGAAAGTCTTCCGCGAGCGTTTTCCAGAGCTTGATGGATGAACTGCCGACGAAGACCACGCTGCCGGTGGGCGGCGGATTGGTGGCGTCCTTGGCGGTGAGAGCGTCGATTTCCTTGGTCCAGCGTTCCGGGGCAGCATTCGCGGCGGGTGCCGCCAGAAGCGCGAGAAATGTGCAGAGCGTAAGGAGCAGGCGGGGCAGGATGGGGGATTTCACGCCCTCCATCGAAACCGCGTTGCAAGCCAGTGCAACCGGGAACCTTCTGTGGCGGCACACTTTATGGAAACGCGTCCTTGCCCCAGTGTCGCGTCATAACCGCCCTTGCCGGACAGTGGGGTTCTTCTGGAAGGTTGCATTTTGGGCGGCGTGTCTGCTTTCCTGACCCTTTCCCATGAAAATTCTCGTTGCCGATAAGATCTCACCCAAGGGAGTTGCCTTCCTGCGCGCGCAGAAGGGCTTTGAAGTGGTGGAGGCCTACGGCTCCTCTCCGGCCAAGGTGCTGGAACTGGTCAAGGACGTCCACGCGATCGCCGTCCGCTCGGAGACGAAGATCACCGCCGAAGTCATCGCCGCCGCGCCGTTGCTCAAGGTCGTGGGCCGCGCGGGTGTGGGCGTGGACAACGTGGACGTGGACGCCGCCACCGAACGCGGCGTGATCGTGATGAACACGCCCTCGGGTAACACGATTGCCACGGCTGAGCTGACTTTCACCCACATCCTGTGCGGCGCCCGTCCGGTGCCGCAGGCCGCCGCCTCGATGCGCGACGGCAAGTGGGACCGCAAGAGCTTCTCGGGTATCGAGCTCTTCAAGAAAACGCTCGGTGTCATCGGTCTTGGCCGCATCGGCGCCGAGGTCGCCAAGCGTGCGCAGGCCTTCGGCATGACCGTGGTCGCCTACGATCCCTATCTCGCGCCGAGCCGCGCCAAGGCCATGCAGATTGAGGCCGTGACGCTCGATGACCTGCTCAAGCAGGCGGACTACATCACGGTCCACATGCCGCTGACCGAGCAGACCCAATACATGATCGACGAGGCTGCGCTTGCGAAGTGCAGGAAGGGCGTGCGTCTCTTCAACTGCGCCCGCGGCGGCATCATCAAGGAATCTGCCTTGGTCGCCGCGCTCAAGTCCGGCCACGTGGCTGCCGCCGGTCTCGACGTGTTCGAGGACGAGCCCCTCGCCGCCGACCACGAGTTGCGCAAACTGCCCAACGTCACCCTCACGCCGCACCTCGGCGCTTCGACCGCCGAGGCGCAGGACGCCGTGGGTGTGGAGGTCGCGGAGCAGATCGCCGACGTGCTCAACGGCGGTGTCATCCGCAACGCCGTCAACATGCCCTCGCTCGACGCCGCGACGCTCAAGATCATCGGGCCCTACCTCGAACTCGGCAACAAGCTCGGCACGCTCGTGCAGCAGCTCGCGACTGACCGCGTCGAGAAGCTTCGCATCGCCTACTGGGGCAAGATCGTCGAACTCGACGCCAACCCCGTCACCCGTGCCATCCAGCGCGGTTTCCTCAGCCGGATCAGCAGCGAGAGCCTGAATTTCATCAACGCTCCCGTCGTGCTGGAACGCCTCGGCGTGCAGGCCGAGGTCGTGAAGTCCAACGTCGAAACCGATTACACCGAGCTCATGCAGGTTGAGGCGGTGACGGCCGGCGGCGCGGTTTTTTCGGCCACCGGCACATTGCTCGGCAAATCGGCCAGCCCGCGCATCGTGGCGCTCAACGGCCGCGACGTGGAAGCCGAACCGAAGGGCGCGCTCCTCGTTTACGAGAACCACGACGAGCCGGGCATCATCGGCATGGTCGGCACACTCCTCGGCCGCGAGAAGGTGAACATCGCCGCGATGTCGCTGAGCCGCAACAACGCCGGCGGCACCGCGCTCTGCGTGCTCAATCTCGACAGCGCGCCGACGGAGGCGACGGTTAAGGAGTTGACCAGCCATCGGGCCATCAAACAGGCTCAGGTCGTCACTCTCTGATGCCATTCGCCGGGTTACTCGTCTCCGCCTTCATTGGATACCTGCTCGGGTCACTGCCTTTCGGCGCCATCGTGGCCCGGGCGCACGGCGTTGATATTTTCAAGGAGGGCAGTGGCAACCCCGGCGCCACGAACGTCAAGCGCGTGCTCGGCGAGAAATTCGGCGCGAAAGGCAAACGCGCCGGCAACCTCGTGTTCGCGCTCGACGTGCTGAAAGGCGCATTTGCGGCCAGCTGGGCGCTGCTCGCGCGGACGGGCACGACCGTGACCTACGATTTCGAGGGCTGGGGTGGATTCGAGGCCACGACGATCGCCGGCGATGATTGGCGGTTGATTGGCCTGGCCGGTGTCGTGGCCGCGGTGCTTGGGCACTCGTTTTCAATCTTCACGAAATTCAAAGGCGGTAAGGGCGTGGCCACCGCCGCTGGCGGCGTGCTCGTGCTCGTGCCCACTTCATGCCTCATCGGTGCGGTCGTGTGGGTGATCACGTTTTACGCCACGCGCTACGTCTCGCTCGGTTCCATCCTCGCGTCGGTCGCCGTTCCCGCGACCAGTTGGCTGCGCGGTAACCCGATCTATCTCAACGTCGTCGTCACCGCGCTCGGTCTCTTCGTGATCATCCGCCATCGCGAGAACATCAAACGCCTGCTCGCCGGCACGGAGAACAAGTTCGCCAAGAAGCCGCCGACATCGTGACCGGCTGAAAGGTGGATTGCCTGTCTCGTCCGCGTCCTCAACGCACGTCGATGCGGGTCCAATAGGACCAATCGTAGGCCGATCCGCCGCCAGGTCTCGTGCTGAACCGAAGTCTTTCCCCCGGCACGGGACGATAGGCGATAACCACCCGTTGATCGCCGCGATCTGCTGGCTCGGCCATGGGCTCGAGCACGCGGCGATAGAGGCGTCGAAAGCTGCCGTCGGGTTGTTCGCCCGTGATGATGAATTCGACGCCGTCGGTCGCGTGACCGGGCGTTTGGTAAGCCTCCGGAAAAATTCCGAACCCCCATTCAATCTGCGTGGCGGTCGCCGCAGGTTCGACCCAGAGATCCGCATCCGGATTGGCCAGGATAACTGAATCATTTTGACGGCGTTGCCGGCCGGGATCGAAGCGGAAGCGGAATTGGGAGGGAGCAGGGGAGACCTCGGCAAACATTTCGCGCGCAAGTTCGGCGCTGATCGCTTTTAGTTCGTCCGAGCCCGAATCCCGAGGTGGCTCTGGCGCGGCGGTAAGAGTGGAATAGCGTTCGCTTTGCTTGAGTCCGGCCAGGACGTTCCGGATATAAGGCCGCGTGACGTAAACATCGAGATCGTGGGCGGAGAAAGTCGGCTGGGTAAGATCCAAGTCGAACCGGATCGCTGCGAGATGGAGAAAATCCCGGTTGGTGCGCAGTTCGCGAAACAGCACAACGGCGGAGACGTCCTCGTTTGCCAGGTCGAGGAAAGCGCGACGAAGATAAGCCGGATCGTGTTCGAGACCGCGACGAATCATGAGCGCCCGGCGTTGTGAATAATAGGGTGTCAGCGCCAGCCAGTCGTCACCCGCCACCACGATCACGGAGTTCTCCGGTGTCAGTTCGCGCAACGCCGCCGTGTGGGGGGCGTCGCCTGACGAGACGATGCTCTGCAGCCGCCGATAACCCTGCCAGTAGGTCGTGACTTGGGCGACGAACGGGACCAACAGGACGGGCAGCGCCAGCCAGCGCGGCAGTTTTGAGTCGAGGATCGCCAGCAGTGCGAAACCGATGGCCGCGTTCAGATAGAGCGCGTTGCCGTAGTAATAGTAGTCTTGGTAAGCGTAGGCGAAGGGGAACAGAAACTGGGATGCAAAGAAGAGCGCACCGGCGCCGAGCACGAGCCGGCGTTGTCCGGCCAGCAGCGCTCCCGTCAGCAAGGCTGCACCGATCAGCCATCGCGGCATCACGGCCTGTTCCCAACAGCCGAACCAGAACTTCCAGGTTTCAGCGGAGAAAATTGGTTTCGGATTGAACAGGCCCCAGTTCCCCAAGGTAAGATTTTGTGAAGTGAAAATCCATGCGGAGGGATGCGCGGCTTTGATCGGATCCGTATAAAGAACCCAGCCGCGCAGCAGACCCAAGGGAACCAACACCGTTGCGAGACCCCATGCGATTGTCGTCAAAGGTTGCTTCCAGCCCTTTGCGACCCGGATATCCTGCCACAACAACCATGTTCCGTATACCGCGGCCGGCAGCAACCAGACGGCGAAGATGGCATTCTTGACCAGCGCGCCGATGGTTCCAGCGCCGATGGCCAGCAGCAGCCAGCGAACGCGCCGCTCGGTCATGGTTCGCGCAAATCCATAGACGAACCACACGCTTCCCATCAGGGCCATGGGATCGATCAGAAAGGCCCGGGAGTAGCAGATATAAACCGGCGAGGCCAAGGTGAGGGCCAGAACCAGCAGGCGGCGCGGAGGACTGATCCTCAAGTGCCCCAGCAACAGATAAACCGCCGGCAGGGTGAGGTAGAAACAGGCCGCGGAGACGCTCCGTGCGGCGATGACGTGAGGCAGGTCGAGGAGACGGCTCAATCCGACCACGGCCCATTCATACAGCGGGACCTCCAGCAGGATCGAAATCCACGGTTTGCCCAACAGAGGCGTTTCATACAGCAGCGAAAAATTATCCTGCCGGTCGATGTAGTAACAAATCAGCGCGGTCTGCGATTCCCTGAATCCGTTGCCCGAGAGGTATCCCTGCGACCAGTGATAGGTGATGCCGAGAAAGTTGTAGAGGAGTGCAGCTATGAAAATGCCTCCCATGAGGTATTTTTCCACGCGACCAGGCATGCTTCGGAAAAAGAAACCGACTTGCTGCCGGCAAGAATTTTTCGGCGGCAGCGGGGTGTGAGCGGAAGTCGAAGCGGATGGCGGGTTTGGCATGTGCGAATGTCCTTAAATGAAAGGACAACGTGAGCCGGGGAACCCGCACCTGCCTGCCAACGGCATTGCGATGGGTGTCTGATCGCGGGCATTACGCTGGTGGGTGTGAAGGGGGTCGTCGTGTTTACAACGCGCCCAGCCGCCCCGATTTGCACAAGTGCTTTAGAGTTTGGAATATGACGTGAGCCTGTCAGTCCCGCCTTGCCAAGACCCGATGCCCCGGGCCATCTAAGCAGGTTTACGACAATGGCTCTCATCGTTCAGAAATACGGCGGCACTTCGGTCGGCGACATCGACCGGATCAAGAACGTCGCCCAGCGCATCAAGAAGTCTCGTGACGAAGGGCACAGCCTCGTGGTCGTCGTCTCGGCCCGCTCCGGCGTCACCAATGAGCTTATCGCCAAAGCCAAGGCGATCACCGACCGGCCTGATACGCGCGAGATGGACATGCTGCTGGCCGTTGGCGAACAGGAGACGATCGCGCTCACAGCCATGGCGTTGCAGGCCATCGGCATTCCGGCCGTGTCTTACACCGGCGCGCAGGCGGGCATCGTCACCGACGAGATTTTCACCAAGGCGAAGATCAAAAAGATCATCCCGAAGTCCATCGAGTCCGACCTCAAGGCCGGCAAGGTGTGCATCGTGGCCGGTTTCCAAGGCATCAATGACCAAGGCCAGATTACCACGCTCGGCCGCGGCGGTTCCGATCTCACCGCCATCGCGCTGGCCGCCGCCCTCAAGGCCGACCTTTGCCAGATTTACACCGACGTGGACGGCGTCTATACCGCCGACCCGCGTGTCGTAAAAGACGCGAAGAAGCTCGAGGAAATCAGTTACGATGAGATGCTCGAACTCGCCAGCCTCGGCTCGAAAGTCATGCAGTCCCGCTCCGTCGAGTTTGCCAAGAAATACGGCGTCGTGTTCGAGGTCCGCAGCAGTTTCAACCACAACCCAGGAACCATCGTGAAAGAAGAAGTCGCCTACATGGAGAAGGTCGTCGTCCGCGGCGTCGCCGTGGACAAGGACCAGGCCAAGGTCGCCATCACCAACGTGCCCGACAAGCCCGCCACTGCGGCCACCATTTTCAAAGCCCTGGCTGATGCCGCCATCAACGTGGACATGATCGTGCAGAACACGAGCCACACGGCCGGCCTCGCCGATCTCACCTTCACGGTCCAGCGCGACGACGCGCAGAACGCCGTGCGCGTGCTGCCCGCCGTGCTGAAGCAACTGGGCGGTGGCGAAGTGCAGGCCTTCGACAACATCGCGAAGCTTTCCGTCGTGGGCGTCGGCATGCGCACGCACGCTGGCGTGGCCGCCACGCTCTTCACCGCGCTCGGCGAGAAAGGCGTGAACATCCAGCTCATCACCACCTCCGAAATCAAGATCACCGTCGCCCTCGACCGCACCAAGGCCGACGACGCCGTGCGCGCCGCCCACACGGCGTTTGGTTTGGATAAGTGACACGTATTCCGGAGGACTGAAAACGGAAGCCAGAGGACAGATTTCCGAGCCCAATCCACAAAATAGGCTCCCCCTGTCTTCCGTCCTCTGACATCTGACTTCTGTCATGCGTTACATCTCGACCAGAGGTCAGACCGATCCCGTTTCCTTCAACGAAGCGGTGGCCATCGGTCTGGCGCCTGATGGCGGCCTGTTCCTGCCCGAAAGCCTGCCCGACATTTCCCCGCGGTTGCCGGGTTGGAAAAACCTCAGCTACACCGAGCTCTGCACGGAGTTTCTTTCGATCTTCGCCACCGATGTGCCGCGCGAAGTGCTGGAGCAACTCGTGCATCGTTCCTACGGCACATTCACGCATCCCGACATCGCGCCGCTGCGCAAGATAGACGACCGCCTCTATGTGCTCGAGCTCTTCCACGGGCCGACGCTTGCGTTCAAGGATTTCGCGCTCCAGTTCCTCGGCAATCTCTACGGCTGGCAGTGCGAACAGGCCGGCCGGAGCATCAATGTGCTAGGCGCCACCTCGGGCGACACCGGTGCCGCCGCCATCCACGGCCTGCTCGGCAAGCCGCGCACCGCGATCTTCATCCTGTATCCCGAGGGCCGCGTGTCGCCGCTTCAGGAGCGCCAGATGACCTGCACCGGCGCGGCCAACGTCCACGCCATTGCCATCGACGGCAGCTTCGACGATGCGCAACGCGTGTTGAAGGAAATCTTCGGCGACAAGGCCTATGCCGGGCAGCACCACCTGTCGGCGGTCAATTCCATCAACATCGCGCGCGTCCTCGCCCAGTCGGTTTACTATCTCTACGCGTGGCTGCGTCTGCCCGATGCCGCGCGGGAGAACACCGAGTTTGTCGTGCCCACGGGCAACTTTGGCAACGTCTTCGCCGGCTGGCTGCTCGAGCAGATGGGCGTGCCCATCATGGGTTTCAAGGTCGCGACCAACCGCAACGACATCCTGCACCGCCTCTTTACGACCGCCGAGTATCGCAGCGGCGAAGTGTATCCAAGTCTCGCGCCCTCGATGGACATCCAGGTGGCGTCGAACTTTGAGCGATTCCTCTACTACGCGCTCGACGAAAATCCGACGCGCGTTTGCACCGTCATGGCGCAACTCAAGGCCACGGGTTCCTACCGTTTCGACCTGCTCAACAAGTCGGTTTTCAGCTCCTCGTCGGCCGACGACTCTGAGATTACCGGGCTCATCCGGAAGGTTTTCGAGCGCTACCGCTACATCGTGGATCCGCACACGGCCTGCGCCTTCAAGGATATCAATCCGCAGCGGGTGAGCGTCGTGCTGGCGACCGCACATCCGGCGAAATTCCCCGCCGCCATCCGCGAAGCCATCGGCCAGGAACCGACCGCACCCGCGCTCGAAGAGCTCAAACCACTCCCGATTGTGAAGCACCGTCTTCCGGCCGACGCCGCGTCGATCAAGGCGTTTATCGCGCAACGTGCTGTCTGAGTGCGTCCGGCGCGTTCAAAAATAGCAGGGGTTTACGCGAAAAATATCCGGAAAATTCCGCTCGCACCCGGGCGCGGCAGTCACAGTCTCCGGATTCGTGAAACTCCGTATTCCATTCGATCGCATTAACTGGGTCAACAGCTCGTTCCTCATCGGGACGGCCGTGGTGACCTGCACAGCCGTGCCGCTCTACATCTGGCACTATGGCGTGGATCTCTTTCAGGTGACGATGTTCCTGCTGTTCTTCATCGCGAGCGGCTTGAGCATCACGCTCGGCTACCACCGCCTGTTTTCGCATATGGCTTTCCAAGCCAGCTGGCCCGTGCGTCTTTCCACCCTCATCTTCGGAGCGACGGCTTTTGAGAACTGCGCCCTCGCGTGGGTCTCCGACCACCGCCGCCACCACAAACACGTGGATCACGACGATGATCCTTACGACATCTCCAAGGGCTTTTTCCACGCCCACATCGGCTGGATTCTCTTCAAGCTCGATCCCGAGCCGCCGTGGGACAACGTCAACGACCTCCGCAAGGACCCGCTCGTGATGTGGCAGGATCGTTTCTACGTGCCGATCGCGGTGGGCTTCGGCTTCCTGCTCCCGGCGTTGCTCGGCTACTGGCATGGCGGCGCAATCGGTGCGCTGGGCGGATTCCTGATCGCGGGCGTGGCCCGGGTGACGGCGGTCCAGCACATGACCTTCTTCATCAATTCGCTCTGCCACACGGTGGGTAACCAGCCCTATTCAAACAAGTGCAGCGCCCGCGATAGCTGGCTCATGGCGATCTTCACCTTCGGCGAAGGTTATCACAACTATCACCACGAGTTTCAGCACGACTACCGCAACGGCGTGAAGTGGTGGCAGTGGGATCCGACCAAGTGGACGATCTGGATCTTGGAGAAGGTTGGCCTCGTGCGCGGCCTGCGCCGTGTTTCCGAGGACAAGATCCTGCTCGCCCAACTCACCGACACCCGCCGCCGTCTTGGCGAGCAGATCGCTTGTCCCAAGGTCAGTGCCAACGCCCGGTTGCACGAGTTGTTGAAGGCTTCCGATGTGAAGCTGCACGAACTCGGTCAGCGCTGGGAAGCGCTCAAGGCGGAATACGCCGGCAAGGCCAGCGCCCTGCGCAGCGAGTATTCCGACCGCGCTCAAGCCCAGTTTGATGAAGCCCGGCACGCGTTGCAGGAAATGCGCCGCGAAGTCCGCCAAGCGACCCGCCTGCTCAAACACGCCGCCTCGGCTACCTGAGATTTCCAAACGTTTTCGCCAAAGGCGGGGCCGTAGAGCCCCGCCTTTTTTATGCATCATCGCCGGGCTTGGCCGCGGTAGAGTCCCGTGTGAACGGGATGAGAGCGTGGTTACGCTACAGCAGCGGGGCGAGGAGGCGGGCGATTTCCTCGCCGAGGGCGGGGAAGACGCGGCGGGCGCGCTGGCGTTCCGACATCGGGCGACTGAGGGAGAAAACTTCCTCGATCCACGCGTGCACGACCTTCGCTTCGGCGGGGGAATAGGAAACCAAGCCGATCTCGAAGTTCACGAAGAGGCTGCGCAGGTCCATGTTGGCGGACCCGAAAAGCGCCGTTTCGCCGTCCACAAACAGCAGCTTCGCGTGGTTCATGCCGGGTTGGTAAAGCAGCACTTTCACCCCGGCCTTCTGCAGTTCGCGCAGGTGATGCCGGCGGGCGAGATCGGTGATGCGGTGGTTGGAACGCGCGGGCACCACGATGCGCACATCGAGGCCGGCTCGGGCCTGGACCATGAGGGAGCGCTGCAGAACTTCGTCGGGGATGAAGTAGGGAGTGACGATCCACACACTGCGCTGGGCCTGCTGCACCAATGAGAGGATGCCTTCGTAAAGCGGATCGCCGGCCACGTCGGGGCCGCTGGCGACGACCTGCAGGTCGGCGACACCGGCGGGGCGCGGCCATTCGGCGGGCAGCTCGCGATGGAGATCGTCGAGGGATTGCCCGCTCGCGAAAGCCCAGTCGGCGAGAAATACTTCCTCGATCTGGCGAACAGCCGGACCTTCGATAACCGCCCCGAGATCGCGCCAGCGTCCGCGATGGGGAGTAGGGCCCATGTATTCGATGGCGATGTTGCGTCCGCCGACGGCCGCGATGCGGTGATCGACCACGGCAATCTTGCGATGGTTGCGCAGGTTGGCCGAGCCGCGGGTCTGCAGGGGCACCACCGGCATGAACTTCACGACTTCTCCACCGGCTTCGCGGATGGGATCGCAGAAACGACCGCTGGTGGGGAAACAACCGAGGGCATCGAGCAGCAAGCGCACCTTCACGCCTTCGCGGGCGCGTTGGGCGAGCAGTTTCACGAGACGCCGGCCCACGGCGTCTCGCCCGAGGATAAAGGCCATGATATGGATGTTCTTTTTCGCATCGCGAATGCTTTGCTCCAGCACGTTGTAGGAGTCCTCGCCATTGGTGAGGAACTGCACGTGGTTGCCGCCGATGGGCGGGCAGGCGCCGTCACGCGTGAACACCCGGGAGGCAAAGCCGGCGTTCTCCGGAATCGCGACCTCTTCCGGACTGAGCGGACACAGGCGCGCCTTGCGCTCGGCAAGCTTGCGGATTTTGCGACCGCCCAAGAGCAGGTAGAGCGGCACGCCAAGGTAGGGGATAAAAGCGATGGCGAACAGCCAGGCGAACGTGTTGCCGGGCTGCTTGCGCTCGCTCATGAGCCGCGCGATGGCAAAGACGGCGAGCAGGAAACCGATGACCGTGAGCAGGTGGGACAGCACACCGCTGGCGACCGGGTGTTCCGCGACGGTTTCGAGGGCCTGTTCGACCTCATCCATGGGCGCATCGTCGCCAGACCGCCGCGCCTTGGCAAGGCTGACGCACCAAGCAAAAGCCCGCATCCTTCGGAGGATGCGGGCTTTCTCAAAGTGGTGGTGGAGGCTGGAGTCGAACCAGCGAACGGGAAGACCCGAATTGATTTACAGTCAACGCCCTTTGGCCACTTGGATACTCCACCATCAAATGAACGAACGGTGAAGGTATGGGAGCGTTTTGCGCTTTGCCAAGAGGTTTTTTGCAGGAGCCGAAATGGGCTCTTATTGGCGCCGCGCACGCGCTTTTCAGGTCAAATGACGCCGGCCTCCCGGAAGCTGTAGAAGCCCCGGCCGCGGGGATCGGCGTTCATCTGGCCGACGATGACATGGTCCAGCAGCTCGATATCCAAAGCCTTGGCGGCTTCGCGTAACTGGCGGGTGACCTGCACATCGGCGGCGCTCGGGGCCGGGTCGCCGCTGGGGTGATTGTGCACGCAGACCACCGATGTCGCGCCATGATGCACGGCTTCGCGAAAAACCTCGCGTGGGTGCGCCAGGCTGCTGGTGGCTGTGCCCGAGGTGAGCTCGACCTGCCGGATGAGGCGGTTCTTGCGATTCAAGCAAAGGACCCAGAATTTCTCAATGCTCAGCCCATTGGCCTGCGAGCGAAAGTGGGCGAAGACCAGTTCCGGCCGGTTGAGCAACGGATTCGCGCCGGACTCGGCGCTGAGCACACGGCTGGCGATTTCCATGACGGTGATGAGCTGCAGGGCCTTGATCCGGCCAATGCCCTTGATGCGGCGGAAATCGGCTTCGCGCCAGCGCGTGAGTGCAGCCAGCGAGCCGGCTTCGGTGATGAGCTGGCGGCTGATGCTGACGACGCTGTGGCCTTTCTGTCCGCTGCGCAGGAGGACGGCGAGCAGCTCGGCATCGCTCAAGGCGCCCGGGCCGAGTTTTTCCAGACGTTCCTGTGGGCGTTCGCCGACGGCGAGATCCTTGACGCGCGGGGAAGGGTAAGAGGCTGACTCGTTGCTCATGGGCCGGGATGCTGCACCCGCTGGCCCACGGGCTCGCACTTAGAAGTGCTTTATGTAGGCGTTGCGTCGGAGTTTCTCCAGCCAGCGCTCCATGGCGCGGCGTGAGCCCTGTTGCACGAGCGAGCGTTCGATATCGGGACGAACTTCATCGATCGGCAGGTTGCCGGCAAACTTGCGGTCTTCGGCGTAGAAAAGGAAAAGGCCCTCGGGCGTGATGAGCGGTCGGCTGCGTTCGCCGTTCTTCAGCTCGAAGATGACATCGCTGAATTCCTTGCGCAGGTCGGAGCGTTGCTGCCAGCCCCAATCGCCGCCACGGCTTTTACGTGAGTCGGTGCTGTATTTGCGGGCGACGTCGGCGAAGTCGGCACCGGCATCGAGCTCGGCCAGGACTTGATCGCCTTTGGCGCGGAGCGTCTCGTCGGTGTCGCCCGCGGCGCGAGCGATCTGGATGAGGCGCAGGTGAACGCTGTCTTCCTGGTAGAACCGCTCCTTGTTCTCGTTGTAGAACTCTTCGATGCTCACGGGGCTGACCGTGCTGCCCGACTTGGCCTGCTGCTGGCGCATGAAGCTGTAGATCATGTCCTCCTCGATTTCGCGGCGGTATTCGCGTTGGGAGATGCCGCGGGCGCGGAGGTAGGCGAGGTATTTACTGCGGTCGCCTTCGAACTGCGTGATGATGGTCTCGGCGAGCTGGTTGTCGATATAGCTGGCGGGCACGCGGCGCTTCTCGTCCTTGTAGAATTCCTTAACGATGAGCACGCGATCGATGAGATTCTGGATGACATCGTTCTGCAGGGCCTCGAGCTTTTCATTGAACTCCTGCTCGTTGCGGCTCTGGCGCTGAATCTCAGGAACAAGGGGGCCGATTTCGCGGCGGACGTCGTCGACCGTGATGATCTTGTTTTCTGCAATAGCGACTATGCCGTTGGCATAGCGCATGTTAAGATCGTCAGCCTGCTGGGCTTGCACGAATCCGACTACACCGGCGGAGAGGGTCAGAATCGAAAGGCGAAAGCGGCGGAGACTCATCGGGGAGCGGGGAGATTATGCAGAAAGGTGATTATTTCTTTCAACCTTGCAAGGGGGGTGGGGGCGGTCAAGCGGGGAAAGCGGCTGCTGAGCTGGATGTAGTCATCGCGGCGTCCCGAGTTGCGCATGCACTTCAACCGATTGCCGTCCGATTCGACGGACAACACGCCCTTTTGTTCCGCGCGCACCCGGATTTCAGTGACGAGGAGCAGGGCGCGAACGGGTTCGCCGAACCGCCCGAAGCGGTCGCGCAGCTCCTGTTCGAGTTCCTTCACCTGTTTCGGGGTCTCGGCCAGCGCCAGGCGCCGGTAAAAGTCGATGCGCAGGCGGGTCTCGGCGATGTAGGCGGCGGGCAGGCGGGCTTGGATCCGGTCGATCTCGCCTTCGATGCGCTCGGCTTGGCGCAGGGCGCTGAAACTGCCCGTGACCTCGGCCCGCGGTGCCTCCGTGTCCGCGCCTTCGCCGACGAAAACAAAGTCGAGTTTCACGTTGGCCCGCACGTGTGCGGCCTGTTTTTCGCCCTTCAGCCGGGCCACGCTCTGGCGCAACAACTGGCAATACAGCTCGAAGCCCACGCCCACGATATGGCCGCTTTGTTCGGCTCCGAGCAGGTTGCCCGCGCCGCGCAGCTCGAGGTCGCGCATCGCGATGCGGAATCCTGCACCGAGCTGGTTGTGCTGGCGGATGGCGCTCAGCCGCTGGCGCGCGAGGTCCAGCACGCGTGCATGACGGTGCAGCAGCAGGTAGGCGTAGGCTTGGTGTTTAAAACGACCGACGCGACCGCGGAGCTGATAAAGCTGGGACAGGCCGAAACGGTCCGCCCCCTCGATGATGAGCGTGTTGCAGTTCGGGATGTCGAGGCCGCTCTCGATGATGGTCGTGCACACGAGCACCTGGTATTGGCCCGCGACGAAATCCGTCATCACGCGCTCCAAGCCATCGGCGCCCATCTGGCCGTGGCCGATGCCGACCGTGACGCCCGGCAGCAACTCGCGAAGCCGGGCGGCCACGAGATCAATCGTTTGCACCCGGTTGTGCAGATAAAACACCTGGCCGCCGCGCCGCAGTTCGTGGCGGATGGCCTCGACGACGAGTTTTTCGTCGTAGCTTTTGACGATGGTCTGGATGGGCAGCCGGTTGGTCGGCGCTGTCTCGATCGTGCTGAGATCGCGCGCGCCAGTCAGTGCGAGATAGAGCGTGCGCGGAATTGGCGTGGCGCTCATCGAGAGCATGTCCACATGGGCACGCCAGCGTTTGAACACCTCCTTGTGTTTCACGCCGAAGCGTTGCTCCTCGTCCACGACGACGACGCCGAGGTCCTTGAATTGCACGTCGGCCTGCACGAGGCGATGCGTGCCGATGAGAATATCCACCTTGCCGGCGGCCAGCGCGGCGAGAATGCCCTGCTGCTCTTTGCGCGTGCGGAAACGGCTGAGCATCTCGATCGCCACCGGATAACCGGCCATGCGTTCGCGAAAACTGTTCAGATGCTGCTGGGCCAGCACCGTCGTGGGCACGAGCACGGCCACCTGCTTGCCACCCATCACTGACTTGAACGCCGCGCGGATCGCCACCTCGGTCTTGCCGAAACCCACGTCACCGCACACGAGCCGGTCCATCGGGCGCGTGCGCTCCATGTCGGCCTTCACGTCCACGATGGCTTTCATCTGGTCAGGCGTCTCGGTGAACGGAAACGCCGCCTCAAATTCGCGTTGCCAGACGTTGTCCTCCGCGAACGCGTGGCCCGGCTGCGCCTCGCGCTTCGCCTGGATGGCGAGCAGTTCGGCCGCGAGATCGAGCGTGGCGCGTTCGGCGGCTTGGCGGGCTTTTTCCCAGCGACCCGAGCCAACCCGGCCGAGCTGCGGTTTGGCCTTCGACAGGCCGACGTAACGGCTGATGAGGTGCGATTCCTGCAACGGCACGTGCAGGGTCACATGGTCGTCGAATTCCAGTGAGATCACCTCGCGCACGCCGTCGGAACTTTCGAGTTTCGTGAGCCCGCGGTATTGGGCGATGCCGTGCTGCAGGTGGACGACGAAGTCGCCTTCGACCAACTCGGAGAAATCGAGCAATTGGTCCACGGCCGATTGCGCAGCGATGGCGCGCTTGGGCGCGGAGCGCCGTTGGCGTTTGCGGCCGAAAATCTCGGTTTCGGAGACGACGACAATGCCTTTGGATGGGCTTTCGCGAGCAGGCTCGTTCCCACCCGAATTCCGGAAAGTGATTTTGAAACCCTCGCTCAGCGCGCCGCGGAGGAAGCGTGGTTTGAGTGCGCGCAGTTCCTTGTCGTCTTCGAGCAGTTCGCGCACGCGCTGCTCCTCGCCTTCCTTCGAAACGACGAACTGCACCGCATAACCCTCGCGCTGCCAAGCCAGCACCCTTTCGAGAAAATCGCGACGGGCTTCGTCCTCGGCCTGCAGCCGCTCGTGGGCGAGTTGACGCTCCTCAGGGTAGGAGCGGTGATGGGAAAGCGATTCGGTATCCCAAGTTTCTTCCTCAGCTGCGCCGTCGAACAGTTCGCTGGCGAGATCCAGATCGCTGAGGCCGAAGAGCCGGGTGCAGGTGCCGGCCAGCTTGCGCAGCAAGGGTGGAACGCGGCCTCCGGACGCGTTTTCAGAGAACCCCAGCGTGGCCGGAGGCCGCGCTCCACCTTCAGACAAATCAAACACTTCCTCAATCGCCTTGGGTTCAACGATGACCGCGTGAGCGGCGGGACCAAGATAATCCAACAAACTCGACTGCAGGCCACTGGTGTGCAGTCGCGCCGCAGCCGTGAGCGTGATTTGCCCGGCCGGTTCGCCGGAGCGCTGGGTGACTGGATCGAGCGCGCGGATTTCTTCGAGGGTGTCGCCGAAGAAATCCAAGCGGTAGGGCTGGTGTGCCGTGATGGGATAAACGTCCACGATGCCGCCGCGCACCGCGTATTGGCCGGGTGCCTCGCAAACCGCTTCGCTGTCGTAGTCGTAGGCGCGGAGCAGTTCGAGGAGTTGCTGAAACGGACGGTTTTCGCCGCGATACAGGATGGTCTCGCGTGAAGAGAAATCCTCAGGCGGTGGCACTGGCTGGAGCAGCGCAGCGGGGGTGGCGAGAATGAGCAGAACGGAAGACGGAGGACGGAGAACAGAGGACGAAGCAAGGCTGCGCAGCTTGGACAGCACGGCGAGACGGTCGCTGGCGGCGCTGAAGGCATCGCGCATCTCGCGGTCGGTTTGCGCCTCGGGGAAGATAAGAATTTCCAAACCGGTGCCGCCGGCGGCGCGGTGAAACAGGGCGATGTCCTCGGCGAGTGTGTCGCTGTGGGCGGCCTCTTCGTGGATCACCAACCATACGGGCGACGGCTGCGTCCGGACCAGTTCCGCCAAGGCATGGGGGTGCGCTGCCGGACAAATTCCGGTGAGCTTGTGACGAAAACTGGCCGTGGGTTCAGACACGGGGAGGGGACAACGTGCAGGCTATCCGCCCGCGTGCAACCTTAGAGAACCTGGGATAGTCGTCCTGGTTTGTCCTGTCATCGCGAGGCTGGTGAAGCCAGCCGTGGCGATCCATCCAGCTGGATTGCTTCGTCTCCCGCATTCGCGGGATACTCGCAATGACAGACCAGGAGGTTGATGCCTATTCGGCGCCTGGCGTTTGGCCTTGGCTGCTTTCGGCACGAAGTGCGGCGAGGGCCACGCGCGCGGCGGCTTCCTCGGCCGTTTTCTTCGACGAGCCGCTGCCGGTGCCGATCTGTTTCCCGTTGAGAAAAACCCCGACCTCATAAACGCGGGCGTGACGCGGTCCGGTAGTAGCGCTCACTTCGTAGCTCAAGGCGTTGTTGCCGTGCTCGGGCTGCACGAGCTCCTGCAGGCGGCCTTTGGGATTCTCCGCATCCTCCGACACGGCGAGTCGGTTGTCCAACGGGCCATACCACGCGAGCACGAGGCGTTGGGTCGTGGCGAGGTCGCTGTCGAGATAGACGGCGCCGACCAGCGCTTCGAAGGCGTCTTCGAGGATCGAGGCGCGGTTGCGTCCGCCGGCATCCTGCTCGCTTCGGCTGAGACGCAGGCTGGTGTCGAGCCCGAGGTCACGAGCCATCTCTGTGAGAAATCCGCCTTTGGACAACACCGCCCGCCGCCGGCTGAGCACGCCTTCACGGTCATCGGGAAACTCGCGGTAAAGTGCGTCGGTGAGGATGAACTGGAGCACGGAGTCGCCGAGGAATTCGAGGCGCTGGTTGTGCGGTCCGGCTTCGGGGTTGTTCTGCAGGAACGAGCTGTGCGTCAGGGCTTCAATGAGCAAAGCCTGGTTCCGGAAATGGTAGCCCAGACGTTTTTCCAATGGCTCGAGGTTGGCAGTTGATTTGGACACGACAGCGAAATCACAGGGGCCAGATCACAAACTCCAAACAGGAAATCGGGATTTATTTGGCATTGGGAGTCTGGGTTTTGGCGTTTCCCGGCGAAGCTCGGTCACGAACTCGCGCTCGAGTAGCGGCGAAGACCACGATGGAACACCGTGACGGACACCGCGAGCCAGAAGGCGGCGATGCCTACCAGCCAGAGCGTGGGTCCGAGTTCCACGCCGTGGATAAGCGTGCGCGCCGGGACGTTGGTGACAACGACCACGGGCAGCGCATAAACGAAAACGACGGAGGCGATGCCCTTCAGGGCTTCGCGCGGCAGGCGGGAAAATTCGTTGAGGCCGAAATAGCCGTGTTCGATGCCGTGGGCGCTGCGCATCCAAAACACCAGCGATACGAAAAACAGCAGCGTGGCGTAGTGGATCACGAGACCGCAGAGGATGAACAGTGCGTAGGTGGCTATCTGCAGCCAGGTGGGATCGAGATGAAGTTGTCGGGCGGCGTAAATGATCACCGCGATCGCGATCGGCATGTTGGCGAGCCCGTCGAGATCGATCTTGCGCGTCGACACCATGAACAGCGGCCAGCCGGGCTGGGCCATGAAAAAGTCGAAGTGTCCGCTGCGCACGTTGCGTCCCATCTCGAAGAGATTGGTCCAGAAAAAGCCCATGAGCAGGCGCTGGATGAGCATGGACGTGCCGACGATGAGCGTCATCTCCCATGGGCCCCAGCCGGCGATGGCGTCGGTGTGGCTGTAGATGACGGCGATGAGTAGCAGGTTGACCGCCATCCAGAACAACTCGACCAGCGCCCACATGATGAAGTCCGCGCGGAACATCATCGTCCGCACGATGGAGTAGCGGGCCGAAGCGAGCCAGAGGCGGAGGTAGTGGGACATGGCGAAGTAAAAATTATCCGCCCACGGCGGTATGTCGGCGCAGGCCGCGGGTCCAGAGCAGGTGGGCGACAGTGAGCAGGATGAGCACCCAGCCGAACTGTATGCCAAGGCCGCGCAACGCGAAGGCGGGGTCGTTGATGCGGCCGGTGATCAGCGCCGCGGGGAAATACATCTGGTAGTAATACGGCAGCCACACCGAGATATCGTAGAGCCACTTCGGAAACAGATCGAGGGGGAAGACCTGTCCGCCGAGCACCGTCTCGACTGCGAGCGACAGAATGATGAACGATTGGATTTCGAGGAACCAGAACGTCAGCAAGCCGAAGCAGTAGGCGATGGTGAACTGGATGAGCATGGACATCAGCAGTGCCGGCACCGCGTAGGCGTGCTGCCAGCCGAGCGGCGGCAGGTCGAGCTGGTGCCAGAACAGCGGCAGCGCGAGGCAGACGGGCAACAGACCGAGAAAGCCCGACACAAACCGCGCCGACAGGAAGATGCTGAAGCGGTAGAGGTAGTAGTTCACCGGCTTCAGCAGGAACTGGTTGATGAGGCCGTTGCGGATTTCCTCCGAAACCTCGTAGTCCTCGTTCATGGCGCTGATGAAGAACTGCAGCACCAGCAACGTGACGAAATAGGTGAGTGTCTGCCGCAGGTCGAAGCCGCCGATGTCAGTCTGGCCGGCGAAGGCCGCGCCCCAGAGGATGAACACGAAGGTGAGGTGAATCAGCGAGAAGCTGGCTCGCACGGCGAAGTTCCAGCGGTAAACCAAATTACTTTGGATGCCGACGGCGAAGACGGAACGGTATTTGGCGAGCAGGGCGGACATTTCGGAGGACGGAAGACGGAAGGCAGAGGACGTAAATCAGATGTCGGCGGTCAGAAGGCAGCAGTCAGATGACGGAGGGTGAAATCGCAAGCCAGCTGTCAGCGGGTGGGTCGTGTTGCCGCAAGACACCTCGTTTGGAGGGCACAGCTTCAAATGTGCGGCGAATGCGCATGTAAACCAACGGCACAGCTGGAGCTGTGCCCTCCACCAACTGAAGGGGAGAATGACGCGATTTCGATCAGCCACTTACTCCGTGCTCTTCAGGCCGAAACGCTCGGCGACTTCCTTGGCGAGGTCGCGGTAGGCCTTGGCGCCGGGGCCGTGAGGGTCGTAGGCAAAGATGGGCTTGCCGAAGCTGGGGGCCTCGCTCAGGCGCACGGTGCGCGGGATGAGCGTCTGGAAAATCTTGTCGGGCAGGTGCTGTTTCACCTCGTCCACCACCTGCTTGGCGAGGTTGGTGCGGCTGTCGAACATCGTCATGACGATCCCGCCGACATCGAGCGAGGAGTTCACGCCGGCCTGCTTGAGGCGATCGACGACCTTGAGAATCTGGCCAAGGCCCTCGAGGGCCATGTATTCGCACTGGAGCGCGATGAGGAGATGGTCGGCGGCGGCGAGGGAATTCATTGAGAGCATGCCGAGCGCGGGCGGACAATCGATGATGATGGCGCGATAACCGCCGGAGTTGCGCAGCGGCTCGATCACCGTGCGCAGGCGCATGAGGTAGTTTTGCTGCTGGGCCAGCTCGATCTCGATGGCCGCGAGGTCCTGCTCCGAAGGGATGAGGGCGAGGTGGGGCCAGGCGGTGGGCGTGAGCATTTCGAAGGCGCTGCCTTCGCCGTGCAACGGACCGTAGAGGCTCTTGCCCTCCTGTTTCTCCACGCCGAGGGCACTGGTGGCGTTGGCCTGCGGATCGAGATCCACCACGAGGGTGTGAATTTTGCGCTCGGCCAGCGCCGCCGCGAGATTGACGGCGGTGGTGGTCTTGCCGACGCCGCCCTTTTGGTTGGCGATGGTGAAAACGGTGCAGCCCATACCGCGATTAATCGGGAAGCCGGGCGGCGAGTCTAGCGCGAAGTGGCTGGAGCAGGCGTCTCGAGCCCTTGGGTGGGTAGGGCGAGTCGTCCCGACGAGCCGTCCCCTGGGATTGGCGAAACCGCTTAGTGCCGGCTGGCGGGGAGGAACAGGAACGACGTGAGGGTCGCCAGCGAGCGCAGGTAGTTGCGATCGGATTCCTGCCAGATGCGGGGTTCGCGGCGGTTTTCGCAACAGATGATGCCGTAGGGCTCGCCGTCGTGGTGCAGCACGAAGTCCAGCAGGGACACAATGCCGTTGGGCTTGAAATACGTTTCGAGAAATTCGCGGGTGGCGAGATGGTCGGTCACGTTGTCCGCACAGACGAAGCTCTCCTCCACGATTTCTCGGAAGTAGCGGGGACAGTCCTTCTGACCCAGCGACTGGCCGCTGGAGAAGGTTTCGGCCAAGGCGTCGAAGCAGCAATGGCAGTCAATCCGGCTGCGGTCCGGAGCAAAGGTCCAGACGCTCGTTTGGTCCACGTCGAGATCGCCAGACGTGTCGAGGCACAGTGCCTTGAAGAAGTCCTCGTTCTTCACGTCGGGCCGCTTGGCCAGCAGGGCGCGGGTCCGGCTCATTTGCATCGTGGCTGCCATAACCACCCAGAATCGGCACATCCGGTGAAACTTTTAGCCTTTGTCCGCCCGCCCAAGGGTATCCGGGGCAGGGTTTTGAGCATTCATGCTCGACTTTGGTCCTCCTCATCTCGCCTCAGCGTGGAGGTGCGGGGCGGAATCGGCGGCTATCATCGTGATTTGCAGCGGCAACGTGGCCGCTTCCCCGGGTGAACCAAGCCTATACTAACCTTACTCCAAAACTGCTTTTTCGTCTGGTTGGTGTCCGGTTTGGTGTCCGTTCGCCGTCAATATTGGCGCGGTCTTAACCGCACGTTCCGCCGCACTGAAATCAGCTTCCGCTCACGACGTATGATGCACTATTGCGAAATGGCCTCGTGCCACTAGACCGTGGCCATGGCCCAATCATCTCCGCGGCATCCAGCGGCCCGGTGGTTTTCGACAAAGATTTCGTTGTCGGATATGGCCTCGTTCGCAGACGTCGAGAAGACAATAGAGGGTCTTGCGACCGAGTTGGAGCGTGGGCGCGCTTTCGAGGTATTCGCTGAAGCGTGGCTCGCCAATCAGCCAATCGCACAAGCGATAACAGTTTGGCCCTGCGACACGGTCCCCGTGAAACTGCAATCGTCACTCCGGCTCCCCTCGAAGGATAAAGGGATCGACGGCACCATTGAGGCAGCCGACGGCGTAACTTGCTATCAGGTCAAATTCCGGACTGGGCGACCGCGACTGCGGTTGGGCGATCTGTCGACGTTCTTTGCCCTATCAGACAGGGGATGCAGAAGGCTCGTCTTCACGAATTGTGATGAATTCGTCCAAGAAGCGCACGAACGTCCCGATACCATTTTTGTCCGCGGTGCGGATTTGGACCGGCTTACCCCGGAGGACCTTCGGGTCATGGGCGATTGGATCAACGGCGCCGAACGGACGAGAACCCGCGCACAACCCAGAAAGCACCAAGAGGAGGCGATCGAAGCGGTCACTCGCGGCCTTTCCAAGGCACCTCGTGCGACCGCATTGATGGCTTGTGGAACGGGGAAGACGCTTGTCGGGCTATGGGTTGCTGAGCGCATGCAGTGCAAGACAGTGCTATTGCTCGTGCCGTCGTTGTCACTGATGCGTCAAGTCGTTCACGCGTGGCTTGGCGAGCGTGCTGTTGCCTACCGGTGCGTCTGTTCTGACACCTCGGTGGTTCCGGAGGAGGATGCATTGGTTGTCACGCAGGCGGATGTCGACTTTCCGGTGACAACCGATGCGGAGGAAGTGAGTCGCTTTCTCGCTACCCCGAGCGATGCAATGAAGGTTGTGTTCTCAACCTATCAGTCGTGCGAGGTGATCGCGGCTGCGACGAAGGATTTGCCCGCATTCTGTCTCGGCATATTCGATGAGGCACACAAGACGGCCGGGCAAGAAGGCGGCTTGTTCACGCTTGCGCTGAACGATCAGCGTTTGCGGATCAATCGCCGATTATTCCTGACCGCAACACCGAGACATGTGCGGGTTCGGGAAGACACTGCGCGCGAAACGGACGAACCAGTTTACTCCATGGATTCCGTCGACGCGTATGGCGAGGTAGTCTATCGGCTCCCCTTCAGTCGAGCGATCGCGGATAAAATCATCGCGGATTACAAGGTCGTGATCTCTGTAGTTACTTCAACGATGGTCACGGATGAACTGCTCCGGCGTGGCGTCGTTGCGATTGAGAATTCCCGTGTCCGTGCTCGGCAGGTTGCCAACCAGCTTGCGCTAAAGGCGGCCGTAGAACGATACGGGGTGCAGCGGATATTTTCGTTTCACAGCAGCGTGGCATCGGCCGAATCGTTCGCGAGCAGCGGACCTGAAGGTGTGGCAAATCACCTACAGGGATTCCTGTGCGCGCATGTGAGCGGTGCCATGGCCGCGGGCTATCGCGAGAAGCTCATTAGAGAGTTTGCCGGTGCGTCCCAAGCACTGCTTTCGAACGCGCGCTGCCTGACTGAAGGTGTCGACGTGCCGGGCGTCGACATGGTGGCGTTCCTTAGTCCGCGGCGCAGTTTGGTTGATATTGTCCAGGCAACGGGTCGTGCAATTCGGCGCACGGACGGCAAATCCTTTGGTTACGTGTTGGTCCCCCTGTATGTCGAGCATGCCCGTGAAGAGAGCATTGAAGATGCGGTGAAACGCGCGAATTTCGATGACATTTGGAGCATCCTGAACCGCCTCCGCGAGCATGACGACCTACTGGCGCAGAGCATCGATGCGATGCAGACCCAGCGCGGCGAAGTGGGTGGCTATGACGATTCGGCGTTCCGTCAGCGCGTGGAGATTTGCGGCCCGTCGGTGTCGCTTGACGAACTGCAACGATCAATCACGGCGGCATGCGTCGACGCCTTGGGTAAGCCGTGGATGCTGCGCTACGGGCAACTAGTTGCCTATTTCAAGCGGCATGGGACCTGCGACATTCCGATCCGCTCCAAAGAATACAAGGTTCTTGCGACTTGGATCGTTGCCCAGCGCTACGAGAGGCGAAAAGGCCGCCTCACCCTCGAGCAAATCGATCTGCTCGACCGCATTCGCTTCACTTGGGATCCCTACAGCACGGAATGGCGAACGAACTACGTTGCGCTAACCGAATACAAGGGGAAGCACGGCCATTGCGAAGTTCCCGGGAATAATCGCGACTACCCCGTCCTTGGACGCTGGGTAAAGTTGCAGCGGTCGTTGAACGCCCGTGGTGAACTCAGTGCGGAGCGGATCGCGCTTCTGAATCGCATTGGATTCAGATGGGAAGCGCGAATTGGAACGTGGGACCAACGCTTCCGAGAGCTCTGCGCATTCAAGGAACGGTTCGGCAACACGCGCGTCCCGGTAAAATGGAAAGATAACCCAATCCTCGGGAATTGGGCAGCAGCTCAGCGCTACAAGTATCGACAGGGCCGGGTAAGTGCGCGTCACGTCGAACTACTGAACTCGATCCAATTCGAATGGGAAGTTCCGCGGGCTATTCCGGACGCCGCCGACTGGGACGAAAAGCTTGCCCGGTTCATCAAGTATCGCGAAGAAACCGGCCGGACCGACTTCGCGCGTGATGACCCAGAAGTTAGGTCGATCGCTGGTTGGGTGCAGGCCCAGCGTGCTGCACGCAAAGCGGGGAAGCTCGATCCAGAGCGCGAGAGACGATTAAGCGAAGTTGGATTTCCATGGGATTCGACGGCCCCCGGGAGTGAAGCGCATTGGCGACGAAGGGCGGATGAACTAAAGGCCTATGTTCAAACTCATGGGACTGCTCTGGTTGCGGCGACGGACAAGGCGACACGGAGCCTGAAGGAATGGGTAGCGCTCCAGCGTTCGCTGCGCCGACACGGACGCCTGTCTGAGCAGCGAATCCAGTTACTCGATTCCATTGGATTTGTTTGGGAGCCTAAGAGCGCGAGGCGGCAAACGGTTGATGGTGCGGGCGTCAATGGTGCCAGTTGGCAGGAAATGCGGGCGACACTCGTCTCCTACTTTAAATTGCACGGGAATTGCCACGTTCCTGATTCATGGTCCGCGAATCCGGCACTGGCGCGTTGGGTAGTCGAGGTCCGTAAACTGCGGGGCCGCGATAAGCTGACGGCAGACCAAGTGAGCTCGCTGGATGCGTTGGGGTTTGCATGGTCAGCCGCGGAGGCGCGTTGGGACGAAATGTTCCCGAAGTTAAGGGCGGCCATGCGTGACGGCGAAACGCCGGCCGTGGATACTGACTTGGGCCGCTGGATTATCGCCATACGGCGACAGCACCGTAAGGGACGCCTAGCAGCTGATAAGGAAACGGTGCTCCGCGGAATCGACTTCAAGCTTCAGCCTGACGGAGAACGCTGGGAAGCGATGTTGCAGAGGCTAAAGAACTATCACGCTGCGCACGGTGATTGTTTGGTTCCTTGGAAATGGGAGAAGGATCCGCAATTGAGCACGTGGGTTCGGACGCAGCGCTACTTTCGGAGAAACAACCTGCTGTCGCCACCGCGCATTGCCGCGTTGGACGAGCTTGGATTCGCATGGTCGCCGGATGCTACGGGACACCCGAATTCCGAACCATGGGGCGATATGCTCGCACGGCTACAGCGGTTCGCTGCCGAGCATGGTCACACCAGAGTCCCGCAAGCGTTCGCCGACGATCCGAAGCTGGGAAATTGGGTCTCCACGCAGCGCTATTTCTTCCGGAAGGGGCGACTCAGCGCTGATCGGATCAAAGCGCTCAACGAGGTGGGATTTGTTTGGACTATCAATTCAAGTGTCGCGCCCGAGGCATTAGCCAATACCTTTGATGATCGCTGGCAGGCGATGCTCGGTGAGCTGCGCAGGTATCGGGAGCAGTTCGGGCACTGCCGTGTTCCGTCGGGCTGGGATGGAAACCCGAGATTGGCGAATTGGGTCTCGGTCCAACGGCGGGCAAGGAAGCAGCACCGCGTGTCGCCGGACCGAATTGCGCAGCTCGAAGCGCTTGGATTCGCGTGGAGCGTGCCCACGGCCCAGGTCCCGTTAGGCGCCGCTGCGGCGGAGATGGACACATGGCCGGACATGATAGCGCAGCTAACAGATTTTCGTATGGAATATGGCCACTGCCGAGTGCCGCAGCGTTGGCTAAAAAATCGTAGGCTGGCCGCATGGGTCGACAGGATGCGCCGCACAAGGAGGGAAGCACGACTAGCCGCGGAATACGTGGCTCAACTTGACAATCTTGGGTTTGATTGGGAGCCAACCACAGGAAAGTGGGAGAAGATGTTCGCCGCCCTGGAGGCATTTAAGCGCGAGCACGGGCACACGAATGTCCCGTTGCTCTATGCTGCGAACCCCGCACTCGGCAATTGGGTCAGGAATCAGCGGCGAGATCGAAAGGTTGGACGCGAAATCATGCGATCGAGGATCGCACGCCTGGATTCGTTGGGCTTTGTCTGGGGCTTCACCTCCAAGACGGACTGGGAGGACATGTTCGCACAGCTCGTCGCCTTCAAGCGAGTCCACGGTCACTGCAACGTGCCGCAGCGCTGGCCTGAGAATCTTAAGCTTGGTCGTTGGGTGAACACTCAGCGCTGGCGATCGGCTCGGCTCACAACCGAACGCCGCCGTATGCTCGAGGACTTAGGCTTCGTGTGGAACACCGTTGAGCGAAGCGACAGTGGAGGCGTCGCGGCGAGCGGGTGACCTTAGCGTTTGCGCCGCTCCACGATACGATGCAAACCGAGTTGGTTCCGCAGTGAAATGGGCGAGTCGATGGACAGACTAGAGCGCGTTCGGGCATTGCTTTCTTGCACTAGTTGCCGCGACCCGGGGGCACGGGGGCGGCGGCGAGCGCCACGCTTTTACGCGCGTCGGCCCCTCCCAGCGAAGCCGAGCCGCTATGTTTCGCGCATTTAGGGGCCCGTGATCTCCTACCACGATCACGGTAGATTCGAACGCGCGAACGTAGGCCATTTTCAGCGACTCCCGTTCGCTGACCTGCCCAACTCTTCGTCGCATCGGACGACCGAACCACGGAAGACCGCTACCGCTTTTAGGGGAGAGCAGCTACCGCGATTTCGTGGGGTGCGGCATGTTGTTGGCGCGGTGGAACTGGTTTCAACTGAATCCATGCGAGACGACCAACAACGCTTCCTCAACCTCTTCGGACAACTGCCGGCACGGCTGACTGCGGAGCAAACGGCTTGGGTGCTGAACTGCCAGGCGCATGATGTTCCGGGGCTGGTGGCGCGGCTGCTCAAGCCGCTGGGGACGCCCGCAACCGAACAGCGTGAAGTATTTCGCGGCGGTGGATGTGCTCGAACTGACTAAGGATCGCAGCTGGCTGGCAAAAATGACCAACGCGGTGAGCCAGCACTGGCGGACGAAGAACCAAAACAAGACGGCCCGACCGCGGGTGGAGATCGGCCAGCCAATGGAGTTTAGTCTCACTGTGTAAAACGTTGCGCCACTGGAGGGCCCGGCTCCCGCTGGGCCGCGGTCGACCGGGAGGTCGACCCTCCACCGGAACAGTCAGGCGAGCAACAGATCGGCGCTCACGGCGAAGTGGGCAGCGAGTTTTTTGACATGATCGGCGGTGAGGTTCCGGGCCCGCTTGAGGTTGCGGTAGGCGATGGAGCGGTTGACGCCGATGATCTCGCCCAAGTCGTCGGCGGTAAGGTCATTTTCCCCCAGCAGGAATTTCAGGGCCTCGATGCCCTTGACCGGCTTCGGCTCCGCGACGTTCTCGCTTTCGTAGTCCTCGACGAGCTTGGCCATGATGGCGAGGTAGTCGTCCTGATCGTGGTTTAGCTTGTGGCCGGCCAAGGCATGCACGACCTCCACCGCGTTGTCGTAGGCCACCTTGTCGTGGATCGGACGCGGCATGTGAAGCGCAACGAGACCGGAGTAGGTCTTGGGCAGTCGGGCGAAGTTAAACCCTGCAGATTTCATGCTGTGACGCCTCGCGGGGCCGCCTACGTGCTAGGCCTCGACCAGCGTGCGAGCGACCAACTGATTCAGACTCTCGCCGTGCATCAGTGCCTTCAAGGAGGCTCGCTGGTGAAGTTCCGGAGAAACGCGCACCACGAACTGGCCGCTGTATTTTTTTCCGGCGGTCGGAGGAGGTAGCGGCTGGCCGTTCTTTTCGATGTTGGCGATCCACTCGGCGACGACATCGCAGAGTTCCTTGTAAACCTGGGCCTCGTCGTCGCCATGAATACCGCCGGCAAAGAGTCCCGGGCAGCGGCCGATATACACTTGGTCGGCTTCGGACCATTCGACGAATTTGATGTAGCGAGCCGCTTTGGCAGCGGCGCTTAGATGGGATGATTTACGGGTCTTCATGGTCTTTCGGGTTCGGATTCGGGTTCTGAAAGGGTCACTTCTTGTCCGCGCCTGGCGGGGTCCAAGCCTCGGCAACGGCAATCGCCTCTTCGATGTCCCGTTGCTGGTAGGGCTTTGCTTCGCCCTTGTGCACGGAGACGGTGATGCGGTGGCCACAAGGATGCTCGTAGTTGCGATGGCTGCCCTTGCCGCCCCGATTGATAAATCCGGCGCGAGCGAGGGCGGAAAGGAGGACAGCCAGCTTTTTTGGCATGGTGATATCAAAGCGATACTAGGCCGTATGACAAGGTGAAAGTCCCTCTGGTTCCCGAAGCCAAACCTCCAGAAGCGCCTTGGGGTCAAGTCGCTCCACCCATGGAGCCGAAGTCGCCGATGTGGAAATCGGCGACCACCTTGGCAGGGTCAGCGACCCCGCCCTACAGTGTAAGCATCGGTGGTCGATACGGGAATTGGGATGACCGGTGCAGCGGTCGCGCTTTTCGTAGTCCCCCAGCGCGAGGAACGAGACTTGCGCTTTCCTGGCGTAGACGCGATGGACGGCCTTGCTGTTGTGGCCGAGAGCGAACTGGGCGAAGCGCTCGGGGTAGCCGGCGGTCTTGGCTCGTTCGGCCCACGCGTAGCGGTAGCTGTGCAGGCTGACGCCTTGGATAGCCGGAAACGGAGCCGCTGGGTTAGCGGTAGCGGGCGAGTTACCTCCCGTTACGCCAAATCTTCCCGGAGTGGGAAAAGCTGGTGTCCGTTTTGGTGTCCGTTCCCGCTTTTTGACACCTTTCAGAATCGCAAACTCTGATTCCCAGAGGGGTTGCGATTTGGAGGTGCGGGGCGGAATCGAACCGCCGAATAGAGCTTTTGCAGAGCTCGGCCTTACCACTTGGCTACCGCACCGGACCAAACGAGCGCGGAACTTGGGTCAATTTTTACCGTTCCGCAAGACCTGAAATTCAAGGACTGGAATGGGTGCCAGGTTACGGGCCGACGGCCAATTTCGCGCTGGAGGCCAGCTTTCGTTGGTCGGCGTCGAATGACAGAAACAGGGTCGCTTTGATGCTCCGTGCAGCCGCCAACCCATTTGAGCACCTTGGAGTAGTTGTTGCGCAATTCCCGAACGGTGGTCGATCTCATGTGCTACATGATGTAGCACAATGCTGCATTGGTAATAACAAGTCCGTCACAACGGCTTCTCTTCCTCGTCGGCTTCGGTTTTGAGTTGGTGGAGCGGGGGGACGTTTTTGAGGGAGGGGGCGAGCCAGGCGATGATGGCGACCACAGCGATCGTGCCGAGGCCACCGACGCCGGCGGCGACGACGGGGCCGAAGAGGGCGGCCATGAGGCCGGCGCGCAGGGAGGAAATTTCGTTGGAGGAACCGACGAAGAGCTGGTTCACGGCGGTGACGCGGCCGCGCAGGTTGTCGGGGGTCATCAGTTGCACGAGGGAGTGGCGGACGACGACACTGTAGTTGTCGAAGCAGCCGCTGAAAAAGAGCGCGACGAGCGAAAGCCAGAACGTGGTCGAAATGCTGAACAACCCGAGCGCGGCGCCGAAGCCGGCCACGGACCAGAGCATCATGAGCCCGGGGCGTTTTGACGAAGGACGATGGGCCGTGAACATGGCCATCGCGATGGCGCCGGCGGCGGGAGCAGCGCGCAACCAGCCGAGGCCGGCGGGACCGACGTGGAGAATTTTGTCGGCGTAGATGGGCAACAGGGCGGTGACGCCACCGAGGATTACTGCGAACAAATCGAGCGACATGGCTGCGAGGATGTTCGGGTTGCGCCACATGAACTTCACGCCGGCGAACATGCCGGTGCGCGGGCCCACGGCTTTGCGTCCGGTGACGAGCGGTTGCACGCCGAACAACATGCAGACGAAGATGCCACCCGCGATGACATCGAGCACATAGACGGTGGAGTAATTGGTGAACGCGACGACCAAGCCCCCGAGGGCGGGACCGAGAACGGTGGAAAGTTCGAAGGAACTGGACGTCCAGGTGATGGCGTTGCTGAGCGAGGCCTGCGGCACAAGCGAGGGGACGAAGGCGCCACGCGAGGGTCCGGCGAGCACGCGCAGGCAGGCCTGCACGAAAAGGATCAGGTAGGTGATGGGCAGCGCAGGATTGTCGAAGCGCAGCGTGGCGGGGTCGGCGTGTCGCTCGAAGAACAGGGCGATGGAGTGCAGCAGGTCGTTGGCGTATTCGAGCAGGCCGAAGCGCGGGATCGAGGCGTGGAAATGCGTCACGAACACCAGCGCAAGCGAGAGCATCGTGGAAACGATGGTCGTGCGCATGATGATGACGCGGCGCTCGGCGCGATCGGCGAGCGCACCGGCGGGCAGCACGAGCGCGAGGAGCGGCACGACATTGGCCAAACCGACGAGACCGAGAGCCGTGGCGGAATTGGTCCACTGGTAGATCTGCCAGGCGGCCGCGACGTTGAAGGCCTGCCGGCCAACGTTGGCCAGGAAGTTGCCGATCAGGTAGCGGCGATAGCCCGTGTGGCGCAGCGCGGCATAGGGATCGTGGGTGCGCTCAGACATGGGAAGGAGTGGCCACAAAAATCGCAAAATCGGACCGGAAGAGGACAGGGGCACCGCTGATGGGCTTCATCAAGGATGAAGCTTTCGAAGTCAGCTTTCGGCTGATCGCCTTCAGCGAGGGGTTCCGGCCACCGGCTGATCGCCGGTCGGGAACAAGTCTGCGATAAGCGGACCCCAAGGGCCAATTCCGGAGATGATCAGTCGGAGGGGAGACTGTAAGTTTCACCATTTGGCGAAACGAATTAGTGGTTCCACCAAGTTCGGACCAAGGTGGGTTGGCCACACCCTGTTGCTCACTGCTGTGAGCCCGGGGCCAGTCGCCCAGCCTGCACTGCGGCTGGGAAAGTGCACAAAAGGCTCTTGCGCGCAGCGCTTGATCTTCCGTGCGCTTATGGGCGCCTTGTGCGTTGCGCCGGCCGTTGGGTTCTTTGTGCCTCTTCGTGGCGAAAACCTCTGGGGAATCGTTCATCCCGCGAAGAAGGGATTGTGCTTCCGCTCCTGCTTGAGAGTGGTCAGCGGGCCGTGGCCGCAGGCGAAGACAGTGTCGAGCGGGAGCTTGAAGAGCTTGGTCTTGTTGTTGCGGTATTGGGCCTCGTAGGAGACGAGCCCGCCGCCCATGGAACTGGCGAAGAGGGAATCGCCGACGATGGCGAGCGGCCAGGCGAGACCGGTGACGTAGTAGCTGGTTTGGCCCGGCGAATGGCCCCACGTGAAGAGCGTCTTGATGGCGAGTTCGCCGATGTGGAAGTGGGCGTTTTCCTGAAAGGTTTTCGCGCCGGCGATGGGCGCGGGCTCGAGTTCGCTGGCCCAGACCTCGGCGCCGGTGGCGGCGAGACGCGGCAAGTCGGCGACGTGGTCGTCGTGCGTGTGCGTGAGAAAGATATAGCGCAACGTGAGGCCCTCGGCGGCAATGGTGTCGAGAATGCCCGAGGCGTCGGCGCCGGTGTCGAACGCGGCGGCGAGTTTGGTCTTTTTGTCCCACACGAGGTAGGCGTTCACCGTCATGTCCTCGTGCACCGTGTTGAACATGGCGAAGCCGCGGGGGAACTGCGGTTGCTCCGGATACCATTCCTTGCGGGCGTGGGCGAGGAGGCTGTTGCGACCGAGACCAAGCGCGGCGGCGATGGCACGCAAGGGTGGCTCGCGAACCTCGCCGGATTTGACGGCCTTCAGTTCGGCGGGCGTGATCTTGGCCTGAGCGGCGAGTGCGGCATCGCTGAGTTGGCGCCCACGTTGGGCCTTGCCGATGACGTCGGTGAAATTGTCCTCCAGAGGAATCCTTGGCATCCGGCTAGCGAATCGGGCCAGCCGGCGTTCGCAAGTCCGGGTTGGCGGGTGCCGAACCGGGTGAAACCACCAATGGAATCCGCCAAAGGCGGAATCTACAGAATGACCTCCGGCTAATACCCTGTGCAGGTTCAACACGGAGGTCACCGAGACCGCAGGGGAAACAGGAAAATTCCGGATCGGATGCTTGAGGCGGGGGAATTCCCTCTGAGCCCTCCGTGTCCTTTGTGTTAAATCCGAATTGGCCTGAGGCTCAGCGTCTCTCGGCGAACCACACAGCGGTGGTGAGGAGGACGAGGCTGATGAAGAGGCGGGGGATGTCGGCATATTCGCCGAAGACGAGGAGCGAGATGGCGACCATGAGCGGGATCTTGGCGTTGTTCATTACCGCCAGCGCGCCCGTGCCGACCTTGGTGGCACCAAGGTTCCAGAGGAAAAAACCGAAGCCTGAGGCGAGCACGCCGAGGTAGAGGAGCGTCGTTGTTTGGGCGAAAGTCAGCGTGAAGGCGGCGAAGTCCATCTGCAGCAAGGCGACGGGCAGCGTCAGCGCGACAGCGCCGGCGTAGAGCAGGCCGAAGACTTCGCGATCGCGGAGCGTGGGGTGTTTCGCACGCAGGCGCTTGTAGCCGATCTGGCCGGCGGCGAAGGCGAGGTTGGAAATCTGCACCAACGCGAGGCCCCAAAGCGTCGGCCGGATATGCTGGCCTTGGAAAACGACGACAACGGTGCCGCCGACGGCGAGCAGCGCGGCGGCGAGGGCGCGCGTGCGAAAAGTGCGGTCGAAGATGTCGGCGATCAGCGTGACGAAGACCGGTGTGGTGAGCGTGAACAACGCGACCTCGTGGGCCTGCAGGTGGCGGAAGCTCTCGTTATAGGCCAGATACATCACGCCGAACTGCACTGCGCCGAGCGCGCCGAGTGAGAGCATGAGCCGGGGTGCAAGACCCTTGAGTCTTAGAAACGGCAGGAACACCAGCATGGCGAGCGTGAGTCGGGCCGCCGCCACAAAACTGCTGTCGAGTCCCGCGGTCAGCCCCTTGGTCAGGCCGGGAGAAAAGGCCCAGAGGAGGGAGACGAGGACGAGGTAGAGCATGGGGAATGAGCGATAAGCATTAAGCGCTAAGCCAGAAAGCTGCCGGGTTCATGGTTTGGCTTAATGCTTACCGCTGAACGCCAGTTCGCGTTATTAGACGCGGAAGATAGCACCGAGCTTTTTGCCGAGGAGGATGGTCATGCCGGCGATGGTGATGCCGAGGAAGGCCATGGCCCAGACGCCGAGGGCGGAGGCGATGAACTTGCCGTCGCCGAGGAGTTGGAAGAGTTCGTAGATCGCTTTGGTGATTGGGTAATAGACCTGCTTCTGCGCGAGAATGAGCGAGTCGGAGACCTCGAGCATGGCGAACGAGAAGGCGAGCAGGCCGCCGGCGATGAGATTGGCGATGATGAGCGGCAACGTGATCCTGAAGACGGCTTTGAGTGGCGGGCAACCGAGGTTTTGCGCGGCCTCCTCGAGCGTTTCGCTGGTCTGTTGGAAACCGGCGGCGGCGGAACGCACGACGTAGGGCAGGCGGCGGATGGAGTAGGCGACGATGAGCAGGATGGTCGGATCCGCGACGGGATTGATGAACGAGAAGAACTTTCCGTCCTGGCTCATCGCGAGGTAGCCGAAGGCGAGCACGAGCCCCGGCACGGCGAGCGGCATCATGGCGAGGAAGTCCAGAATCTGGCGTCCGCGAATCTTCGAGCGCACGATTACGTAGGCGAGGATGATGCCGAGCAAAAGATCGATGATGGTGGAGATGCTGGCGTATTTGAGGCTGTTGGCGATGGCCGGCACGGTGAGATCGTGGCCGAGCGCGATGCGGAAGTTATCGAGGTTAAAATTCTTCGGCAGCACGGAGGCATACCAGTCGTTGGAGAAGGCCACGAGCACGACGCCGAGATGAGGCAGGATGGCGATGAAGGTCACGCCAGCGAAGAGCAGCGTGCAGAACCACGCGCGGAGCGGCGGCAGCGCCTTGGGGCCACCCGACGAGGTGGCCTTGGCCATCATCGCGTAGGCATCGCGTCCGAACAGGCCCTTGCCGATGCCGTAGAATGTCACCGAGCTGAACAGCATCACGGCAACGAGGGCGTAGGGGAACGGGTTGCCGCCGATATCCTTCAGGCCGTAGAAAATCTGCACCGACGTGACGCGGGCGTAGTCGAAAATGAGCGGCACGCCGAGATCGGTGAATGACCAGATGAAGACGATGGTGCCGCCGGCAAACAGGCCGGACTTGATGAGCGGCAGGGTAATCTTGAAGAATTTCCGCAGGCCGGTGCAGCCGAGGTTTTCGGCGGCTTCCTCCATGGCCGGGTCCACGTTGGCGAGCGCGGCGACGGCGTTGAGGTAGATGATGGGATACAGACTGAAGGAAGTGACGATCGCGATGCCGAGAAACTGGTTGGCCCCGAGCCAGTCGAAGGTCCAGCCGGGGTCGCAGATACCGATCTTGATGAGGAAGGCGTTAAGCGCGCCGTATTGCCCGAGGATCTGCTTGATGCCGATGGCACCGACGAAGGGCGGCAGGATCATCGGCACGAGGATGAAGGAGCCGAGAAATCCCTTGAGCGGAAACAGAAAGCGGTCGGTCACGAAGGCCAGCGGCAGCGCGATGAGCAGTGCGAAGGTCGTGGTCGTGAGTGCGAGCAGGAAGGAGTTGGCCAGACCGCCGAGGTAAATCGGGTCACCGAGCAGTGAGACGAGATAGGCAAAGGTCAGCCGGCCGTCGGCATCGATGAAGCCACCCTTAAGGATTTGCAGGATGGGCCAGAGGAAGAACGCGCCGAAAAAGACGAGAGTGAGGGCGAAAACGAGGCGCGCGAAATTCTGCGACATGCAGCCGAGGAAATGTGCGAGAGTGCGCCGCGAGACAAGAGCGAAGGGAGAGACATCAAATGCCGTGTCATCGCGAGCCCCGCAAAGTGGGCCGTGGCGATCCAGCGAGATATCAGATGGATTGCTTCGTCATCCCGCCATGGCGGGATTCTTCGCAATGACACGTGAAAATCCGCCCTCAACGCGGCCGTTGCATGGACGCGGGGTCCTCGCCGGCGCGGAGGGAAATGGCGGCGCCTTCGCGGCCGAGTTCAAGGCATTCGAAAAGATTGCGCACCGCCTGGCCGAGGCGGTCGTGGCCGAGGGCGTCGAGTTCGATCTGCTCCACAAACCGTCGTCCGAGCGCGGCGGCCTGTTCGCGCACCTGCTCGCTGGCGGCGCGGCCCGGGTTCTCATCGCTTTCGTAATAAGGGTCGAGCAAGTCCACCAGTTCCACGGCGGTCGCCGCGGCGGCGGTGGATTCGTGGCCGTCGCGATGGAGGTAGGTCACCAGGCGTCGCGCTACGCGGCCGGCATGCGGCAGATTGAGCGGGACATCGAAAAAGGGTGCCGATTCCATGCGAGTAAGGTTTGAGCAACGTGGGTGGGGAGCCAATCAGGAAAGAGGGAAGGGCAGGAGGGCTCGTCGGCGGAAACGCGGAAGGCCATGATCACGCGAGTTGATTCATGTCATTTCGGACGGTCATCAATTTTTGCGGACCGAGCACAGACCGCGCGCTGACGGGCCCTCCCTCTTGATCCGGAACCATGCAGTTGAACCTGATCACACTCGGTGGTGAGAATCTCTATGGTGATGCTGTGGGCAGCCTGCTTGCGGGCGCATTTCCAGGGCGCGCGCAAGCGCGCTGACCCACATCCCACTGCATAGTTCGGGATTAAGCGGGGTGGCGCGCGGCGACGGGGTGTATCGAATTAAGTTCGAGAAAAGCGTCGGCTCTCGCTCACGCCACGACTTCCAACTGGGCGGAGGCGCGTTTTTCGGCGGCGGCCATGAAGTATTTTTGGGCAGAGAAGGGTTCTTCGCCTTCCTTGCGAGGCGGCGGGACATAGGTGCCGTCGGGCTGCAGATCGCGGGCGTCCAGGTTGTCCTTGAATTCGCCGGGGAGAATTTCGCTGAGCACGCGATCGCGCAGGGCAGGCACGGTAATCGGGAACAGCGCTTCAACGCGGCGGAAGAAATTGCGCGTCATCCAATCCGAGCTGCCGGCATAGAGAAGCGGCGAGCCGCCGTTTTCAAAGTAGTAGAGGCGGGCGTGCTCAAGGAAGCGACCGACGATGTTGCGCACGCGAATATTCTCGCTGAGTCCTTTCACGCCGGGGACGAGGCAGCAGGTTGCGCGAACGACGAGATCGATCTGCACGCCGGCCTGCGCGGCCGCGTAGAGGTTGTCGATGGTGACCTTGTCCACGAGCTTGTTCATCTTCGCGATGATGCGGGCCGGCTTCCCGGCGGCGGCGTTGAGCGCCTCGGTGGCGATGAGTTCCTGGATGCGCGAGTGGAGATTGAAAGGCGCGACGATGAGGTGCTTGAACTCGGGCGAACGACCGAAGCCCGTGAGCGAGTTGAACAGCTGCGCGACCTCGGCGGCGATGTCGGCATTGCAGGTGAGCAGGCTGAGGTCGGTGTAGAGGCGCGCGGTTTTCGGGTTGTAATTGCCCGTGCCGAGATGGACGTAACGACGGAGGCCATCGGGCTCCTGTCGGACGACCATGCTGCATTTGCAGTGGGTCTTGTGACCGACGAGGCCGAACACGACGTGCACGCCGGCCTCTTCGAGTTCCTTGGCCCAACGGATGTTGTTGGCCTCGTCGAAGCGCGCCTTCAGCTCGACGAGCGCGGTGACCTGCTTGCCGTTGCGCGAAGCGTCGATGAGCGCGCCGATGATGGGCGAATCGCCGCTCGTGCGGTAGAGCGTCTGCTTGATCGCAAGCACGCCGGGATCGCGCGCGGCCTGCTGCACGAACTCGACGACCGGATTGAAGGAATCGTAGGGGTGATGCAGCAGGATGTCGCCGTCCTGGATGGAGGAGAAGATGCTCGGCGAGGCCTTCAACGTGGAGGATTCGAAGGGCACGAACACCGGGAACTTGAGATCGGGCCGGTCCACGAGATCGGACAGGCTCATCATGCGCGCGAGGTTCAGCGGGCCCTTGAGGCGAAAAACGTGTTCCTCATCGATATGCAGGTTTTCGAAAAGGAGGTTGAAAACAGTGTCCGGTGCGTCGGCTTCGATTTCCAAACGCACGGCGGCGCCGCGACGGAGATTGCGCAGTTCCTCTTCAATTTTCTTGAGCAGGTTTTCGGCTTCTTCGTCATCGATGTAGAGGTCGCTGTTGCGCGTGACGCGGAAGGCATGCGCGCTGATCATGCGATAGCCGGGGAAGAGATCGCCGGCGCAGAGCTTGATGATCTCGCTGAGGAAGACGAAGGTTTGCGGGCCGCGTTTGTCGGGCGTGATCTGCACGAAGCGCGGCAGGATGCGCGGCACAGGGATGATTGCGGTCAGGTATTCCTGTTCGGGCGTATCGGGATTATCGACCGTTACGATGACGTTGAGGGTCTTGTTGGCGATCTGGGGAAACGGATGCGATTGGTCGATCGCGAGTGGCGTCAGCACCGGATGGACCTGCCGGGTGAAATATTCCTGGGCCCATGCGCGCTCCGTGGCAGTGAGCTGGGCTGCGGATTTGAAAGTGATTTTCTCCTTCGCGAGGGCGGGCAGGAGGAGGTCGTGCCAGCAGACGTATTGGTCATCCACGAGCTTGCGAATCTCGGTGAAGGCGCGCTTGAGCTGCTCCTTGGGCGTGAGGCCGTCGATGCTTGGTTCGCCGCCGGTGGAGTCTTTCTGCTGGAGCAGGCCGGCGATGCGGATCTCAAAAAATTCGTCGAGGTTGGAGCTGACGATGGCGAGAAACTTGGTGCGTTCGAGCAGAGGATTGGCGTCGCTTTGGGCCTGTTCCAGGACGCGACGGTTGAAGGCCAGCCAGCTCAACTCGCGATTGGCGTAAACGATCTTGCTGCCGCCGGCTTTGGGCGTGATGGATCGGCCGGTGGTGGCCTTGATCTTGGCGGAGCGTGGTTTGGCGCGCGGGGAGGGAGGCATGGCGGAAGATAGACAGGGAGTGGCTGGGCGGGTGCCGGGCGACAAACGAGGTTTAAGCAGACCCGTAACCTAGATTTAACCTGGGCAAAAGCAAAAGCCCCGTCCGGCGAAGGCGGAGCGGGGAGATTGTAGGGGCGACCAAAGAAAAAGGCGGGGTTCGGAGACCCCGCCTTACAGTAAAGATGCCGGTTAGCTTACGCTTCGACCAGCGTCAGATCGGGATCGAAGCTGACCGTCAGACGGTAGATCTGGCCGGGGCGCATGATCAGGGGATGGTCGCGGACGAACATCTGCACGTAGTGCAACTTGCCGAAGTTCGTCTTGTAGGCCGGGTCGGACGAGACGACCTCGGTCTCGGCCCAGTTGGCGTGGAAATCGTCCTTGAGCACCGAGCAGCGATGGCCTTGTGCGCCGAGCGCGGGCGAGGTGCCCATGCGGTATTTCGAGTGCGGTGCGCCGATGACGAGGGCCATGCGGAACTTGTCGAGCTGCACCTGGTTTTTAACCGTGTAGGCGAAATCGGCGGTGATCTTGCTGCCGCTGAAGCTCCACTGAACCTTCACGCTGCCGATGCCGCGGGCGAGTTCCTCGCGCGTGGTGACCAGTTCGGGTTGTTCGTAGCGGAAGAAGAACGAATTCTTGAGCCCGAGTCCGGTCACGCACTTCTGGCCGTAGAAGGCCGGGATGGTGACATGCTCGCCGAAGGTCAGTTCGGGAAGCATGATCGGGAGATAGACGTTGTTCGGCCAGTCGAAGACGCCGGGGCAGTGGGGGAAGGGCAGGTTGTCGGCGGTGCAGTCGGTGCCGGAGCTCACGAGCGGGAGCTGCACATGCAGGCCGGACTCGGCATCGCGGTAGAGGAAGAGACCCTGCTCTTTGCGGTTGGACTTGTCGAAGATGACGAAACGGCCGCTGGTGCGGGCGGGCTCGGCCTTGACCGAGTCGGGCATCTGCACGGTCTTCGCGAGGCGCGACCACTGGCAGAGGTAGCGGGCGGCGTCGAAGTTGGCCATGCGCGTCGTGTGCGAAGCGTAGGCGGTGCGCTCGTCGTCGCGGACATCGAGGAAACCGTGTTCCTGGTCCAGGTAGGTATGGAAAAAGTAATAGAAGAGCCGGCGAAGGATATCGAAATACTTGTTCTTCTGGTCGTCGGGGATCCAGCCGTCGCGCAGTCCCTGCAGGATGAGCGTGATGCAGTGCATCTGGCCGTAGGCGCCCGCGGAGCGACCGTAGGCCCAACCGAGACCGTCGGCGCGCACGAGGTCGGGCATCATCTTGATGTATTTCTCGGCGTAGGTGCGGAGGGTCGGGAGCTTGCGCTCGCGGAGGGCCGAGTTGGCGTGGAGCTGGAGGGCCGAGCGCGTGAACGCGAGCGTCATCACGCCGTAGAGATTGAAGTGGCCGCCGAAGCCTTTCTCGGCGTCATCGAAGAAGCCGGTGGAGCTGGTCTGCTCAATGCGTTCGACCATGCGCTCGATGAGGCGCGAGGTTTCGTCCTTCTTGGAGAGGCCGAAGCTGTAACGGCACACAGCCTTTGCGATGTTGAAGGCCTGCCAGTAATTATCGTAGTCACTGCGGGTGAGCAGGAGCTTGTCGAGGCGCTCGCGGGTTTCCTCTACGAGGCGTTCCCAGACGGCGTTGCGCTCCTTGGAGGGGCCGTAGGACAGGAGCCCGAGCGAGGCGTAGGCGAGGCCGTTTTCGTGGGCGGGCTCAGTGAAGGCCTGGGCGGTGACGCAGCGGGCCGTGAGATCGATGAGATCGTAACCCTTGAGGGTGGTCTCCCCGGTGGCGCGGTAGTATTCGCCGAGGGCGAAGGCGACGTGTCCGGGTTCGTCGGAGCGGGAGGTCTCGGCGCCAACGGGAGTGACGGTGCCGTCGGCGTTAATGGAATCAAGGTTATGGCCCAGCATCGAACGGGCCATGTCGAGACATTGCTCGGAGAAACTATTCATTCGGTGAACGGTCAGGGTGGTTGGAGAGAGGGTAGACGAGCAAGAGCGAAGTTGGTTACTTCGTGATGAGCTTGAGGAATTCTTCGTTGGTCTTGGTCTTGCCGAGGCGGGTGACCATGGTGTCGGTGGCTTCCTCGATCTTCTGCTGCACGAGGGCGCGGCGGAAGAAGTGGATGCCTTCCAGCTTCTTGGCCTCGATGAGCAGTTCCTCGCGACGGGTGCCGGAGGATTGGATATTCACGGCGGGCCAGATGCGCATCTCGGCGGCCTTGCGGTCGAGGACGAGCTCCATGTTGCCGGTGCCCTTGAACTCCTGGAAGATGACGTCGTCCATGCGGGAACCGGTCTCGACGAGGATGGAGGCGATGATGGTGAGCGAGCCGCCGTCCTCGGTGTTGCGCGCAGAGGCGAAAAGCTGGCGGGGCTTTTCCAAGGCGCGCACGTCGAGACCGCCGGAGCCGGTGCGGCCGGAGTTCTTGGCGGTGTTGTGGGCGCGAGCGAGGCGGGTAAGCGAGTCGAGCAAAAGCACGACGTCCTTGCCGGTCTCAACGAGTCGCTTGGCGCGTTCGATGCAGAGATCGGCGACGCGAATATGGTTCTCGACCGGATCATCGTTGGACGAGGCCCAGACCTCGGCGGGCACGGTGCGCTTGAAGTCGGTGACTTCCTCGGGACGCTCGTCCACGAGCAGGATCATGACGTGGCACTCGGGATGGTTCTGAAGAACGCCGAGGGCGATGTCGCGGAGATAGGTGGTCTTGCCCGTGCGGGGCGGCGCGACGATGAGGCCGCGGGTGCCTTTGCCGATGGGGCAGAAGAGATCCACGACGCGAGTCGTCATGCGACCGTCCTTGTGCTCGAGGCGGAGCTGCTTGTCGGGCGTGACGGTGATGAGGCTGGCGAAGTCGGTCTTGCGGCGACGCTCGTCGATTTCAAGGCCGTCCACTTTCTCGATGAAGCGAACCTTGGGATTGGGAAAGCGCGGGTCGGGCGTGGCGGTGGCCGTGATGATGCTGCCCTGTTGCAGCTTGAAACGACGGATGAGTTCCCGCGGCACGAAGGGATCGGTGGGACGACGTTTGCCGAAGCGCGCGAGATCGAGCAACTGGCCGTTGCGGCTGTTGTCGATGTCGAGGATGCCTTCGACACGAATCGTGTTTTCCGGCTGGGCCGGAGCGGGGGAGGGAGCCGGCGACTCTGCGGGAGCCGCGGGCGGGTTTTCTTTATCCATACAAAAAATCAAAAACGAGTGGAGTGGCGCTGCGCGGGCTTGACCGTGCAATCCGTCGGGGGCATTGCTGAAAACGCTTAGCTTCAACCCCCAATAAAAACTCAGAGGAGAAACTTGTGACGGACCAAACGATTACCTCGGTGTCTCGCGAAAGCCGGATTTTCAAACCATCGGCTGAATTCAAGAACCAAGCAAACCTTGGCAGTTTCGCCACTTACCGTAAGCTCTACGCCGAGTCTGTCAACGCTCCAGAAAAGTTCTGGTCTAAACAAGCCACGGAACAGTTGGTGTGGCGGAAGCCGTTCAAGAAGGTGCTGCAGTGGAAGCCACCGCACGCCAAGTGGTTCTTGGGAGGTAAGTTAAACGTCTCCGAGAACTGCCTCGATCGCCACCTCGGCACGGCCCGCGAGAACAAGGCCGCGTTAATTTTCGAAGGTGAGCCGGGCGACGTGCGCACGATCACCTACCGGCAACTGCATTTCCACGTCTGCCGCATGGCGCACTTCCTGGAGAACCTCGGCATCAAGTCCGGCGATCGCATTGCCATCTACATGCCGATGATTCCCGAGGCGGTCATCGCGATGCTCGCCTGCGCGCGCATCGGTGCGGTGCACACCGTGGTGTTTGGCGGCTTCAGCCCCGAAGCGCTCAAGGACCGCATCAACGACTGCCAGGCTAAGCTCGTCATCACGGCCGACGGCGGTTGGCGCCGCGGCAAGATCGTCGAACTGAAGGCCAACGTGGACAAAGCCATCGCCGGTGCACCCACCGTGCACAGTGTGGTCGTCGTGCGCCGCTGCGGCAACGAGGTCTCCATGGTTGAAGGCCGCGATGTGTGGTGGAAGGAGGCTTGGGAAGGCGCTCCGAATTACCACAATGCAAAGGTCTTCGATTCCGAGCACCCGCTCTTCATTCTCTACACCTCCGGCTCGACCGGCAAACCGAAGGGCGTGTTGCACACCTCCGCCGGTTACCTGCTCGGCGCGAAACTGAGTTCGCACTACGTTTTCGATCTCAAGGAAAACGATCGTTACTTCTGCTCCGCCGACATCGGTTGGATCACCGGCCACAGCTACGTCGTTTACGGGCTGCTCTCGAACGGTTCGACCGTGTTCCTCTATGAAGGTGCGCCGAACCAGCCGGAGCCCGATCGTTTCTGGCAGATGATCGATCGCCACGGCCTCACGATCCTCTACACCGCACCGACTGCGATCCGCGCGTTCATGCGTTGGGGTGATAACTACGTGCTGCGCCACCGCCTCGATTCGCTGCGCCTGCTCGGCTCCGTTGGCGAACCCATCAATCCGGAGGCGTGGATGTGGTATCACAAGATGATCGGCAAAAAACGCTGTCCGATCGTGGACACGTGGTGGCAGACCGAAACCGGTTCCATCATGGTCACGCCGCTGCCCGGCATCACGCCGACTAAGCCCGGCTCCGCCACGCTGCCGTTCTTCGGCGTGAAAGCGATGGTCGTGGACTCCGATGGCAACGAAGTGCCGCGCAACTCCGGCGGCAAGTTCGTGCTCACGCAGCCCTGGCCCTCGATGCTTCGCACGCTCTGGGGCGACGACGAGCGTTTCAAGAAAGCTTACTTCTCCGAGTTCCCGAACCACCCGCATTACTACTTCACCGGCGACGGCGCCCGACAGGACAAGGACGGTTACTTCTGGGTCGTCGGCCGCATTGACGATGTGCTCAACATCTCCGGTCACCGCATCGGCACTGCCGAGGTGGAGAGCGCGCTGGTGTCGCATCCGTTTGTCGCCGAGGCTGCCGCGGTCGGTCGCCCTGACGAACTCAAGGGCCAGTCCCTCGTGGTCTTCGTAACCCTCAAGGCCGGTCAGACCGCCAGCGAGGAACTCAAGGAGGCCCTGCGCTCGCATGTCGGCAAGGAAATCGGTTCGCTCGCGAAGCCCGATCAGGTGCGTTTCGCCGCGGGCCTGCCCAAGACACGTTCCGGAAAAATCATGCGCCGTCTCCTCAAGGAGCTGGCCACCTCCGGCTCGGTCAAGGGCGACACCACCACCCTCGAGGACTTTTCGGTTATTGCCGCTCTGCAATCCGAAGAATAGTCATCATCTGGAAGCCGGCGCGGGCCCGCCGGCTTCCTCTTCCTAAAAAGAGGCCCATGTCTGCATCACCTCCAGTTGCTCCCGATCGCCCGGCCAGGGCGTTCACGCTGATGGAGTTGCTGGCGGTCATCGGCCTGATCGCGGTTCTGGCGGGTTTGGTGATCGGTTCGGGAGTGCGGGCAAGCAACGCGGGCAAGGCGGCCCGGGCGCGCGCGGAACTCACCACGCTGATGGCGGCGCTGGATGCCTACCGGCAGGCTCATGGGGATTACCCGCGGACAGATGATCCGGCGCGGTTGCTGCAGTCGTTGATTGGCACACGCGGTCCTGACAACCAGCCGTTGAGCGGACGCGTCCTGCTCGACGTCGCGCATTTCCGCACGCTCGCGAATGCCGACCCGTTTACCGATGCGACCGCCGTGCTGCTCGATCCATGGGAACGGCCCTACGGCTACGCTTACAAGACGCAACTGCCGTGGACGAATCCGACCTGCGTGCTCTGGTCGGCCGGACCCGATGGTGCCGCCACAACCACGATGCTGGCCGGAGGTTTTGCCGACCGCAGCGCCACCGACAACGCCGACAACGCCGACAACCTCTATGCCGATCAGCCATGAAACCGCGACTTTGCCAAGCCTTCACGTTGCTCGAGTTGCTCGTCGTCATCGTCGTTCTAGGGATTCTCGTCGCGCTGTTGTATCCGGGGCTGAGCTCGGCGCGACGCAGCGCGACCAAGGCGAAGATGAAGGTCCAGTTTGCGCAGTGGGCCGCCGCGAGCGAATCGTTCCGGAGTGAATACGGACACTATCCGCTTTTTGATGCCAACGGTTTGGTGAACGGTGTGATCAACGAAACGGATCACCTTTTCCACGACCTGCTCGCCGGTCGCAAACGCTCGGGTGCTGCATTAACGGCAGGCGACGCGGCGCTGATGCAGAATCGAAAGCGCATCACGTTTCACACGTTCAGCGATGATGAACTGACTTCCGACGGCCTGATCTGCGAAGCATCGGGAGGCACGGCGGTGGCGGTGCTCACGGATCGCGATCTCGATGGCGTCATCAAACAAGGGAAGGATTTCACCGCGTTGCCCGCACTCAATGGAATGACTCCGGGATTGGTGGACTTTCCCTCACTGGGCGTGCGTGCGGGCATTATCTTCTACGCGCCGGCGCCAGGCGCGACGGCCGACAATCCGGAATTCGTCTTCAGTTGGAAATGAGAACCGGAGCGCAGCGCCGTTCGGGATTTACGCTGCTTGAGCTGCTGGTGGTGATCGCGCTCATCGGGGCACTTTCGTTTTTTCTGGTCGGTGGCATGGCAAGTGGCGGCGGTGGCGCCGCGCTGCATTCCGCGCAAACCACACTCGCCAATATCGTCACGGCCGCTCGCACCAAGGCCGCGGCGACCAATCGCAAGACCCGGTTGTTGATCAGCAACGATCCTGCGCAGGCCGATCGTTATCTGCGCTATGTTGTGTTGCAGGTCGGACGTCAGGCGGGAGCGAGTCCGACGGATTGGGACACGGTGCAGGCCGTCATGCTGCCGTCGGAAACCGCCATTGTTCCGACCTCGCTCGCGGGTCTCGTGGCGGAGATAGGGGATTGGAAACGTGTATCCGATCCGGCTGCGGATCTGGTTTCCGACCTGTTGGTGAACCAGACGATCAATTATCAACTCGAAGGTGATGCGTCCGCGCAGCTTTGGATGGGATTTGCCTTCACGCCCAACGGCACGCTCGCGGCGCTCGGGACGGGTCCGCCGCCGAAGGGCTACCTCGTCATCGCTCGCATCCAAATCAAAGCGTCGGGTTCCTATTTGAGCGGAGAACCTCCGCTGCAATTGAGAGACCCGGAATCGGTGCGTGGACTCATCTTGAGCGCCTACGGTGTGCCCGCGCTGTTGAACGGGCGAAGTGCGTTTTGAGAGCAATAAAAATGAAGCAGCGGAGAACAGGAACCTTCGCCTTTTCGCTGGTCGAAGTGATCATCGCGGCCGGGATATTTGCCGCTTCGGTGACAGTGGTGCTCGCGTTGTTGCCCTCGCTGGCGCGGCAGGGTGCGGCTTCGGTGGATTCGCTCGCGGCGCAGCGTCTGCCTGATGCGCTCAAGGTGGAGTTGCAACGTCTGGGCACGAGCGGCTTCGACGCATTGGCCGGTCAGGTGCCGATGATGAACGGTCCGTTGGCCGATGGATTGGCCTTTGTCGCCGATCGCGAAGCCACGCGGTTGCACTCGCTCACTTATCTTGCGCCGGTTGCGGGACCACTGCCTGAAGGAGAGCAATATTTTCTCGTCGAATGCTGGCGGTTTCCCGACGAGCCACTCCGCTTTGACAGCGGTAAAGCCTTTCTCGCTCTCGCCGTGCGGGTGTCGTGGCCGCACCGAGTGCCCGGCGTGACAGCGGTCGTTCCGTCCGAATCGCGCCACGAGCTGGTGTTTACCCTGGCGCTCAGCCGATGAAAGTTCGCTCCCACAAAAGCGGCAATGCGGCCTTCACGCTTCTCGAATTGCTGGTGGCGGTCGCGATCACGCTGGTGATTGCCGGACTCATGTTGGCGGTCACGACGCAGGTGCTGAATCTCTGGCGACGCACGCAGGGCGCGCAGTTGCAAGCCGCCACGGCCCGACAGGTGTTTGAGTTGTTGGAGCGGGATTTGACTTCGGCACTGCATCGGCGTGATGCGAACTGCTGGCTGGCGGTGGACATTCTCGATGCGCCCGCATCTATCGCCAACCATGGCTGGCTTGTTACCGGGGCGATGAAGCCAGCGAATGGAGGCAGCTTGCAGCCCTTGCCGGAGCCGGACGCGAACGGTCTCAGCCCGCTTCGCGATGCGCGCTTCGGATTTTCAGGAGCGTGGCTGCGTTTTGTGGCAACCAATGTGGAGTCGGGTGGAAGCCTGCCGGCGGTGGTGGCGTATCAGGTCGTGCGGCGGCCCGTCACGGGGGATCCGGTGGCTGCGAATCCCGCGCCAGTGCGCTACTCGCTTTATCGTTCCGTCGTCAGTCAGGCGGACACTTTTGCCCAGAGCTACGACGTCACTGCCGCCGTCTACGGCAGCACCAACAACACGCCGTCGAGCGCGCTGTCCACGGCGTTTCGTCTGCCGCGCAACGTAACCAATCCCAGCCACGCCAATCTGCTTGCGACCAATGTGGTGGATTTCGGCTGCTGGCTGTATCGGCGGGACGGGTCGGGCGGATTGGTGCGCATTTATCCCGGCGCCGCCAACGACGTGACGCACCACGCGATCGGCCAGAGCGGGGCGGATGACTCCCGGTTTCCGGCGGTGATGGATGTATTGGTGCGCGTGCTGAGCGAAGAAGGCGCGACGTTGATCGGGGCCATGGAGAGCGGGCGGGTGGAGCGGCCTGCGCAACACGCTGCCGATGCCGATTGGTGGTGGGCCGTGGTCGAGGCGAACTCGACCGTGTTCATCCGACGCATCGAAATCAGGGGAGGCGCGCGGTGAATCCGAAATATAAACAATCGGGTTTCGCGCTCGTGCTCACGGTGGTGTTGCTGGCCCTGTTGGTGCTGGCGCTGCTTGCGTTGAGTGTGTTGAGCCGGGTGGGGACGGACATTGCCGGTTCCGCAACCTACCAGACACGGGCGCGACAACACGCGCTGTTGGCCCTGCAAGTCGCGTTGGGGGAATTGCAACGCTTGGCGGGCGAAGATGCCGTGGTCACGGGCATGGCGGGTTTGAGTGGTGTGCCGGCGGGAGCGAACAATCCGGCGCGCCATTGGTGTGGCGTGTGGACGAGCGAAGGAGCATTTCTCGGCTGGTTGACGTCGGGAGCGTCGGGCTCGGCGGTGCCCGCGCTGACTGGCAGCGATGCAATCGCCTTGCTCGCGACGGGTGCGCTTGGGGCGGATGCGGCCGACAAGGAGCACGTGAAGGCGCTCCTCATGCCGGTTGCGATCAACAATGCGCAGGGCGACTCCGTGCCGCATGGTGGCTACGCGTGGTGGGTGGGTGACGAAGGCGTGAAACTCAGCGCCGTGGTGCCGGATGACGAAGCTCCCGTGAGTGGCGGCAAGCACGCGATTGACGAACTTGTGACGGCGCTTTCACCGGATGCACCCGATCTCGCGCGCGTCGAAGCCTACGCGCAACTGGCTTACGTGCCGGTGAGTCCGCTCACGCCGGGGCAGTTGCAAAGCAATCTGCACGCGCTCGGGCGCACGCATCGCCGCGTAGTGGGCGCGTCGCTGTCGCCCGGATTGCTCAACGTCAACTCGACCTCCGCGCGTTACTGGCGCGGCGTGGGCGCGACCTACAATCGGTTTCGTCCGGCTGACCCCCTGACCATCACGCTGACGACCTTCGCCAATCGCGTGCGTGACAATTTTGGCGCGGCAAGCTCCACGGGAAAACCGGCCGGCGGTCCCTTTCTCACCGTGGATGCGTTTCTCGACAGCCCGCTGCTGGACACCGTGCTGCAAGGCAGCGACGTGACCCCGGCTGAGTTTCGCGATGCGATGCAACCTTGGCTGACGACCCGCTCTGATACGTTTCGCATCCGCGCTTACGGCGAAGCCGTGAATCCCGCGGATACCACTCGCATTGAATCAACCGCCTACGCGGAAGCCATCGTGCAACGCGTGCCGGACGGACTGAGCGGTTTTGGACGACGGTTCGAAATCACTTACTTTCGCTGGCTGGGTCCGGACGATATATAATTCGGATGAATTATGACGGCGGAGTTTGCTCCGTATGCTTCTTCTCACAAGCGATTGCTGTTCAGTGTGCTTCGTCGCCCGCGCCCTGGTGCATGATTCGCAATAGCATCCTTGGCTATGGCAAGATGTGCGCAGTGCGGTTTGAGGGATTCAGTTAACCTAGCGCGCAACCCGGTTTTCCCATGCCCGCTGCGCCTGCCATCCTCAACTCTCGCCCCAACGCGATGGATACGTTGTTCAGCAAGCCGCGACGGTTGTTTTCTGAGGGAGTGGGCAACCGGCTTAGCGTGTGGATCGACACCGTAGCTCCTGAAGGCTACGAGGACGAAGCCGGCTTTCACCTGCTGTCGGTCCGAACCACTGGCAGTCGCGCCCCCGTGGGCGAGCTAAACTATCTGGGCGAGCACATTTGAGCACGGCTCCTGTAGCTGAGGCGGCGGGCAGAAAAATCTTGTGGATTTCCGGCGAAAACTGTGACTTCTTGCGCGTCCCTTTCGCCAGGGTAGCTCAGTGGTAGAGCAGAGGACTCATAAGCCTTTGGTCGCGA
>JBIQJF010000041.1:0-37517 GCA_044507675.1 Opitutales bacterium | reverse complement strand
CCGGAATTCCCCGAGACGGCGCGCCAGAAATTCGACTTTTGCGGCGAGCTCTACCTCGGCCACCTGCGCTACGGCACCTCCGGCGGCTACAACCTGAGCTCCTGCCACCCGTTTTTCCGCCGCAGCTCCTGGCCGACCCGCAACGTGATGCTCGCGGGCAATTTCAACCTGACCAACACGGCCGAGCTCAACGACAGCCTCATTGCCATCGGTCAGCACCCGATCTTCGCGACCGACACGCAGGCCATCCTCGAGCGCATTGGCTTCTGTCTCGATGACGAGCACGAGCGCCTCTACCGCGAACTGCGCGGACAGGGCCTGCCCGGCGGCGAGATTTCGCGCCGCATCAACGCCGAGATCGATCCGGCTCGCGTGCTCCGCACTGCCGCGGCCAACTGGGATGGCGGTTACTCGCTCGTGGGCGCGCTTGGCAACGGCGACGCCTTTGTGCTACGCGATCCCTCGGGCATTCGTCCCTGCCACTGGTTCGAGAACGACGAGGTCGTGGCTTTTGCCTCCGAGCGCGCGCCACTTTGCACGGTGTTCGATCTGGAGGCGACCGACGTCCACGAAGTGGAGCCCGGATGCGCCGTGGTGATGAAGAAATCCGGCGAAGTCTCGGTGGACCGTGTGCGCCCGGCGCTGCCGAAGACACAGTGCACATTCGAACGCATCTATTTCTCGCGCGGCAACGACGCCGACATCTACCGCGAGCGCAAGGCGCTCGGCGCCGGGCTCGCCGACAAGATTTGGAAGTCCATCGGCGGCGATCTCGAGAATTCCGTTTTCAGTTTCATTCCCAACACCGCCGAGGTGGCCTATTTCGGCCTGATGAGCGAACTGCGTTTCCGCCGTCGCGCCGAGGTGAAGCAGACGCTCCTCGATGCCGCCAAGGCCGGCACGATCACCGAGGCGCTCGTGGACGATCTCATTCTCAACAACTGGCCGCGCGGCGAGAAACTCGTGTCGAAGGACGTGAAGCTCCGCACCTTCATCAGCCAGGAGAAGGGGCGCAACCAGCTCGCTTCTCACGTTTACGACGTCACCTACGGCGTCGTGCAGCCCAAGGACCACCTCGTGTGCGTGGACGATTCCATCGTGCGCGGCACGACGCTCCGTCGCTCCATCCTGCGCATCCTGAAACGGCTGAACCCGAAGAAAATCGTCATTGCCTCGACCGCGCCGCAGATTCGCTATCCGGATTGCTACGGCATCGACATGTCCGAGATCGGCAAATTCATCGCCTTCGAAGCCGCGATCTCGCTGCTCAAGGAGCGCGGGCAGGCTTCCATGATCGAGGAGGTTTACCGTCTCTGCCGCGAGGAGCTGAAGAATCCCGGCAAGGTGCCCATCAACCACGTGAAGAAAATCTACGAGCCGTTCAGTGCCGATGAATTGTCGCGCAAGATCACCGAACTGGTGTCGCCGAAGCCCAACGGTTGGCAGGGCGAGATTGAAATCCTCTTCCAGACGATCGAGAACCTGCACTGCGCGCTGCCCAACCACAGCGGCGATTGGTTCTTCACCGGGAATTATCCGACGCCCGGTGGTTTCCGTGTCGTGAACCAGGCTTTCGTGAACTATTTCGAGAAAGCCGAGGGGCGCAGCTACTGATGAACCACCACGAAATACACCAAACACACGAAAGCGGGATTTCCTTTTGGTGTATTTCGTATGTTTCGTGGTGACCTGATTGTATGAGTCTCTCCTACGAAAGTTCCGGTGTCCGTTACGACCAGCTCGATGCGTTCAAGCGCGCCTGCCAGCAGGCCGCGCGCGGCACGACCAACGAACTCGCCGCCCATGGCTACGCCGAGCCCGCCACGACCCGCGGGGAGAGCGCCTACCTGATCGAAGCGGATGACCACTTCCTCGCGCATGTGGAGGAAGGTCTCGGCACCAAGAACCTCGTGGCCGATGTCGTTTACGCACAGACGGGAAAAAATTTCTATCGCGAGATCGCCATCGATACGGTGGCGACGATCGTGAACGACCTCATCACCTGCGGCGCGCGCCCGATCTCGGTCGCCATGCATGCGGCGGTCGGCGCGTCGGAGTGGTTCGGCGATGCCCAGCGTATGCAGGCACTCGTGGAGGGTTGGGCCGAGGGTTGCCATCGCGCCGGCGCGGTCTGGGGCGGGGGAGAGACGCCCACGCTGAAGGGCATTGTTCATCCGGACGCCATCGTGCTCGCCGGTTCGGCGATCGGGAAGATCGCCCCGAAGTCACAGCGGATCACCGGCGAAGTGCGCGACGGCGACGCCATCATCTTTCTCGCCTCGACCGGCGTGCAAACCAACGGGCTCAGCCTTTGCCGGCTCATCGCCGAAAAACTTCCGCAGGGTTACCAGACGCCCATCGGCCACGGCGACCCGCGCACCTACGGCGAGGCACTGCTCGCGGCCTCGGCCATTTACGTGGATTTTGTCGTGAAGTGCCAACAGGCCGGCGTGACGCTCAACTACGTTTCGCACGTTACCGGTCACGGCTGGCGCAAGCTCATGCGGCTCGACGAACCCTTCGTTTACGAGATCACGACCCCGCGCGAAGCGCCGGCGCTGTTCAAGTTTTTGATGGAAGCCGGGCCGATCAATCTGCGCGAGGCTTATGCGACCTTCAACATGGGTATCGGTTTCGCCGCCTACGTGAGCCAGTCCGCTGTCGAGGCCACGCTCGCCGCCGCGAAGGTCGCCGGACACGACGCGTGGGTCGCCGGCAAAGTGCGCAAGGAGGGCAACCGCAAGGCGGTCGTCATCCCGTCGTTGGGCTTGGAATATTCCGGCGAGACCTTGCAGGTAAGGTAAGGGGACGAATGCCCCCTTTGCCAAATCAGCGGCGTTGCCAGCGTCCGCGGGAGAGGTTGCCGAATTTGCGCGAAGGATGCGCGGGCTGCTGACCGTGGCCGCTTCCGTGTCCGGATTGAGCCGGGCGCGGGGCATCGGAGGCTGATTGCGCCGGTCGGCCATGGCCTTGTCCCGGACGCGAGTGCGAATGGCCGCCGCGTTGTCCGTGAGCGGGACGCGAGCCGTGCGGGCGTCCGCGTGGTTCAAAGTGGGGCTTGCTGCCGGCCGGCGGAGGTGTCGCCGGGGCGTTGTAGTCGAAACCCTCGAGTTTGAGCTGCGGCACTTTCTGGCCGATAAAACGTTCGATGGCGCGGATTTCGCCGGCCTGCTCGGGCGTGGTCAGCGTGAAGGCGTCGCCCACAGCCATGGCCCGGCCGGTGCGGCCGATGCGGTGCACGTAGTCCTCGGGATTGGCGGGAATGTCGTAATTGATGACGTGCGATACGCCGGCGACATCGATGCCGCGGGCGGCGATGTCGGTGGCGACCATCACCTCGTATTTGCCGGACTTGAAGCCTTCGAGTGCCTCGACGCGCTGGTTCTGCGAACGGTTGGCGTGGAGGACGGCGACCGAGTGGTTAGCGCTCTTTAGTTTGCGGGCGATCTTGTCGGCCCCGTGCTTCGTGCGGGAAAACACGATGCAGCTCTGAAAATCGGTCTTCGCCAGCAGGGCGACGAGCAGGTCGAACTTCTTGTGCATCGGCACCGGATAGAAGGCGTGGGTGACCGAGGTGTTGACCGTGCGAGATACGCCGATTTCGACCCGGGCCGGGTTGCGCAGCGCGAAGCGGGCGACCTCTTCGATCTCGGGCGGCACGGTGGCGGAGAAGAAGAGCGTCTGCCGTTCCTTCGGGCACATGCCGATGATCTTCTTCACGTCCTTCACGAAGCCCATGTCGAGCATGCGGTCCACCTCGTCGAGGATGAGAATCTTGACGCCGTCGAGCCGGAGCGTGCGCTCATTGACAAAATCCATCAGGCGGCCGGGCGTGGCGATGACTACGTCGGTGCCGGCTTGGAGTTCGCTGCGCTGGCGGCCGTAGCCCACGCCGCCGTGGATGACGGTGGCGCGGATGTCGGTGAAACGTCCGAAGTCGCGGAAGGCGGTCTCGACCTGCGCGGCGAGTTCGCGGGTGGGTTCGAGCACGAGCACGCGCGGGCCGCGGGGCTCGTGTTTACCGAGACGGGCGAGAACGGGGAGGGCGAAGGCCGCGGTTTTACCGGTGCCGGTCTGGGCCGAGCCGATGAGATCGCCGCCGCCGAGCACAACCGGGATGGCACGGAGCTGGATGGGCGTCGGGTCGGTGTAACCCATGGCCTTGACTCCGTTGATGAGGGCGGGCGGCAGCCCGAGCTTGGAAAATGGCATAGCGGGCCATTACCCCGGCAAAGGGACCCTGACGCGAGGTAATTCGAAGCGATGGCCGGAGCCGGGGCCTGTCGCGGTGGAGACGAGGCTCACTTTAGGCTCTCTTTCCGAGCCGTCTGCCCCATTGTTGCGGGCATGGAAAAACGTCCGTTCAGCGAACTCGGCCTCTCGCCGGAAATAGTGAAGGCGGTGGACAAGATGGGTTTCGAGGAAGCCTCCCCCATCCAGACCGCCGTGATTCCGCATGCCTTGGCGGGACGCGACGTCGTGGGCCAGTCGGCCACCGGTTCGGGCAAGACCGCGGCATTCGCAATTCCGGCCATCGAGAAGGTGGACACGCAATTGAAGCAGGTGCAGGTGCTCGTGCTTTGTCCGACGCGCGAACTGGCGGTGCAGGTGGCGGAGGAGTGCGGCAAACTCGGCTCGTTCAAAAAGGGGCTCATGGAGGTGCCGATTTATGGGGGCCAGAGCTACGAGCGACAGTTCCGCGCCTTGGCGGCCGGGGCGCAGGTTGTCATCGGCACGCCTGGTCGCGTGATGGATCACATGGAACGGGGCACGCTGCGACTCGATGGCCTCAAGGTTGTCGTGCTCGACGAGGCCGATCGCATGCTTGACATGGGTTTTCGCGACGACATCGAGCGCATCCTCTCCGCCGTGCCGGAGCAGCGCCAGTGCCTGTTCTTTTCCGCGACAATGCCGCGCGGCATCCAGGAACTCATCAAGCGCTACACCCGTGATCCGGCTTGGGTGAAGATCGAAGCGCACGCGCAGAACGCGCCCAAGGTGGAACAGATTTATTTCGAAGTGGACCGCCGCTCCAAGATCGAGGTGCTCACGCGCCTGATCGACCTGCACGATTTCCGTTTCGGCATCATTTTCTGCAGCACCAAGATCATGGTGGACGAACTCGACGAGCACCTGCACGCGCGCGGCTATTCGGTTGACCGGCTGCATGGCGATATCACCCAGGCGCAGCGCACACGCGTGATGGACAAGTTTCGTCGTCGCGGCTTCGAGTTCCTGATCGCCACGGATGTCGCCGCGCGCGGCCTCGACGTGGACGACCTCGAGGTTGTGTTTAACTTCGACCTGCCCAACGACGCCGAGGATTACACGCACCGCATCGGGCGCACAGGCCGCGCCGGCAAGACGGGCATGGCCTTCACTTTCGTGTCGGGTCGCGAGATATACAAGCTGCAGGGCATGATGCACTACGCCCGGCTGAAGATTCGCCGCGAGCGCGTTCCCTCGCTCGATGAGGTGGAGGAGGCGAAGGGCCACGTGTTCTTCGAGAAACTCCGGGCCACGCTGGAGGAAAAGAAGTTCAAGTCGCACGACCAGATGGTGGATCGCCTGTTGGAAATGGGTTACACCAGCACCGACATTGCCTCGGCGCTGATTCATTTGATGCAGGGCGCCACGGAGGAGCCGGCAAAGAAGACCGCGAAAGTGCGAGCGGAGCAGATTGCTGCCAACGAAGCTCCGGTGGGACGCGGTGCTGAATCGAAACCGGCCCGCAGGGACGCGGGTTCGCCGTCCAAAGCAGAGACATTCAAGGACGCGCCGGCCGGTGATAAATTTGCCGCCCAAAAACGGACCTATGAGCGCAAGCCGCGCACCGGCCGCGAACCGGGGTTTACGGTGGTGTCGTTCAATGTCGGGCGGCAGCAGTTGGTGACGCCGGCTGACTTGGTCGGCAAGATCGCCGGGGTTACGCGTCTGCCCGCAAGCGCAGTCGGCGCGATCGACATTCACGAAGACCACACGCATGTCGATGTGGCCAGTGAGCACGTTGAGTTGGTTGTTTCAAAACTGGCCGGCATCCGCATTAAGAACCAATCGCTGAAGCCGGCGATTGTTCCGGCGGGTGGTTCATGAACCCCGGCCATCTGCATCCTGACACGCACACGGCGGAAGAGGTCGCGCGTTTGCTCGACCTGAAGCCGCTGGAACCGGAGGGTGGTTTTTTCCGGCGCAGTGCAGAGGCTGACGCTGTTCTTCCCGGCGAGAGTCGCCGCGCCTTCTCGGTCATCTATTTTCTGATCACTCCGTCGGGGTTCTCGGCCTTGCACACGCTCGATGCCGACGAGACATGGTGCTTTCATTGTGGCGATGCGCTCGAGTCGTTGCGGCTCGGTCCGCGCAACGAGGGCAGGATGGTGAAACTCGGTTTGAATCTTGCGGCTGGCGAAACGCCCCAGGATGTGGTGCCGGCAGGTGTGTGGCAGGGCACCCGGCTGCGTGATGGTGGGCGCTGGGCATTGGTTTCCTGCTTCGTAACGCCGGAGTTTCAGTGGAGCGGTTTCAAGCTGGGTGTTCGTGCTGATTTGACTGCGCAGTATGCGGAATTTGCGGAGGAGATCAGCCGTCTGACCCGCTGAAGCGCGCACGGCAGAACGTCCCGGCGGGTTGCTTGACAGGTGGTGCGGGCGTCCATATCACACAGGCCCGTTGCCTATGGAAGCCGTGCTGGATCAACCCGTGCTCGTGCTGAACCGCCTCTGGCAGGCGGTGAACATCATTGCCGCGCGCCGGGCCTTCGCGCTGCTGGCCCGCGAACACGCGCAGGTCGTGCATCAGACGGAAGATAATTTCCGCACGTTCTCGCTGATGGATTGGATCGATTTCTCGGCCTACAATCCGCCGGTCGGGGAGCTGGAAACGGTGCGCACCATCAATCGCAACATTCGCCTGCCGCGCGTTATCCTGCTCACGTTTTTCGACAAACTGCCCTGCAAGGAATTGAAGCTCACGCGCAACAACGTCTTCGAGCGCGACGACGACAAGTGCCAGTATTGCGGCCATGTGTTTCCCCGCGAGGAGCTGAATCTCGACCATGTCATCCCGCGCCATTACGGCGGCAAGACGACCTGGGAGAACATCGTGTGCTCGTGCATCAAGTGCAATTCCCGCAAGGCGAATCGCCTGCCGCACGAGGCGCACATGCGACTGATCCGCAAGCCGGTGCGCCCGAAATGGCGGCCGGTCATCAGTCTCATGCTGAACAACCACCGGCACGAAAAGTGGAAGGACTTTCTCGACGTCGCCTACTGGAACGTCGAACTGGAGGAATAAACCCGACTCCGGGCTTTTTCGCCCGTCCGGTTGTCTTAAGCCACGATGCGGAATAGGGCCACATTCCGTTCTGATTCATCTCCCATGAAGCCCATCATCATTCTTCACGGCTGGAGCGACACCTCCGGTTCCTTCAGTCCTCTGGCGGCTTGGCTCGCAGCGCATGATTTCAACGTCGTTCCCATCTACCTGGGCGACTATCTCTCAATGAACGACGAGGTCACCTTGCACGACCTGGGTTTTGCGTTTCAGCGGGCGCTCAAGGACAAGAACATCGCGCAGGGGCGACATAGTTTCGATGTCATCGTGCACAGCACGGGCGGGTTGGTGGTGCGCGAGTATTTGCGGCAGGTTTGCCAGGGGCGACCGCGCCGGACTCCGGTGGAACGGCTGTTGATGCTGGCACCGGCCAATTTCGGTTCGCCACTCGCCAAGCTGGGCAAATCCGTGCTCGGTCGCCTGCTCAAAGGCTGGGATTGGGATCATTTCGGCGAGACCGGAAAGAGGATACTCGAAGCGCTCGAATTGGCGTCGCCTTACACGTTTCAACTCGCACTGGACGATCTGTTCGATCCGGCCAATGCCGTCTTTAAACCGGAGAACACGCGGGTAACCGTGCTGGTCGGAACCGATTCCTACGACAATTACCGCAAAGCGCTGCACGAAAACGGCACGGACGGCACCGTGCGGGTTTCGACGGCCAACCTGAACGCAAGCCTGCTGCGCGTGGATTTCGCCGATCCCACGGCGCCCACGCACTCTTATGTGCCGGACAACTGTCCGCGGCTCGCGTTTGCCGTGCTGAACCGGAACCATAGCTCCATCTACGATCCGGCGGTATCGGATCAACAAGCCGATTGGACACGCTTGGTGACACGCGCGCTGACCGTTCCGGTCTCAGGTTATGCCGCGCACGTTGCGGATTGCGATCAGGTGACGGCAAAGACTTTTGCGGCCGGCGGGAGCAACCAAAAGTATCACCAGTTCCAACATGTCGTCTTCCGGGTGCGGGATCAGTTTGGACAGCCGGTGGAGGACTACATGGTCGAGTTCTACCAGGAGGAGGGAGATCGACCGGATCGCGTCTTCGCCAAGGTGCACGGCGAGATCCTGGAAAAAGTGACCACCTACTCGAAGGACGGCTCATATCGCAGTTTTCTTTTCGACGTGACGGATCTTGAAAAATTCTTCGACCAAAAGCCCAACGCCCGGGTGGAGATGAGCGTCACCGCGGCGGCCGTTTCCAGCCGAATCAGTTACCGAAATCCTCCGGGCGGCATTCCGGTTTTCACGGCTCAAAACCGCAAGTTTCTCCGGCCGAACGAACCGGTTCTAGTGGACGTCACTCTCCACCGCGACCCGGCGCCGGATGTATTTAAACTCACGCTCCATACCTGAGCGGTGCGAACGGCCAGAAGCGGGTTGCCTGCGTTCGCTCCGGCGATGTAGTTTCCCGTCATGATTGAGACCCTCGTGATGACGATTATCGCGGCCGACCGGCCGGGCTTGGTGGACCGCGTTGCTGCCTGCGTGGCCGACCATGGCGGCAACTGGCTGGAGAGCCGGATGTGCCACTTGGGTGGGCGATTTGCGGGAATTGCCCGCGTCGAAGTGCCGGCCGAGAAGCTCACGGGTCTCAAACGCGCTTTGCATGGCCTCGAGGCTGATGGCCTGCGCATTGTCATCGAAAGCGGCGCTGGATCTGCCGCCGGCGGTGGTATGTCGGCGACCCTCGAACTCGTCGGCAACGATCGGCCGGGAATCCTGCGCAGCGTGACCGGTGTGCTGGCCTCACACGGGGTCAATGTGGAGGAACTGTCGTCCGAGTGCGTGAGCGCGCCGATGGGCGGCGGTGATTTGTTTCAGGCCCGAGCCCGTGTGCTGGTGCCGGCGGGCGTGAGACTGGAAGCCGTCCGCACGGATCTGGAAAAAATCGCCCAAGACCTGATGGTGGATCTCAAGCTGCAGCCGGCGGGGTAGCGTTCAGTCTGTGACTGGCCCTATCAGTTGGAGCCGGTCCTACTTATAATCTTCGCGCACGGGGGCGAAGAGGTCGATCACATGGCAGGCGGTGAGTGTCTTGCCGCCGTGCACAACCCCGCCCGGGATGAGGGCGGTCATACCGGGTTCCATAATCGTGGTTTTGTCGCCGACGGTGAATTCATAGCGGCCCGAGATGACGTAGGTGATTTGCTCGTGCGGGTGGGAATGCATGGGCAGCACGGCATTCGCGGCCATGCGCACCTCGCCGATGGTCATGCGATCCATGTGGGCGTAGTGGCCTTTGACGGCGCCGCCGAGGACTTCCTTGATGGGCAGTTGGGTGAGGGTGACGAAGCTCATGGGGATCGGAGCAAGGCGGAGGACAGAAGGAAGAGGACAGGAAACAGAAGTTGAGGCAGATTGGATGCGGAAACGTTCGCGGGCGGGCGACTCACTCCTTTGCCACGGGTAACGTCACGCGCATGGTTGTGCCGTTCGGCCCGGTGCTGAGGAGTTGGAGGGAGCCGTGATGGTCTTTCACGATGCGCAGGGCGATGGTGAGACCGAGGCCGGTGCCGCCGGCCCGTGTGGAGAGGAATGATTCGAAAATACGGGGCTGCACTTCGGGCGGGATGCCGCTGCCTGTGTCGCTCACATCGATATGGACGCTGCCGCCTTCGGGCGTGCAGGTGATGCGCAGCTCGCCGCCTTGAGGCATCGCATGGAAGGCATTGAGTGCGAGATTGAGGAAAACCTGTTGGATCTGGCCCTTGTTGACGTCCACGGCGATGGGCTCGGCCGGCGGAGAGTAGTGCAGTTGGACGCCGGCCTGCGCGAGCTTGGCGCGGAGAAGATGATTAGTGTCGCCCAAAATTTCGTCGAGCGACCACCGTGAATGAAGACTGGACGGCGTGCGACCGAAGGAAAGCACACGCGTAACGAGGCCTTCGAGCTGTTCGATTTTCTCGGTGATGATCTGCAGGTCCTTGCGGCGCGGGTCGGCGGGCGCGAAGTCGGCGCCGAGCGGGCCATGCAGGAGCTTGATCACGGTAAGCGGATTGCGGATCTCGTGGGCGATCTCGGCGGCGAGCAGGCCGAGGGTGGTGAGGGTTTCGTTCTTGCGAAGGACTTCCTCGGATTGAAAGACGCGCGAATAGAGACGGGCATTGTGCAGGGCGACCGCGGCAAAACTGGCCAACGCGGTGAACAGCCGTTTCTCGTCGTCGCTGAAACGGTGCGGGTGGTTGTGGAAGACGGTGAGAATGCCGGCGGGCCGGCCTTCCAACGTGAGCGGCGTGGCCAAGGCGCTGCAGAGCGAGGGATCGCGCGGCAGGTCAGCGGCTTCGCGATAACGTGGTCCGTCCAGATGCTGGTATTCGGTGGTGCGGCCGGTATGAAGCGCCGAGGCAAGCAACGCTTCGTCGAGAGGCACGGTTCTCTGTTGAAGCGCGAGCCCGGCGCCGGCGAGGTCGCCGCCCGCAGACCACGCGTGGAGCTTCAATTCGCGGGCGGCCTCATCGTAATCATGCAGCAGGGTGAGGCGGGCGTTGAAGAGTGCGCGAGCGCTGTCGGTGATCGTGCTGAGAAGTTCCTCGGGAGCCAGCTTGGTGACGAGCGCATGGCCGAGTTCGACGAGCGTGGTGAGCTGCGTGGAGTTGGCGCGAAGGCGATCGATCTGCCAGAGGCGGTTGAGGACGGTGCCGGCTTCGTTGGCGAAAGAGACGAGGCGGTCGAGATCCGTCGAATTGAACGCACCGGACTGGTCGGCATCGAGGTTCACCACGCCGACGACCTGGCCGTCAATGATGATGGGGGCGGCCATTTCGCAGCACACGCCGCGACGGGCAGCGATGTAGCGGGGTTCGTGGCTCACGTCGGCCACGAGCAATGGCCGCGCGTGGAGGGCGACCCAGCCGGTGATGCCCTGGCCCGGCCGGAGGGCAAACTCGCCGGTTTCGGGCGGCAGTCCTTGTTGCGCGCAGATTTCGAGGCTCGCGCTTTCGGGTGTCAGCAGCGAGAGCGAGCCGCTGTCGGCGGGAAAGGCCGACATGATGGCCGAGAGCACGCCTTCCTGCGCGGAGACGGCATCGGGGGCACTGACCGCCAGGGAGGCCAGCGCGTGATGGGCGGCCATGTCTTTGGTCTCTTCCAAGCTCATTCGGGGTTAAGTGAGCAGGAACAGGACGACATGGGGAGTTAAAACTATCCGGTGGCCTCGGCCGGCTTGGCCGCCGAGATGACCGCGCGCAGGGTGTCGCGCAGTTGGTGCAGCATCGGTTCGTCCACAACAGTCTCGGGTTTTTCCGGTTCGATGTAGAACGTGTCGAGCGCGATACTGCGCTCGGTGTTGATGCGGGCAAAGGTGATGTCGAAGCCGTGGTCGGAAATGGCTTTCACGAGCTGGTAGAGCAGGCCGATTTTGTCGTGGGCCTGGATCTCGACGATGATGCGCTTGAGCGAAAGCTCGTGGTAAACCTCCACGGTGGGCGGGAAGGTGCTGGGCAGTTCGGAAGTGCCGGCCTTGTAGCGATTGGCGTGCGCGAGGCGGACGGCCTGCGCGTTGATCTCGGGCAGCAGGTCCTTGTCGCTGACGAGCGCGTCGTCCACCGTCTTCGCGAAGGTTTCCATGGCCTTCTGGTTTTGCACGATGCCGCGGCCGGGTTCGACGATGTGGAAGGTATCGATGGCGATGTGATCGGCGCGCGTCGTGATGCGGGCGGAAAGAATGCTGAGACCGGCGACGCTGAAGGCGCCGGCCAGTTTGTAGAACAGGCCCGCGCGGTCCCAAGTAACCACGTGCACGGTCGTGTAGCTCCGGTTGAGGTCATCCTTCCATTCGATGACCGGACGCAACGGATTGAGCGAATCGGCGGTCGAAATCGTCTGGAGCAGGCGATTCACCATCTGGATGTGGAGAGTGATCTCCGCCTCATCGGTCTGGATGAAATAACGCTCGGGCAGCAGGTTGAAATGCGCGGTGATTTCGTCCGTGCTGATCCCGGGAATGGTCTGGGCGATCAGGGTTTGGCGGATCATTTCCTTGCGCTCCTGGAGGCGGGTTTCGACTTTGTCGCCGAGCGCGAACCGCTCAAGCGTCGTGTCGAACAAGCGGCGATGGAGATCGTCCTTGTAGCTGTTCCAGAGACTGGCCGACGTTCCGTTAGCGTCGCAATACGTGTGGACGAAAAGATAGCGCAACTGGTCGGCATCGCCCACCAGCTCGGCAAACGCGGCTGAAGACTTGGGATCATCGAGATCGTGCTTCTGCCAGAAGCGTGCCATGATCAGATGATTTTTGATGATGAAATTGATTGTCACCCGGGTGTCGGCCGGAATCCCGAGTCGGTCGAGCACCGGACCCGCGACGGTGACGCCGGCCTCGGCGTGACCCTGAATGCCCTCGCTCTTTCCGATGTCGTGCAGGAGCAGGATGAGATAGAGGAGGGTGGGCTTGGCGGTTGCGTGGAGCACCTCGCGGTAGCGCTGGGCGCGCGGTTCCGTGGAGGTGAAAATCGTGTCAAGTTCGCGGATCGTGCTCAGCGTGTGGATGTCGGCCGTGTAACGGTGATAATATTCATGCTGCACAAGGCAGATGAGCGGGGCGAATTCGGGCAGGAAACGGCCGAGCACGCCGAGTTCATGCATGAGCGACAGCGACGGATAAACCTGGCCGGCCTCTTCGAGGATGGTTTGGAAGCTAAGGTTGGCGTCAGCCGATTCAATCACCTGTCGGGTGATGAGTGCACCGGAACCACGGATCAGCGAGGCCAGGTCGAGATCGGGCGTGACGCCGAGCTGCTGGCAGTGCCGGAACACGCGGATCAGGCGCACCGGGTCCTGCTGGAAGATGTCGCGGTTCTCGTAAGCGAGCTCGCGTCCGCGGATGAGGAATCCGTCGATGCGCTTGGTGCGCTCCGAGCGACGGGCGAGCATGAGGTTCTTGAGCGAGCCGACCAAGCCGGGCGCCGGAGCCACGCCGAGGGCCAGGCGTTTTTCGACCGTTTCCGAGATGCGAAAGATGGACTGCGCGTGCCGGTAATAGTCCTGCATGAATGCCTCGACGCGCTCCAGCAGATCGGCCTGCGGGTAACCGAGGTTGGCCGCGAGCCGGGGCTGGGTGTCGAGGTTGAGCACATCGGTCGGGTGCCGGCTCATGTAGTGGAGCTCATTGCGCACCCGGAGGAGAAAGTCGTAGGCGTCCTGCATGGCGCGAAGCTCCGCCGGTTGCAGGTAGTTTTGCTCGGCCAATTCCTCCATGCGGGTGATGCCAAGGCGCACGCGGCACATCCACAGCGTGTTCTGGTAGTCCCGCAGGCCGCCGACCCCGTTCTTGATATCAGGCTCCTGGATGAAAACGGTGTCTCCGTGCTGGGCGCGACGGCTGGCTTGGTCGCCGAGGCGCGCGACGATATAAGCCTTGGGGTCGTTTTGCAGGTAATGTTTGCGATAGGCGTCGGCGAAATTCTCGTAGAGGGTCGCCGATCCGGCGAGGAAGCGGGATTCGAGGAGCGCAGTCTTCGTTTTGATTTCGCGGCCGGCTTCGGCGAACACCTCGGGCAGGGTGCGCGTGGAGTGGCCGATTTTCAGCTTCAGGTCCCAAAGCGGGTAGAGGATACCGTTCGAGAGATGTTCCTGGAAGGTGGCGAGGTCGGGAGTTTTGCGGACTTCGGGATAGAGGAACATCACGTCCACGTCGCTGAGTGGGCTGAGTTCTGCGCGCCCATAGCCGCCGAGCGCGACCAGGCAGACGGGCGCCGGCGGTTCGCCGTGTTGATTGCGCCACGCAGCGAGAGCCGTGGTGAACAGCGGCACCAGCAATCCGTCCATGCGATCCGACAGCGAGCGGGCGACCTGACGACCGGGTTCGCCGGCTTGGTGGCGCTCGCGAATGCGTTGTCCTTCCGATTCGAGATAAGCTTTGCAGGCGGCCAGCCGGGCAGCGGGCGGGGTCTCGGTGGTGAATACCGGCTGGTTGAGCATCGGAGGAGTGGATCGGACGGACATGCGAGCGCGTTACATGAGCAGCGCAAATCCTTCGGGGGAAGCTGGAAATAATTTCACCGGACGAACGGAAGAATGTGATAATTCTAGTTGACGGACAAAATGAGAGCCGAATACTCCGCCTCTCTCTCGCGGGTGTAGCTCAGTTGGTAGAGCACCACCTTGCCAAGGTGGACGTCGAGAGTTCGAGTCTCTTCGCCCGCTCCATTTGACTAAGCGCCCGGTGGCAACACCGGGCGCTTTTTCGTTTCTACAGCTCGGCGAGCGAGATGTCATCGAGTGGCGACCCTATTAGGTAGGTAAGTGCCCCATAGAGGCTCTTACCAAAATTTTGCATATTAGCGCGAATGACTGACCACTTTACGTCGCTATCCTTGCGGGCTCTCAAAGAAATCGTCGCACATCTGGACGAGAGCATCTCATTAATTGACAGGCATAAAGGACGCATGACTGCGTCCGAGATTCACATCAAAAGCATGCTCTCGGCGTTACGAGGGCAATTGTTGGAACACATCACCGACCGGGATAAGGACCGGCCCTAGGATGCGGTGTCCACCCGGCCGAAACGGGGAACAAAGCCTAAGACCGGCGCGCCGCAGCGCCTGTCAGACATAACGTGACTCAACCAAAATATCAGCAATTGATAGGCATACTCGACAGGGCGCTCTCTCGATTTGGGGACACGCCTCCGGAGGAGGGCTTTGACTTGGATATCTATGGTGAACTGAGAAAAGTGAGGGAGACCATCATTCGCGCCCAACGCGACCTGCGCGATCCGAACATCCCGCGGGACAGTCATTCGACCTTGGAATCGACGTAACCCTTGTCGCGGTCTCCGCACACAGCGCGTGTTGTGCAAATCAGCGACGCCGGGTCATTCAGAATTTGAAACTGGAACTGACCTGCAGCACGGCCGAGACGATGGCGTAAGCGAGAAAGGCAACGAAGCCAAAGGAAACGCCGAGAACGGCGCTGGACACCAGCCGCGTGAACCGTTCCAGCCAGCGACTAACCTCGGCTTGGTATTCCTGCGCGATGGACCGGAGGCTCGGAGCGAGCCGCCCCGTCTGTTCTCCCACGGCAAGTTGGTCGACGACGAGCAGCGGAAAAAAGCCCGTGCGTGCCAGCGCCTTGGAAAGTGTTTCGCCTTCCAGCACGCGATCGATTGCTTGGTGAAGTTTCGCGCGCATCGCGAGATTGGTGATCGTGCGTTCGGCCAGACGCAGGGATTCAGCCGTGGTGATGCCGTTTTCCAACAGGATCGCCATGGTGTGGGTGAAATTGAGAATGGTCAGCCGGATTGCATAAGGTCCCGCCAGCGGAGTGCGGATGAGCCACGCGTCGGTGGTCTCCCGTCCGATGGGCGTGTGCCGCCAACGCCACCAAGCCACGGCGGCCAGCAGCGCTGCGCCGACCGCGAACAAACCATAGCGCAGCAGAAAATCCGAAAGACTGACCAGCGCCTGCGTGGCGAACGGCAGCCGGCCGCCCAGTGAATCGAGCAGCACTTCCAATCGCGGCAGCAGAAAGAACAGGAAAAACAAGATCACGACGAACGACAGCACGCAGACAAAAAACGGATAGGCCAGCGCGGCGAGGAGCCGGCGACGCGTTTCACGCTCCTCGGTGATATGCTGGATCAGGCGCTGCAGAACTTCGCGTAAACTCCCGGTCGCCTCGCCGGCGGCGATCAGGCTGATTGTCTGGTTATCGAAAACACGCGGAAGATCGGCGAGCGCCTGCGACAGCGTGCGACCCTGGCTGAGCTGTTGCCAGAGCGACGCGGCAAGCGCCCGCAAAGGCGGTTCCTGCAAGCGCAGGGCAAGCAGGCGCACCGCTTCGCTGGCGGACAATCCACCCTCAACGAGGCGCGCCAGTGCCTGAAGGAAAGGAAGCTTGAGCCCGGCGGTCCACGAGCCGGGTCGCGCCGCGGCTGCGGTTGTCGCTGCCGGCGTCCGTTCACCGGTTTCCTCCACCGACAACGGACGCAAACCGCGCGCGCTCACCAGGCGCAAGGCGTCGCGTCGCGTGGCCGCTTCGATCGTTCCGCGGACGGTCGGGCCGCCGGGCTCGCGCGCAGTGTAGGAAAATCCGGGCATGGTCAGGTGTCCGTGAGAGAAATGACGCGCAGCAGCTCATCGAGGGTGGTCTGGGCGGTTTGGATTTTCTCCCAGCCTGATTGCGAGAGCGTGCGCATACCTTTGGCGCGAGCCGCACGGGCGAGCTGGCGCGTGGATTCCCGCTCAATAATGAGATCGTGCAGTTCGCGCGGTCGGAAAATTTCAAAAATGCCCACGCGACCGCGATAGCCGGTCCCACGGCAGCGCGGACAACCGCGAGCAGCCGGCAACTCGGTGACGCCCTCGGCCTCCGCGGGATTGAGACCCAGGGCGGAAAGCGTGGCGCGCAAGGCCGTGACATCGGCAGGAGCACGACCAGCGCAGTCGGGGCACAGCCGGCGCACCAAACGTTGCGCAATCACCAGTTCGACCGCGGACGCTACGAGAAACGGTTCGATGCCCATGTCCACGAGGCGCGTGATGGCTCCCGCGGCGTCGTTGGTATGCAAGGTCGAGAAGACGAGGTGGCCGGTGAGCGAGGCGCGGATTGCGATGTCGGCTGTTTCCCGATCGCGAATCTCGCCCACCATGATGACATCGGGATCCTGCCGCAGCACGTGGCGAAGCGCATCCGCAAAAGTCAGCCCGATTTCCGGCCGCACTTGCATTTGGTTGGCGCCGGGAACCTCGTATTCGATCGGATCCTCGATTGTGACGATGCGCAACTCGGGCGCGTTGAGTTTGCGGAGAAAGGCGTTGAGCGAGGTGGATTTTCCCGAGCCGGTCGGTCCGGTCACCAACACAAGGCCGTGCGGAAAATCGAGCACCTGGCCGATCTGCCGCTGTTCCTCGGCATTGAGGCCGAGGCGATCCATCGAGTAGGCCTCGCGCCGTTGATTGAGCAGGCGAAGGCTGACGCTCTCGGCATAGATGGTTGGAATGGTGGACACGCGGATATCGAGGGAGCCGCCGGGCGTCTTGAAGTTGATGCGACCGTCCTGCGGCAGACGGCGCTCGGAAATGTTGAGGCGCGCCATGATCTTGAGCCGCGAAATGATGGCATCTTGATAACGCAGGAGATTGTCGGGCACGGGCATGGCCACGAGCAACCCGTCCACGCGGTAGCGGATGCAGAGCTGGCCTTCCTGTGGCTCGAAGTGAACATCGGTGGCACCATCGCTCACCGCCTGGTTCAGGATGTCGGTGACAAAGCGCACGACGGCGGCGTCCGCATCGGCGTCGAGGTCACTAGCGGTGACGGGCGCAAGGTCGGGCAGGGTGTCGTCTTCCAAACTTCCAGCGCCGACACCGTAATGCGCGGCAATAAGCTGCCGGATTTGCCCGGCCTCGGCGAGATGCCAGCGCACCTGACGCGGGGTGAACGTGGCGATCCACGTGGACATTTCAGGCGTCGGCGGCCAACTGGTGACGAGGGGCAGTTCATCGGCTTGCTGATCGGGCAACGCGAGCGGGATGGCTTGGAATTCATGCGCGAGGCGTGCCGGCAGCAATTCCAGCAGCGGTTCAGCCGCCTGCGGGGAAGGCGCAACCGGAAGCCCGGTGGCTTCGGAAAGCGCGAGCAGCGCTTGTTCTTCCTTTTCTCCGAGAAGCCGGGCGAGTGCTTCCAAGCGACCTGGGCGGGGTGTTTCCGCGAGCAACCGGTGTCCGGCCTCGTCGAGGCGGGAGCTGAGCGCGGTGGGGAGCGAGTCGGCGAGTTGGGGCATGGCGAAGGCCCCTTAGCGACGCGATTTGTTGCGCTCCGCCTTTCCCGGATCGAAGGCCGGATCCAGTGCGGCGCGGACGGCATCGCGCTGGGGGCCGGCGTCGATGCGCCGCAGGGCGTCCACATTGTCCGCTGCGGTGTTTGTGAGCACGTATGGACGAAGGAAAAAGACGAGATCGGTGCGTGTATCTTCGCGGCGGCGGGTGCCCAGCAGATCGCCGATGAACGGGATCGGGCCCAACCGGTTGGTATTGCGCCGGCGGGAATTGCGTTGGAGTCCGCCCAACACGATCGTCTCGCCGCTCTTCACGCTGATGAACGATTTCGTGGACCGGCGGCCGATGCGCGGCTGTGGATTGCCATCAATCACGATGTCACCAAGCACATCGTTCACTTCCTGGGTGATCTCGAGTTGCACGGAGCCGTCGTTGCCGATCAGCGGCTTCACGAGCAGTTCGATGCCGATGTCCTTTGACGTGACAGTCGAACGCCAGCCGGAGCCGATCTGGGTCGTGCTGCCCGAGGCATCGTTGAGGTAGCTGCTGATCACGGGTCGCTGTTCGCCCACAAAGATGGAGCCTTCCTTGTTGTGCGTCGTGATGATGGTGGGAACGGAAAGGATGGTGGTGTTGTTCTTGCGCGGCGTGGTGACGAGCCGGATGTCAGCCGCGAGTTGGGTTGAACCGTCGGTCGCATCGGTGAACGTGCCCGCGACGCTGGCGATACCGGCGGCGATGCCGTCGAATCCGACGAGTTTATTGTCCACGATTCGCAGACCCAGTTCGCTGATGCCGCTCGTTGCTTCGTCACCAAGGGTGACTTCGGCAATCACGACTTCGATGCGAACCTGCGCGAGCAGCACGTCGATCTGGCTTACAAGGTCACGGATGAGACGGATGTCCCCCGGTGTGCCGGTGACGATGAGCGCGTTGCTGCGTTTGTCGGCGAGGATCGTGATGAGTTCGCTGAATTCCTGACTGGGATCGAGCGAAGCTTGCGCATTGGCGACGGGCTGCCCCGACGCAGGCGGAGGCTGCTGTGCGGGATCCGCGCGCACCGCGGCGGACCCGGTGTTGCGGTGCGCTTCGCTGCGTCCCGTCACGAGATCGCTGAGCAGCGTGGCGATTTCCTCGGCGGAGGCATTCTTGAGAAAGATGACTTCATTGCGCGTGTTGGGATCGGATTCCACGTCGAGCGTGGCAATGAGGCGGTCGAACATAGGCTGCTGGCGCGCGTCGGACAGTAGCACGATCTGGTTGGTGCGATCATCGGCGTGATAAGCGGTCGTTGCGCCGAGCTGCATCTGCACGGGACCACCCAGTAATGCGCGCAACTGGTTGACCACATCGCTGGCCCGGGCGTTTTGAAGGGAATAGACCTTGGTGGTGTTGCCTTCGATGAACGGTCGGTCGAGGCGTTCGAGCAGCGCCTCGATCCGCTGCAGGTTGCTGATGGAATCCGTGACCAGGGCTGAGTTGGATTTCTCGAAGATCACCGGTGCCGCGCCCAAGCCCGGATTGAGCAGTGCGGAAATCTGCGGAAGGAATTCGGAAACGCGGAGGAACTCGGGGACGAAGAGCTTGCTGGCGATCCGGCCGCTCGGAGGCAGGTCTTTCACGGCGCCTTCGATGAACAGCGGGGATTCGGCGCGAGCCAGGTTAAGTGCGGTGATTTTGAGGAAATCCGGACCGAGCGGGACAACGGCGATGCCGTTGAGATTGAGAAGGGTTTCGAGCGCGAGGATCGCGTTCTGGCGGGAGGTGCCTTCCTTGAGATTGAGCGTGTAGGTGCCGCCGGGAAGCGTGGGCGGGCGGAGCAACGTGCGCTCCGTCCAACGTTCAAAAAGCGCCAGCACCTGATCAACGGATTCATTGCGCATCTTCACCGGACCGACGACATCCGGTGCATCCGGACCGGGCAGGGCGGGTGGCCCTTCCGATTGGGATGGGGCACTCGCCGCGAAGGCGAGGGCGATGATGGCCAGCAGCAGGCCGGGGAAACGGAAAGGAGGGAAGGGCCTGGAATCCATGAAATGATCAATTTAGGGCCGCTTCGGCCGTCCGCCGATCAGGTGTCGACCCGAGGGCGGGATCGGTGATCACCGTATCTGACTTGGCCAGCGGCAGGTCGGGACTCCATTGAAACTTGTCGATCCGGACCTCGACGCCTCCGTAGGCGAGTGTGGCCACGCAGCGGGCGGTGGGATGGAGCGGTTCGGTATGGCCGGGAGGAACGTAGGGCGTCGATGGATCGAAGCCCAGTCCGTGGAATTTGGCCGCCGCCTCGCGTTCAGTCCAACGACGGAAAAACGCGAGCCCGCGCTCCGGCAACGGCAACGAGCGTTGCGCGAAAAGTTCATCCGACGAAAAAATCCGTCCTTCCAGCAAGTGAAGATCCGACAACTCGCGCACCAATTCCAAGTCCACGCCGAGGGGCTGGTTCCAAGCCACGGCGAGCAGCCAGAGCGAACCGCAGTGGGATTGATTGAACGTGAGATTGTTTACGGTCGGATCGAGCTGGTTGGTCGTGTCGGGTTGGTGAACGAGGAGCGGTTTGCCGAAACGGCCGTAGTTGAAGGACAGTTTCGCGGGATCGCGCCCGACGTAACGCGCAAGCACGTGACGCAGGTTGCGACGGGCGGCGATGAAACGCCGGCGGTCGACAGAGAAGTGAAAGGCGTTCGCGCGGACGATTTCGTCCTGGCTCAGGCAATCCAGTTGGTCGTCGCCAGCCCTGTCTCCCTCAAGCCAGGCGCACCAGAGATGGATTTCCCGTGTTTTCAGCGCGGGAAATTTCGGCGGGATCGCCCAATTGATGCGGTCATCCTCGTGCATGATGATCTCAGGCGGGGCGGAGGGCGGCCAGCGGCAGGCGCGGGCGGGCGGGAAGGGACGGTGGGAGCGCCGCGGTCGCGGGAGCGGCCGGGATGAGCTGGCCGTAGTCGAGTTTCAGGATGCGATCGGCGGCGTCGAAGTAACGATCGTCATGCGTGATCACGAGTATCGTCTTCCCGCGATGTTTGAGTTCCGGCAGAAGCTGGCGGTAGAAGATCTCCTTGAACAGTGGGTCCTGGTCGGCGGCCCATTCGTCGAAGACATAGAAAGGCCGGTCTTCCAGGTAAGCGGTGAGCAACGCGAGCCGTTTGCGCTGACCGGTTGAGAGCGCGGTGGTCGAAAGCCGTCCACCGGAAATCTTCACCTTGTGATTGAGATGCAACTGGGCGAGGAACTCCTCGGCCTGCAGTTCCATCTCGGGCGAATTGATGCCCAGCAGGGTTTCGAAGAGGTGGTAGTCGGCGAAGACGGTTGAGAACAACTGCCGGTATTCGTCGCGATTGGCGTCGGTGACCGGGCGGCCGTCCACCAGGATGCGACCCGCTTCCGGCGGATACAGACCGGTCACGATCTTCGCGAGGGTGGACTTGCCGCTGCCGTTGCCACCGACCACGAAGACGAGTTCTCCGCGGCGGAAGGAAATGTCCACCGGCCCGAGCACAAACTTCTCGTCGCTCTGCTCGTTTCGATAGGTGTGCGCGATGCCTTCGAACTCGAGACGCGAAAATCCGGGGTGCGCGGCCGCCGCCGGCGCTTCGCCGGCGTCGGCGCCGAGCGAGAGCCCGAGCATTTCGATTTTGCCGAGGGCGACGTTGGCGCGACTGAAGACCGCCATGCTGCTCATGACACCGGCGAGCGGGCCCATGAGGTAGAGAACCGTGAGCACGTAGCCGGAAAGGGTCTTGAGGTCCGCTTGGCCCGCGATGGGCAGGAGGAAGAGGATCAACCCGACGAGCAGGTAGAAAAGAAAATGGGACCAGTTGTGCGCGAGCATGAAGCGGGTTTCCGCGGCAACCGTGTGGCGTTGGAAGTCGCCGGTGCTGGATTGCACGCCATCGTTGAGGAAGGCCTCGCGTCGTTGCCGGTGCAGTTTCAGTTCCTTGATGCCTTCGGTAAGCGTGCGGAAATTCGCGTAGAGACGTTCCTCGGCCTCGCGAGCGTGAACGAGGGAGCGAAACCCGCTCGAAATGAAGACCCGGTAGCAGCAGGCGCCCAGGACGATGAGAACACCGAGGGCGAGCAGCATGTGCCACGAGAGAAACGCCAGGTAAGCCGCGCCGCCGAGCAGGATCGCGATGTTCACGGCCGTGGTCGGAAATGCGAAGAGCGCGGTCATCAGCCGGTTCACGTCATCCACGAGGGTCACCATCACACGGGAAGCCCCGACTTGTTCCAGACGCCTCAATGGCACCGCCAGGATTCGCTGGACGAGTTGCTGGCGCATTTCGGCCACCGCCTGTTGGGAGTGCCGGATCAGGCAGAGCTGGGAAATGAACCCGGTCACCAGTTTCCCGAGAACGAGCAGGCCAAAGACGCTCGCCGTCAGGGTAAGGGTGAGGTGACGATCGGGATCGTTCAGCACCTGGTTGATGAGCGCGATGAGACCCGCGTTGCAGGCGCCGCTGAGCAGGGCGGCGATCACCGTGATGGTGAGCATGCGACGGCAACGAAGGAGGAGGAATGAGATCAGTTTCATCAGGAGGCGGGTGCGTCTTGGTGTTGGCGTTGGGTTTGTTGAAGTTGGTCGAGGAAACGGCGGGCGAGTTCGCGGACATGTGGTTCCATGAAAATCCCCTCGTGGGCTCCGGGCAGGCGGATGAGTTCGATGCCGCCGCGGACGAGTGGTCCCCACCCGAACAGGGGATCAAATGAGCAGAGAAACGGGTGGCCGCGCGTGCGGAACAGGACGATGGGCCCGCCGTAAGGCTGCGGACGGTAGCCGCCCAGCGCGGCGAGATGAACCTTCCACAGGTTGAGTTCGATCTCAGGAAAGATACTCACGTCGATCACTTCGTTTATGTTGTCCGCCCGGCCGACAAGGCGGCGGAAGGTGGTGCTCGCTTTGCGCCGGACAAAGCGGATCTGGTCCCGGGCAGGCTGGGCCGAGAAATCAACGAGCCAGTTGAAAGTGTTGGCGGCGAAGCGCCAGTGGAACACCGGCTGCCACCAGGGAATCTGCTGGTAGGTGCTGTTGGCCGCAGCGCTGTCAATGAGACCGAGGAACGCCACCTTTTCGCCATTCAGTTCGAGCTGGCGGGCGAGTTCGAACGCGACATTCCCGCCGAAGCAATATCCCGCAAGATAGTAGGGGCCTTCGGGTTGGACGGTGCGAATTTCGCGCAGATAGTGCGCGGCCATGTCTTCGATGCGCTCGAATTCAGCCATGCCGCGCATGCCGCGCGATTCCAAGGCATAGACCGGTTGATCGCCGCCGAAGTGGGGAATGAGATTCGCATAAGTCCAGAGATTGCCGCCGCCGGCTCCGTGGAAGAAAAACACGGGCGGGCGGCTGCCATGCGGCTGCAGTGCGACGAGCGAGGAGCAGGTCGTGCCAGTCTCGGGGGCGCGAAGCCGCGCGGCGAGCAACTCGAGCACCGGACATTCGAAGAGCGAGGCGAGCGGCAGGCGGCGTCCGAACTCGCGTTCGATGCGCGCGAAGAGGCGGACTCCGGCCATGGAGTGGCCGCCAAGTTGGAAGAAGTTGTCGTGCACTCCGATGGGCGTGGTGCCGAGCACGCTTTCCCAGATGCCGACGAGTTTGGCCTCCACCGTGTCTCGCGGCGCCACATAGGAGGGGCGCCCGGCGAGAGGTGCGGCATCCGGCAGCGGCAGCGCGGCGCGATCGACCTTGCCGTTGGCGTTGAGCGGGATTTCCGCGACGGGCATGATCACCGCGGGCACCATGTATTCCGGCAGGAGCTTCTGCAGATGTGCCTTCAACTCCACCGGATCCGGGGGCGCGGTGTCGCGTCCAGTGACATACGCAACGAGGCGCGCGCCCGAGGGGGCGGAGGCGTCGTGAATCACTGCGGCCTGTGCCACTACGGGATGACGGGCCAGAACGGATTCAATTTCGCCGAGTTCGATGCGGAAGCCGCGCACCTTGACCTGACGGTCGGTGCGGCCCAGAAATTCCAAGGAGCCGTCAGCCAGCCAGCGCACGAGATCGCCGGTGCGATAAAGACGCGCGCCCGGAGTGGGATCGAATGGGTGGGGCACGAATCGCTCGGCATCGAGCTCCGGCCGTCGCAGGTAACCGGCGGCCAGGCCGTCGCCCCCGGTATAAAGTTCGCCGGGAACGCCGACGGGCACCAAACGCCGCGAAGCATCGAGCACGTAAACGGTCGTGTTGGCGATCGGTCGGCCGATGGGAACCGAGCGTCCGGATGCAGGCGGCGCGGTGACTGCGTGGACCGTGCTGAAAGTCGTGTTCTCCGTCGGACCGTATCCGTTCAGAAGGCGGGTGTTCGGCAAAAGCGCGAGCGCGCGGGCCGCGTGAGCGGATGAGAGCACCTCGCCGCCGGTGATCAATTGGCGGAGCCCGACGAGGCGGCCGGGTTGTTCGTCGATGAGTTGGTGAAAGAGGCCGGTCGTGAAGAACGCCGTGTTGATGCCGCGATCGTGGATGCAGTCCGCGAGGTCCGCGAGCGACGGCAGGCCCGGGGGAAACACCACCAGCCGGCCGCCGTTGAGCAAGGTGCCCCAAATTTCGAACGTGGAGGCGTCGAAGGCGACCGGTGCGAATTGGAGCGACACCGTTTCCGGTCCGAATTGCACGTAATCGGTGCCGAGCACGAGGCGAAGGATTCCCCGATGCGGAATGCACACGCCTTTGGGGCGTCCGGTGGAACCGGATGTGTAGCTCACGTAGGCCAGCGACAGCGCCGTCATCGGCGCGTGGACCGCGTCGTTCGGCGAGGCCGCGATGGCGGCGCGGTCGGATTCGAGCCCGACGATCACGGGCGAAGGTGTTCCTTCGGTGCCGGCGGCGAGTGCGGTCTCGATCAGGTCGCGAAATTTTTCCTGAAGGACCAGTAGCACCGGTCGCGAATCGTCGATCATCAACGCCAGTCGTTGGGCGGGGTAGCCGGGGTCGAGCGAAACATAAGCCGCGCCGGATTTGAGGATGGCAAGAAGGCTGATGATGAGCTCGGCCGAGCGTTCGACGCAGAGCGCCACCAGCGAGTCCGGGCGCACTCCCCTTGAGCGGAGGTGATGGGCGAGACGATTGGAACGTTCGTCGAGCTCGGCATAGGTGAGACAACCGCCCGGCGCATCAATGGCGATTGCCTCCGGAGCGCGGGCCATTTGCTCGCGGAAGACATCCACCACGTTGGCCTCGCGCGGGTAGGGCGCTCGGGTGTGATTCCACTCGACCAATAATTGCCGCTCTTCGCTCGTGGAAAGCAGCGGCAGGCTGGCAATCGGGCGATCCGGATTCTCCACGATGGCCGCCAGCAAAGTATGATAATGGCCGAGCATTCGCTCGATCGTAGCGGCGTCGAACAAGTCCGTGCTGTATTCCAGTGCGAGATTGATGCCGCCTGTGTCGGTTTCGTTCAGGGAGAAGCTCAGGTCGAATTTGGCGGTGCCGTTGTCCGCCTCGATGGGTTCGAAAGCGAGGCCGCTGGCGCTCGGCAGGGCTCCACCGGCGCTTTGCAGCACGAACATCACCTGAAAAAACGGATTCCGCGTGATGGCGCGATCGGGCTGCAACTCGGCGACGATCTTCTCGAACGGCATGTCCTGGTGATTCATCGCTTCGAGGACAGTCTGTCGGGTGCGGCGCAGCAATTCGCGGAAGGTTGGCTGACCGCCGGCATTCGTGCGCAAGACGATTGTGTTGACGAAGAAACCGGCGATGTTCTCCAACTCCAACTGCGGCCGGCCCGCGACGCATGATCCGATTACGATGTCGTCCTGCGCCGTGTAGCGGTGCAGCAACGTCTGGAACGCAGCGAGCAGCGTGATGAACAGGGTGCTGTTTTCGTGTCGACTGAGGAGGCGCAGACTCCCGGCGAGTTCGGCAGGCAGGCGACGCCGGGCCGAATCGCCGCGGTGAGTTGGCTCCGTCGGGCGAGGCCGGTCGGTGGGCAACGCGAGAGTCGTCGAGCCTGCGAGCTGGCGGCGCCAATAAGCGAGTGGGTTTTCGAGGGTTTCGCCCTGGAAGGTCTCGCGCTCCCAAATTGCATAATCGGCAAAGCGCACGGGCAGCGGTGGCAAAGGCGAGGGGCGACGGGCGGCGTAGGCGTCGTGGAGGGCGGCGATCTCGCGAAGGAGCAACCCGACCGTCCAGCCGTCGGAAACAATGTGATGCATTACGAGCAGGAGCGCATGCTGCCCGACGTCGAGTCTCACCAGCAGCGCGCGAAGCAATAGGTCGCCAGCGAGATTGAACGGGCGACGCGCTTCGTCACGCATGAGCCCGACCAACGCTGCCTGGCGTTGGTCAGCCGGGAGAGCGGAAATATCCGAGCGCGCCAGCGGGACACGCGTGTCGCCTGAAACGACTTGGATCGGACCATCGTCATGCGAGAGGAAACGGGTGCGAAACACATCGTGCCGTCGGCCGATTTCATCGAGCGCGCGTTCGAGGGCAGGGAGCTGCAACGGCCCCGTGATGCGCACGGCCTGGTAAACGTTATAGAGGCTCCGATCCTGCGCGATCTGATCCATGAACCACAGGCGTTCCTGCGCGTGTGACAACGGAATCGGCGCGGTGCGGGAACGTGGCCGGATCGGTGGCCGCGAATCGCGAGGCTCCTGAAAGTGACGTGACCGGCCGGTGTTCGGCCCAGTGGAAGCAGCCGGCGCACTCCCGGACACCCCGGGAGGGAGGGCAATCGCGGCAGAAGCGAGAACGTTGGATGGCGGTGGAGTCATGACTTCAGCGGACGCGATGATCGGTGAGCACTCGCGTGAGCAGGCGAAAGGCGAACGCGGGATGCCACCAAGGCGAAGTTCGGCGTGAGGCTGTGGGTGGTTCCGGCTCGGTGGGTGAGGGCACGGGCGTCGCTGGGACTGGTGGTGCAGGATCGGCGATTGGTTCACGCAGTTGGGTGGCCAGTTGCTCGATCGTGGTGTATTCAAAGAGGGCGGAAAGCGGCAGGCGCACACCGAATTCACGCTCGATGTGAGCGAACAGGCGCACGCCCGACATCGAGTGGCCGCCGAGATCGAAGAAATTGTCGTGCACCCCGATGGATGTGACACCGAGGGAAGTTTCCCAGATCGCCGCCAGCCGGGCTTCAATCGCGTTGCGCGGGGCGACCCGCGACGGACGAGGGTTTGCCGGAACCGAGTCGGGCGCCGGCAACACGGTGATGTCCACCTTGCCGTTCGCATTAAGCGGAATGGCATCCACCGGCACGATGACAGCAGGCACCATGTGCTCGGGAAGCGTTTTCTGAAGCCAGCCCTTCACCTCGTTTGGGATGACCTTTCGCGCAGCGCGACTGCTGACATAGGCGACGAGGCGCGGGCTGGCGGGGTTGCGGTCGAGCACAACCGCGGCTTGGGCGATGTCGGGATGAACTGCGAGAACGGCTTCAATTTCGCCCGGTTCAATGCGAAAGCCACGCAGTTTCACCTGACGATCAACGCGGCCGAGAAACTCAATCGTGCCGTCGGGCAACCAGCGGGCCAGATCACCTGTGCGGTAGAGGCGGGCTCCGGCAGCCGGTTCGAACGGATGCGAAACAAAGCGCTCCGCATCGAGATCGGGCCGGCGAAGATATCCTGTCGCGAGTCCGTCGCCGCCGGTATACAATTCGCCAGCGACACCGACTGGGACGGGCTGCAGATGTGCATCCAGGATATAAACGGTGGTGTTGGCAATCGGTCGGCCGATGGGAATCGACCGGCGGGGCGCGAGGGGCAGCATGATCTGGTGCGCGGTGGTAATGGTGGAATTTTCGGTTGGACCGTAGGCGTTCACGATCCGGGCGTGCGGGAATCGCGCGAGGGCACGTGCGGCATGGGCGGGTGACAGCACATCGCCTCCCGTCATGAACTGCTGCACGCCTTCAAGCTGCTCCGCCTGCTCATCGATCATCTGGTGAAACAGGCCGGTGGTGAGAAAAAGTGCGGTCACCTGCTGTTGCCGGATGAAGTTTGCGAGCTCGGCGAGCGAGGGCATGCCGGGTGGGTGAATCGCGAGGCGGGCGCCATTGAGTAGCGCGCCCCAGATTTCGATCACCGAGGCATCAAATGCGACCGGGGCAAATTGGAGGAAAGTGCCGCCACCAGCGTAGTCGAAATAGTCGGCGTTGCGGACGAGGCGAACGATGCCGCGATGGGGAATGCAAACTCCCTTGGGCCGGCCGGTGGATCCGGAAGTGTAGCTTACATAGGCAACGGACTCCGCCGAGATGGTCGCTTCGAGGGGCGTCAACGGCTGGCGGGCTATCTCTTCGTGATCCGATTCCAAAACCAGGAGCACCGGTCTCGTCGCGAAATCGTCCAAAGCCAGCACTGATTCAACCAACGGTTGAAGGTGAACCTGCGTGATCAAGACGACCGGGCGGGCATCGCTGATCATCAGGTGCAAGCGGGCCGTGGGATAGGCGGGATCGAGCGATACGTAGCCTGCACCGGCTTTCAGAATCGCCAGCAGGGAGAGGGGAATTGCGGGCGAGCGCTCGAGGCAGAACGCGACGAGCGTTCCCGGCGCGACGCCGCGCTGCCTCAGGAGATGGGCGAGCTGGGTGGATGAGTCGTCGAGTTCCCGGTAGGTGATGCTGTCTTCGGCTCCGCAGAGCGCCACGGCATTGGGCCTGCGCATCGCTTGTTCGCGGAAGAGATCGACCACGGTGGCATCGCGTGGATAGGGCACCGCGCGACCGCTCCATTGGGTGAGCAACCGGTGGCGTTCCTCGTCCGCTAGGAACGGAAGCTCGGCAATCGGTCGTCCGGGTTCCGCCACCGCGGCGGCGAGCAACCGATGATAGTGATCGAGCAGACGGCGAATCGTCCCGGGTTCGAACAGGTCCCGACGATACTCGGCCGAGAGAACCAAACCGCCCGACGATTCGACGAGGGACAAGGTGAGATCAAATTTGGCGGTGCCGTTGTCGAGTTCGATGGGTTCGAACTGCAGAACCGGATCCCTCGGTTGCGGGCCGGCGGCGCTTTGCAGCACGAACATGACCTCGAAGAAAGGGTTTCGAGCCGGACCGCGGTCGGGCCGGAGTTCGGCCACGAGTTTTTCAAAGGGAAGGTCTTGGTGTGCCATGGCGCCGAGCACGGTTTCCCGCGTGCGGGCGAGCAGGTCGCGGAAGCCGGGTTGGCCGCCGGCGCTGGTGCGCAGCACGAGGGTGTTGACGAAAAACCCGGCCAGATTCTCCAACTCAATCTGCGGACGCCCGGCGACGCACGATCCCACGACGATGTCGTCCTGTCCGGAATAGCGGTGGAGAAGCGCTTGAAATCCGGCCAGAAGCGTCATGAACAACGTCGTGCCTTCCCGATGACTGAACGCGCGGAGTTCGCTCACAAGATTGGCGGGCAGCGAATGGCTCTCGGTGGCGCCGCGCGCAGAAGGTTCGCCGGTGCGAGGATGGTCGGTCGGGAGGTCCAGCAGGGCGGCGCCGGCCAGTTGGTCACGCCAATAGGCAAGTGCCCGCTCGAGCGTTTCGCCGCGGAACGTTTCGCGCTCCCAGACGGCATAGTCGGCGAAACGGATCGGAAGGGTGGGCAGAGGTGAGGAGCGGCCCGCTGCGAAGGCGTCGTGCAAGGTGGCGATTTCCTGAAAAAGAATCCCCAGCGTCCAGCCGTCGGACACGATATGATGCATCGTAAGCAGCAGCACGTGTTCGTTCGGTCCCAGATGGATGAGTAACGCGCGCAGGAGCTGGTCCGAGGAGAGATCGAACGGGCGTTTTGCCTCGGCGCCGAGATGGTTCAGAATCTCCCGATCACGGTGTTCGAACGGCAGATCGGTAAGGTCCACGTGAGCCAATGGCAGAACAGCAGGATGCACGACCTCCTGCACAGGCCCATCACCCCGATCCACCATCGCGGTGCGGAAGACGTCATGACGTTTCACGATTTCGTTGAGCGAGCGTCCGAGGGCCCCGACATCCAAGGGGCCGGTGATGCGCATCGCTTGGAAAAGATTGTAGAGTCCCGGTGCGGGCAGCAGACGGTCGAGAAACCACAGGCGTTCCTGTGCGTGCGACAGCGGAACGCTGGCGCTTCCCGCGCGAGGCATGATCGCAGGTCGGGATCCGGCTCTCGCGGCCAGGCGCGCACGTTGCAAGCGCTGTTCCAACCGGGAATGCCGGGCGTTGGAAGGATCGGGAGGAAGGATGATGGCTGGTTCAGTGCTCACGGTGTTCAGGCAATGGCGGCCGAGGCGGATTCCGGTTCCGGCGTGGAGCCGTCTATTTCGGCAGCGAGGGCGTGTTCGATGTGGACGGACAGGCCCGCGATCGTGGGAGCCTCGAAAGCGAGGCGCAGGGGAAGTTCGATTTCAAAGGCCTGTTGGACCCGGGCGAGCACCTGCGTGACGAGGAGCGAGTGGCCGCCGAGTTCGAAGAAGTTGTCGTGGATGCCGGCGCGGGGCAGACGAAGAACGTCGCACCAAATACCCGCGAGAATCTCCTCGGTGACGGTGCGCGGTGCATCGTCGGTGGCAGGCTCGACAGGATTGGAAAACTCCGGTGCCGGCAGTGCTTTGCGATCGATCTTGCCCGTGGGAGTAAAAGCAAACTGCTTCAACGAGATGAACGCTGCGGGCACCATGTATTCCGGCAGTTCGCGCGCAATGTGGCTGCGTAGCTGCGCAAGCTCGGGGCCCGGTTCGGTTGCTGAAGTGAAGTAGGCAACGATTCGTTTGTCTCCAGGGGATGGTTCGTGGATCGTGATCGCGCACTGCCGGACTTCGGGGTGACGACCGAGCACGGCTTCGATTTCGCCCAACTCGACGCGGAAGCCGCGAATCTTGACCTGATGGTCGAGGCGACCGGCAAACTCGAGCAGGCCGTTGTCGGGACGCTGGCGGGCCAGATCACCTGTGCGGTAGAGGCGCGCGGCCGGGGCGTTGCTGTGGGGATTGCGAATGAATTTCTGCTGCGTGAGCCCGGGCTGGTTCAAATAACCGCGCGCCAGACCTTCGCCCGCGATGCAGATTTCCCCCACGACTCCGGGCGGCACGAGTTCGAGGTTGCGATCGAGCAGGTAGAAACGGGTGTTGGGGAAGGGACGGCCGAGATTGCTGCGCACTCCGGGTCGGCGCAGACCATAGCTTGAAAACGTGGTGTCCTCGCTTGGTCCGTATCCCTCGTAGAGTTTCTTGAGATGGGGGAGCGCGAGCAGCCGTTCTGCGAGACTGTCGGGCAGGGCTTCGCCTGCGAGGAAGATGGTCTGCACGGATGAGGGAATGATCCCGAGCCGGAGAAGCTCGGCCACCACCGAGGGCACGCTGTTGATGAACGTGATTTCCTGGCGACTGGGCAGATTGGCCAGGGCCAGCGCGTTTTCAGCGAGGTGGATCGTGCCGCCCCAAGCGAGTGTTACGAAGATTTCGAAAACCGACAGGTCGAAACTCAGCGAAGTGCCGGCGAACATACCTGCCAATTCCTCGCGGCTGAACGTGTCGCGTCCCCAATACGCGAGGCTGACGCCGTTGCGGTGCTCGATAGCCACGCCCTTCGGACGGCCCGTGGATCCGGAGGTATAGATCACATAGGCCAAATTGCCCGGCTGCTGGCGTGAAACAGGCTTGGTGACGGACTCGCGCAGGATCGCTTCTTCGTCGTCGCCAAGGTCGATGATGCCGGCATCGCCGAATGCCGGCGCGGCACCCACCCGGGCGCGGTCGGTGATCAGCACGGACGCGCGCGAGTCTTCCAACATGTATCTCACGCGGTCCTCGGGATACGCGGGATCCAGCGGGATGTAAGCGCCGCCGGCTTTGAGGATGGCGAAAAGCGCGGCAATGGTCTCGGGCCTGCGGGCAGCGTGAATTCCAACCGAGGTTTCCGACTTCACGCCGAGCCGGCGCAGGCGGTGGGCCAGGCGGTTGGCGTGCTCATCAAGCTGACGATAAGTCCAGCGGCGCGTCCCTGCGACGATGGCCGTAGCGTCGGGCGTGCGGGCTGCCTGCGCCTCGAACAATTCGTGGAGGCATTCGTGGCGCGGGTAATCTTTGTCCGTGTCGTTCCACTCCACCATGATCTTCCGGCGTTCTGTCGCGGTGACAAAGGGCAGCCGATGCACCGGTCGTTGGGTATCGGCGGCCGCGGCGCAAAGGATCAGCTCGTAACGATCGAGCGCGCGTTCGATGGTATCCGCGTCGAACAGCTCGGTGCTGTAGTTGCAGTCCACGACCCAATGCCGGTCGGTTTCCGTAACATTGAAGTTGATGTCGAAATTGACGAAGCCCTTCGGATTCGTGGCGGCTTCGACCGTGAGACCGTCGAACGTCGGGACTGTGCCGTGGCGGCTGACGTTGAACGTGACATTGGTCAACGGCACGCGATTGGTGTTGCGGGAAAGATTGAGGCGCCGGAGCAGGCTCGCGAAGGGATGCTGCCAGTGTTCGAAGCCGTCGAGGGTCACACCGCGCGTGGTTTGGAGGAAACTGGCGACCGTCTGGTTTTCCCCGAGGCGGCTGCGAATCGGCAGGAGATTCACGCAATGCCCCACCAACGTTTTGAGTCCGGCGAGCACCTGTGGCGAGGCCGGCACGCCGATGACGAGATCGTCCTGCCCGCTCAAGCGATGAAGGAGCACGGCAAATCCCGAAAGCAGCACGGTGAAGTGGGTGCATTCCGTTTGCGCGGCGAGCTGGCGGACGGCTGCCACGGTGGCGGGTTGCAACCGGCGGTGTTGATGTGCAGCCGCAAAAGTGCGGACGGCCGGTCGCGGTCGATCGGACGGCAACTCCAGCACGGGCACACCGTCGGAGAATCGTCCAGCCCAGTAGTCACCGGCCGTGGGATCAGGTTGTTCAAGACGGCGCGCCTCCTGCCGGGCGTAGTCGCCGAAGCGCACCGGCCGGAGCAGTTCGGGCGCACGACCAGCGCGGCGGGCGCTGTAGAGTTCCGCTAGTTCGTGGGCGATCACGCCCTGTGACCAACCGTCGCAGATGATGTGATGAACTACGAAAACGACTGCGTGTTGATCGGGCGCCGTGCGGATCGCGCGGCTGCGCCACAGCGGGCCGTTAACCAGATCGAAGGTTTGCCGGATGGTGGACTCGAGCTCCGCTTTCAAACGAGTCGCTTGTTCATCCGCTGGCAGGGTGGAAATATCAACCAGGGCGAAGTCGGGCGTCGCGGAGACAGCGATGCGCTGTTGGCCACCGTCTGGGGGAAAGGTGCTGCGGAGGGATTCGTGGCGTTCAACGAGACTGCTCAGCGCGTCTCGCAGGCAGGCTTCGTCCAACTGGCCATGCAGATGCAGAACGAAGGATTCGTTGTAGGCAGCGGAGAGGACCGGGCCCATCTGCGAGGCATACCAGATTTCCTGTTGTGCCTGCGTGAGTGGCACCAGTTCGTCGGCGACGGGTGTAGTAACGACGGATGTCGTCGCAGTGGACGGCGTCACGGGCGACGCGACGTTTTCCAAGTGAGCAGCGAGCCTGTCCAACGAGGGATAACTTTCGATCAGCTGACGCATCGTGACGTCTGCGCCGAACTGCTCGCGCAAGGCGAAGCTCACCTGAGTGAGTAACAGCGAATCGAGACCGAGTTCGTGGAATGAGCGCACGGCATTGGCTCCGCTGAAATCGTGGCCGGCCAGATCTCGGAACAGCGCAGCGAGACGATCGCGCAAGGAAGGCGGCTTCGACGGCTGGGAGGAAGAGGGAACGGCGTCGGCGGAAAGCGTCGGCTGTTCTGCCGGTTCGGCAGGGTTGCCAGAATTGCTGATTGGTTTGTTGTTCTTCCTGATTCCGTATTCGCCCGGCTCGATCCAGTAGCGCTGGCGTTCGAACGGATAGGTGGGCAGCGGGACGCGATGGCGGCGCGCGCCTTCATGCCACGTTTTCCAATCCATGTTCACGCCCGCAGCCCACAAGAGCCCGCTGGCCTCGGTGAATGTGCGCAGATCGTCCTGTTTGTCCGTCGGACGACCCAGCGAGCTAACCGGCGCGGCATGGCCGAGCGCCGCTGCATGAAGCCGCACGAGAGAGGACAAAGCCTGACCGGGTCCGACTTCGAGAAGAACGGGGGAGCCTTCACCCAACAGGGTGCGGACATTGTCGGCGAAACGAACGGTCGAGCGCAGATGCGCTGCCCAATAAGCGGGGTCGGTGGCCTGTTCGGCGGTGAGCCAGGTGCCGGTGAGATTGGAGAGACAGGGAAGCTGCGGGGCCTGCAGCCTGATGGATTCGAGCGCGGTGACAAATGGCGCAAGCACCGGCTCCATCATCGGGGAGTGAAAAGCGTGGGACGTGGTGAGTTTCTTCGCCCCGATCCCGCGGGCCGACAGGGCTTGTTCGAGGTCGGCGATTGTCCCCGTCGGTCCGGCCAAAACGCAAAGTTCGGGCGCATTGATCGCGGCGAGGGCCAGGCCGTCCTTGGCAAGCGCGGCGGCTTCCGTTTCGGGCAGACGCACTGCGAGCATGGCTCCGCGAGGCTGTGCCTGCATGAGGCCGGCGCGCAGGGCGACCAACAGCAGGGCGTCATCGAGCGAGAAAACGCCGGCGAGGCACGCGGCGACGTATTCACCGAGGCTGTGCCCGGCGAGCATCGCGGGTTTGATCCCGCGATGCTGCCAGAGCCGGGCGAGCGCGTATTCAATGACAAAGAGGGCCGGCTGCGTAATAGAGGTCTCGTTAAGCCGTGTTGCGGCGGTTTCGTGATGAGCGGCAGCCGGGAAAAGGAGGGAGCGGAGATCCAAGCCGAGGCGCGGAGCGAGAATGCGGCAGCATTCGTCCACACACCCGCGGAAGACTGGTTCGGCTTCGTAGAGGCCAACGGCCATGTTGACGTGTTGCACGCCTTGGCCGGGAAAGAGGAAGGCCACGGGCGGAGACGTATCCGTCGCTGCGCGAAGCGGCGCGCGGGTGGGTTCGCGCAACCGGCGGGCGGCTTCCGCGCAATCATCAGCCACAACGAAGTGGCGATACGCGAACGCGCGGCGTCCGGTCTGGAGCGTGGCGGCCACGTCGGCGAGGTTCAGCGCCGGATGGGAATCCAAATGATCGGCCAGATTGAGCACGGCTGATTCGAGTGCCGGGGCCGAGCGTGCAGAAGCAACGAGCAACTGGCGCGGCGTGGCAGGCGAAGATGCCGGCATGGGCGGCGCTTCCTCGACTGCAACGTGTGCGTTGGTGCCGCCGATGCCGAAGGAGCTGACACCTGCGCGGCGGGGCGTGCGGCCTTCGGGCCAGGGCCGCAGGGAATCTACGACATAGAAGGGACTCTGCGCAAAATTGATTTTCGGATTCGGTGAGGAGAAATGAAGGCTGGGCGGTAGCTCGCGCGATTCCAACGCGAGCACAGTCTTGATCAAACCGGCGACTCCGGCGGTGATGTCGAGATGGCCGATGTTGGTTTTTACCGAACCGATGCCGCAGAACTGACCGCGTTCGCTTTTCAATCCGAAGGCCTTCTTCAAGCCTTCGACTTCAATCGGATCGCCGAGGGGCGTGCCGGTGCCGTGCGCTTCGACATAGGAAACGGTGCCGGGCGAGAAGCCTGCTTCGGCTTGGGCCATGGCAATAACCTCGGCCTGACCGTCGCTGTTGGGAGCGGTGTAACCGATCTTGGCGGAACCGTCGTTGTTAATGGCGGTGCCACGAATGACGGCGCAGACGTGATCGCCATCGGCGAGAGCCTCGCTGAGGCGTTTCAACACGACGATGCCCGCGCCGTCGCCGAGCACCGTGCCGCTGGCGTCCGCAGAGAAGGCCCGGCAATGACCGTCGTTCGACAGGATGCCGCCCGGCAGATGGTATTGTCCGCGGCGGGCAGGAAACGTGATGGACACCCCTCCGGCCAGCGCGACATCGCAGCGATAGCTGAGGAGATTCTGCACCGCGAGGCAGACGGCGACGAGTGACGTGGAGCAGGCCGTCTGCACGTTGATGCTGGGGCCGCGCAGGTTGAGCTTGTAGGAGACACGCGTGGGAACGAAGTCGTTGTCGTTCGCGATGAGCGTCGGGAAGAAACCGTGGTTTTCGACGAGTCCGCGGTTGGTGAGCAGGTTGGTGAACAGGTAGCTGTTCATGCTCGCGCCGGCGAAGACGCCGATCAGGCCCGGAAACGTGTCAGGGTTCAGGCCGGCGTTTTCCAAGGCTTCCCACGCGCACTCGAGAAACACGCGGTGTTGCGGATCCATCAGGGCTGCCTCGCGGGGATTCATCCCGAAGAACGCGGCGTCGAACCATTCGGGTCTTTCGAGCACGGCGCGGGCTTTCACGAAGGAAGGATCGTCGAGCCGCGGCGGATGCTCGATGGGGAGCCACTGCACCTCGTCGTCGCGGAAGAAGGACACGGCTTCGCGTCCGGCACGGAGATTCTGCCAGAATTCCGCGAGGTTCCTTGCCTGGGGAAAGCGACCGGCCATGCCGATGATGGCGACCGCTTCGGGACTGTCGGGATTGGTCATGAGCGGACGGAGGTGAGGGGACGGCGACGGATCGCCGCGCTTTGCCGGAGACGGTTGCGCTCCTCGATTCGGTTGCGGAACGAATTGGATTCGCCCTCGGATTGCGCGGCGAGGTAGCCGGCCAGCGCGCGGATTGTCGGGAATTGGAAAAGTTTCAGCACCGGCACATCGATACCGAGGGCCTCGCGGAGGCGGTTCTGGACCTGCACGACCTGCAGCGAGTGGCCGCCGAAGTCGAAGAAGTTGTCGTCCACGCCGATTGAATCGAGATGGAGGATGTCCTTCCAGATGGAGGCGATGGCTTCCTCGGGACCGGTGTTCGGCGCGATGAAGCTCGCGGTTGATTTGGCGAGGCCGGAAGAGGGCGCGGGCAGTTGCTTGCGGTCCACCTTGCCGTTCGGCGTGAGCGGAAGTTGCGGCAGCGGGACCAACACGGAAGGCACCATGTGCTCGGGCAGTTTCTGCCGCAGAAAATCACGCAACCCGTCGGAGACGCTGTTGCCTTCGGATGATACAAGATAGGCGACGAGGCGTGGGTCGTCGGCATCATCGGTCCGCAATACGACGATTGCCTGGCGAACGCTGGAATGCTGCATCAGCACGGACTCGATTTCGCCGAGCTCGATGCGATGTCCCCGCAGTTTTACCTGGTGATCCACGCGACCGAGGAAATCGATCACGCCATCCGGTCGGAAGCGGGCAAGATCACCCGTGCGATAGATGCGGTTAGCGGGTCGGAACGGATCAGCCGCAAATTTCTCGGCCGTGAGATCAGGACGGTGCCAATAGCCGCGAGCCACGCCGTCGCCGCCGATCCAAAGTTCACCCGGCACGCCGATCGGCACGGGCTGACGATGTGCATCGAGGAGATATATCTGGGTGTTGGCGATGGGCCGGCCGATATCCACGGCACCGGTTGGATTCGGCTCCCCAGTAACACGGCTGGTGGTGGACCAGACGGTTGTTTCGGTCGGGCCATACATGTTGAGCACCGTGCCCGGCAGTTCCTTGGCCAGTTCGGTGGCCAGACCGACGGGCAGCGCTTCGCCACCGACCATGAGCTTT
>JBIQJF010000040.1:0-37761 GCA_044507675.1 Opitutales bacterium | reverse complement strand
GACGCCAACGGCCTCGCGGTGTTCAATCCTCATGGCGATTTGGGCAACACGCCCTTGACTCTTGACAGAAACGACCCGTTATCCGCTTGACGTATAATTCCTCGTCAGCATCTTGGCGGAGTGATCAAGAGCTTCGCCAACGTCGAGACGGAGAAGCTCTGGCAGGGCACCCGTTCGCGCCGGCTTCCGCCCGACATCCAGAAGCGGGCGCTCGTGAAACTCCAACTCATCGACGCCGCCGTGGAACTCGCCTTCCTGCGCCTTCCGCCCGGCAACCGGCTCGAAGCCCTCAAAGGCGACCGAGGCGGACAACACAGCATCCGCATCAACGACCAGTGGCGCATCTGCTTCCACTGGACCGGCTCCGACGCCGAACAAGTCGAAATCGCCGACTACCACTGATCCATCATGAGCAAGCCCGCCTCTCTCACCCATCCCGGTATCATCCTCCGCGAGGAGTTTTTCGCCCCGCTCGGCATCACCCAACTCGCCGCCGCCCAGGCCACCGGCATTCCGCAGAGCCGCCTGAGCGAAATCCTCGCCGGTCGCCGCTCCATCACCGCCGACACCGCAGCCCGGCTCGGTCGCTTTTTCCAGGTGGACCCGCGCAACTGGCTCAACCTGCAGGCTGCCTACGACCTCCGCGAGGTCGAGCGCGCTTATGGCAAGGAGCTGGCCCGCGTCCATCCCGCCGAGCAGGTGGCCTGATCTCCGGCCTTGATTCGCTGCCCTGATTAAAGAGCTACTTTCCCGCCAGGAACGCCTCGCGCAGGCGAACTGCGTCTTCGCGGGTGACGACGAAGAACAGTTCGTTGGGGCGCGGGCCGCGGCGGTAGTAGTCGTAGTGTTTCCACGCCTCGCGGTCGGCCTCGCTCACCGGGGTGCCGTCACGCAGATCGAAGGCGCGCAGGTCGTGCATGGCCTCGAGAGCGACGAGCTTCAACTTCTGCTCGTGCGGCGTGACCGGATGCGAATAGAGGCGGCGGAAAAACAGGTCGGCGCGACTCGAGGGCGGCAGACCGCTCATCGCGTCGCGATCGCCCAGCGGCCAGGCTTCGTTCTCCAGCGCGTGGTTGGTGTAGAGATAGAGTTCGCACTTCCCTTCCCATTGCGCGAGCGCCTCGATCAACGCGATGGTCGTGAACTGGTGGTCGGCGTGATTGTCGAGCATCGGGTGCGGGGCGACGATCACCTCGGGTTTCACGCGCCGCAGCTCCCACGCCAGATCGTCCACGAGCGCCTGCCATGTGCCCTTGAAAGGCCGGGCGCGCAGCCGCTCATCCACGTTGAGGCTGCGGTAGTAGCCGGGATCGTCGAGTTTCGCGATGAGCGGTTTCATCGGCTCCGCCGGCTCGGCGTGCATACGCCGGAGCAACGCGTCATAGTAGCCGAGATTGCGCGCCTGGCCGGGATAGACACCGCCGTAGAACGGCACGCTGATGCTGTCCCAAGTGCGGATCCAGCCCTTGATGCGATAATGCTCGGGCCGGTCGGGAAAGAGCGCCTTGAAATTGTCGCCGCCCGCGTCGCCGGAAGTCACTGTGATGACATCCGCGCTCGTCCGGTGATACACGCCAAAGGCCGCGATCTCGGCGTCGTCCGGATGCGGCGCCAGCACAAGCACACGCCGGCCGGCCAGCGGCGGATTCCGGTAGAGAAAAAGCCGCGCGGACTCCGCCTGCCAAGTCACGCCCACACCGGTCAACGTCACGCGTTCGTCACTCGCCGCGAGCAGCGGACTCACATCCACAAACCGCCGGCCTTGTGCGTTCGCTTCGAAAACCTGTCGCGCCGAGGCATCGCCGCGCACGGCCTTGACCTCAGGCGAGCTGCCGGTCGTGCCGGTCAGGTTGATTTCCAGAAATGCGGTGTCTCCCTCTTTGGCCGCTGCCGGCCAAACAAAACCATCGGATGTGAGTTCCACCGCTACCATCGTGGCGTCTGTCGCAATCAGATCATAAGCGTAATCGCGCTGCGGGTCGAAATGCGGACGCTGGGCGAGGAGCGTTGCCTGCAACCCAATCCACAGGATGAAGCCAACGAGACCAAGACGAGAGGGAGAGAGTCTCATACCGAGATCGCACCAGCCCGCAGCCGTCACGGCAAGGCCAAGTCACAGTCTCCGTGTTGCGCTCTCATCGCAGCGCTCATGACACTGTAGAACAAGCCGGCAGCTTGCGCCGGGGCGCTTTGCGGATAGCCATGCGTGATGCCCCACCTGCCCCGGCTCGCTGTCCTGCTGCTGCTTTTCCCTGCATTTGCCTTCGCCCATGACAACCACGCCCCGGGCGAAGACATGGCCGCCGCTGCCACCGCGTGGCTGAAGTCATTGGACGCCGCGCAGCGCAAAGTCGCCGCCTACGCGTTGACCGACGGCGAGCGCGAAAACTGGCATTTTGTGCCCAAATCGAGAAACGGCCTGCCGTTGAAGGATATGAACCCGGCGCAGCGCAAACTCGCGCGCGAACTCGTCGCCGCCGGCCTCAGCCAGCGCGGCGCGCTCACAACCGATGCCATCATCGCACTCGAGGACGTGCTGTTCACGATGGAAGGCGCCAGCCGCCGCGACCGCGGGTTGTATTATTTCACGGTATTCGGCACGCCCGATCCACATGGCACATGGGGCTGGCGACTCGAAGGCCATCATCTGTCGGTCAATTTCCTGATCGCGGACGGCACGAAGATTTCCGCCACGCCGATGTTTTTCGGTTCGAATCCCGCCGAGGTGCGGATCGAACACGCGCAAAAAGGCAAACGCGCCCTAGCCGCCGAGGAGGATCTAGGCCGTGCGCTCATGCAATCGTTCGACGGCGAGCAACGCCGCATCGCGCTGATCGCCGACCGCGCACCGTTCGACATCATCACCGGCAACGACCGCGTGGCCAAACTCGCCGCACCTACCGGCCTGCCCTACGCCCACATGACTCCGGAGCAGCAGGCGCAGTTGCGCGCCCTCGTTGAGGTTTATGCCGGCCGCCTGCGTCCCGAAATCGCCGCCAAGGAAATCCAGCGCATCGCCGACCGCGGCTGGAACAACCTACATTTCGCCTGGGCCGGCGGGCTAGAGCGCGGCGATGCGCACTACTACCGCATCCACAGTCCCGACTTCGTCATCGAATACGACAACACCCAAGACGGTGCGAACCACATTCACACCGTGTGGCGCGACTTCGAAGGCGACTTCGGTCGCGATCTTTTGCGCGAACATCATCTGAACTCACACAGCGCCAAGGGTAAGCGATGAATCGTGCATACTGTTTCGGGATAAATTGTTAGGCACTGGTTAAGTGCGATCTGAAAATTTCTTAAAAAAGTTCTGGACTCAAGAGCTACGGTTAACAGTTTCGGCGCTGCATCAGGAAAGGATCGGACGAAAGCCCGATTCTGCCAACCGGGTCTAGGAGTGATCACGGTGGTTTCGAGTGACGCAAGTCACCCGGATGTGAGAGCGGTAAAACGCTCTAACAAACAACTCCTCCTGAAAAAGCGAAAAGCCGCCTGATGCCCCTCTGGCGGCTTTTGCTTTTTTCGGAAAACCCTGATGCGCGAACGATTAACCAATCCAAATAGCTAACCGCTCACGCATCATGTCCAACCTCCTCACCCTCGCTTCCCTTCGCATCAGCGAAGGAAACCCGAACCACCACCTGTGGAACAACAACGGCACGTGGTTCCTCCACTACACGGTCTATCCGACCCCCTTCACCAAGGAGCGCATCCGCCGCTCGCTCGGCACGAAGGACGTAAAGGTCGCCCGTGAACGCCGCGACAACTTCTTCAGCCTGCTGGCCAAGCAAGGCGCTTCCGGTGTCCCGGTCGCTGAGCAAACCTCGGCCTTCGCCTGACAACGGCTGATCAGCCCATACTGATTTCCAAGGCGCGCCCGATCGGCGCGCCTTTTTTGTTTCTCTGCGGGAGGGCTCGCGTCCCTGCCAGCCGGCGGCGCGGAGAGACCCGCGCCCTCCCGAAACACTTCACGGAATCCTCAGCTGCATCCCGATCCGGAGGACGTTATTGCCCTGCAGGACATCGCGGTTGGCTTGGAAAATTTCCTGCCAGCGGTTCGGCGTGCCGTAGTAGCGCAGGCTGATCCGCGACAGCGAATCGCCCTCCACCACGGTGTGGTAACGCACCTCCGCCGTCGGAGCCGGTGCCGGGCGGGTTGGCGGAGTGCCGCCGGAAGCAATCGCCGCTGCCGGTGTGCCGAGACGCGCCGCCGCGGCGATCTGATCGAGCGTGCCCTGTGCCTGGTTGAGGCGTGCGGCGAGCGCGCTGTTTTCGTTGCGCAACTGGGCAATGGTCGCCGCCCGCTCACGCTCCTGCACGGCGTAGGCCTCGGCAAGGCGGGCCTGATTAGCGCGTGACGCCTCGATCTCGCGACGCAACTGCGTCATCTGGGCCGTGAGCGCGTCGATATTTTGTTGCCCACCCTGCTCGGCGGCGGTCCGTTGCTGCTCGGCAGTGCGCACGGCCTGGTTCAAGCGCGCGATGTCGGCCCGATACGATTCGACCAGACGGCGCATATCCTCCCGCTCCTGCTGCAGCTTGTCGTTGGTCTCGGTGAGTTCCGCTACCGAAGCCGTAAGCGTCTCGTCGGCTTTTTCCGCCTCGGCCACCCGCGCCTGTAAGGCGGCAAAGTCGGCCTCGGCTTTCTGTGCGGTCTGCCGGCTGACCGTCAGCTGCTGCGTCAGGTCTGCATGATTTTTTTGCAGCGCATCGTGATCACGTTGCAACTGCACCAATTGCCCACCCACAGCCTCGAGCCGTTCCTGCAAAGCATCCTTTTCCTCGGCCAAGCCGGGCAATACGGCCGCCACCTGCCGCGCATCAGTGAGCTGCGAGCGTAGGCTGTCGCGCTCGAGCACCAGAGTGCGCAACTCGGCGGCCTGCTGCTGGCTTTGACGGCGGAGTTCCTCGTTGAGCGCGCCGAGTTCACGAATCCGCGCCTCCAGCCGGGCCTGTTCGTCGCGCACCGTGGCGGACTCGCTTTCCTTCGCAGAAAGCAAAGCACGATTGGCGTCGGTCAACGAACGATTTGATTCGCGGGTCAGCTGCAGTTGCGAAGCGAGCGTGGTGATTTCGCGAGCAGCGTTGGTGCGTTCCACTTCTGCGTCGGCCTCCAACTCCTTGATCCGCGCCTGCAGCGTGCTGATTTCCATCCGGAAGGCATCGGGACTGGCGGCGCTGACCGCCTGTGACTGCGCCGCGAGTGCGGCAGCCACGGCTTTCTGCGCATTGTCGAGATCCTGCTCCAGCTTCTGGTTCTCTGCGGTGAGTTCGGCCACGGTAGTGTTCAGCTTTTCCACCGTCTGGTTGGCCTCGTCCAGTTCGCCCTGAACCCGGCGACTCTCGTCGCCACCCCGGGTGCGAACCGTGAGCGCATCGGCCAGCTCTTTTTCCAACTCGGCGACGCGATCCTGCGCCCGCGTCAAATCGCGGCGGCTGGTGTCCACCGCCGTGGAAAGCTTCTGGTTATCAGCCACGAGCTGCGTCTCCTTGGCACGCTGGGCGGAGGCCGTGACGATCCCTTGCTTCAGGCGACTGTTTTCCTCGCGCAATTGCACAACCTCAGCCGCACCCTGCCGGAGCTTGGCCAGTTCCTCGCGCAGGGAGCTCGCCTCCGCAATGCCGCGATTCGAAGCAGCCAATTCCCGCTCCAAACGATCGTTGGTTTCGGTGAGCTCGGCCACGGTCGCGCCGTTCTTTTCCAACGCCGCGTTGGCTTCGGCCAGCTGGCGGCGCAACCCGGTTGTGTCCGCACCTGAAGTTTCACCCCGCTGACGCACGGCCGCGAGTTCGCGCTGGAGATCCGCCACCTGCGCGTTGGCCCGCACCAGCGAATCGCGAAGAGCTGCCACGTTGGTGGAGTCGTCCTGCGCTTGGGCGAGTTGTTGCTGCAGGGCGTCGCGAGCCGCCGCGAGTTCGTCCACCCGGATCTTGAGTTCCGAGGCGGTGTGACCGGCCTCAGTCAATTCGCGAGTCGCGGTTTCCAACTGCTGGCGCAGTCGGCTGGTCTCGGCGTTGGCCGAACTCGCCGCTGGCACCGTCTTCAATCGCTCTTCAGCATGGGCTAGTCGTCCGGTGAGTTCTTTGTTCTCGCGCGTGAGACGTGCCGCCACGCCGCTCTGCTGTTCCAGCGAATGCTCGCGGTGAGCCAGCTCCTGCTCCAACCGCACTTGCCGCTGACGCAAATCAGCCATGCTCTTCTCAAGCGCCGCGATGGCGGTGGATTTTTCCTCGAGCGTTTTCTCCAGCGACTGGGCCCACTTTTCCAGATCCGCCTTCTCAACCAGAAGCACCCTGACCTGTTCCTGCAATTGTGCGACACGCGCATCGGGTTGGTTGGACGACGCGGCGACTGTTTCCGCCACAGGACGCGCCTCCAATTGACTGCGTAACGTGCGCAGCTGACTGTTGAGCGAAAGCAGTTCGCGAACGGAACTTTTCACTTCGTCGTTCAGGCGCGCGTTGTCGCGCTGCAAATTGGAGATGACGGTCGCCTGCTGCGGAGAGTCCGCGCTACCGACGCCCTGGACCTTGGTCGCTAGTTCAGTCTTCTCCTGCTGCAACTGGCGGTTCGCTTCAGCGAGTTGCGCGTTGGTCTGCTCGGCTTGGCGCAATGCGGTGGCCGCCTGTTCCAAGCGCGTCGTCAGCGCGGTGATCTCGCCCTGCAGACGGGTTGTATCGGAGGCTGGCGCAGCGGCTGATACGCCGCTCGCCCGCGTCCGTTGAATTTCATCGCGCAGATCCCGAATTTCCGCGCCGAGCACCGCAGCCTGTCGTTCTGCCGCTTCCTTGTCGGCGGTGAGCGACTCAATCCGCGCGGCCAGCCGCCGGCTCTGTTCACGAAGTTGCTCCACCAAGTTGCCGTTGCCTGCGGATTCGCTACGCGCGTCGAGCGCCTCAATCCGCGCGGCGGCGGCCGCCGGTCCCGCAGCTGAGCCGCCCAGCAGACGATTGGCGGCGGCGAGTTGCTCGGGATTCAGGTTACGCGCGAGCGCATCGCGCGCCTCGGCACCCGCGCCATTTTGCACGGCCCGGCTAAGCCACACGTAGGCTTGCACCGGGTCGGCCGTCACACCGGGCCGCCCTTCCGAAAGCATGAGACCGTAATTGACCTGCGCCGGCACGAAATTCTGCTCGGCCGCGGCCCGGTAAAGCGCTGCCGCGGCCACTGGATCGCGGTTCACGCCACGCCCGTCCTCCAGCAACAGACCGAGATTGTATTGTGCGCGCGCATAGCCGCGCTCGGCGGCCTGACGATACCAGCGAGCGGCTTGGGCTTCGTCCTTCTTCACGCCGTTGCCGGCCTCATAGGCGTAACCCAAGTTGAACTGTGCTTCGACCAGGCCGCTGTCAGCCGCCTGCTTGAACCAGAGGTTGGCCTCGAAAAAATCCTGCCCCACTCCGCGACCGGACGAATACATGTTGCCGACATTGAACTGCGCCGGCGCGAATCCCTGCTCCGCGGCGCGCAGGTAATACGTGAAGGCCTGCCGCGCATCAGCCGCCACTCCGCGACCCAGTTCGTAGGCGAGTGCGACATTGAACTGTGCCGGCGCAAATCCGCGCTCCGCGGCGCGACGATACCATTTGAGCGCTTCGGCAAAATCCTGTCTCAAACCCGCGCCGTTGGCGTAAGCGTTGCCCAACGCATTCTGCGCTTCGACCTCACCGGCTTCCGCGCGACTTGTGATTCTTTCCAGATCAGGCGACTCCTGCCCGTGACCGGGAGCAGCCATTACGATGGCTCCGGCCAGCAATCCCGTCCTTAAGGTTGAGTTAAGCCTCTTAAGCAGGGCAAGTTTGCGCACAATTCAACTTAAGGATAAAACCCTACACGGGAGCAAGGCTGCATCGGTCATGCCGTGGATGATTTTCTTGTCGGGCGGACAGAAGGTCGCGAGCGCACCCGAAAGACGCGCCTGACCGCCGACCACAAAATAATACGGACACAAGCGAAGACGCCCGGCCTCGACCCGGACGGTCGGCGCCCCGCCGTCATCACTGCGATAAAGCGGATGCGTCACGCGTTTCGGTTTCCGGTATTCCTGCAGCACGTGCAGATTCGCGGACGCCAGTTGGAGTGCCTGCTCCACACCGTCCTGCCACTCCTCGCGCGAGCAATCGCTGCCGAGCACGACGCTGCGCGCGCCCCACGCGGTTTCGTGAAAGCCGCTGATCTTGATGATGAGATCCCGCTCCTTTTGCGACGCCGCACCGAGATCGCGCCAGTCGTTCAGCATGCGCCCGCCAATCTGCGGACCATCGAGCACGGCGCCGGGCGGCAGCGGCGCCGGATCCATGATCCACGAGCGCGGAATGAGTTTCTGCAGGAGCTTGAAGGAACGCCCGCTCAACGATTCCGTCCAGAACTCGCGCAACAAGTGGTGATGGAACAACGCGAGGGACAGTTTCTCCTCCTGAAAATGCCGCATCGGCGGGGCGATCGCGACAGCCCCGCTGGCCCACGACTCCAGGATTTCCCTGCCGACTTTGATGTTCGCCCAGTCGAAGAGCTCGAAGAACCGGTAGATGACGTCGATTTTCTCGGGCGTGCCTTCCACATCGAAGAACAGTTCGCCACCGAGCGGAAAAACATCCTCCGGTCGCATGCAGAAGACCCGCTGGCCGCGTCGTTGCAATTGCTCCGCCAGCCATTGCATTTCCGGCCGGTAGGTGGCGGCTTCGTCGCTCACGAGGATCGCGATAAGCGGGTTGCGCAATTCGGATTTCAAACCAGCAAGCGACTGGTGGAAATTGTCGATCATCGCGTCGCCGTGACCGAGGACTGACTGGTCATCGCCACCACCATAGAGTCGGTTCAGAAAAGCGGTCAGCCCGATGCCACCGGGCACGGAATCGAGCTCGGTCAGCGCAAAACCCTCGTCGGTGAGCAGCAGGTCGGGGCGCAGCACCGTGGGAAACGCCCCGCGGTTGCGCGCATCGCGAGCGTGCGCCACGAGGTCGGCCGGTTTACCGCGGTCGAGATAATCAGCGACCCATGGCGCCACGAGCGGTTTGTTGCGCAGGAGATTTTTCCCCGCCACCGACCGTTGGTAGAGCGTTTCCAGCGCCTGATGGAATTCCAGGCAGGCCACCCCGATCTGTTCCAGTTCCTGCACCTGCTCGGACGTCAGCGGCCAAGCCTGCGGCGATAGCTGCCAGGTCTTGTCCTCGAACAGCGACTGGCCGCCGAGGGCGGTCTTGATCTGTTCGTGGGTGAGTTCGGACATGGCGGTGATCAGACCACTGAGGGCAGAATCCGGAGAACGGCCAGTGACATCTTGCTGTGCCTATGTTGTCTTCGTGCCGCTGTCCTCTGTCCTCCACTATTCATCGTCGATCTGAATGTCCTTGTTGCGATGGCGCGGGCAGCCGGCGCGGAGCCAGCCAGTGATGAAACGGTCGATGTCACCGTCGAGCACGCCTTGCGTGTCGCTGGTGCTCACGCCGGTGCGCAGGTCCTTCACCATCTGATAGGGCTGAAGCACGTAACTGCGGATCTGTGAGCCGAAACCGATTTCACCTTTCTCACCGTAGAACTTCTCCATCTCGCTGCGCTGTTCGTCGAGCCTGCGCTCGTAGAGGCGGGCTTTGAGGACGTTCATCGCGCTGGCGCGGTTCTTGATCTGCGAACGTTCGTTCTGGCAGACCACCACGAGGCCGGTCGGGATGTGCGTGATGCGCACGGCGGAGTCGGTCGTGTTGACGCCCTGGCCACCCTTGCCGGAGGAGCGGTAAACATCCACGCGGATGTCGCCGTCAGGGATGTCGATATTGATCTCCTCGTTGATCTCGGCGACGACGTCCACGGCGCAGAACGACGTGTGACGGCGCTTGTTGGCGTCGAAGGGGCTGATGCGCACGAGACGATGAACACCGCGCTCGGCCTTGGCGTAGCCGTAGGCGTTCTCGCCCTTGATCAGGATGGTGGCCTTGGAGATGCCGGCTTGGTCGCCGGGTTGCACGTCCATCAGCTCGACTTCGAAGCCGCGGCGTTCGCACCAGCGCGAATACATGCGGAAGAGAATATCGGCCCAGTCGTTGGACTCGGTGCCGCCGGCCCCGGCCTGGATACTGAAGATGGCATTGTTGCGATCGAACTGGCCGGTGAGGAACGACGCGATCTCGATCTCGTCGAGTTCCTCAATCATGGCCGCGACAGTGGCGTCGAGTTCCTTGGCGGAGGCTTCCTGCTCGGCGCCAGTCGCCATTTCGATCAACTCGATCATGACCGCGGCGTCATCGAGCTTCTTGTTGAAGCCAACCAGTCCGCCAATGGTCTTCTTGAGGCTGTTGAGCTTGGCGATGTGTTTCTGGGCGCGCTCGTTGTTGTCCCAGAAGGCCGGATCACCCATCTGGCCTTCCATCGCCTCTATTTCGCGCTGCTTCTGTTCGACGTCAAAGAAACCTCCATAAGTAGCCGGCGCGCTTCTTTATGTTTTCGAGGTGGGAGAATGTCTCGGGAGCAATCATGGAAACTTCCACCCTTGGCACCCCAGCGGACGTCGCAAGCGGAAAGTCCGCCGTCTCCGGACACAAAAAAGGCCGCCCAAGGGCGGCCTCGTCGAGAAAGCGGAAAACGCGGCTTATTCGAAAGCGTTGCCGAACCACTGCTGATATTTCTCACCCAGCAAGGGCGTGGGCTTGCACTGGCCGTTGACGGCGGCGATCAGGCCCATGACCCACAGCACGAGCAGGCCGATCCAGATGATCGGGAGGGCCAGCCAACCGATGATCGGAATCACGCCGACGATGCCACCGACCAGACCGGTGATAACGAGGCCCAGCATCTGGCGCAGGTGATAGGAGCCGAGCTTGGTCTTTTTGCTGCTGTGCATGACGATCGCGACAATGAAGCCGATGATGGTGATGTAGCTGAGGATCGCCACGGTGCGATCTTCGGTCGTCGCAGCAGGAGCGGGTGCAGGAGGAGGCGTTTCGGTGGACATAAGTCGGTGGGTTGAGTGTGTGCGTTATACGTGGGGTGACTGACTGGCCACGAGCAGGTTGGACAAAAGATTTCTGCGCGTCAACGCCACGCTATGACACAACGGGGGGCCGTTCGGCTAGGTCCGCAGCGTGCCGGCGGCCTTTTCGGCGAGGAAACTGGCGTAGGTCAGGCGCACTCCGTCGCGAAGGGCCGTTTTCGCCTTCCAGCCGAGCGCAGTGAGCTTGGAAACGTCCATGAGCTTGCGAGGCGTGCCGTCGGGTTTGGTCGCATCCCAGACGATCTGTCCGGTGAACCCGACGACTTCGGCGACGATCTCGGTCAGCTCCTTGATCGTGACATCCGTGCCGGTGCCAATGTTGAGCAGGTCCGGCGGATTATCCATCTTCAGCAGGAACGCGCAGGCGTCCGCCAAGTCATCCACGTGGAGAAACTCGCGCTTCGGTGAGCCACTGCCCCAGGCGACGACCTCGGCCCGGCCGGCTTCCTTTGCCTCGTGAAATTTGCGAATGAGCGCGGGCAGGACGTGCGAATTCTGCAGATGGTAGTTATCGCCCGGACCGTAAAGATTGGTGGGCATCGCAGAGTGATAGAGCACACCGTGCTGCTTGCGGTAATATTCGCAGAGCTTGAGACCGGCGATCTTGGCGATGGCGTAGGCCTCGTTGGTGGGCTCGAGCCGGCCAGTAAGCAAGCACGACTCGGGCATCGGCTGCGGCGCGTGCTTCGGATAAATGCAGGAGCTGCCAAGAAAAAGGAAACGCTTCACGCCCGCGGCGAAGGCTCCGTGAATCGTATTGGTGGCGATGACAAGGTTGTCGTAGGCGAAGTCCGCCGGGTAGGTGTTGTTGGCGTGGATGCCGCCGACCTTGGCCGCGGCCATGGTGACCACGTCGGGCTTCTCCGTGGCGAGCATCGCATGCACGGCCGCCTGGTTCGTGAGGTCGAGTTCACGGCGCGTGCGCAGCACCAACCGCACCCCCGGCTCAGCCTGGAAGCGGCGCACAAGCGCGCCGCCCACCATGCCATTGTGACCGGCGACAAACAGCTTCATGCAAACGGTGCCTTGGTCGGCTGCGGCAGCTTCGCGATCTGAGCTTCGCGCTTGGCGAGCTCGAGATCGGCCTCGGTCATGATCTTCACGAGTTCCGTGAAGCGCACCTTCGGCTCCCAGCCGAGCTGGCGCTTGGCTTTGGCGGGATTGCCGATGAGCAGGTCCACCTCGGCGGGACGCTCGTAGCGGGCGTCGTATTTGACGTATTTCTCCCAGTCGAGGCCGAGCAGGCTGAAGGTTTCGACGATGAATTCTTTCACCGTGTGCGTCTCGTTGGTCGCGACCACGTAGTCGTCGGGTTTGTCCTGCTGGAGCATCACCCACATCATCTCGACGTATTCCTTGGCGTAACCCCAATCACGCTTGGCATCGAGGTTGCCCATGTAGAGCGACTCCTGCAGACCCAGCTTGATGCGGGTTGCCGCGCGGGTGATCTTGCGGGTGACGAAGGTTTCGCCGCGACGCGGGCTCTCGTGGTTGAAGAGGATGCCCGAGGAAGCGTGGAGATTGTAGCTCTCGCGGTAGTTTACCGTGAGCCAGTGTGCATACATCTTGGCGCAACCGTAGGGTGAACGCGGCCAAAATGGCGTGGTCTCGACCTGCGGCACTTCCTGCACCTTGCCGAACATTTCCGAAGAGGAGGCTTGGTAATAGCGGCACTTTTTCACGAGTCCGGCTTCGCGAATGGCTTCGAGGATGCGGACGGCGCCGAGGCCGACGACATCACCGGTGTATTCCGGAATATCGAAGGACACACGCACGTGCGACTGCGCGCCGAGATTGTAGATTTCGTCGGGCTGCAGATCGTAAAGCAGTTTCACCATCTGCACGGAGTCAGCGAGGTCGCCGTAGTGCAGGAACAGCTTCACGCCGTTCACGTGCGGATCACTATAAAGATGGTCAATCCGGCTGGTGTTGAAGGTCGAGGCGCGGCGAATGATGCCGTGCACCTCGTAACCTTTGCTGAGGAGCAATTCGGCGAGGTAGGAACCATCCTGTCCGGTGATGCCGGTGATCAGGGCTTTTTTCATGCGAGACGACAGCTAGAGGGATGTTCGCGGCTCAGGCAAGCCGGGGACTTCTGGGGATGAAAATTCCTTACCCCAACGCGGCCAGCAGACGCTCGTTCTCCGCCTTCTTGGTTTGGAGGTCGGCGAGTTGCTTCTTCGCGCCTTCGAGCACGGCGGGCGGCGCCTTGCTAACAAACGCCTCGTTGGCGAGACGCGCCTGCGTGCCGGCGATGTGCTTGGCGAGGGTTTCGATTTCCTTTTTCAGGCGCGCCTTTTCTGCCGCGGGATCGCCCTTGAGCTGCTTGATGAGATTCCACGACCCGAGTGCAGTCACCGTGACCGGCGCCGTCGGCGACATCGCGCCGCGCGTGATCGTAGCCGCACCGGCCATGCGTTTAATCTTGGCGAGATTGGAATCGAGAATCGCCCAATGGGCGTCGGAAGCCTCGACGACGAACTCCGTGGCCTTGTTGGCGGCCTCGCCGTGCTCGGCCTTGAAGGCACGCACTTGCGAGATGACGGCCTTCAGGGTCTCGACCTGCGAAGCGGCGGCGGTGTCGATGCTCAGTCCGCGACCGGCGAATTGCGACGGACTCTCCAACTGCGCGTCGCGCATGAGGAAGGAGCCGTCGGCGCCGTAACCGAGTTGGTGCCACAGCTCCTCGGTGATGAACGGAATGAACGGATGCAGCAGCAGCAACGTCTGCCGCAACACGAGATCCTGGATGGCGAGGCAGTTGGCCTTCGTCGCCGGATCCTGCAGCTTGGCCTTGGAGACCTCCACATACCAGTCGCAGAAATCATTCCAGAAAAACCCATACAGGGCCTGCACGGCCGCGCTGAATTCGAACTGGTTGAAGCAACGGTCCACTTCGCGCGTCGTCGCAAAAAGACGGTCGAGGATCGCGTGGTCGTCGGCATCAAACTTCGTCGGATCAATGCGCGCGAGAATCGCCCCGGGCGAGGAGTTGTCCGCCATCTCACCGCTCATCTGGCGGAAGCGGCAGGCGTTCCAGAGCTTGTTGCAGAAGTTCTTGCCGCTCTCGATGCGGTCTTCCTGAAAACGGATGTCCTGGCCCTGCGGGGCGATGGACACGATGCCGAAGCGCAAACCGTCGGCGCCGTATTTGGCAATGAGGTCGAGTGGATCGGGCGAATTGCCCAATGACTTCGACATCTTGCGACCCTGCGCGTCGCGGATGATGCCGGTGAAATATACATCCTTGAACGGAATCCGCTTCTCCAACGGCTCGCCCGGATGCGTGAACTCCAAGCCGGCCATGATCATGCGCGCGACCCAGAAGAAGATGATGTCCGGTCCCGTGACGAGCGTGCTGGTCGGATAGAAATAGTGATAACCATCCCGCTCCATCGCCGCCTTGTCCGGCCAACCGAGCGTGGCGAACGGCCAGAGCCACGACGAGGCCCACGTATCGAGCACGTCTTCTTCCTGCACCCAGCTGTTCTTGTCCGCCGGACCTTCGAGCGAGACGTGGACTTTCTTCGGATCGGCGAGATCGGCCTCGGTGAGCTTTTCCTTGTCGAGTCCCTTGGCATACCAAACCGGAATGCGGTGACCCCACCAGAGCTGGCGGCTGATGCACCAATCCTGGATGTTTTCGAGCCAGTGCAGGTAAACCTTGGACCAGCGCTCGGGATGAAAGCGGATGTGTCCGTCGCGCACGGCCGCCTTGGCCTCTTCGACACGCGGATACTTCAGCCACCATTGCCAGGTGAGGCGCGGCTCGATCGGCACATCAGCGCGCTCGGAGTAGCCGACGTTGTTCTCGTAGGGCTCCTCCTTCACGAGCGCACCGCACTCCTTGAGCAATTCGGCAGCCTTCTTGCGACCGGCGAAACGATCCATGCCCGCGAGCACGGGACCGGCCAACTCGTTGAGCGTGCCATCGGCGTTGAGCACGTCCACGACCGGCAGTTTGTGACGCAGGCCAATATCGAAATCCACCTTGTCATGCGCAGGCGTGATCTTGAGCGCGCCGGAGCCAAACTCCTTGTCCACGGCGCTGTCGGCGACGATCGGAATCTCCGCCGCCGGCCCGATGGGACGGCGCACTTTCTTTCCGATGAGCGCGGTGTAACGCGGATCATCCGGATGCACGGCGATGGCGACGTCACCGGGAATCGTCTCGGGACGGGTCGTCTTCACCTCGATGAACTTGCCCGGCTGCTCCACGAGTTCGTAGCGCACTTGATACAGGAAACCCTTCGCGGGCTTCATGATCACTTCCTCGTCGGACAACGCGGTGAGCGACACTGGGCACCAGTTGACCATGCGTTTGCCGCGGTAGATATGGCCCTTCTTGTAGAGGTCCACGAACACGCCGAGCACCGCCTGCGAATAGTGCGAGTCCATCGTGAACTGCGTGCGATTCCAATCGCACGAGGCACCGAGCGCCTGCAGTTGCTTCAAAATGATGCCACCCTTCTCCTCGCGCCACGCCCACACCTTTTCGAGGAACTTCTCGCGGCCGAGATCGCGACGGTGTTTCTTCTCCTTGCGCAGCTCGCGCTCGACGACCGCCTGCGTGGCGATGCCGGCGTGGTCGGTGCCGGGCAACCACATGGCCTCGCGACCTTCGAGCCGTGCACGACGAATGAGGATATCCTGCAAAGTGTTGTTCAACACGTGGCCCATCGTGAGCACACCCGTCACATTGGGCGGCGGGATGACGATCGCGTAGGGCTTCTTGGCGGGATTGACCCGGCCCGCGAAGCAGCCGGCTGCCAGCCAGTCGGCATACCACTTCTTTTCGACGTCTTGCGGTTCGTAGCTCTTGGTGATCGTAGCCATGGGTCGGGATGAGCCGGCCAGTTAGAACCCGCCCCCCTGCCCTGACAAGCCTTGCTTGAGCCGCACTCGACACGCCTCCCCCGCAATCTAGAGTCCCGCCATGCTTTCCGGTCTTTTCAAGCGTCGCCCGGCCCTCACTCCGCCTCCCGCCGCGGAGAATTCCGTCCCGCAGGCCTGGCCGCCCGGGCATTTTTACTCTCCGCTGGCTTCCCAAACCGACATCGCCACCGGCCTCCGCTCGCCTTCCGAACTCCCCGGCCTCGACCTGCACGACGAAGACCAACCCGCTTTCCTCGCCGAACTCACCGCGCTGCTTCCCCGTCTGCGCTTTCCCGAAACCCGCACGCCGGGCCGGCGCTACTTTTACGACAATGGCTCCTTCGCCGCGTTGGATGCCGTCTGCCTTGCAACGATGCTCGCGCGCTTCCGGACACGTCGCGTCATCGAAGTCGGTTCGGGCCACAGCTCCGCAGCGCTGCTCGATCTGCGCGACGACGGCATCTTCGCGCCGCAGGAACTCGTTTTCATCGATCCCGATTTTTCACGTCTCGATTCGCTGCTCGGCCCCGCGGATCGCACCGGGGTGACCCTGCTCCAACAATGCGTGCAGGACGTGCCGCTCGCGCGTTTCGAATCCCTCGAATCGGGCGACCTGCTTTTTATCGACTCCTCCCACGTGAGCAAGGTCGGTTCCGATGTGAACTATCTCGTGTTCGAGATCCTGCCGCGATTGAAACCGGGCGTGCTGGTGCATGTGCACGATGTCTTCAGCAACTTCGAGTATCCGCGCGCGTGGTTCGACGAGGGCCGGCATTGGAACGAGCAATACCTGCTACGCGCGTTCCTCATGCACAACCACGCCTTCCGTGTGCTCCTGCTTTCCAGCCGGCTCTACGACCGGCACACGGATTTCTTCCGCGCGCATCTTCCCATCGCCCTCAAGCAGGGCGGCGGCCAGCTCTGGCTCCGAGTCAACGAACGCTGAACACGCTGGATCCGCTCACGCCGCGCGAACGCAGGCGCGGCTGATGGCGTGAATGTGGCGCGCATCAGTGCCGCAGCAACCGCCGAGCACCTTGATACCCGGCAACAGACGCCGCAGTTCGCGGTATTGTTCGCCGAGTTCGACCGGGTCGCCGATGTCGAGCGCGGTCGCAGCATCGAGTTCGGCATGGCTCTTGCGTGAAGCATTCGCGCGCAGGCCGCCGATACGCTTGGTCCAAGCCGCACCCGTGGCGAGCACGTCGGCGAAATGGGTCGGATGCGCGCAATTGACCATGTAGTAGGCCGGCACGCCTTGCGTAACCGCATCCACTTGCTCAATCGCTTCGGCCAGAGGCTGCCCGCTCGGCAGGCGGCTGTCGGTTTCCGTGGTAAACGACACAACAACGGGCATACTCGCGGCGCGCGCCGCCCGCACCACGCCGATGGCTTCTTCCACGTAGGTCATGGTGATCGCCGACACGAGGTCGGCACCCGCTTCGGCGAAAACCCGCGCCTGCATCGTGTGGTAAGTCTCCGCTTCGGCCACAGTCATGCGCGCGTCGGCACGATAGCCGTCACCCCGCGGGCCGATGCAACCGCTGATGACCATCGGCGTGCGCGGCGTTTCAAATTCAGCGCGTAACTCGTGCAGCATCGCGATCGCCTGATGGTTGACGGATACCAGATCCGCGAACGAGTAATTGAGCTTCGCGCCCCAATCGGCGCTCGCCCGCCACGTCGCGCTTTCGAGCACGAAGCCCGTGCCGTGATCACGAGCAATGGTGGCGTGACTGCGATAATAACGGTCCAATGCCGCGCGGCCGTCCTCCTTGCGCACCAGATCGAAGGCCGCGAAATAAGGCAGTTCCAGTCCTTCGAGATAGATGAGCGTGGTCTCGATGCCGCCATCGGAGAGAAAGATTCCGTCGCCGGACAGCGGCAGGTCATGACGATACTTGGCAGGAAGTGTGATGGGAGCGAACAGCGTGGACATGGCGATGATGGGTTGAAAGCGCGCCACCAAAGAAACGCACCCTGCACGCGCAAACCCAAAGCCTCAAAGCTAGCCGAAGGTATAACTCCAAACGCCCGATCACCGGGCCGATCGCCCAACCGCGAGCCGATCAGCGCCCTTATTCGCGGGCCGCTCAGCGAGTCGAAGTCATCTTCGACCAGATTTCGTAGATGGGATCGCCGCGCGAACTGAGTCCCTGATGATGCCAGTCTCCGTCGCGCACGCTGCCTTGGAATTCCAACTTCGCCCCGACGCGGCTCGCATCGCGCGAGAAGAACTCGATCACTTCCGTATAGACGCCGTTCGCGAATTCATAGCGTCCGCCGCCGGTGCCGGACATCTCACCGGTTTCGATGTTCATCGCGATCCACTGGAAGCGTGAGCCCGTCAGCACTTTCAATGTCCGCCGCGCAGCGAGCGGCATGGGCTGGATTTGACCGTCGCGCTGCCGACCGCTGATGCGCCACACGCCGGTGAGTTCACCCGGCCCCTCCTCGATCCGCTGCCAGATTTCTTCTTCGCCATCGCCCAGTCGCAGACGGAGTTCCTTTCCGGTCGGTTCTCCATTGAACGTCACTGTCTTCCCCGCCCGGACCGGCTCCGCCGAATCAAAATGAACCAGGCCCGCCGCACCCGCGCCCGTAAACTCCAGCGGACCGCCATACGTCCGGTGAAACCGCGGGTTCGCCCGCTCGAAACTCGTATGCGTGAAATACCCGTCCACGATCAACAGCACGCGCTCCGTCGCTCCGTCCGTCCCCCGCCAGGCCCCGGACCACGCCCGCGCCTCCGCCGCCGAACCAGCCAACGCAACCGACGACAACAAACCGAGGGAGAGAAAGAAACGAATCAGTGATTTCATGGGGTAGAATAATCAGACGCGACCCTAGCCAACCCATCGCCCTGTGCAATCTCACACCCGTTTCCCTTTCAAAAGGCGCCGCGGACCGTAAAACCGCAAGCAAGCCTCACCGCAGATACGCCTCGAGGCACTCATCCAACTCCACTAGCTTGTCGTGCGTCAGTTGTCCGAGTGCACCTTTCAATCTCCCTTTGCGCACCTGTCTGATACCGGGGATCACGGCGAAGCTGTCCTTGCCCGCAAAATTCCCGACGGCCAAACGCAGCGGCCGGATTTCCGGCGCGATGCTCGACGTCGGCACAACGACCACGGTGTTGAGCACCTCATTATGTGCCGTGCCCGACACTACGATAGCAGGCCGCACCTTGCCCATCTCCGGCGGATGCGCGTCGCTCAAGTCCACCCAGACTACGGTGCCGCGCATCATGCATTCCTCTCCAGTTTGTCATTGCGAGGAGTTCCGGCTTGGCGGGACGACGAAGCAATCCAGCCAGATGAATCGCCACGGTCCCGACATGTGGGGACCTCGCGCTGACAGCCTAACAAGCAACCGCTCATGGTTTGCGCGGTTCGACCTCGTCGCTGAGCGGTGCCGACTCCCACACTTCCATCGCGGCGCGCTCCTCGGGATTTTTCTCCAAAAACTCCTGATAAACCACCGCCGCCTCACGATTGGCCCGCGCCCGGTGCTCCTTTTCGATCAGGTCACGCACATAAGCCGAGATGCTTTCGTCCTTCGGCTTCAGCGCCGTGACCTTTTTGACCAAGTCGGCCTCTAGCTTTATGGTAGTCGCTGGCATACCTGATAAGTAGTATTTCAGTATTTTCCGTCAATCATCTATGCCTCACCCTCATTAAAGTATTTTGGCAAATATTTTTCTTTTAAGTGTTTACGCGCTTCTCTCGAGCGCCTCGAATAAAATATTTTCGCGATACGGATCATACCAACTGCTCTCAGGTCGTCTGTCTTTTCGACCATCTGGCTCACACTATCCTCGCCCAAAGCAGCTTGAGATAGCGGCTTTCGAGGCAGTTCGAATACACGGGGTGATCCACGCCGGGGCCAGTGCGGTCGAAGATCTGGAGACGGCGCTGCAACCGGTGCACGCCCTTGATCACGCATTCCTCGAAGGTTTCGAGCGACACGAGACCCGAGCACGAACACGTGACGAACAGGCCGCCGGGTTTCACGAGGCTGGCGGCAATGGTGTTCAGGTCGGCGTATTTGCGCATGCCCTCGGCGGCAAACTCCGGATCCCGCGTCATCACGAACTTCGGCGGATCGCAGAGCACGGCGTCGAATTGTTCGCCGTTGGTCTTCATCTGCTTCGCGTAGGCAAAGGCATCAGCGTGCACCCACTTGAGTTTGTTGGGCGGAATCTGATTCAGGTTCGCGTTGCGCCGGCCCTGGGCGATGACCTTCTCGTCGAGATCCACGGCAGTGATCTCGGTGGCGCCACCGAGCGCAGCGTTGATCGAGAAACCACCCGTGTAGCTACAGAGGTCGAGCACGCGCATGCCTTTCACGAGTTCGCCGAAACGTTTCCGATTCTCACGCTGGTCGCAGAAGAAACCCGTCTTGTGCCCTTCGGCGAAGTCCACCTCGTATTTCACGCCGTGCTCCCGGATGCGCACCTTGTCGGGGGCTTTTTCGGTGAACTCCTTCATCTGCGACGGCTTGATACCTTCGAGGCTGCCGAGGTCGTGGTCAACGTGCACGCGCACGTGTTTCGTGCCGCAGAGTTCGTGCAACAGCGGCAGCCACTTCGGCAGACGTTGGAAAATACCGAGCGAGTAAACATCGCAGTAGAGCGTGTCGCCGTAGCGATCGATCGTCAGGCCGCTGATGCCGTCACCATCGGAATTGATCACGCGCCAGGCGTCGGTCACGGCGTCGAGCTTGAACATCTCCTTGCGCAACGCGACGGCCCGACGGATGGCGGTCTCGAAATACTCCTCGCCGAGAATCTGCGCGGTGTGCGTAACGACGCGCAGGGGCATCTTGGCGCGCGGGTTGAAAAGCCCGATCCCCACGCGATGACCGAATTTGTCGTAAACCGACACCAAATCGCCGGGCCGCGCATCAGATGACACTTCGCCGAGCATGCGCGGGAAAATCGCCGGTTGGAACGACACGAATTTCAACTGCGCCCACGGCCGCTGCCACTGGGACTGGGGCAGCGGCTCGGGTTGCTCCGCCCACGACGGAGCCTTGGCGGCGGGTTTGCTGGCAGGTTTGGCCTCTCGGGCGTCGGACATGGGGTTCACGCAAAGACGCGATGAGGCCGAGAGCGAATCTTTTGTCGATATCACCCGCGAAGCGTCATCCTGAGCCGTGCGGAGGATCGGGATTCGCCCCGACACACCCCGTCGCTTCGCGCCACCCCTCTTCATCCCGAACTATGCAGTGGGATGTGGGTCAGCGCGCTTGCGCGCGCCCTGGAAATGCGCCCGCAAGCGGGCTGCCCACAGCATCCCCATAGAGATTCTCGCCACCGAGTGTGATCAGGTTCAACCGCATGGTTCCGGCTTCATAGAGGGGATTCCAAACCCACGCTGCCAAAATTCCCCTCTATCAAGAGGTGCCCGCAGGGCGGGGTGTGTGCTCGGCTTGCGAATAGGATGGAGCGTTCGCTGTCATGTTAATTGGCGGGCCGCAATAACCAGTGTCCTTTCCTTGGTCCCTTCCCACGTCTCAGGATGACCGGACGGAAGGTTCTCCACTTTTCTGAATCCAAACGCCCCGCTGGCGACACTCACCTTGAAACCATCCTCCCATGCCGCTACTCGAACTGCCTGCCTTTCCGCTTCTTTCGGAAACCCTTTCCTCAACCCCGTCCCTGCCCATGCCCCTCCTCCCCCTCGCCGAAATCAGCGGCGCCCAATGGATCGCCATCTCCGCCATTCTCGGCGGACTGACCTTCACCATCCTGCTCATCTTCTTCGGCCTGAAATTCGTCCAACGTCGCCAGGAACTCTGGCACGAGACGGCTCGCATCGCCCTTGAAAAAGGTCAGCCGCTCCCGCCGATGCCGCGCGACATGCAGAACGAAAAGCATCCCGACGAAAACAACGACCTTCGCACCGGCCTCGTGATGATCGCCACCGGTGCCGGCCTCTACCTATTTTTCGCCACCTTCATCCCGCCGCTCCGGTTGGTCGCTGCCATCCCCGGTTTCATCGGCGTGGCGCTGCTGCTCTACGGGCTGGGCAAGGCCTTCTCCGGCCGCAAGGACAAGTCCCCCGACCGCTCCCAGCAATCGTGACCGACCCCGAGCTGATCGCCCGCGTGCTCGTCTCCGACGATCACGCTGCGTTCGGCGAACTGGTCCGTCGTCACCAGTCCGCCGTGCGTCATTTCCTCCGGCATTTGTCCGGGGGCGATGCCGCGCTGGCCGACGATCTCGCGCAGGACACTTTCGTGCAGGCGTGGCACGGCCTCGCCCGCTTCCGCGGCACATCGAGTTTCGCCACCTGGCTGCTCGGCATCGCGCACAACCATTGGCGCAACGCCCGCCGCAAGCAGCGCACCGTGCCCGTCGAGGCGGAGCATCTCGCCGCGCTCGAACCGACGCCTTCTTCGGCCGCCCTCAGCGACCTGCGTCACGACCTCGACCGCGCGTTGCGGACGCTCGCGGATGAAGAACGCACCGCGCTGCATCTCTGTTTTCAACAGGGCCTCTCGCATTCCGAAATCGCCGATGTGCTGCAATGGCCGCTCGGCACCGTCAAAACCCACATCAACCGCGGCAAAGAGAAAATCCGGCCGCTCCTCGCGTCATGGAACCCAACGACCTGAATTCCCCCGCGCCCGCCGAAGACGCCCAACTCGATGCCTGGCTGCGCACGCATGCCGCGCTGCCGCCGCTGCCCGATGATGGGTTCTCACGCAACGTGCTCGCCGCCCTGCCTCCTCCGCAAAAATCACGCACGATGTCGCGACGGCTCGCCATCGCGCTCGGCGCCGTGGCAGGCATCGGTTTTGCCACGTGGCAGTTTTTCGCCGGCGCCCCGGTTGAGTCCAATCTGCCCGCTCCCGACCCGGAGATCGCCACCGTTCTGGCGCAACTGGCCGATCCGAAACTGCACTTGGCGCTGGGCGTGACCGTTCTCGCACTGGCGTTCGTCTTCTGGCGCGACCTGCGCCGGCGCGTGGGGTTGTGACGAAAATTTTCAGTAGGGTCGTCCCTTGGGACGACCTCGCGCACGAGGTCGCTGCAAGCAGCGACCCTACAGCACACACGCCGGTGGAGGGCACATCTCCTGATGTGCCGCGGCCCGGCTGGAGCCGGGCCCTCCAGCAGCGCGCTTGGACCGCCCGGAGGGCCCGCGTCTCTGCGGGCCGGCTCGCAGGGACGCGAGCCCTCCACCAAACAAAAGGCCGGTCCGCGAGGACCGGCCTTGGAAACATCGCGGCGTAAAGCCGCTCCTACATTCGTTTGCGCCCTTACGCCACGCGCTCGACGACGAGCGGGGGCGGGATCGGGCGCTTCGGGGCGAGGCGGTAGGCGTCCTTGAAGTAGTTGAGCGCCTGCTCGAGTTTCGCCTCGTCGTTGTAGTGGATCATCATCAGCGGCTCGCCCTGCTTGACCTGCGTGCCGACCTTTTTGATCTCCGAGACGCCGACGGCGTAGTCGATCTTGTGGTGATGCGCAGCGTCCTTGCCGGCGCCGAGCAGCGAGACGCCCTTGGCGATCATGGCGGCGTTGATGGTGTGCACATAGCCGCGCTTCGGGGCGGGCAGCTTGCGAATGTGGCGCGCGGTCGGGAATTTCTCCGGATGATCGATGAAGGACGTGTCGCCGCCCTGGGCGCGCACCATGTCCTTGAACTTCTCGAGCGCAGAGCCGTCGGTGAGATGGCGCTGCACGGTCTGCTTGGCCGAGAGCGTGGAACCCGCGACGCCCGCGAGGCGCACGATTTCCATGCCGAGCTTGAGCACGAGTTCCTTCATGTCCTCGGGCCCTTCGCCCTTGAGGAGCGCGATGGCTTCCTTGAGTTCGAGCGCGGTGCCGACGGTGTCGCCGAGCGGCTGGTTCATGTCGGTCACGAGCGCGACGCAGCGGCGCTTCATCGAGCGGCCGACGCGGGTCATGGAACGGGCGAGCTGCTTGGCCTGCTCGAGATCCTTGATGAAGGAACCGTTGCCCCACTTGACGTCGATCACGAGGCCTTCGGCGCCCTCGGCGAGTTTCTTGGAGAGCACGCTGCCGGTGATGAGCGGGAGGCTCGGGATGGTGCCGGTCTCAAGGCGCAGATCGTAGAAGATCTTGTCGGCCGGGGCGAGATCCACGCTCTGCTCGGCGATGGCGCCGCCGATGCGGGCGAGCTGGTCCTGGAAATGCTGGATGCTCATGTGGCTCTTGAAGCCCGGGATGGCGGAGAGCTTTTCGAGCGTGGTGATGACGAACTCCTGTTCGACGCCGCACATCATCGGCACGACAACACCGCTGGCCATGGCGAGCGGAGCGAGCACGAGGGCGGTTTTGTCGCCCACGCCGCCGGTGGAATATTTGTCTATCTTCGGCTTGGCGATATGAGAGAGATCAATGACTTCGCCGGAAAGCATCATCTCTTCCGTGAGAATCGCCGTCTCCTGCGCCGACATGTTCGCGAAGTAAATCGCCATCAGCAGGGCGGCCTGCTGGTGCTTGGGCATTTCTTCATCGAGCGTGGAATCGATGATGTAGCGGATTTCTTCCTGCGTGAATTCCTGGCCATCGCGTTTCTTCTCAATCAACGAAGTAAACGACGGCTTGATGAATCGACGCGTGGGAATGGGACGTTTTCTCATGGAGTCTGGTAATGTTGGGCAAGGCGGCGCCTTGCGGCGCAAAGCTCGGAGAGGCAATGATTTTTGCTGATTTTGTCGAGCCTAAAATGGGGATATGACCCCCTGTTATTCACCATAGAAGCCCCGCATTCGGACCGGGCGGGCCAGCCTGACGCACCCGCGAAAATGCTTCTTGCTCAGAGCCAAGCGCAATTCCTCAATCGCCCGATGACCCTCCCTTTTAACGTCGCCCAGCACCTCGATGCGCAGCTCCGGGCCGCCGCGGACCGCGCCGGACTGGCCGGACGCGGTTTCGACCCTGAAGTGCGGGTGGCCGACCCGGCGCACGGCGATTATCAGGCCAACGGCGCCCTCGCCTTCGCCAAACGTGAAAAACAGAACCCCCGCGCCCTCGCCCAGCAAATCGTGGATCAGTTGGCGGAATTGCAGTCCGTTTTCGACATCTCGCTGGCCGGACCGGGCTTCATCAATTTCCGTGCCAAACCCGCCGCCCTGCTCGGCTGGCTGCAGGCCTTCGATTCCGAAGAACACCTCCGCGCCGGCGCGTCTGCCGCGCATGCCGGCCAGACTTGGGTCGTGGATTACTCCTCGCCCAACACGGCCAAGCAGATGCACGTCGGTCACCTGCGCTCCGCGGTCATCGGCGAAGCCATCTGCCGCTTGCTCGCCTTCACCGGCGCGCGCGTCATCCGCGACAACCATCTCGGCGACTGGGGCACGCAGTTCGGCAAACTCATCTACGGTTTCAAACGCTGGGTCGATGACGAGGCGCTGATGACCGACCCGATCGAAGAACTCGAGCGGCTCTACAAACTCGGTCACGCCGCCACGCCCGATGGTTCACCCGAACTCGAGGAAGCCAAACGCGAGCTCGTGAAACTCCAGTCGGGCGACCCGCAGAATGTCGCGCTCTGGAAAAAATTCTCCGACGTCAGTCTCGCCGCCTTCCAGCAGATCTACGACCGCCTCGGCATCGTGTTCGATCACAACCTCGGCGAGTCGTTCTACAACGACAAGGTCGAGCGCGTCTATCGCGAGCTGACCGAGACCAAGCTCGCCGAGGACAGCGCTGGCGCGCTCGTGGTCTTCCACGACGAGCACCCGCGCTTCAGCCGCCACACCGAGCGACCGAATCCGTTTATGGTGCGCAAGGCCGACGGCGCGAGTGGCTACGCCTCCACCGACCTCGCGACCGCGCTCTACCGCACCGAGTATTTCAAGGCCGACGGCATCGTCATCGTCACCGACTTCCGCCAGGCCGACCATTTCGAACAGCTCTTCCTCACGGTGAAGAAATGGTTCGCCACGAAAAGCTACCGTTTGCCCGAGCTGCACCACGTGACTTTCGGCGCCGTCACCGGTGAGGACGGCAAGGCGCTCAAGACCCGCGACGGCGGCACGATCAAGCTCAAGGCCCTGCTCGACGAAGCCGAGGAACGCGCTTTCGCGCTCGTGTCGGAGAAAAACCCCGACCTGCCCGAGGACGAACGCCGCGAAATCGCCCGCGCGGTCGGCATCGGTGCGGTGCAATACGCCGATCTTTCGCAGAACCGCAGCAGCAACTACGTGTTCTCGTGGGACAAGATGCTCGCCCTCGACGGCAACACCGCACCCTACCTGCTCTACGCCGTCGCGCGCGTGCGCTCGATCTTCCGCAAGGCCAGCCTCGATCCTACGCAACCTCCGGTCGCTGGCGCCACCGCGCCCGAAACCGCGCAGGAACTCGCGCTGACGCGCAAGCTCGTGCAATTCGCCGACGCCGTGAAACTCGCCGCCGACCAACTGCGCCCGCACTTCCTCTGTCTCTACCTGTTCGAGCTGGCCGGCGCCTACAGCGCGTTCTACGCCGCCGACAAGGTCATCGTGGACGATCCCGCCGTGCGCGCCCGCCGCCTCCTGCTTTGCCACCGCACGCTCGTCACGCTCGAGACCGGCCTGCACCTCCTCGGCCTCCGCACGTTGGAGAGAATGTAAGGGGAAAAGACCAAATCTCAGAACTCCAAACGCCAAAGAAATTCGAGTTTCGGCGGTTGGTCTTTTTGAGGCTCGCGAGATAACACAGACAACGAACGCTCCGTCGTCTGCGTAGACCGAGCACACACCCCGCCCGGACGGGCACCCCTCTTGATAGAGGGGAATTTCGGCTGCATTGGTTTGAATCCCCTCTTATGAAGGGAGGTCGCGCGAAGCGACGGGGTGTGTCGGGCTATTCTGCGAGCTTCGATGCACTGACTTCTCTCTTGCGGCGCACCCGCCGCCGCGCAACATCGCCGCCATGGCCACTCAAGAGATTTACGTCCGCGGCGTGAACGACACCGAGGCCCGCGGCCCCTTCACGGTCGAGCAACTCGTCTCCCTCGTCGAGGCCGGCCAGGTCACCACCGAAACATATTTCTACGACGCCGCCACCGAACAGTGGCTGCTGCTCACCGCCAACCCCGAGCTCAAGATCGCCCTCTGGCCCGAGAAGAAGAAGATGGGCTTCAAGCACCACGAGTTCAAAACGGTGAACCAGGAAAAGACCGACAGCGCGCCGCCCATCACCGTGCAGCAATTCCTCGACGCCGCCGAAGGCAAGACCGAGGACACCAAGGGCAAGAAGGACAAGGGCGAGACCATGATGAGCGCCGCGCAGTGGGGCACCCGCTCCGCCGCAATCATTTCCATCGCCAGCGCCGTTGCGCTCGTGCTGCCCGGCATTGAAGGCGTCACCGCCATGGACTTCGGCAAGATCATGCAGACGCCCGGCGTGCTGCTCGGTCTTGTGGACGTCGTCATCGGCGTGCTGCTCTTCCTCGGCGTCATCCAGATTTATCCGTTCGTGCGCTTCCGCGCGGTATTCGGCCTGGGCTTCCTGGGCTTCGTGTTCATGACGCAGAGCCAGCTCACGCCGATGATCGCGGTCGCGGCCGGTTCGGCGGGTCTCTACTTCTGCACGATTTTCCTCAGCTATGTCCCGCTGGCCGTCGCCGCGTTGCTCGGTCTCGGCGGCATGGCCATGCTGGCCACCATGGCCTATCTCTGAGCGCGGCTTCGGCCCGTTCTCAGTCATGCAGATCGCCGCCCTGCTTGAGCGCCTGCGCCGACTGTGGCAGGAAGACATCTGGTCGGCGAGTTTCAGTCGCGAGCGCACGCTCCGCAACCGCGCCTACGCTTTCCTGCGCGTCGCCTCCATCACGGTTTCCGGCCTGCAGGAAGTGAAGGTCGCCACGCGCGCCGCCGCGCTGAGTTACAGTTCGCTCCTCGGCCTCGGTCCGCTCGTGGCCATTGCGGTGTTGATCTCGGGCTTTGCCCTCGGCGATCGCGATCCCGCCATCATGGCGCAGAGCCTGAATCGCATCATCGGTTTCATCGCCCCGCAGGTCGCGCAATACGATCGCCCCACTCCCGACGACACGGTGATGCTCCAACCCGTTACTGTCGGCGATGACGGCCAGCCCGTGGCCAATCCCGAGGCCGATCCGGAATTGGAGCGTCTCATCAGCCACTTTATCACCAGCAGCCGTTCCGGCACCGCGGGCGTGATCGGTGTGTTCGTGTTGCTCGTGATCGTGCTGCAATTGTTCACCAGCATTGAAAACACGCTCAACGACATCTGGGGCGTGCGCCGCGGGCGAAGCTGGGTCACGCGCGTCGTGTATTACTGGACCACGGTCACGCTCGGCGCGGTGTTGTTCTTCGCATCCATCACGCTGCTTTCGGCCAGCGCCTTCATTGGCGTGTTCCAGGAATTCGTAGGCAACCTGCCCTTTGGCGCGCACCTGCTCGGCTTGTTCAACTGGCTGCTGCCCTCTTCCTCGTTCCTGCTCCTGATGTCGCTGCTGGCGCTGTTCTACCGCACGGTGCCCAACACGCGCGTCAAATGGAGCGCGGCCATCATCGGCGCGATCGTCGTCACCGGCCTGCTGTTCCTCAACAACTACGTGGCCTTCCTCTACTTCATGGGCGTCATCCGCACCAAGAGCCTCTACGGCTCCGTCGGCATCGTGCCCATCCTGATGGCCGGCCTCTACATCTTCTGGTTCTTCGTGCTCGTCGGCGGACAAATCACCTACGCCGTGCAAAACGTGCGCTACCGCAGCAGCCAGTCCGCGTGGCACAATCTCAACCACGCCACGCGCGAGAGCATGTCGCTTGTCGTGCTCCTGCTCATCGCCCGCCGCTTCAAGGCCTGCGCGCCGGCCTACTCTGTCACCGAGCTGGCCCATCTCATCCGTATCCCCTCGCAGATTCTCAACGAGTCGCTCAACCGCCTGCGCGATCTTCATCTCATTGACGAACTTCCGCCCGCCGAAGACGCCGATCCCAGCGACCATCGCTACCAGCCTGCCCGGCCGCTCGACGCCATCACGCTCTCCGACTTCCGCGAGAAATTCGAAAACTACGGCGAGGCGCCCAGCGGCGGCCTGCTCGATCATGTGGATCCCGTGCTCGCGCACTACCACGCCAAGCTCGCCGCCTGCCTTCCCACGATCCTCGGCGACAAGACCCTCGACCAGCTCATCGCCGAGCAACAGCCCAGCCAGACCTACGCCCCCTTCCCCGTCGCCGCGAAGTGAGCGAGTGGGATCGGCAAAGTGGATCAAAGTGAGTCGACCGGATTCCGGCTTCGCCGGCCTGAATCCCCTCTATGAAGCCCGACTCATGCAGTTGAACCACAGATGAACACAGATAAACACGGATAAGGAGGGAGGTTGGACTCAGCAGTGAATTCGATTTCCTCTCACTGAATGGTGAATTCAGACGGAGAGCCTTAACCGATGTAAGGCATTTTGATCTGTGTTCATCTGTGCTATCTATGGTTTCCGACTGAGCTTGATAGAAGGGATTTTCAAGGCACGTGCAATCGGCGGTGGAACCTGGCCGACGCTGGTTTGAATCCCCCCCAACAGGATGAGCTCCGAGCTCCATCCTTAGCCTTGCTCTGCCGGGGCAGGTTCGCACGTTCGGGCGGGATGCCCCCACGCTTTCGCCCCGCGCTCGCCTTGCTGTTGGCCACATCCGCCGCGCTGTCCGCCGCCCCCGCGCCCTTCGCGCATCTGCGCTTGCAGCAAACCACACTCGAACTCACCACCGTCGCCGACGGACTCGACGCGCCGTTCGACCTCGCTTGGGGACCCGACAACCATCTCTGGTGCACGCAGCTCGACGGCACGCTCTGGCGCATCGATCCCGCGACCGGCGAAAAGAAAACCATTCTCCAACTCCCCGGCGTCTTCTACCGCAAATCGCACGGCTTGCTCAGCATCGCCTTTCACCCGCAGTTCGCGACCTCGCCCTATGTCTATCTGCACTACGTTTACCAGATTCCCACCAAGGGCCTCGACGAGATCGTGCGCGCGCGCATCGTGCGCTGCCGGTGGGACGGCACCGCCCTCAGCGAACCCGAGACGATCTTCGACGACATTCCGGGCAAATCCTTTCACAACGGCTCGCGTCTCACCTTCGGTCCCGACGAGAAACTCTACCTCGGCCTCGGCGACGCCGGCAAAGGCGCGGCGGGCACACTGAACCCCGCCGACCTCAACGGCAAAATCCTGCGTTTCAATCCCGACGGCTCGATCCCCGCCGACAATCCGTTTCCCGGCAGCCCCGTGTGGAGCCTCGGCCATCGCAACATCCAAGGCCTCGCCTTCGCCCCCAACGGCCGCCTCTACGCCTCCGAGCACGGCCCCAACAACGACGACGAGGTCAACCTCATCGCCGCCGGCCGCAGCTACGGCTGGCCGGTCATCGAGGGCTTCGCCGATCGCCCCGGCGAAATCGAGGCCGCGCGCGGCAAAAACTTCACCGATCCCCTGCGCGTGTGGACGCCCACTATCGCCGCCTGCGGCCTCGCCACCTACGACCATCCCGCCATCCCCGAATGGCGCGGCGCCCTGCTGCTCGCCAATCTCAAAGGCCGCGCACTCCGCGTGCTTCCGTTGAGCGACGACGGCGACGCCATCACCAGCGAACACATCTACCTGCAAACCAAACTCGGCCGCCTGCGCGATGTGTGCGTATCACCCGACGGCGACATCTACCTGCTCACGAGCAACACCGACTGGCATCCGCGCTTCCAACCGTGGATGTATCCCGGCCTGCCCACCGGACCCGATCGCATCGTGCGCCTGCGCCCGACCCAATCCGCCGCGCCCGCCGATGCTTGGACCGAGGATCTCGAACCACTCCCGCTCATGACCGAGGACTGGTCGTTCCCGGCCGCCGAAGCGCATCTCAAGGCCGGACAGGATCTCTACGCCGTGCACTGCGCTCCCTGCCACCGACCCGACGGCACCGGCGCCCCCGGCCTCATTCCCCCGCTCACCAACACTGTGTGGGTGAAAAACAAAGCCCGCCTCATCCAGCTCGTGCTCGCCGGCCTCTCCGGCCGCATCGAAGTGAACGGCGAATACTACGAACAGGAAATGCCCGGCTTCCGTCACCTCTCCGACGAAGATCTCGCCGCCATCCTCACCTACGTCCGCGCCAGCTACGGCAACAACAGCAACGCCGTCATCCCCGGCGAAGTCTTCGAAGAACGCAAGGGGCTGAAGTAACGCGTCAACCAATTCTCCATCGCGAACTCGGCTAGCCGCAAAAAAACGCATGGCGTTCATGCCATGCGTTTTGAGGAAAATGGTCGGGCTGGTGAGATTCGAACTCACGACCTCTTGCACCCCATGCAAGCGCGCTACCAGGCTACGCTACAGCCCGATGATTCATCGGAAGGGCGAAGAAGCCCCATGGCCCCGGCCTAGGCAAGTCATTATTTTCACCGGGTAGTGGCGCGAAGGACGGGACTCGAACCCGTGACCGTCGGTTTAGAAAACCGATGCTCTATCCAGCTGAGCTACCTTCGCTTGCTGCCGCGCAAAATGGCCGCGCCCGGCCCCTTCTCCAAGTCGAAAGATGGGGCGACCGGGAACGCCTCGGGGGTGTAAATTTCCTTGGTGATCCTGTGGGCAGCCCGCTAGCGGGCGCATTTTCAGAACGCGCACCTGCCTACACACCCCGGCGCTGCGCGCCACCCCTCTTCATAGAGGGGATTTTTCGGACAAGGTCCGGAATCGGAGACCCCGGCGAGAGGCGCTCAGCGCCATTCCATCGTGGCCGTGACCGGATCCGGTGATCGCACGACCGGCGCGGCTGGGGTCCGGACAGCGCCGGTTTTCCGAAGCACGGGCGTGACGACCGGGGCGGAGGCAACGTTGGCAACCTTGATGCCGGTGAAGGCGTTGAACCGCTGCACCGATTCACCGAGCAGGGTGGACTGAGCCGACAGTTCGTGTGCGGCACTGGCCGATTCTTCGGCCGAAGCCGCGTTGGACTGCGTGACTTGGTCCATCTCGGACATCGCCTTGGTGATCTGCTCCAAGCCGAGCGATTGCTCGCCCGACGCGGTCGCAATGTCGCCAACCAGCGTGTCCATGCGGCGAACCTGCTCCACGATCTGCGTCAGCATGGCGGCGACCTCCGCACTCGTGCGGGCGCCCTCGTCGCTCTTTTGCAGCGCGACCTCGATCTTGCCGGCGGTCTCGCGTGCGGCGGTGGCAGAACGCTGGGCGAGCGCGCGCACCTCCTCGGCCACCACGGCAAAACCGGCACCGGCGGAACCGGCGCGGGCGGCCTCGACCGCGGCGTTGAGCGCGAGGATGTTGGTCTGAAAGGCAATCTCATCAATGGTCCGGATGATCTTCGAAATCTCGGCGCTGGACGCCTTGATGCCGTCCATCGCGCCAGTCATGCGCTCCATGCCCGCGGTGCCGTTGTCCACGGCGGCGCGAGTCTCGCCGGCGATCTGCTTGGCGTTGTTCGCGGCATCGGCATTGCGGCGGGTCATGCTGGTGATTTCAACCAGCGAGGCGCTGGTCTCCTCGATGGAAGCGGCCTGCTGGCTCGCGCCGTCGGCCAGCCGGGTGCTGGTGGCCGTGAAATCGGCGGCCCGGCCGAGCATATCCTGCGCGACGCTCGAGAGCGTTCCGGAAATGTGGCCGAGGTGGCGGTTGAGCCGCACCGAAAGCCACTGCACAAGACCGACTGCCAGCAGCGCGAGGCCGGCGATGACGGTGCTGAGCACGAGCGTGGTGCGCAGGTTGCGATCCAGAATGCCCTGCGTGGCCTCGCCGTTGCGGTTGGAAAGGTCGAAGACGAAGCGGCTCAACGCGGTGACGGATTCCTCGATGGCCGCGTAGTTCCGCGTGACGTCGCCATCCAGGATACCCATGGCCTGGTCAAACTCGCTGGCCTTGAGGGCCGCCTGCAACCGGGCGATGGCCTGGTCGTAGGCGCGGAGCGTGACCATGACCCGCTCCTGCAACGGCCGGGCTTCGGCGGAGTCGATCCGCTTGGCCAGCGCGGCGGCGTGCGCGTCAATGTCGCGACGATGGCCCGCCGCCTGCGCCAGCTTGTGCGCCTGCGTCTCCTCATCACGACCCGTGACAAACTCGAGGTTGGCGAGATTGTATTTGAGCGTCGCCTCCTGCAGGCCCGCCAGCGATTGCAACGCCGGCAGCAGGCGCTCGCTCAGTTCGGCGCTGCGGGCCGTGCCGGTTTTCGACAGCAGGAACGAGGCGGCACCCAGCGCCACGATCAGGACCGCCAGGAAGACGTAACCCAGCGTGATGCCGAGGAAGGCGCGTTTCAGACTGAGGCGGGAGGAGACGGTTGAATCGTTCATGACGGAATGCAGCGGACGGAGGAAACAGGAGTGGTTGGCGCGAACCGGTCAGGAAGCCGGCGTGAGCACGACGACGGAGTCGTCGGTGTTGGCGCTGTCCACAAAGCCGATGGCGCCGGGAGTCTCGGCGACGAACTTGCGCAACTCCGCCTCCTGGTCGAAAGCCTTGGGTGCGGTGCCGCCGCCGGTCATGGCGAGGCGGCGCCAGTGATTGCCGAAGGCGCTGGGCGTCATGTCCACGGCGCCCTTGAGAAACTCGTCGGCGATGGGACCGGCCTTGAGCACGGCGAGCGTGACACGGCCGGCGCCGTCCCAAGTCACCTTTTTGCCGAGGAGCACGGCCTTCAGGGTGGCGGCGTCGAGCTTTTCAGCCGCGACGTTCTTGTGGCCGATGAGCGCGGGAGCGGCAAAGGCGGGCGTGCCGCTGCCGGCGATCAGCAGGATGACGAGCGCGATGAACCGGCGCAGGGAAATCTTTTTCATGGTGATGGTCTCCAAGGAATGAACCCGGGCGGGCTCAGAAGCTGAGGGTGGTCTTCACCGCGAGCAGCGTGTTGGTGTTGCTGCGCGTGGCCGGGGGATTCGGGATGCGGGTCGTGTTGAAGGTCTGGTAGGTGCCGTCGAGGTAGTGACCCTCGATCTTCACCAGCACATGCTCGTTGACGTCGAAACGAAGGCTGAGCGCGTAGTCGGCCTGGTGCTTTTGCGCGTCAGGCGTGGTGGCCGAAGCGAAGCGGTCCTTGAGGAAACCGTAGTAGGCGCCGACTTCGAAGCGGGCATTCAGGCGGCGGGAGGCCGCGACATACCAGCCATCCCAACCGACGGGGCTGGCGGGAGCCGTCACGGCCGGCGGGGCGCTGTAGCCAAAGTCGCCCTCGCTGCGCTGCCACTCGGCGGCAAACACCCAGTCGCCCACCAGGTATTCGGCGGAAAGGGTGTTCCAAGAGAAACGGGAGATGTTCGAGTGCATGTTCAGCGTGGGCATCGCGACGAACTTTCCGTCGGTGGACAGGTTGGTGTAATGCGAGTAGGAGTAGCCGACCTTCAGGCCGCTGATCGGGGTGTTCCAAGTGAGCTGACCGCCGAGCACCGAATCCATGTCGAGCGCCGTGGCGCCTTCGCCGGTGTAGAGTCCGGCGTTGTTGTAGAACTCGGCGACGCCCATCGAGGGTTTCATCGGGATGTCACCGTAGAAGGCCTTGTAGTCGATCGAGCCACCGCCGACGGCGACGTTGCCGTAGAGCATGCCGCCGTTGAAGGAGGCGTTGAAGTCGCGCATGACCGGGTTGTAAACCGCACCGGGCAGGAACACGTAGGGTCGCACCACGTCGAGATCGAGCGCCTCGCCGTAGAGACCCTTCGGGTATTTAACCCGGCCGACCCGCAGGCCCAGCGCCGGATGGAAATTGTAGTCGGCCACGGCCCAATCGAGCACGACCTTGTCTTCGCCGAGTTCGCCCAAGCGCTGGGCGAAGAGCTGGCCGCCGACCCGCAGACGGGAACCGACCGTGGTCGAGACATTGATCGCCATTTCGCGGAAGTCCCAAGTGCCACCCTTGTTCGCGGTGGGATGATTGTTGTCCGAGCTGTAGAGCCAGCCCTGACTGTAGAAACCGCCGACCTGCGTGCGGTCGTTGCCCAGCGTGATGGAAGCGCGGGCGTGGGGAAGGAGGCTGGCGAGAATCACGCCAAAGGCCCCGATGAGGATGGACTTGGATTTCATGGTGTTGAGATGAAGTTGCGAGAGATCGCGGGAGCCATCCGGGCAGCAAAAAAGGCACGGCGAAACGTCTCCGAAGAGAGTTCAACCGTGCCTCCGACTTACAGGCCTTTATATCCTGTCCGTGAAAGCTACCCGCGGGCGACCCGCGAATCTATGTTGCTTCCCGTATCGGTCCCGCGCGCCCCGCACTTGAGAACTTTTTGACCGCCGGACGTGACTTAGGTCCCGAACCTACCGCGGGACAAAGGGTTGGGCAGGTTAACACCCGGGTCTCCCCTCGCCTCGCCTGAAGGGAGGCTGGCTCGCCGAGGCGTAACGGCCACGAGCGCGGCCCGTTTTCGCGGAGCAGACTATGCCACGCCGTGACAGTCTTCACTCTCACTTCACTAAGAAGTGAAGGCTGGAGCCGCTTGTCGGACTCGAACCGACGACCTACTCATTACGAATGAGTCGCTCTACCAACTGAGCTAAAGCGGCATTGCCCGGCCGAAAGTCGGAAGAAACTCGCCCCCCGGTGCAGGGCAAGCCTTCATTTGGCGCGTGTCCGCCCTTTCCACCGATCTCTTCGACTACCCGTTGCCAGAAAGGCTGATCGCCCAGCAGCCGGCGCAGCGTCGCGACGAGTCGCGTCTGCTCGTGGTGGATCGCAACACCCGCGCGCTCACCCACCGCCATTTCCGCGATCTGCCGGAATACCTGCGCGCCGGCGACACGCTCTTTCGCAACAACGCCGCCGTCATCCCCGCCCGTCTCCACGCCACGCGCCCGACCGGCGGACATGTCGAATGTCTCCTGCTGAGACCAGCCGCCGGAACGAGGACGTTCGGGCTCCAAGAGCGCGATTCGCGCTCTGCAAGGTCCGGCACTCCGCATTCCGCAATCAGCACTCCGCATTCCGACGCCTGGTGGTGCCTTCTGCGTCCGGGTAAGAAGCTGCCGGTCGGCGCGACCTTCGCGCGCGAGGGTTTCTTTACCGGCACCGTATTGGAAAAAACCGACGACGGGCTCGCGCGCGTCTCCTTTGCGACGACCGACGGGGACATCATCGCGGTGGCCAACCGCATCGGCGAGATGCCGCTGCCGCCCTACATCTCCGGGCACGACAACGAGGAAGCGCACCGACTCGACCGCGAGCGTTACCAGACCGTCTATGCCGATCGCGGTCACCAGGTCGCCGCCGCCGCGCCGACCGCCGGGCTGCATTTCACGCCGGAGCTGCTCGCAACCCTCGGCGCGCAGGGCGTGACCTTCGCCGATCTCACGCTGCATGTCGGCCTCGGCACGTTTCGGCCGATCATGTCGGAAAAAATCGAGGACCACGCGATCCACCGAGAAGTTTACGAGATCCCCGCGGCCACGCAGCGCGCGCTTTTCGCCGGCGCCGGCCGTCGCATCGCGGTCGGCACCACCTCCGTGCGCAGCATCGAGGATTTTCTGTCGCGATCCCCAGAGGGCCATCGCGAGGCTCCTCGTGATGACACGCCAAAAACCGACTTCTTGGGAGAAGCCGGTATCTTCATCTATCCACCGCGCGTCTTCCGCGGCGTGGACGTGCTCATCACAAATTTCCACCAACCCCGCTCCACGTTGCTCTGCCTCGTGTCGGCCTTCCTCACGCCCGGCTCGACCGACGGTATCGCGTGGCTCAAGGAAATCTACGCCGAGGCCGTCGCGCGTGAATACCGCTTCTTCAGCTACGGCGACGCCATGCTCATCCTGTAGGTCATCAACCACCACACTTTCACTTCTTGCGAACACCCCATAAAACCACTTCTCCCTTGTTAGCTTTGATTTATAAAACCATTTGCACATTAAAGGAATTTAGCTTTGTTCTCCGGCCATGAGCAAATCCACGCAAGACTCAGCCTCCCAGCCGGCGCCGATGCGCTCGGGTTTGCGCGTGGCCGCGGCGGTGTTGTTCGTCGCCACGGTCGGCTTCTGGGCTCTCAAGGGCGCCCACACCGGCTGGACCATGAACCAGGTGCCGGTGAAACAGCTCGACGAGATCACCGGCCTCGAATTCGTGACCTACGACAAGCGCTTCGTGCCGGGCGTCGAGTTCCTCGGCGGCGGGGTCGGCCTCGCCGCGGGACTCTTCGTCGTTTCCTTTTTCTTCAAACGCAGAACCACCAACTCATCCTCATGAAAAAACACGCCATCGTTACCCTGCTCAGCCTCGCCACCACCGCGATCCTCACCGCCGCCCCCCAGTCCTTTGACTTCAAGGACCCGAAGGGCGTCAACGCCATCCAGTTCCACCTCGATTCGGTGCTGGAGCCCATTTCCGGCACGGCCAACGGCGTGACCGGCACGGTGACCTTCGATCCCGCCAATCCGGCCGCGACCGCCGGCAAGATCGTCGTGGCGACCAACTCGCTCACGGTCACCAACTCAATGATGACCGAGCATCTCCGCGGCGAACAGTGGCTCAACGCCGCCGCCAATCCCGAGATCAGCTTCGAGCTCGGCCAACTCTCCAACGTCAAAACCGCCGGCAACGAGACGACGGCCACCGCCACCGGCAAGCTCTCGATCAAGGGCGTGACCAAGGAAATCTCCGTGCCTGTGAAACTCACCTACCTCGCCGACGCGCTCGGCAAACGCACCCGCCCCGAGAACAAGGGCGACCTGCTCGTCATCCGCGGCGAGTTCACCATCAAGCGCGCCGACTACAACATCCAGCCCGGCCAGATGGAGGACAAGGTGAACCCCGAGATCAAGCTGAGCCTCGGCATCGTCGGCAGCTCGCCCAAGGCCTGAGCCACGGCTCGTCGAGGGCGATCGCCCACCCTGTCATCGCGAGTCCCGTCTGACGGGACGTGGCGATCCAGCTGAATTCAACCAAGGACGGCCACGAGGCCGTCCTTTTTGTTTCTGGGGAAGTCCGACCG
>JBIQJF010000084.1:0-5818 GCA_044507675.1 Opitutales bacterium | reverse complement strand
GCTCCGAGCGCTTGAGCCAGTCCTCGTCCGACGTCTCGTGGAAGGCGGGGACGGCAAGGGCGAGCAGCGCCACCAGCCCGACCGTGCCGAGCGTCATGCCCTCCGACACCGCCTCGACGCCGAGTTTTTTCAGGCCCGCGACATGGAAGCGGTCCATGAAGGCGGAGTAGTCGTCGTATTTCGCGCGCAGCCAGGCGCGCGCGGCGAACAGCGAGTGGTCGATGCGCGCGTCGAGGTCGAGGAGCTGCCGCTTGAAGCGCCCGAGCCGCGGCGGCGCGGCCGGGGCCTTCTCGGGCTCGGCGTCCTTGTCGCGGCGTTTGCGGCGGGGGAAGAGCAAGGGCGGTGTCTCTTTATGCGTCGCGTTCCGGCGCCGCGGACGGCGGCCGGGAATCCGGGGCTACGGCTTTATACTACCTCGCTTGGGGACGCGACCTCACGATCCCGAAGGGCAGTTAAGCCTTTCCCACAACGGCAGAATATGGCCCCGGTTCCGGGCGCTTTTGCGACAGGGTTCTATAGAAGCTCCACCCTAAGCTTTCCAGATCGCCAATTGCGGTTTGATAACGGTTTCGCAGAATTGTTTGAAGCTAATAACGTTCTTGTGCGCGCTGTACTCATTTAGCTTGTCCGACTCCAGCAGACTTTCCGGAACAACGAGATTGATCCCAAGAGACGCCATATCCTCAAGCGCATTGCCCGCTATATTCTCGTCAACGGTTGCGAGAAACAGACGCCTCGTGCCTTTCTCGCGTTCGACCTGCTTCCAGCGTTCTCGAAGTGTAGTTTTCGCGCTGAGTATAAGGCCAGTCGCAGCGTTTTTACGTCCACTGTCGACGAACGCCAGAGATGGCAGGATGAAGTCGGGGCGCTTTTTTGACTCGATGAGGACTTGCTTTTCAAAAGGAATGCGGCCTCCGATGAGCATTGCCTCAATGTGATGTTCGTAGGAGTACCCTGCGCGCGACTTTCGCTGCTGACTCGCTGACAACATAAGCGCGTCTATTTCCGCAAATCTGTCGATCAGTCGCCTGACTATGTCTTTAGCGTCGATAGACTGAGGGGCATCACCGAGCACCAGTCTGACCAACTCAACCGATCGCTCACGGCGTTGATACTCGCGAAACAAATCCCATTCGATACCACGGCTAATTTCGCGTAGGGCGTCGCCAGGCATGTCCAGCGCGAACGGGTCAATCTGTTTTAGTGAGTGCTTCGTGAGATAATTCCCTTGGGCCAAGCGGGCCAATTCTATTGTGGTGGGCATACATGCATTGTCAGCCGCGAACTCGGCGATCTTCCCGGCAAGCCAAGCAGCGACCACCTGCTCAGCAAAATCAAGAACACGCTCCCGCTCGCGCCTTTTGACAGCGATCGGATCAAATTCTCCAATCAGAAAATCAGATGGCAAGTCAAACAAGTCACGAAGGAGTATCGCTTCATCGCCTCCGGAATCAATCGTCAGGCATTCATAGACGTATTCGTTCTTGGCGCGAGAACGTCCCATCACCAGATAGGATGCAGGAAGCAACTCAGCGAAAGCAGCTTTCGGGACTCTGGTCAGATGCGTTTCTTGGCCCTTGCTCGTATAGTGAACAAGTCGAGACTGTCTTTGCTCATCATCAACCTGAGGCCAGCTAGTTGTGATGAGCCGCTGGCGAATTTCATCAGCATCCTTGTCCTTTCTTTCCATCACTTCTAAGGACGGGAAAAAACCACTATCTCGCTGCTCATGTGGAATGTAGACGCCTGCTTGGTGCTTGTTGGCATTGTGCGCCCAGTCGCGGTCATTATTTGAAAGCTTCTTGATAAGAATGCGGTCTGCCTTCTGGACCAGTCTCGTCAGAAGGTCTGCATCACCTCCCGACTGTTCGGCTGCAAACTCGAGCCTGTCATTCATTGCGTCCTCCGATTTCACCTCGAGTCTGGTCGCCACGCAGCCAGTCAGAAATTTTTGAGATGAGTAAGTCGAAATCGATTCGTCTCCGCCCTTTGAGGGCGCACTCCCATACTGTCAGGGTCCGCCAACCAGATTCTCTCAGGAGTTGATCAACTTCGCGGTCGCGGCGTACATTTTGCGCAATCTTGGTTCTCCAGAAGCTCGTGCGCGTCGATGGCATCTTGAAGAGATGACAGTCGTGCTTGTGCCAGAAGCAGCCATGTACAAAAAGTGCTGTGCGATAGCGAGGCAACAAAAGGTCGGGTTTACCGGGTACTTTGTCCGTGTGGACTCGAAAGCGAAATCCTTTCGCGTGAAGGCCGCGTCGGATCAGAAGTTCAGGCTTGGTATCCTTTCCCTTTATGCCGGACATCATCCGGCTTCGAACTTCCTTCGAGACAATATCCGCCATCAATCAAGCGTATCGCCGCTTCTTGCCCTGTTCAAATTGAAGTGCCGGTTGGCCTGTTGTCTTTTCCAACACCCTGCCGGTGAGGGCGGCCTCTATATGAGGCTGCATGAGTGAAGCAACTGCTTCCACGACCGGCACAACAACGGCATTTCCGAACTGCTTGTAGGCTTGCGTGTCAGAGACGGGAATTTTGAACGGTGCGCCACCCGTCGTCTCAAAACCCATAAGCCTTGCGCATTCCCGGGGCGTGAGACGGCGAGGGCGGTTGCCGGTCTGCTTCACCAGGACTTCCGATCCGTCCTTGTAATAACGTGCCGAAAGTGTCCGCGTGACATCGTCGGGACCGAACAACCCGAAACCAAAGCCGTTCCCCTGAGATGAATGCTTTTCCTTGTACGCTTGGAGATAATTCCAGAGGTGTTCGGTCAACGTATATTTTGCGTCCACTTGGTCAGCAGGAAGCAAAATGTCGCCAAGCGTGGGCCACGGCCGTTTGGGGATCGATAGCTGGGAGAAGTCAAAAGAAGTCCTGTCGCGGAATCCGACGATGAAAATTCTTTCTCTCTTTTGCGGCACCCACGGCTCAGAACTGACTACGCGGTAGGCGACGTGATAGCCAAGCTCCCCTTCAAGCTTTTCCATGATCGTCCTGAACGTCCGCCCGCCATCGTGACTTTGAAGATTCCTGACATTTTCAAGCAGGAAAACAGCGGGGCGGTGATGCGCCAGAATTTTCTTTACATCGAAGAAGAGCGTGCCCTGTGTATCGCATTCAAATCCGTGAGGCCTGCCGAGGGCATTCTTCTTTGAGACTCCGGCGATGGAAAACGGCTGGCACGGAAAACCAGCCAGCAATACGTCATGTTGAGGGATAAGCGACGGATTTTTGGAGAATTCGCGAACGTCGCCGCCGAACGAATGCTCATCGTGGATCTCGAAGTTCTCCGCGTAGGTCTTACGAGAATACTTGTCCCATTCCGACGTAAAGACGCATTGGCCGCCAATCTTTTCAAAACCGATACGCAGCCCGCCGATGCCGGCGAACAGGTCAATGAAGCGGAAACCTGCCTTGGTATCGACGGAATAAGGTTCTTGTTCTCCTTCTTCGAGTGCGCGCAACATCGGTGCGCGCGGATTTACATCGCCGCGCTCGTATCGGTAGGCGGTCCTTCTGGATATATCGAGGAGGGCAGCAGCCTGATCGATGCTGAGGCCTTTTCGTTCGCGGAGCTTTGAAAACCTGCTTCTGGCGCCGGTCTTTGAACGCTTGCGGCCAGACTTCTTCCTCGACGGTTTGGTCGTTCTCGACTTCCGTTTCGCCCGCCGCATGTTCTTCCCCGCGAATCAGCCCTGGGTCGATTTTTGTCATTTCGACATTAAAGACAAGGAAAAGTTCTTATTTTGTTCCATTGTCCACAACTCAACCTAAGTAATTGATAATGAATGAAATAAGGCAGGAGCGATCCCGGCAGCCCGATGCCGCCTTGGTTGCAGCGTCCGGCTGAGGACCAGAGCCGCCATTATCACGTCAAGGCGGAAGAAGGAAAATAATCCTTGACAAGGACGGCGCTCCTTGGCTAGAAAACGTCATCCTCCGAAAATCTGTTCTGGGTTACAAATCGTCGTGCCCGCGCTTGTCCCGGGAATCCCCGCTTTGCCGTGCTTAAGGCGGATGGCCGGGACAAGCCCGGCCATGACGCGGAACGAGAGTTAAGTCCCATGCCTCCGCGCCTCAGCGAGGCGGAGATCGCGAAGCTGCGCGTCCTCTATGAGGAGTCGTCGCTCTCGATTCCCGCGCTCACCCGTGAAACCGGCCATTCCCACCGCACCATCTACTGGTACGCCTCGCGGCGCGGCTGGAAGTCGCGTTCGGCCCGGCGCGGCGCCCGCCTGCCGCGCGCGGAAATCCGTGCCCTCTACGAGGATACGATCGTGCCCGTGGTCGAGATCGCGCGCCTCGCGGGCGTCGTCGTGCAGACGATCCATGTCTGGGCCGCGAAGGAAGGCTGGAAGCCGCGCTCGACGCGCCTGCGCGGGCAACGCCGCGCCGCCGGCGAGATCGCGGACCTGCCCGCCGAAGTGAGCGCCGCGCGCGAACGCGCCGGGCGCGTGCAAATCTCGCGGGCGATCCGCGCGAGCGACCGGCGCATGCGGAATCTTCTCCGGGTCGCGCGGGGGCTCAGCCGCCGCCTCAAGCGGGCCGCGCGCGAGCGCGCGAAGAAGGGCGGCACCTATAAGCGCGTCTGGCATTCGCACGAGGAACTCATGCGCATGGGCCTCGACGGCACCGCGCGAGTCTATGTGCGCCGGCCGGACTTCGAACCCGACGAGGCGTGGCCGCCGCGGCGGTGGGATGAGAAGCTGGAATAGGAGATGTATCCGTCATCCGGGCACGCAAAATCTTCGTTCGTGCCCGCGAAAGCGGGAACCCGGCATTGGATTCCCGCTTGCGCGGGAATGAACGGAGTCATCTCGTGCGAATTTCCTCCGCACTCGCCGGTGACGACAAGGACCGGAAATCCTCACACCACCCCGAGCGCGCGCATGGCCTCGGCGACGCGCACAAAGCCCGCGATGTTGGCCCCGAGCACATAGTTGCCCGGCGCGCCGTATTCCTCGGCCGTCGCGGCACAGGTGTCATGGATGTTGTGCATGATGCGGGCGAGCCGTGCCTCGGTTTCCGCGAAGGTCCAGCTGTCGCGCGAGGCATTCTGCTGCATCTCGAGCGCGGAGGTCGCGACGCCGCCGGCATTGGCCGCCTTGCCCGGCGCGAACAGGACGCCGGCCTCCTGGAAGACGCGCACCGCCTCCGGCGTCGAAGGCATGTTGGCGCCTTCCGCCACTGCGAGCACGCCGTTCTGCACGAGCGTACGCGCGTCGCGGCCGGTGAGCTCGTTCTGCGTCGCGGAGGGAAGCGCGATCTCGCACGGCACGTCCCAGATCGAGCCGCCTTCGATGAAGCGCGCGCTAGCACCCTTGCGCCGCGCGTACTCGGCGATGCGGCCGCGCTCCACTTCCTTGATCTCCTTCACCAGCGCGAGATCGATGCCGGCTTCGTCCACCACATAGCCGTTGGAGTCGGAACAGGCGACGACGCGGCCGCCTGACTGGCGGAGTTTCTCGATCGCATAGATTGCGACATTGCCGGAGCCCGAAACGACCGCGCGCAGGCCCTCGATGCCCTTGCGGCGGCTGGCGAGCATGCGCTCGGTGAAATAGACGGCGCCGTAGCCGGTCGCTTCCTTGCGCGCACGCGAGCCGCCATAGAAGAGGCCCTTGCCGGTGAGGACGCCCGCCTCCCAGCGGTTGGTCATGCGCTTGTACTGGCCGAACAGGTAGCCGATCTCGCGCCCGCCGACGCCGATGTCGCCGGCCGGCACGTCGGTGTACTCGCCGAGGTGGCGGTGCAGCTCGGTCATGAAGGACTGGCAGAAGCGCATGATCTCGCGCTCCGAGCGGCCGCGCGGGTT
>JBIQJF010000039.1:0-38834 GCA_044507675.1 Opitutales bacterium | reverse complement strand
TTGAGGTATTCGCCGTAGGAGGATTTGCCGAGTTTCTTGATGTTGGCTTCGAGGCCGGCGCGGTCGATCCAACCGGCCTTGTAAGCGATTTCCTCGAGGCAGGCGATCTTGAGTCCCGTGCGGTTCTCCAGCACGTGCACGAAAGTGGCGGCTTCGACGAGCGAGTCGTGCGTGCCGGTGTCGAGCCAGGCGGTGCCGCGACCGAAGAGTTCCACGTGCAGGTTGCCCTTCTCGAGATAAAGCCGGTTGAGGTCGGTGATCTCCAACTCGCCGCGTTTCGAAGGCTTGAGGCTGCGGGCCAGCGGCACGACGTCCTTGTCGTAGAAGTAAAGACCGGGCACGGCGTAGCTGGACTTGGGCTGCGCGGGCTTCTCCTCGAGTGAGAGCACGCGGCCATCCGCAGCAAACTCGACCACGCCGTAGGCGGTGGGATTGGCGACGTGATAACCGAAGATCGTGGCGCCTTCGGTGCGCGCACCGGCTTCCTTGAGCGAATTCACAAACTCGGAGCCGTAGAAAAGATTGTCGCCGAGCACGAGGGCCGAGGGCTCGTTGCCGGTGAGGAAACCGGTATCACCGGCGATGTGGAAGGCTTGGGCGAGACCGTCGGGGCTGGGCTGTTCGGCGTAGCTGAACTTCACGCCGAGATTGGCGCCGTCGCCAAGCAATTTGCGAAACAGTGGCAGGTCGGTCGGCGTGGAGATAATCAGAATCTCACGGATGTCGGCGAGCATCAGCACCGACAGCGGATAGTAGATCATCGGCTTGTCGTAAACCGGCATGAGCTGCTTCGAGACCGCGATGGTCAACGGGTAGAGCCGGGTGCCGGAGCCACCGGCGAGGATGATGCCTTTGCGATTCATGGTTTAAGCCTTGCCGAGACGTTCGAGTTTATAGGAGCCGTCGAGGATGCCCTTCCACCACGCTTCGTTGTCGAGATACCACTGGACGGTCTTGCGGAAGCCGGACGTGTGGTCCTGCTTCGGCGTCCAGCCGAGCTCGCGCTTGATCTTGGAAGCGTCGATGGCGTAGCGCAGGTCGTGGCCGGGGCGATCGGTGACGAAGGTGATCTGGTCGGCGTATTTTTTGCCGTCCTGACGCGGGCGCAGTTCGTCGAGCAGGCTGCAGAGCAAGCGCACGAGGTCGATGTTCTGGCGCTCGTTGTTGCCGCCGATGTTGTAGGTCTGGCCCAAGCGGCCCTTGGCGATGACGGTGTGCAGGGCCTCGGCGTGATCGACGACGTAGAGCCAGTCGCGGATGTTTTCGCCTTTGCCATAGACCGGGATCGGGTCGCCGCGCAGGGCTTTGAGGATGACCACGGGGATGAGCTTCTCGGGAAACTGGTAGGGACCGTAATTGTTCGAGCAGTTCGTCACGAGCACGGGCAGCTTGAACGTGTCGGCCCAAGCGCGGGCGAGGTGATCCGAAGAAGCCTTGCTGGCGGAGTAGGGCGAGTGCGGATCGTAGGGAGTTTCCTCGGTGAAGAGGCCGGTAGCGCCGAGCGAACCATAAACCTCATCGGTCGAGACGTGCAGGAAGCGGAAGTTATCCTTGGCCGGACCAGTGAGCTTCTCGAAATGGCCGCGGGCGGCTTGCAGCATCGTGAAGGTGCCGACGACGTTGGTCTGGATGAAGGCGCCCGGGCCGTCGATGGAGCGGTCCACATGGCTCTCGGCCGCGAGGTGCATCACCCAGTCGGGTTGAAACTCCGCGAAGAGTTTGCCGATGGCCGCGGCGTCACAGATGTCGGCCTGCGCGAAACGGTAGCGCGGGTTGCCTTCGAGGTCGCTCAGCGAGCGCTTGTTGCCGGCGTAGGTGAGCGCATCGACGTTGAGCACGCTGTGCTCGGTCGTGGTGACGAGGAGGCGAACGAGGTTGCTGCCGATGAAGCCGGCGCCGCCGGTGACGAGGATTTTCATGGTGCGGGAGTCAGGCGGACGCTTTCACCCAGCGGCGCAGGTCGCGTTCGATGGCTTCGTTGACCTCGGTCATCTTGATGCCGGTGGCGGCGAGCTTGGAGGAATCCATGGTGCAGTTGGAGCGCGGGGTCTTGGCCGCGGTGCGCATGAATTCGGCTTCGTCGGTGAAGAACTTGAAGTCTTTGTTGGACACGCCGGTCTTCTTGATCAGGGCCACGACCTGACGGGTGGTGACTTCGCCGGGGTTGGTGACATTGTAGATGCCGAAGGGCACGCGCTTTTCCCAGCAGGCGAAGGTGGCGGCGACGAACTCCTCTAGCTGCGAAATGGAATTGGTGGCTTCGAGGAGGTTCTCGTAACGCATCAGCTTCGTGAGGTAGTTGCGCGGATTGTCCACTTCGTTGAAGGGGATGCGCAGGCGCCAGATGTAGACGTCCTTGCGATCGGCGAGCACCTCTTCGCCGAGGGCCTTGGTGCCGGAGTAGAAGCTGCAATTGTTGGTGCGGAAGGTGAAGTTGGGCGTGTCGGTCTCGGTGAAGCCGCGGCCGTCGGCGCGCGAGCCCGTATAGATGCAACCGGAAGAGACGTGGCCCCACGGCACGCCGGCGTCGGTGCAGGCCTGCGCGATGACGCCGGGCAGCACACCGTTGCCGAAGAGGCAGTCGGCCTTGTGCAGCTCGCAGGCGTCCACATTGGGTTTGCCGGTATAGCCTGCGGCGTTGATCAGGAACTCCGGTTTCTCGCGGCGGAGCAGATCGGTCAGCGCCGTCCGGTTGGTATAATCGAAGTCTGCCCGACGCAGATTGCGAAATGGCAACCCCTTGCGTTGCAACAGCGCCTGATAGGCCGAACCAACGTAGCCAGAACCTCCGAGCAGATAAATCATAAGCTGCCTACTAGGCACGGGGCGGCAACGGGCGTCAATAAGGAGTTAATAGCCGCCTAATGAGGGCTATTTTTTACGATAGTCCCCGCGGCTAAAATACTTCTCGAGCCATACGTAGGCGCAGATGAAGAAGTAGCGGCTGCCCATTTCCTTGATCTTGAGTTTGGCCACGCCGTATTTCCGGTTTTGCCACGAAATGGGCATCACGGTCCAAGAGTAGCCGCGCACGATGGCCTTGAGCGGAATCTCGACGGTAAGATTGAAGTGCGGTGATAGAAACGGCCGGCAACCCTCGATCACCGTGCGTCGGTAGGCCTTGAAGGCATTGGTCGTGTCGTTGAGCGCGATGTTGAAGCCGACTCGCACGAACAGATTGGCCAGCCGGTTGACGAACAGTTTCAGTTTCGGGTAATCGATGACCTTACCGCCTTTCACGAAGCGGCTGCCAAATGCGCAGTCCCAGCCTTCGTTGAGCAATCGCCAGTATTTCACCGCGTCGTCAGGCGAGTCGGAAGCGTCGGCCATCATGATCGTGCAGCCGTCGCCTTTCATGTTGTTCAGGCCGCAGATCACAGCGCGGCCGAAACCGTTCGGTCCCTTGTTCTGCACCGGCGCCAGCGTGGGGATCTCGGCCTTCAGTTCATGCAGGACTTTCCACGTGCTGTCCTTGCTGCCATCGTCCACCACTACGATTTCGTGCGGCACTTTTTCACGCGTCAGCACCGCATAGAGCTCGCGCAACGTGGGCGGCAGCGACTCTTCCTCGTTGTGGGCAGGGATGACCACCGAGAAGAGCGTCAGCGGAGCTTGAATAGGCGGACGTGAGCGCGAACCGAACATCCGGCGACTTTTGAGACAAAAACGTCGCGGGCAAGCCTTGGGTTGGCGGTCAGCGCGATCTCAGGACCGCGGGGCCGAAAGCTCCAACCAGTTGGGATTTTGTTCGGCGTGGCGGGCGATTTCCTCGAGGACGGCCGGCGTCGGTGTGGCGGGTCGCCAATCCCAAAGACGCGTGGCCTTGGCGTGATCCAGCACCATCCAACCGATGTCGAAGGGGCGCGGGGTGCCATCCTGCACGACGGTGTGCGCGCCGAAACGCCCGGCGCACCAGTCGCTGAGTTGTTTGAGCGACATGGATGAGGCGGCACCACCGGAGAAATTGGCGAGCCGGTCGGCTGCGGCCAGCTTGGGCGCGGCAAACTGCTTTTCCAGCACGGGCAGGAGATCTTGCGGGTGCAGGCAGTCGCGCACCTGACGACCGTGACCGCCGAAACCGAGATACTTGAGCGGACGCTTCCGCAGCCACGCATTGATCCAGTAGGCGAAAATTCCCTGGTCGGCGCGGCCGAACTGTCCTGCGCCGGCCATCACGCCGCAGCGATTGATGAATACCGGAAAACCGAAGGTCTCGCCGTATTCGAGGGCCATGGCCTCGGAAGCGAGCTTCGTCGCCCCGTAGAGCGAGACCGGCGCTTGCGTGGCGAAGGATTCGTCAAGTCCGGCCGCAGTCAGGCCGGCTGGCAGCGTTTTCGTAACATCGGGCGCCAGCGCATCGTCGCGCACGACGGTCGGCAGCGTCGCCAACGGAGCGATGGAGTAAACGCGACTGGTCGAAAGAAGGATGAAGCCTGCTTTGTGCGCCTTGCAGTATTCGAGGACGTTGATGGTGCCGGTGAGATTATGGTCCACGAGTTCGCGTGAACTCGTTTTGCCGTCCACGCCTGCGAGGACGCTGGGGTTGGCGGCGGCATCCACCACGAAATCGGCGGCGGGCAGAGCGTCCATCGCGCGAGCGTCACGCAGATCGGCGGTGATGATCGTAGCACCGAGTTTCTCCAAGGGAGCGCGATTGGTCTCGCTACCGGGACGGATGAAATTGTCGAAACCGGTGACCTGATGGCCTGCGGCGATCAGGCCGCGTGCGAGCGTGCTGCCCACGAAGCCACAGATGCCGGTGATGAGAATGCGCATGACCCGGGACGGAAACAGAGCGCGTTGGTCAGGGAAAGCGGGAAATCGGCACCTCAGCCGCGGCGGATTTCCGAGCCCTTGAAGCGGATGATGGTGCGATAAACCTTCTTCACGCGGCAGGTGATTTTCCCGGTTGTGAGATCAATCGTCTCGGGGATCTCGATGCGGTGCACGTCCACGACGGCGTGGTAACCGCGCTCGGAGAAAATGTCGATGAACATGGCCAGCGCCTCGGGCTCGTTGAGCACCGGGTCCTCGCTGTTGATGTTGGCGTGACCGGAAAGCGCGTGCCGCATCACGATCGGCATGATCTTTTTCTCGATGAGGTTCACGACGCGCTGGAAAAGCTCGGGCTGGGTGAGTTCGTAGTGATCGAGCCGGCGCACGAGTTCCTGTCGGGCATGAACGACGATCTCGCTGGCGAGCGGCAGGGTGCGCAGCCGGTCGAAGGTGCTGGGATCGAGCTCGAGCGAACTCTGGTATTCAAGTTCGCCGAGGATGTTTTGCTCGACCTCGCTGATGGCCACCTGCGCATTGATCAGGTGGTAGTGGAAGATGTCCTTCAGCGAGAGGAGGGCGTCCCACGTTTGTTCCTTGAACACGCGGTAGCGACGGCGGGCGAGCTTCTCGTCGAAGTCGGTGGCGCGTTCCTCCAGCAGCGTGCCGACCCCGGTGCGGCGCACCTCGTCGTTGTGGGCCTGGGTTTCGCGGCCGCGCTTGAGCTGGCGGGCGACACTCTCCTTTTCGTCAATGAAGAGCACCACGATCTGAATGACGGGCTGGCGGAAATGGATGGCCAGCGGCGTGGAGTAGAACTCGCGCCGGAGTTGCACCATCTTCTCGAAAAGCATCTTCAAGCACTCGACTTGGACCTTGGTGCGGGGAAAACCGTCGAGAATGACACCGTCGCGATATTCCGGTTTGAGCAGTTCGCGCAACAGCACGGCGAGCACCTCACGGTCACCGATCATGTGGCCGGCATCCTTGATGCGCTTCATTTCGGGCGTGTCGAGCAGCGCGCTCATCACGATGGGCGGGCAGGTGAGACCGCGGGTGCGGGCGATGAAGGCGGTGTTGGTGCCTTTGCCGGCTCCGGGCGCACCGCCGAGCAGGATGATCTCCTTGGGAAAACGCAGGTGCTCGCGACCGAAATGCGACTCGAGATCCTCCCAGATGGGCGTGAAGATCACCAATGCGTCTTTGATCTCGAGATCGTGCGAATTGGTGGTGAGTGCGACCGGGGCCGCGGGATTGGTTTTGCCTTGGGCGTTCTCCATGGGCGGGAGGCGGGGAACTAAAGGGCCGGCCTGAACGGGTGGCGACTAAAATAGCGCACCCTCGGACGGTCCGGTTCAACCCTTGCGGCGGATGATCTGCGGGGCGGTTTCCAACTGGCCGCGGGTGACGCCGAGCTGGTTGATGAATTTGAATTCGCGCCAGAGTTCCGCCCCCGTGATTTCCCCGCGCAGCAACTGCCGGTAGCGGCCGACCGTGCGTTGCAGCTCGTCGGCGGATTCGTTGAGGAATTCGATGCGGAAGGAGCGGGCGCCGAGCGCGAGCAAGCGGTCGGCGAATTCGGCGCCGGTCTGGGCGCGGGAATTATAGACGGTGTTGCGACAGCCGGCATCGGCCTTGAGCGGATGCTCGGCGCCGACGCGATCGCGCAGGCGGACGTCGTGCTTGTCGCAGGGACGGCCGCAATTCCGGTAGTCGGTGCCGTCGGAAAGAAACGCGCAGAACACGCAGTGCTCCATATGAAACATCGGCATGTGCTGGTGCAGCGTGATATCAAACCACGCCGGCGGCGCACCCTGCAGCAGGGCCTCGAGCTGGGCGACGTTGAGATCGTAGGAGGCGGTCACGCGCTCCAATCCGTGACGGTTGATGAAATGATCGGCCGTGAGCGGATTGGCGACGTTGAGCGAGAAATCACCGCGGCGGCGTTTCCCGGCGAACCATTGAAGATGGTCGTAGTTGCGCACCAGATAACCGTCGGCTTCGCAGGAGAGCACCTGCTTCAGGATCCATTCCTCGCCGGGTTTGAAGATGCGCGGGGCGGCCACCCAGAAGGTTGGAGTCTGGGATTTTGAGTCCGCGACTTGGAGCGAAGAGGAATGGAGTGCGCGAAATTGTTGAACGGCTTCGCGGTATTTTTTCGGGTCCTCGAATTCGGCGTAGATCGTGCGCGCACCGGCCGCCCAAGCGGCTTCGAGCTGATGGAGATGGCGGATGACAACGATGAGCTCGGGCTCGGCCTCATTCGTGGAAGCAAGTTTGCTCACCTCCGCAGAGCGGACTGGCGAAGAATTCATCTGCCAGCGTTTCGGTGCGGCGCGTCGGGCGTCGAGGTCCGCGATTACGCGACGGCGGAGATCGTTGAGTTCGCTGACCGCCAGAATGACGCCGCCTTCCAGCCGGTTTTCCAGTGTGCCCAGCTCGAAAGGTGTGCCGCCAAGCCGGCCGAGCTGGTCGCGCAAGCGCTCGGTCGTGAGCGGCTGTTTTTGGGCGATTTCCAACGGCTTGGTGGATTCGACCTTGGCCACGTGACCCTCGTCATCGCGGGCAATCAGCGTGAGCGGAGCGCCGGCATGGCCGTGAACTTCGAGGTGCACCGGACGCCGGTAGCGGATCTGATCGCCTTCGTAGGATTGGCGGACTCGACGGTCGAGTTCCGGGTCGTTGGTTTTCCAGACGAGATGGCCGGGTTGGATGCGCGCGAAGTTGATATCGCCCTGGCCGAAGCGGAGCACGGTTTCGCCGTTGCGAGTGTCCACTTGATACACGCGGCCGCCTTCCTCCTTTTCGTCGGGCCGGCCGGCGTCGAAGACGAGGCCGTCGCCGGGCTTGAGCGGAGCAACGAGCTTCAACGCGACATGGTCGCGGCCAACGCGCGTGACTTCGCCGAGATAGACGCCGCGCTTGGTGCCGAAGCGGGCGTGGGCGAGTTCCTGATTGTTGATGCCGCGGAACCAACCGGTGTAGAGGCCGCGGGAGAAGCCCATCTCAAGATCGTAACGCGCGGAAGCAGGGTCGAAGGCGTCGGGCACGGCGTTTCCGACGTGCTGTGAACCCATTTGAAGGCCGGGTTCCACCTGAGTCATCGCCGCATCCACGGCCCGGCGATAAACGCGTGTGATGTTGGCGACGTATTCGGGGCTTTTGAGCCGGCCCTCGATTTTGAGCGAAGCAACGCCCGCGCGAATGAGGTCGGGCAACACTTCGAGTCCGGAGAGATCCTGCGGGCTGAGCAGGTAGCGGCGGTCGCCGAGCTCAACCTTGGCGCCGTCGGAAACCAGTTCGTAGGGCATGCGGCAGGCTTGGGCGCATTCGCCGCGGTTGGCGGAGCGTCCGCCGAGCGACTCGCTGGTAAGGCATTGACCGGAGTAAGCGACGCAGAGTGCGCCGTGCACGAAGGTTTCAAGCGGCAGCGGGTGCGCGAGAGACTGCTGGGCTTCGTTGATCGCCGCGATCTCCTTGAGCGAGTTTTCGCGGGCAAGCACGACGAGGTTGGCGCCGAGTTCGCGGGCAAAATCCACGCCGGCGGCGCTCGTGACCGTCATTTGCGTGGAAGTGTGGATGGGGAAATCGGGCGAAATCGCGCGAATCATCCGGCAGATGCCGATGTCCTGCACGATGGCTGCATCCACGCCGGCGGCGATGATGGCGCGTAGATAATCCTCGGCGGCGGCCAGTTCGTCGGCGAAGACCAGCACGTTGAAAGTCACGTAGCCGCGCACGCCGCGCCGGTGCAGGAACTCCATGAGCTGCGGCAAATCGGCCACAGTAAAGTTCTTGGCCCGCATGCGGGCGTTGAAACGCTCGAGGCCGAAGTAAATCGCGTCGGCGCCGTTCTCGATGGCGGCCTTTGCGCATTCCCAATCGCCAGCGGGCGCGAGCACCTCGGGCCACACTGGGACGGGGCGGCGGACGGGTGTTTCAGTGGCGACGGGAGCGGACATGGAGGGCGGGAGCGTTCAGAGAATCCGGCGGGGTGCAAACCCGGGTTGGCCGACGTGGCGGACTACTTGTGCCGGCGGTGGCGGATGATGTCCCAAATTACGTAAAGGCCGAAAAGCGCGGAGATGATGTAGCCGATGATGCCGAGTGCCGGGTAGCCAAACAGTGTTGGTCCGACCCGGGTCGTGACGAGCAGGGATGAGCCAATGATCAGGGAGCCGACGACCACGCCCAATGCGATGCGGTTGGCGGCCACGCGTAATGAATCATCCAGGCGCTCCAAGCCGCGGTGTTGGAGATTGATGGTCGGGTTTTCCTGTTCGAAGCGGCGGACGAGGCGGCGGAGTTCGCCGGGGAAGTCCTGCAGGCCGAGGAGGGCGTCGTGCAACACCTCGCGGATGCGACGCGCGAGGTTGCGAGGATTCGCGCGTTCGCGGAAGAGCTCGCGCAGGATCGGCGGCATCTGCTTGCGCAGGTCAAACTCCGGGTCCAGCGCACGACCGACTTCCTCGATGGAGAAAACGGCCTTGGCCATGAGCGAATAGTCGCGGGAGAGCGCAATGCCGTTGCGGCCGAAAATGTGCAGCAGGCGCAGCATCGCTCGACCGAGCTGTTGCTCGCCGACTGCGAAATTCAGCTCTTCACGCAAGGCGAGCGTGACCTCCTTTTCCATGGCGCGGAGGTCGGGGCGGACGTTGGCCGGTGCAAGATCCGCGGCGATTTGCACGATGCGTTCCGCGTCCTGATCGACCGCGGCGACCCAGAAATCGGCCAGCGCTTGGCGCAGGCGGCGCGTCAGATGGCCGGCGAGTCCCCAGTCCAGAAAACACAACCGCCCATCGGGTGTGACGAGGACATTGCCGGCATGGGGATCCGCGTGAAAAAATCCGGAGAGGAGAATCTGTCGCACGAGCGACTGGGCCCCGTAGCCGGCGAGCGCGCGGCATTGCTCGGGAGGCAGACCGGGGTGGCTGACGGACCGGCCCTCGATGTGTTGCATCACGAGGACGCGGCGCGTGCACAGCTCCGAATAGACGCGCGGGGCGAAGACTTGGTCGGGCTGCGGATTGAGCGCATTGAAGTATTCCTGATTTCGCGCCTCGGTGCGGAAATCGAGTTCGCGCAACATGCCCTGACGGGCTTCTTCGATGGCGGCGGGCAGGTCAAAGGCACGCAGGGTTTCGATGTGTTTGTGAATTTGCGCGGCCAGCCACGCAGCCAGATCGAGATCAATCAGCACGGTGCGTTCGACGCCGGGTTTCTGAATCTTCACGGCCACGCGGTCGCCGCCATCCTTCAATGTCCCGAAATAAACCTGCGCGAGCGAGGCGCAGGCCGCCGGCGTGGTGTCGAATTCGCTGAAAATCTCAGTTGGTTCGCGACCCAGTTCGGCGACGAGGGTGGCACGAAATTCCTCGAAGGGCAGTGGCTGCACCTCGCTCTGCAGCTTGCGCAGTTCGATGATGTAGGAATGCGGCAGCAGATCAGGCCGCATCGAGAGGATCTGGCCCAGCTTGACGAAGGCCGGGCCGAGTTCTTCGGCGGCGAGGCGCAACCGTTCCTCCGGACGATGCGGTGCAGGCGGATTCGGGAGCAGGCGCTGCCAGATGCCCGCCGGCAGATCCATCTGGTTGAGTAGATTGGAAAAACCGTGGCGGGCTAGCGCCGAGAGAATATCCTTGGCGCGGCCGGCATGGCTGAGGATGTCGATGCCGATCACTTGGCGCGACGGGTGGGTTTCGCGCGGCGGGCTTTCTCCTGCTGTTCGAACTTCTTCAGACGGGTTTCGAGCTGGCGGAGTCGCACCTGGCCTTCGCGGGCGGATTTCACCGCGAGGGCATGCAATTTTTCGCCGAGTTCGTCGCTCACCGCGGCCAGTTCGCGGCGACCATCGCGCGAAAGCTTGCGGGCGAAGATGCGGGCGTCGGCCGCGCTGAGCTTGCCTTGGCTGACGAGTTCGTCGAGGCCGGCCTCGACCTTGTCCTTCGTGATAACGGCGGCGCCGATGCCCGCGAGGAGGGTCCTTTTGATCGCGTGTATCATGATAGCAGCAATGTGACGCAATCCACCCGGTGTGGCAACCCGGAGCGGCGGACGAAAACTCAGCCTGCGGGCGTGTTGGTGGCGGCGATGGGGCCCACCACGGCGCGGGCGGTTTCGGCGAAAAGCTGCGCACCGCGTCCGAGATGTCGGCGGCGGTGACGCACGAGTGCAATATCGCGGGAAGGCTTCACCGATCCGGTGAATTTCCGAAAGACAAGCCCCTCGGGATCCGTGGCGCTGCGGGCGCTCTTGGGCAGCACTGTGATGCCGAAGCCCATCGCGGTCAGGGTTTTTGCGGTGGAAATCTGGCCGCAACGGTGCGCAATGCGTGGTTCGAAGTCGTGATCGCCGCAGAAGCGCTGGATTTGCAGCGTGAGGGTGGAGGCTTCGCCCATGAGGATGAAGTTCTCGTCGCGCAGGGATTCGAATGTCAGGTGTTCGGCCTGCGCGAGCCGGTGATTGGCGCTCATGGCGACCCACAACGGCTCGGAATAGAGTTTATCGAAATGCAGGCGCGGTTCGTTGAAGGGCAGGGAAATCAACGCCCAATCGAGGTGACCTTCCAACACGGCCTCGGCCAACGGACGGCGGAAGTCCTCATGGGTTTGAATGACCAAGGGGATTTCATTGGCCCGGCAATGAGCCATCATCGCCGGAAAGAAAAAGGGCGCGACCGTGGGGATGGCACCGACTTTGACCTTCGGGCCGAGGCCGGTGCTCTCTTTGAGCTCTTGGAGGGTCTGGTCCACGTCCGCCAAAATGCGGCGCGAGCTCTCCAGCAGTTTCAGCCCCGCGTCGGTCAGCACGGCCTTGCGGCCCATGCGGTGAAAGAGCTTCTGCCCGAGCTCCTCTTCGAGGTTCAGGATTTGCTGACTGAGGGAAGGTTGGGAAACGAAAACGCGACCTGCGGCCTTTGTAAAATTGCCTGTCTCAGCCACTGCCAAGAAGTAACGTAACTGGTATATTTCCATAGGAAAAACTTATGAATACAATAGAAACTAAGTATTTTGGCTATTGCAAGCTATGCCGTATACTCAGCGCATCACCAAAACAGGTGACCCAAGAAAAAACCAAACAGACATCCAATTTATGAAAACCAACACAATCAAAGTCATCGCCACCACCCTTGCCGTCGGCCTTGTGGCCGGTCTGGGCAGCACGAAGGTCACGGGTGATTATGTGACCGGTGTGGCAGTCACGGTCGGCTACCTAGTGGTGGCCGCGGTGGTGGCCCTCACCGTGGCGGACTACCGCCGCGAGCAGCGCAACTACATCGCCTGATCCGAGCGATCGAATTTCAAGCAGAGATCAGTAGTAACAGAGGCCGGTGGGTGACGAACCCCCGGCCTCTTTTAATGTCTGTATCCGGCACTCTGCCGGATAAAATCAGACAATTCCGCCGGTCCGTGACGCTCTTCAGGGAAACACCCGAATTCCCCCGCATGGAGAGCGCCCATGAGCACAGCACCTGGCAGCAATGGATTGAGGCCCACGGCCCCCGGCTCCTGCTTTGTGCGCGCCAATGGACCCATTCGCTGGCCGACGCCGAGGATGTGCTGCAGGAGGCCTTCGTGCGCTATTGGCGGCATCAGCGCCACCTGCCCGGCAATCCGCAGGCCCTCTTGGTCACTTCGATCCGCCGGGCCGCGCTCGACTTGGCTCGGCGAGAAGACCGGCGTGCCGCTCGCGAAGAACGGGCCGACGGCGGGTTGGAGAATCGTGAAGGTGTTTTTCAAAAACTGCCCGGCGAGGGCGACGAGCGTCGCCAGGAAATCGAGGCCGCGATGTCGCGCCTGCCCGCCGAGCAACGCGAGGTATTGGTGCTCAAGATCTGGCAGGAGCTCACCTTCGAGCAGATCGGCGAGACGCTCGAGATCCCGGCCAACACCGCCGCCTCGCGCTACCGTTACGCGCTGAACGCACTGCGCAAACAACTGGAGCCCCTTTGCCATGGATGAGTCACTGCAAGAACTCGAAAACGAACTGAAACGACTGACGCCGCGACGCCCGTCGGGCGCTTTGCTTGATTCGCTCGAGCGCGAACTCGGACCTTCGACGCCCATCGTCCCAGTGCGCCGTTACAATACGGCCACCAGCCTCGGCTCATGGAAATGGGCGACTTGGTCGCTCGCCGGCGCCACCGCGCTGATTGCACTCGTGCTATTGGTGCGTTCCGACCGTTCGGAGAGCGCCGTTCCAACCGAATCGTTGCCGGTGCCCGAAGTGGCGGCGACGACTCCGGTGATTGAATCAGCCCGCCCCGAGGGCGACGCCAATCGCTACGAGCCCGTCCGCGCCAGTTCCGTGCTCTACGCCCTGCAGGAAGGCGCTCCAACCACATTGCCCGACCGGACCGAAGGGCGCGAAGTGCGTTACCGCTACGTGGACACCTATACTTGGAAAAATCCTGCTACCAACGCTTCCGTCCGTTGGAGCGTGCCGCGCGACGAAGTGCGGCTGGTGCGCGCCAATCTCGATTGAATTTCCCCATGAAAAATCCAACCACCCTCCGTTCCTTTGCCGTGCTTCTGCTCGCGACCGGCGTCACCGCGTTTGCCGAGCCCGAGGTCAAGAACGACGTCATCATTCGCCGACACGCCATCCAAGGCGAGGGCCCGCGCTTCAACATGAAATTCGCCAAGACCGGGCCGACCGAAATGGAAAAGGTCGCCTATCTTGGCGTCGAAACGATGCCCGTGGATCCGACTGTTGCCGCCCAGCTCGGTCTGCCGCGCGGCACTGGTGTGGTCATCCGGCGCGTGGCCGAAGGCAGCCCGGCGGCCGGAGCGCTCAAGGAGCACGACATTCTCACCAAGCTCGACGACCAGATCCTCGTCAACATGGGCCAGCTCACGGTGCTTGTGCGCAATCACAAGTCGGGAGACGAGGTGAAGCTCACCTACGTCCGTGGCGGCAAGGAAAACACCGCCAAGGTGAAGCTGGGCGAACGCGAGGTGCCGAAGGTTGCTTGGGAGCCCGCGGTCGGCGTCCCGGCGATGCAGTTCTTCGGACATTCAGCGCCCGCGGCCGGCGGCACGATGGGCTTTTCGCGTGCGCTGCCGGCGACGCCCGGCGTGCCGGTTCTTCCCCCCAACGAAGCGGGCGACGTCATGCGCGTCATCGGCGGCGATCGCATGCACTGGTTTGCCCAGCCGCGCGTGCATGTCATGCGCCGGCACGGCGGTGCGGGTTCCACCATTCTCGATCTGGCGGCCGGCAATTTCGTGTTCAGCGACGATGCGGGCACCGTCGAGGTCAACGCGGCCAACGGAAAGCGCGAACTCACGGTGAAGGACAAGGACGGCAAGGTCACTTTCCAAGGTCCGGTTAACACGCCCGACGAGCATGCCAAGTTGCCTGCAGAGGTGCGGGCGCGTCTCGATGCGATCGGTGGCGCGGAATTCGGCGCCGAGTCCGGCGAAATCGAGATCGAGACCAAGGTCTTTGAGCCCGCCTCCAAGATTCGATTCGAGCTGCGCGACGAAGAAAAGGCCGGCGCCGAACCGGGTATGCGGACGCTTTGAACGACTTCCGGCGCGGTGTGTGTTCCGTGCTGTTGTGTGTGCAAAACATCGAGGCCGCGCGTTGAAGCGCGGCCTCGATTTTAAGATTCGAGCCAATTCAGGCCGACGGGGGCGGCGGTGGCTGCGCGGCGCGTTTCAGGAAGGCTGCGGCGATAAGGGAGATGACGGTGCCGATGATGACAGCCATGACCGGTGTCATGATCGCTTGGGCGATCGGTCCGAGCATCGCGCGAGTGAAGCCTTCGGCCTGTTCCATCTGGGCCTCGGGCATGCCCGCCTCTGCCCATTTTGCACGGATGAGTTCCATCTGATAGTCGGCAAACTCCGTGTTGATGAATTTGAAATGGATGAAGTTGTAAACGGAGCTCATCAGGCCGCTGATCAGAGAAATGAGCGCGCCGGTGCCTACACCTTTGCCATAGCTTAGTGACTTGTCAGGCGCCTCTTCACGCACGGCCTTGATGCCGAGCGTGAGCACGACAATCATGATGATGAAACCGATCCAGTTGAGGTATTGGCCGGTGGCGAGCTTCTCGGTTTGGAACCCGGTGAAATACAGGAGCAGTTGAAAGGCCGCTCCGGCGACTGTCATGATCAGCGCATAAGTGAATTTCGTGCCCATGTCCCGAATCTGGGAAACATGAGCACGGAAAACAACGCCTGAGTGACGGACGGCGCCTTCAGCGGATGGGCGGGTGTCAGCTATTGTCGCCGTCGAGCATGCGGCCCAGTCCGCCAAGGACAGAGCCCTCGCCGCGACCGCCGCGGCCGGTTTGCGGAGCGGCCGCGACGATGCGACCGGCCAGACGGGAGAAAGGCAGCGACTGGAGCCACACCCGGCCGGGACCGCGCAACGTGGCGAAGAAGAGACCCTCGCCGCCGAAGAGCGCGGTTTTGACGCCGCCGACCAGTTGAATGTCGTAGTCCACCGTGCGCTGGAAGCCCACGATGCAGCCCGTGTCCACGCGGAGCATTTCGCCGGGGGCGAGCGTGCGTTCCATGAGCGTGCCGCCGGCGTGCACGAAGGCCCAGCCGTCGCCGGTGAGCCGTTGCATGATGAAGCCCTCGCCGCCAAAGAGGCCCACGCCGAGCCGTTTCTGGAACGCGATGCCAACGCTCACGCCCTTCGCGGCGCACAGAAACGAATCCTTCTGCACAATCAGTTCGCCACCGATATCTGCCAGGCGGACGGGAACGATCTTGCCGGGGTAGGGGGCGCCGAACGCGACTTTCTTTTTGCCCACGCCTTGGTTTTGAAAAACGGTCATGAATAGCGATTCACCCGTGAGCAGGCGCTTGCCCGCGCCGAGCAGCGCACCCATGAAACCCGCGTTCTGCTGCGAGCCATCGCCGAAGATGGTCTCCATGGCGATGCCGTCGTCCATATACATCATGCCACCGGCCTCGGCCACGACGGCTTCCTGCGGATCGAGTTCCACCTCGACGAACTGCATGTCGTCGCCGTGGAGCTTGTAATCAATTTCGTGCATTGCGTTCATAAGTGGGGGAAGAACCCGCATCATCGCAGGAAAGTCGCGCGGATTCAGCAGGAATTATCGGGCTTGAGTGTAACGATCGTCGCGCCCCAACTGCCGGTGGTCTCGTCGCCTTGGCTGAACCCCGCCACACCCGGAGAGCGGCGCAGGTGGGCGTGGACCGTGGTGCGCAGCGTGCCGGTGCCTTTGCCGTGAATCACACGCACGCGAAGCAAGCCGCGTTTCCGACATTCGGCGAAATAATCGTCTAGCAGCGATGCAATTTCCGCGGGGCGAAATGTGTGCAGATCCAACTCGCCCGTGATGGGAATGGCGACCGGATCGTCGGGCTCTTCGCTGGACACGGTCGCATGCTTGCTGGCACCGAAAACGTGGCGACAAAAAACCCGCCCCTCTGCAAGGGCGGGTTTTTGCACACACTTAACGCACTGACAAATTGTTGGGAGCGGGTGTCCGGCTCAGGACTTGGCCTGCGGCTTGGCTACGATGACCTTCCCCGCATGGGCGAGAGTAACGGGCTTGGCCGCGTGCGGCTTGAGCAGGTTCAGATCGGGAGCCAAGGCTTGGCGGCTGAGTTCCTTGAGCTCAGCTTTCACCTTCTGTTCGGCCGGCGCGTAGCGCGGCGCGGTGACCACATAGGCGGGGAGCACGAGGACTTCGTTGTTCGTTTGGTTCGAAGCGGCGCTGGCGATGGAGACGAGCCCCGCGAGGATGGCGATGATGAGGAAATTCTTTTTCATGGTAGGAATCGGTTCTGACATCACTACACGCAACCGACGTGCCAAGTTGCAGCCGTGTGCGTAAGTGCTCACAAATGAGGCAGAAGAAATTTTCTTGGCCGTTTTGAGGGCGGGTGGCGTCGCTGTTTGCGACACGAAGACGAAACCCAGGCTTCCCGCGAATGGGACGGAGCCGGCCGCTATGACGGTGACCGACGTCGTGAAGGTCAGACGCAGGCTCGTCATCAGGCTGATCGCCCTTCATGACTGGGCGCACGCTTTCTTACCCCATGCTCTCGCTTGAAAACCTCACCAAGCGCTACGGTGCGCTTACCGCGCTCGATGGCGTTTCGCTGCGGATCGAAGCCGGCGAATTTTTCGGTCTGCTCGGCCCCAATGGTGCCGGTAAATCCACGCTCATGTCGCTCGTCGCCGGATTGCGTGCGCCGGATGCCGGCTCCATCGCGCTCGATGGCAGTCCACTGACTGCCGCGGATCCGGGTGCGCGATTGCAGCTCGGCTTGGTGCCGCAGCACATCGCGCTCTATCCGAAGCTCAGTGCGGAGCAGAACCTGCGGGTGTTTGGCCAGCTCTACGGTTTGGGCGGTGCGACATTGCGCGATCGTATCCACGAAGGCCTCGAAGCGATGCAACTCGCCGATCGCCGGCGCGATTTGGTGCACACGTTTTCGGGCGGCATGCAGCGGCGACTCAACATTATCGCTTCGCTCCTGCACCGACCGAAGCTGTTACTTTGTGACGAGCCGACGGTCGGCGTGGATCCGCAATCGCGCAACGCGATCTTCGAGTTTCTGGAGCGGTTGAATCGCGAAGGACTCACGGTCATTTATTCCACGCACTACATGGAGGAAGCCACGCGGCTTTGTTCCCGCATCGGCATCATCGACCACGGGAAAATCCACGCTCTCGGCACGCTCGACGAACTGCTGCTCCAACTGCCCTTTGAGGAAGAGATTCGATTTCCACTCGACGGTGGCACGGCCGCGCTGGTGTCGCAGCTCGCGGCGCACGGCGTGGTTGAGCAAACAGGTGATCACTACCGATTCCGTCCGCGTCCCGGTGCGAAACTTTCGCAATTCTACGGCCTCACCGAATCGCTCGGTCTGCCGGCCCGGCTTTTCACGAGCCAGCGTCCGACGCTTGAAGCGCTGTTTCTCCATCTGACCGGTCGCACCCTTCGCGAATAAACCACTTCTCCCCATGCGCACCGTCTTCGTGCTCGTCCGCAAGGATTTTGCCAATTTCTTCCGTAACAAGGCGGCGGTCTCGCTGACCTTTCTCGTGCCCTTCGTCTTGATCTGGGTCTTCGGGTGGGTGTTTGGAGTCAACCGCACCGATACCGGCCCGACCGGTATTCCGCTGGCAGTCGTGGATGCGAGTGGCAATCCGGGCGCCGCGAAGTTGATTGCGGCGCTGCAGTCCGAGAAATCCTTCAAGGTTGTGACCACCACGACGGATGCCGGCGGTGCAGAACGGGTGTTGCGTGAGGAAGACTTGGAACCGCTCATGCGGGCCAATCGCTTTCGTTATGCAATCGTCATCCCGGCCGATCTCATCGGTGAACAGGAATTCGGCCTGCATCTGAAGATCTACATCAATCCGCGCAATGATATCGAAACGCAGATGGTGAACGGCATCCTGCAGAAAACCATTTTCGCCAATGTGCCGCAACTGTTCGGGCAGGCTCTGCTCGCGCGCGGACGCGGCTTGATTGGCGCCGAACGGCAGGATGCGTTCAACCGGGCGATTGCCGCCAACATTGCGCGGAGCTTCGGCGGCAACGCGGACGACATCTTGAAGGACATCGAGCGCGGGGACTTTGGTTTCGCTGCACAGGGAACCGCTGGCGATTCCGCGGCGGACGGATCATTGTTTGCGCAGGTCTTTCGTATCGAATCGGTGCAAGTTGCCGGACAGGATGTGAAATCGCCGGCTGCCACGCGCATCGTCGGCGGCTGGGCGGTGCAGTTTTTGTTGTTCAGTCTGAGTGCGGCGGCGACGGCGTTGTTCTACGAACGCGACCACGGGATTTTTCATCGCATTCTCGCCGGACCGGTCGGTCGCGCGCAGATCCTGTGGAGCAAGTTCATCTACGGCGTGTGCATCGGGCTGCTGCAGCTGATGGTGCTCTTCATCGCCGGGCGCTTTCTCTACGGCATCGATGTAGAAAATCATTTTGGAATGCTGCTGCTCGTATGCGCGTTTGCGGCGGCGGCCTGCACTTCCTTCGGCATGCTGGTCGCATCGGTGAGTTCATCTCCCGAGGCGGCGAGTGGATTGGCGACTTTCCTGATCCTGTTGATGTGCGCAGTCGGCGGAGCGTGGTTTCCGGTCACGTTCATGCCCGAGTTCATGCAACAGGCGAGCAAGCTGACCCTTGTTTATTGGGCGATGGAGGGATTTGCGCAGGTGCTGTGGGCGAATGCTTCGCTATCGGAGTTGGCGCCGACGCTGGGCATTCTGGGCGGCATCACGGCGGTGGTCATGGCCGTGGCCGTGTGGCGGTTCAATCGCGGGAATCTCTTCGGGTAGACGTTGCCCTGTTTTGGTGTGGGAGGGGCTTTATGCCCTGACATAGAGTCCGCACCAAACTGTCGGGGCGCAAAGCCCCTCCCGCATTCTGATTGATGACCGTCTCACTCCCCCGATGGCGGCGGCGAAGCTGGGGTTGGCGGCGAGTAAGGTTGGGGCGTTTCGCCTTGGCCGATGGTGCCGGTGGGGCGGGGGGCCGGCGGCGGAGGCGGTTCGGCCATGGCGCGGCGGACCTCCTGCTCGACGCCGCTGGTGGCCTTCTTGAACTCACGCATGGCCCGGCCGAAGCCGCGGGCGAGATCCGGCAGTCGGTCGGCGCCGAACAGCAGCAGGATCACGAACATGATCATGAGCAATTCGGGACCGCCGATTCCCTCGATGAAGGCGAAAGTGAGATGCGTAAAGCCGGGCATGTAAGGTGAACGTGCGGAAAATCCGGGCGAAATCAACCGAGGGAAATCTCAACGTAAAACTTCTGCGTCTGGCCGGGGGCAACCTGGTGCAGGCCGATTTTGGTCTCGGCGGCGTTGGGCGGCCCCATCCAGGGCTCGACGCAATAGAACGGGGATTTCTCATCCTGCGTCCAGGTGACGATCGCGAGGTCCTTGGCGCTGCTGCCGGCCATGCTGGTGCGGAAAAAGAGCCGGTTGCCGGTGCCATTCTCGGTTACGGCAAAAACATCGCGCCTGAGGCCGGTGTGGATGAGGTCCACGAGCGCGGGGTTGTCGAGGGTTTCGCGGGCGTTTACGGCCGGGCCGCTGATGAGCCGGCCTTGTTCGTCGCGTTGGAGGTGCTTGGTGGCCGTGGTTTCGATCACGTAATCGCGACGGGTGCGGCCAGCGCTCCAAGGCAGGGTGAAGTAGAAATGATGCCCAGCCGACCACGGGATCGGTGCCCGGCCGTGGTTGGTCAGTTGCAGCTCGACGAAGAGCGCAACCGGGTCGAAGCGGTAACTGACGATAAACTCGTAGTCGTAGGGATAGGAGGCTTTGGCGGCCTCATCGGGCACGAATTGCGCGGAGAAGCCGCCTTCATCAAGGCGGATGATACGGAACTGACCCTGCCGAGCGAGGCCGTGCATGGGCATGGGGCGACGCACGTCGTCATCGGCCCGCCACTGATGGAGTTCGCCGCGATCGTAGGAGCGGCCGGAAAAGGGGAAGAGGATCGGATTGCCGCCGCGCACGCTGGCGATGTTGTCGAGGTTTTCGACCTCGGGCCAGTAGAGGATGTCGCGCACGCTGCCGTCGCCGAGCGTGACATTCCAATTCATCAGGCGCGCGCCCTTTTCGGGCAGCGCGAGGAAAGAGGAGGCGCCGACCTGCCACTTGAAAATGGTATGCCCGAGATACGGGATGCGTTCCATGGGGTTGTTGGTAAAACGAAATGGCCGGTGCGTTCCAACCCAAAGTCAGAGAATTTATGCACAAAGGGCGTCTGAGTGGATAGGATGGACTCGAAATAATTCGCCGAATTGTAAGTTGGCGATGCTTGTCAGGCGACAAGCAGACGGTAGCATGCGTGCGATGTTCCAGCGTGCTTTCATGTTTTTTTCCCTCTTGGTGGCGGCGCTGACCACCTCGGCCCAGGAACCGGCGGCGTCACCCCCCAAGCAGATGCCTGCGGCCGAACCTGCTGTGGCCGGCCCGAAGCGGGTCTATGTCATTCCTGTAAAGGACGAAATCAACACGCCCACGGTTTATATTCTTCGTCGTGGTCTGAAGGAAGCCATCGAGCGCAAGGCCGATGTAGTATTGCTCGATATGGACACGCCGGGTGGCAATTTGGCGAAGACCTTTGAGATCATGGAGGCCTTGGAGAAGTTTTCCGGCGAAACGCTGACCTTTGTAAACAAGGAGGCTATATCGGCCGGGGCTTTCATCTCGGCCACAACAAATGAAATCTGGTTTGCCCCAGGCAGCGTAATCGGCGCCTCCGCTCCCGTTGGTGGAGACGGCAAGGATATTGAGGAGACCATGCGATTGAAGGTCGTCAGTTATCTCCGCGCCCGGGTCAGGGCTGTTTCGGAAGGCAAAGGCTATCGTGGTCAGGCTGTCGAAGCGATGATAGACAAAGACTATGAGCTGAAGATAGGCGATGTAGTGATTAAACCCAAGGGTGAGTTGCTGACGCGCACTGCCACGGAAGCCATGGCTGAGTATGGCGATCCGCCACAGCCGCTGCTCGGCGCGGGCAAAGCTTCCACCATCGAGGAATTGCTGACCCAGAAGTTCGGTGAAGGGAAATTCACCGTGCAGCACTTCCAAGTCACTTGGTCCGAGAAACTGGCCCAATATCTCAATGCCATTGCGCCTGTCCTGCTCGGCCTCGGCATGTTAGCGCTGTTTATTGAATTCAAGACACCGGGTTTTGGCATTTTCGGCATCGCGGGCATCACGCTGTTGGCGATCGTGTTTCTCGGAAACTATGTGGCCGGTTTTTCCGGACACGAGCCGATCCTGTTGTTCGCGCTCGGGCTCGTATTCGTGGCGGTCGAACTGATTTTCTTTCCGGGCATCGCCATTCTCGCGGTAAGCGGGTTGGTGCTGATGTTGGGTTCGCTGGTTTGGGCCATGGCCGACATCTGGCCGGGCGAGCCGCTTACCGTGGCTTGGTCGGGTGATGCCTTTGTGCAGCCCATCCGCAACGTGGGCTTGGGGCTCGCGCTGGCGGTTGTCCTCGGTGTCGCCCTGTTGCGCTACATGCCCAAGGGTTGGGTGTGGGACAAGATGATCGTGCGCACCGCGGTTGCGGGCACGGCACAGATGGCAGGCGTCGAACCGCTCGCGCTGGCCCAAGTGGCTTCTCTGGTCGGTCGGCGCGGGCTGGCGGTCACCATGTTACGGCCCAGCGGTCAGGTGGAGATCGACGGGCGGCGTTACGAGGCCAAGGTCGAGGTTGGCAACATTGACATCGGCGAGGCCGTTGTGGTTCGTGGCCGCACGGACTTCGAGTTGGTCGTCGAAAAGGTCGTAGCATGAACGCGATCATCCTGCTCTTTCTCATCGGAATGTTGCTGCTGGCAGGCGAAGTTTTCGTGCCCGGTGCGATCCTCGGCATCATCGGTGGGCTTTGCATGCTGGTTGGCTGCTTCCTGTCGTTCATCAATTTCGGCATGACGGGCGGCCTCTTGGCCACGGGCATTGCCGTGCTGTTGCTGGGGCTGATGCTCTACATCGAGCTGATCTGGCTGCCCAAGACGCGCGTTGGCCGGAAGCTGGTAGTCCAATCCACCATCTCCGCCACGAGCCAGCCGCCGGTGGCTGAGCTGAACGCCGTGATCGGCAAAGACGCCGAGGCCATCACGCCGCTCGTGCCGAGCGGCTATGTTCTGATCGATGGCCAGCGCTACGAGGGCTTCTCGCAGGCCGGCCACATGCCCAAGGGCTCGGTGTTGCGTGTCACCGGCCTCGATAATTTCCGCCTGATCCTAAACAAACCCTGAAACCATGAGCACCACCGTTCTTATCGTGTTGATTGGCGTCCCCTCGCTGATCGCCTTCTTCATCGTCTTCTCGTTCTTCAGCACCTGGCTGAAGGCGATGCTCAACGGCGCGCCCGTGGGCATGCTCAACCTGCTCGGCATGCGCTTGGGCGGCGTGCCCTACAGCCTCGTGGTGGATGCGCGCATTACGGCGGTCAAGGCCGGCATCGAGCTGGCCACCGACAAGATCGCCGCCCACTTCCTCGCCGGTGGCAACGTGATGCCGACGGTGCAGGCCATCGTCGCTGCGCAAAAGGCCGGCATCGAACTCGACTGGGATCGCGCGTGTGCCATCGATCTCGCGACGAAAGGTTCCGGCAAAAGCGTCGTCGAGGCCGTCCGCACGTCCGTGGATCCAAAGGTCATCGATTGCCCCAATCCCGAGGGTGGCCGCACCACGATTGATGGCGTGGCCAAGGACGGCATCCAAGTGAAAGTGAAGGCTCGAGTGACCGTGCGCACCAATCTCACCCGTTTCGTCGGTGGTGCCAAGGAGGAGACCATCATCGCCCGCGTGGGCGAAGGTATCGTTACCACCATCGGTTCGGCCGAAACCTACAAGGTCGTGCTCGAATCTCCGGACTCCATTTCGAAGGTCGTGCTCCAACGCGGTCTCGACGTCGGCACGGCATTTGAAATTCTTTCCATCGACATCGCCGACGTGGATGTGGGTGAGAACGTCGGCGCCAAGCTCCAAGAGGCGCAGGCCGAGGCCAACAAAAACATGGCCCAAGCTCAGGCGGAAATCCGCCGCGCGGCAGCCGTCGCGCTCGAACAGGAAATGAAGGCTCGCGTGCAGGAAATGCAGGCGAAGGTCGTCGAGGCCCAGGCCCAGGTGCCGATGGCGATGGCCGAGGCTTTCCGCGCCGGCAAACTCGGCGTAATGGACTACTACAAGATGGAGAACATCCAGTCCGACACCGCCATGCGCGGCTCCATCGCTCATCCGGAAGGCAAGAAATGAGCATGAACGAACGTGACGCGGGAAGGGACGGCATCTCGCCGTCCGTTTCCCGCGCACATTGCTTCGCGCTCACCCTCATTTTCGCTCTACACTTCCTTTCCCCATGAAATGGCTGCAATGGATGCTCGATAACGCGTTCGCCGTCGTGATTGTTGGCGGTGTTCTGCTGCAATTATTGCAGGCGATCATGAAGAAAAAGGAAGGGCAGGACGCCCCGCCGGCGGAAGAGCAACGCCGGGAATATGAGTTTGATGATCCTGAGCTGGCCGAGCGCACGCGCCGGATCCGCGAGGAAATCCAGCGCAAGATCGCCCAACGCCAGCGTGGTAGTGCAGGCCAGGGCGGCGATGAAATCCCGTTGCCGGCCGGTTACGAGTCCCCGGAACCGCCACCACTCGTCCGTGAGGTCGCCGAACAACGACCGGTGACGACGGCGGCCACCGGCACGCGTTTCGAGACACAGCGACAAGCCGAGATTCTGGAGCAGCAGGCCGCATGGGCCGCAAAACTACAGGAAGCCCAGCGGATGAAGACTTCCGCTCTCAAACGGGCGGAGTTTGAGGCGGCGACAAAAGATCGGGTTCAGGCGGCGCGTAGTGTCAGCCGGGCCGGTGTGCTGGGTGATCTCCGCGATCCGGCCGCTCTGCGTCGTGCGTTCATTCTCCGGGAAATCCTCGGCCCACCTGTGGCGCTGAGGAAGTGATTTGGAAAAACGAAAGGCCGGCTGACAGCCGGCCTTTTCTGTCAATCCAAGGCAAATTGCCCGTAGCCGTCGATGGGCAGCGGATAACTGCGGCCGTTGACTTCCATCCGAAGGTTCCGACCGGGGCTCACGGTGATCAGGAGTTTGCCTCGTTTCTGAAATGTCTTCGCCTGGCCTTTGGCGAGTGAGCCTTGGAAGAGCTCGGTTTTGTCGAAATCCTGCACGACCTTGATACGGGCTTCGTCCACGGCGGTGAGCACGAGGATCTGGGCCGGATCAGCCTGCAGGGTCGGCTCCGGAGCCTGACCGGCCTGGGTCGGTTTCGCGGGCGAACGCGAGGAAAGCACGTTGATCAGGAGAATGATGATGACGATGACGAGCACGGCGCCGCCGCCGAGCAGGCCGAACTTGATCAGCATCGCTTTGTCGTTGGCGAGACCACCGCCAACCTTTTCGCCGGTTTCGCTGGAGTCGGTTTTGCGGGGCTCGGTGCCGAAGTCCACGCGTCCGAGCGCCTCCCGATGCTCGCGCCGCGCCGGTTTGCTCTCGCGGCCGAGGGCGGCATCCACCTCGCCCACTACGCGCTCGGGGTCGAGGTCGAGGTAGCGGGAATAAGTGCGCAGGAAGCCGCGGATGTAGAGGGGCGGCAGGTCGATGTCGAAAGTGTTGGCCTCGAACTTCTGCAGATAATCACCGCGGATCTTGGTGTGCTCGGCGGCTTCGCGGATCGAGATGCCTTTCCGCTTGCGCGCCTCCTCGAGTCGTTCGCCGATGGTCTGCATGAAGATTGGTTAGGAAAGGAGTCCGGTTATGTCACCACGAAACACGCACCGGATGCGAAATTTGCCGCGAAACAAGTTTCCGCTTACGGTTGGTAGCTATCGAGGTCCACGAGGATCTCGCGCGGCGAAGAACCGTTCTCGGGACCGACGATGCCCTTCTGCTCCATAAGATCCATGATGCGGGCGGCGCGGTTGTAACCGATGCGGAGGCGGCGCTGCATCATTGAGGTCGAGGCGCGACGGGTGGACTTCAACACGTCGTAAGCCTGCTGGAACAACTCTTCGTCATCGCCTAGGTCGTCGCTGCCGCCGCCCTCTTCGTCCTCGTCGTCCTCCTTGGCAGCACGGTCGATCTGCTGTTGGACGGACTGGGCGTATTGGGGCGGACCGTTCTTCTTGAGGAACTCGACGATTTCCTGAACTTCCTCGTCGGCGACGAAGGCGCCTTGGGCGCGGACCAGTCGAGAACTGCCGGGAGGCGAGAACAGCATGTCGCCGCGGCCGATGAGCGTGTCGGCACCCTTGGTGTCGAGGATGGTGCGCGAGTCCACTTGTGAAGCGACTTGGAAGGCGATGCGCGAGGGGAGGTTGGCCTTGATGACACCGGTAATGACGTTCACCGACGGGCGCTGGGTGGCGATGATGAGGTGAATGCCTGCGGCGCGGGCAAGTTGGGCGAGGCGGGCGATCGAGGTCTCGATTTCGGCGGGCGCGATCATCATGAGGTCGGCCAACTCGTCGATGATGGCGACAATGTAGGGCAGGCGCTCGGGGATTTCGATATCGTCGGCGACACCCTCCAACTCGGCTTGCTGCTCGGTGGGCGGGAAGTCGGCGGCCTTGGGATCCTTTTTGCGGTTGTTGAAACCGGTGATGTTGCGGACGTTGACTTTGGCGAAGATCTGGTAGCGCTGCTCCATCTCGCTCAGCAGCCACTTGAGCGCACCGGGCACCTTTTTCGGCTCGGTGACCACGGGAATGAGCATGTGCGGCAGGCTGTTGAAAATCTTCAGCTCAACGACCTTCGGGTCCACCATGATGAGGCGCACGTCCTTCGGGCTCTTCGAATAGAGAATGGAGGCGACAATGGAATTGATACACACCGATTTGCCCGAGCCGGTGGCGCCGGCGATGAGCAAGTGGGGCATCTTGGTGAGATCCGAGACGAGGGGTTTGCCGGAGACGTCCTTGCCGAGCGCGATGGGCAACTCGGCCTTGGCGCCGACCCAATCTTCGCTCTCGAGAATCTCGCGCATGCCGACGGGCGTGGCCTTCTGGTTGGGCACCTCCACGCCGACGGCGGCCTTGCCGGGAATGGGAGCAAGGATGCGCACCGACTGGGCGCGCATGCCGAGGGCAATGTTCTTGTCGAGGCCCGAGATCTTTTCCACGCGCACGCCTGGCGCGGGCACGACTTCGTAGCGAGTGATGACAGGACCGACGTGAATCTCGCCGAGCGTGACCTCGACGCCGAATTCGCTGAGGATGCGAAGGAGGTTTTCGGCGTTCTGGCGGTGCTCTTCTTCACTGTTGAGCGAATCGGATTTGACCTGTTCGCGCAGGAGCTTCAGCGGCGGGAACTCGTAGTCCTTGTCGTCGCTTTGCGGGAGCGTGATCTTGGCCTTCTTGGTTTCCTCGGGTTTGACGATGTTGAGTTCGAGTTTGCCGGCTGCCACGGCGAGCTCCTTCGGGTTGGCGGCGGTTTTGGCGGCCGCGGTCTTCGCAGGAGTGGGGGTCGGCTCAACGGGCTTGGCCTTGACGGGCACGACGGGCTCCGGAGCGGGTTTGGCCGACGCGGTTGCGGTCTTGGTTTTCTCGACGAGTGGATCCTCGGTCTTGGGCACGACCATCTTGCGGCCTGAACCGGTATTGAGCGCGGGAGCGACGGCGGCAGCTGCCGCGGATTCGGCCTGTTTTGCCTTGGCGGCTTCCTCGCGCTGTTGGCGGCGTTCCGCGGCGAGCGCGGCCTTCAGCGCAGCGCGCTTCTGGCGCCATTCCGTGAAATTGTGCATCAGGCGGGATATCTCGGCGGCAATGTCGCGCGTAAAGATGAACAGCATGCCAACGGAATACACCGTGCCGAGAATCAGCGCGGAACCGAAGATGCCGATGCTGTCGCGCAGCACGGTATCATAGACGAGGCCACCGAGAAGGCCGCCGGGTCCGCGGGTGAAGACATCATTGTTGGTGAAGAGCGTAGCCTGCATGGCGACGAGGCCGGAGAAAGCGACGATGCAGCACAGCATGGCAAAGAAACGCGTGCCGGTGAGGCTGCGTGCGCTGCGCAGATAGATTATGGTCATCCAAAACAGAAAGACCGGAAGCAGCCACGTGGAGGCGCCGATCAGATGATACGACCACCAGCAGAACTCTGCACCGACCACGCCCACGAGGTTCACGCTGGTGGGATTGGTGGTGTGCCAGATGCTTTGCTCAGGCATGAAATCGATTAATGCGACGGCGAGCAGGACGCCAAAGACGAGGCATGTGAAGGCGGCCACCCAGTGCGGGCGGTGACGCGGACCTTCAAACGAGGGCGTGTCCTTGTCCTTTGGATTTGATCTGTCTGCTTTCGCCATTTTCAGTGGGTGATGGAATTAATTGCAGGTCCATCAGTGCGGAGGGTCAATGTAAAAGCCCCCGCTACGATTTGCGCAAGCCACTTGCCCTCAACGCATGACACCACTTCTCCAATTCAAACCCGTATACCAGGAACGCGTCTGGGGCGGGCGAGGCCTCGAATCGTTTCTCGGCCGCAAACTGCCGGGCACGACCCCGATCGGTGAAAGCTGGGAATTGGTGGATCGCATCGAAGCCCAGTCGCTGGTGCTGGGCGGTCCGTGGGCCGGAAAATCGTTGCGCGAACTGATGGCAATCCGCGGCGCCGAAATCATGGGACCGCATTGGCCACAGGAGCGGCCGTTTCCCATTCTCGTGAAGTGGCTCGATTGCCGCGAACGCCTCAGCCTGCAGGTTCATCCACCCGCCAGCATCGCTGCAAAGCTCGGTGGCGAGCCCAAGACGGAGAACTGGTATATTGCCCGGGCTGAACCGGGTGCCGCCGTGCTGGCGGGACTCAAGCCCGGCGTGGACGCGGTGGCGTTTCGTGCGGCGCTCCAGGATGGTTCCGCCGAGTCGCTGGTGCACCGGCTGCCAACGCAGGCCGGGGATTCGCTGCTCATTCACAGCGGCGTGATGCACGCCATTGACGGCGGCAACATCATCCTGGAGATCCAACAAAATTCCGACACGACCTACCGCGTCTATGATTGGGGTCGCGTGGGCCTCGACGGAAAACCCCGGGCGATGCATGTCGAGCAATCGATGGCCTCGCTGGAGGCGAATACGGCCGGCGCACCGGCGCTTGTGCGCTCCGCCGAAAAATACGCAGTGCTGGCCGAATGCCGCGAGTTTCGCATCACTCGTCACCGGCTGGCGCCGGGCGAGGGCCTGACGTTTCCAGCAGGGGAACAGGCGCGCATCCTTTCGGTGGTTGGCGGTCGCCTCACCGTGGGGGATAACAGCCTGGTGTTGGGCGACAACGCCTTGCTGCCTTTTGCCGGGCAGTTTGTTGCCACGGCGGCGGAAGAGACCCAAGTATTGATCACCGACGGTTTCAGCTCGCTTGAAAAAGCAAAACCATGAGGTAATTTCCGCCCCCCTCATGAGCGAGAACAACCAGAACGAACCAACCCAAGCCAATCCCGCCCCGGCCACTGCGGCGGCCGAGCCTGCCCCGGCCCCGGCAGCCACTGGTCTGGAGGAACAACTCGCGACAGCCAAGCAGGAGGCGGCCGCCAATTACGATCGCTACATGCGCGCCGTCGCCGACTTGGAGAATTACCGCAAGCGCACCGTGCGCGAGAAGGATGAACTCCGGCAGTTCGCGGCCGCGAATGTGATGGAGGATATGATTCCCGTCCTCGACAACCTTGCTCTCGGCCTCGCGGCCGCGAAACAGCAGACCGATGTCAAAGCCGTGGCTGATGGCATCGGCCTCGTGCTGGAACAGTTGAAGAGCTCCCTTACCAAACACGGCCTGAAGGAGATCAACCCGCAGGATCAGGCTTTCGATCCGAACCTGCACGACTGCATTTCCCACCAGCCGAGTGCGGAGGTCGCGGAAGAGAAAGTCAGCCAGGTTGTGCGCCTGGGATATTCTCTGAATGGCCGTCTGCTGCGCCCGGCCTCGGTGGTTGTGTCGAGCGGTCCGGCCAAGGCGGAGGCGAAGAACTGACCATGGCTGCGGGATCCAAACAGGACTACTACGAGCTGCTCGGCGTCGCCAAAGGCGCCAGCGAAGATGATTTGAAGAAGGCTTATCGCAAGAAGGCCGTGCAGTATCACCCGGACAAGAATCCCGGCAACAAGGAGGCGGAGGAGATGTTCAAGAAAGTCTCCGAGGCCTACGAGGTGCTGAAGGATCCCGAGAAGCGTGCCGCCTACGACCGCTACGGCCATGCCGCCTTTGAACAGGCCGGCGGCAGCCCACGTGGCGGCGGAGGTTTCGGGGGCGGCGGGTTTCACGATCCGTTCGACATCTTTCGCGAAGTCTTCGGCCAGCGCGGCGGCGGGGCCGGCGGGATCTTCGATGAATTCTTCGGCGGCGGCGGTGAAGGCAGCGGCGGCGGCGGCTCCGGCCGTGGTTCGGATCTGCGCTACGACCTTGAGATCACGCTCGAGGAAGCGGCCAGCGGCGTGGAGAAGGAAATCTCATTCCGTCGCTTGGGCGAATGCCGGCATTGCAGCGGTTCGGGCGCCGAACCCGGCTCGAAGAAGAGCACCTGCCCGACATGTCGTGGCGCCGGTCAGGTGACGACTTCGCGCGGATTTTTCCATGTGCGGCAAGTGTGTCCGTCGTGTCATGGCTCGGGTTCGCGTTTTGAGCGCGTGTGCGCCAAGTGCTCCGGCGAGGGTCGTGTGCAGGAAACCGCCAAGATCAACGTGCGGATTCCGCCGGGCGTGGACACGGGCTCGAAGCTCCGCTCCACGGGCAACGGCGAGTCCGGCGTGATGGGCGGCTCGGCTGGCGATCTCTACATTGTGATCCACGTGAAGGAGCACGATGTCTTCGAGCGGCAGGGCGACGACCTGTTTTGCGAGATGCCGATCAAATTCACGCTGGCGACCTTGGGTGGCACGATTCAAGTGCCGACGATGGATGGCAAGGCGACGCTCAAGATCCCCGCGGGCACGCAATCGGGCACGACCTTCCGGCTGAAGGGCCGCGGCATGCCGCAGTTGCGCGGTGGTCTGCGCGGCGACCAGCTTATCCGCGTCCACGTGGAGGTGCCAACTTCGCTCAATTCGGAACAGAAGCGGAAACTCGAGGAGTTTGCCCAGGCTTGCGGCGATGCTGACGAGCCGGTCTCAAAGAGCTTCTTCGAGAAGGCGAAGAAGTTTTTCTAAGCCGGATTCTTGGCCGGGGCAGGCGCGCGGGTGCGCGCCAACAACCCGAGCAGCCGCTTTACTCCGAAGTGGTAGAGCGACAAAACTAGCACCATACCCGCGAAGGCGTAGATCAGGCCCTCGACGGTCGTGGGCACGGCCGGTTGATAAACCGCCCCGGTGGCGCGGGCGATGCCGGCGTCGAGGTGTCGCAGGAACATGACGGGGCGCTCCCACAGTGCGGCGTGGAGCAACGCGTCATGGGCGGTTTGCAGGGAATTCACACGCTCGATGGCATCGGTCATCACGCCGCTCAGCTTCGCCACGGCGGGATCGGCATTGGCGGCGGTCTGACTGATGAAACGCTCCAGCGTTAGGCCGGACTGATCGGCGGTTTTTTGAAAGGCGGCGAGATGTCGGCGGGCTTCGTCGAGGTGGCCGCCGAGTCGCTGGAGATACTGCTGCATGAACTCAGGGCCTTGGGACAGCAACACCGCTCCGACTACGCAGAGAATGCGGTCGGTGAGGCTGTCAAAAACACGCAGAAAATTCCGGCCCGAAGACATGTGGCGGAGCGTGCGAAGAATCTCGCTTGCACGCAAGCCGGGTGCGGGCGGGATCGTCGGTTTGACGGAAATAATGCGTGCCTACCGGACGCAGCCTGACCTAACTGGCGGAATGAGAGTAGTGATTCTGGGTTCCGGACGCGGAAGCAATGCCGAGGCCATCTTGCTGGCGCAGCAAGCCGGCAAGCTTGGCGCTGCGCGTGTGGTGCAGATTCTGTCGGACAAGCCCGAAGCAGGCATCCTGGCGTTGGGGCCCCGTTTCGGCGTGCCCGCGCGATATGTGGATCCGGCGCCCTTCAAAACGAAACTCGAAGGCGAGGGTGAAACCCGGTTCATCGCCGCCGTGCACGAAGCGCAACCAGACCTGGTGGTGCTGGCCGGCTTCATGCGAGTGTTGAAGGCAGGCTTTCTAGGCGCGTTTGCCGGCAAGATTATTAATCTGCATCCGAGCCTGTTGCCGGCATTCCCCGGGTTGGACGGAATCGGCCAGGCGTTGCGCGCCGGGGTGAAGGAAACCGGTTGCACGGTGCATTACGTGACCATGGAGGTCGATGCGGGTCGCATCATTGAGCAGGCGCGAGTGCCGATCGAGCCGGGCGAAACCTTGGAATCGCTGACGGAGAAGGTTCATGCAGCGGAGCACGGGCTGTTGCCTGCGGTCGTCGCGCGTTTGAGCCAAGGAGGGAAATAATCATGGCTGCTGTTTTCGAACTCAAAGTCGAAGTCGCGCTCGGCGCCGTGCCGGCGCTCGAGGAGCTGTTGGCCGAGCAGGAAGAGCAGCGACTCATGGTGCTCGAAGACAAGCCTTCGGGGCGCGCATGGCTGACAGGCTATTTTGAAACGCGCGAAGCGGCGCAGGCGGCTTGGCGAACCTTTGCGTCGTTGCTGGATGCCGAATGGCTGGCGACCGAACCGGAACTCAAGGAACTCGCCGACAAGGACTGGAAGGAAAGCTACAAGGAGCATTTCAAAGCGTGGCAATTTGGCCGGCTGCACTGGGTGCCGGTGTGGGAGCGTGAGGCGTTCCGTTTGCCGGCAGGCGACGAGGTGCTCTGGCTGGATCCGGGTATGGCTTTCGGCACCGGCAATCACGAGACTACCCGGCTCGTTGTGGAGCGGCTGGTCAAGTTTGCGGCCGACAATGGTGTGGCGGGACGCGTCATCGATGCGGGTTGCGGCTCAGGAATTCTGGCGCTGTCGGCTGTGAAGCTCGGTTACGCGCGCGTGGCGGCTTTCGATAATGATCCGCTGGCCGTCGAGGTGAGTCGAGAGAATGCGACGCTCAACGATTTGGTTGGGAAAGTGGAGTTCTACGTGGGCGATCTCGTGACCGGTTTGGCAGGAAGGCGTGCCGAGCTCGTGTTGGCCAATATCCAGGCGGATGTGCTCATGAAATTTGCCCGCGAGTTGCTCGGAGCGGTGGCGCCGGGGGGAGCCTTGGTGCTCAGCGGCATTCTCGCTGTCGAACTGACGCAGGTGCGGGAAACGTTTGCCGGGCTGGCGACGGGTTGGAACGTGGATTCGCGCGTGATGGGCGAATGGAGCGATCTCGTGCTGGTGGCGCCGAAGGCCTGAGTTTTCTACCCGAACGAGACGTCAGGGTCGAGCGAGTGACGGATCCAGTCGGATGGCTTCGCGGTAGTGTGCCTCGCCTTCGGCCAACCGGCCAAGTTCGCGCAGGGCCATCGCCAAAACGAAATGTGCGCGGCCTGATTCGGGCGCAAGCTTCACGGCCAGTTGGAAATGCTCCAAGGCTTCCGGCAGACGACCGGCTCGGGCGAGCGTGAATCCCCACTGCAACGCGGCATCGGCGTAGTCCGGCTTTAGCTGGAGAGCACGTTTGAAATGCTCTGTCGCTTCATCGATCCGGCCGCGACCGACCGATACGATGCCAAGGTTGCGTGCGGTTTCCGGATGATCGGGCCGGAGCTTTTGGGCTTGTTCCAACCATTGCTGGGCCTCGTCGGGGCGTCCGGACTCCAAGTAGGTGAGACCGAGCTGATTCAGGGTGGCGATGTCATCAGGCCGGATGGCCAGGGATTCGCGGTAACCGGTGATGGCTTCGTTCCAGTTGCGTTCTTGACGGCGAATACCTGCCAAGGTGTTACGCGCTCGGATGGCGCGGGGTTGCAAGGTGATCGCTTGCTGCAGGTGCTGAAGTGCCTCGGGACTGCGGCCGGCTTGCCAGAGGGCCGCGCCGAGATGGGCACGCGCATCGGCGTGGTTGGAATCGAGGCGCAGCGCAGCTTCCAGATGTGCGATGGCCGTCGCAGTTTGGCCGTTTTGAACCGCGATCTTTCCGCGCTGCACAAGCTGCCAGGTTTCCGCCAAATTTGAGAGGCGGACGCCTTGCGGCGTGAGGGATGACAACTGTTCGCTGCCAACCAAGATTCCGGATGTTACAAGGATTGCCGCGACTCCGATCCATTTCGGACTGAGCCCAATTGCGGGAGCCTCCTTTGTGCGCATTTCCAATGCTTTGCCGACAAGGAATGCCAAAGTTGTCATGAGGGCGAAGCACGTGCCGTGGGCCCACCATTGAGCGGTGGGTGACTCACTTGGAATGAACCAACATATCGTGCCGATCAGCACCAGTGTTATGGCCGCCAAGACGCGTCGCGACCAAACGCCTTGCGATAGCTCGTGTCCCAACCAAGGCAGCGTCCAAATCAGGAAAAGCAGCCGATAGGCCCAACTTTGGGCAAAGAGAAAAGTGACAAGAAAGGTTGCCGCACCAGCGAGGAACAATCGGAGCGCAGCTTCAGGCAGGGGAGCGATGTTTTCCTGCTTTCTTCGCGGAATGGCATGCGACTGCCGTGCGCGAGTGGCCGCCATGGCGGCCAGCAACAGACCAGCGGTGATCCAGCGTGCCGTGCGTTGCGGACCTTGGGATTCGGGACCGATGGTGACGGTTTCATCTGCGGAAGGCTGCTGGGGAGATACTGGGTTCTGGGACAGTATTTTTGCGGCGAAGGCCAACCCATAAGATTCTGCGGTCCCTCGCTCGGTTTTGGCCAAAATCGCGGCGACGTCATTGTGCGTCACGAGGAGATATCCAGAAAAGACCAGCACGCCGATGGCGGCTGAGATCCAAGCAGCCCGGCCCGCCTGGACGACGCAGGCGGGAAGGAAGACAATCGGGTAAAGCTTCAGCATGCTGGCCAATGTTATCAGCGACACCGATCCCCAGCTGCGCCCATTTAGGCCGGTCACACCTGCCAACAAGGCTGGAGTGGCTATCGCGAAGATGAGCAGGTCGCTGTTCCCGCGTTCCAGTCCCGTTCCGACAGCGGGGGAAGCGAGCAGGCCCAAGGCCAGCAGCCGAGTCCAACCAGGTGCAATGCGCATGACGGCCAGCACCGATCCGAGAAACAATGCGGCGGTGAGTATTCCGAGCCACGTCGCATCTTCGGCCCGCCAACCGAATTTTTCGCCCAGCAGCCATAGGCGTGGGTAATTATAACTCGGGGCATCGCCATCCGTGCGCAATGGGTCAAAGTTCGCTGCGGATTCGCTCCATCCATTGGCCACGATCCGCATGTCGGCAAAAGCCGGCCAAAAAGGCGTGGGAATGATAGTTTGCCATGCCGCATGGCGTTGCAGACTGGTCGCAGTCCAAGCAACGAAACCAAACTGAAACAGCAGGAAAAGGGCGAGAACCACCAAAGTCCAATGGCGGCTGATTGTGCGAGCCGGGGGTGAGCTCGATGACATCGCAGATTAGAAACGACGGGTCTTCTGATTCGGCAAGTCCGCAGATGCGCCGTTAAACGGGCAGAGGATGGTATGGGGTTTCCCTAAAAAAAGACCCCGCATATCAGCGGGGTCCAAAGGAAAGGCGCAAATTCAACTGAGGCGTTAGAAGAGATCAGTCGGCGTGCGTGACATGAAGTCTTCCATGTAGGCTGTGGTGGCCTTGCCTTCGATGAAGACGGGATCGCTCATGATGGCTTTGTGCAAGGGAATCGTGGTTTTGATACCGCGCACCAGATACTCGCTAAGAGCGCGATACGAGCGCTGCAGGGCGACCTTGCGGGTGGGGCCGTAGCAGATGAGCTTGCCGATCATTGAGTCGTAATAGGGCGGAATAGTGTAACCGCTATAGACATGCGAATCGACCCGGACGCCATGGCCGCCGGGCGCGTAGTAAAGGGAGATCGTGCCGGGCGAGGGAGTGAAATTGCGAGCCGGATCCTCGGCGTTGATGCGGCACTCGATCGCATGCTTCTCAAACTTGATGTCGCTTTGGTCGAAATCGAGTTTCTCGCCGTTCGCCACCCGGATCTGCTGCTTGATGAGGTCAATGCCGGTTACCTCTTCGGTCACAGGATGCTCCACCTGGATGCGGGTGTTCATCTCGATGAAGTAGTAATTTCCCTTGGCATCCACGAGGAACTCGATGGTTCCGGCGTTCTGGTATTCGGCGGCTTCAGCGGCCTTCACGGCGGCCTTGCCCATTTTCTTGCGCAGATCGGCCGAAAGGAAGGGGGAGGGAGATTCCTCGATGAGTTTCTGATGGCGCCGTTGGACGGAGCAGTCGCGTTCGCCGAGGTGGACAACCTTGCCGTGGCTATCAGCGAGGATCTGAAACTCGATGTGCCGGGGCTTCTCGATATATTTCTCGATGTAGACGGCGCCGTTGCCGAAGGCTTTTTCGGCTTCGTTGCGAGCGACGTGGAATTCCTTGGCAAAAGAGACGTCGTTGTGCGCGATGCGCATACCGCGGCCACCGCCGCCGGCGACGGCTTTGATGATGACGGGGTAGCCGATCTTGCGGGCGATTTTGACGGCTTCGGTTTCGTTTTCAATCGGGCCGTCGGAACCGGGGACCGTGGTCACGCCTGCCTTGCGGACGGTTTCCTTGGCGATCGCCTTGTCGCCCATGATCCGGATGCTTTTCGACTTCGGGCCGATGAACTTGATGTTACAGGATTCGCACTGCTCGGCGAATTTGGCATTCTCGGAAAGGAATCCGTAACCGGGGTGAATGGCGTCAACATCCGCGATTTCTGCGGCGCTGATAATGCGGTCGGCACGCAGGTAGCTGTCAGCACCTTTGGGTCCGCCAATGCAAATGGCTTCGTCGGCGAGCTGGACGTGCAGAGACTGGACGTCGGCTTCAGAATAAACCGCCAGGGTTTTGATACCGAGTTCGCGGCAGGCGCGGATGATGCGGAGCGCGATTTCACCGCGGTTGGCGATGAGAATCTTTTGGATCATGAGGATAAAAAAGGGGGCCGGACAGCGGACTGCCCGGCCCGAAACAAAAAAGGACTCAGTTAAGCTTAATCTTGAACAGGCGCTGGCCGTATTCGACGGGCTGGCCGTTTTCCACCAAAACCTCCACGACCGTGCCTTTGGCTTCGGCTTGGATCTCGTTCATAATTTTCATGGCCTCGATAATGCAGACCACGGTCTTTTCCTCTACCTTGCTGCCGCTTTCGACAAAAGGAGGGTTCTCGGGCGAAGGAGAGCGGTAAAAGGTGCCCACCATGGGGGATTTGACGTAAGCGAAGCCGGCTTCGTCCCCACTGGGATTGGCCGCAGGTGCGGGAGCGGGGGCAGGTCTGCTGGCCGTATCTTGAGTGACCGCGGGGAAGGGATGTGCGGATGCAGGAGCGGAAGTAATGACCGGCAACCCGCCTGAGCCTCGCTTGATCTTGATCTTGAAACCCTCCTCCTCGAATTCGAATTCGGAGAGTTCCGAGCGCTTCATCAAATCGATGATCTGTTTAATTTGTTTAAGGTCCAAGCTGACGCCTTGGTTGAATTAAGTCCGAAGGTTAATGCCCAACGGTGAGGGGGCGTTCAAAAGAACTTTAAATTGGCAAAGCAACCTCGGAATTCGGTGCAGGCCTGAATTGTGTAAAAAGTCGTATTTTCAGCAAAAAAATGAACGTTTTTGCGGAAAAATTGGCTGTTTTGGCGTCATTCTTGGCATGCCAGATATGCCCTCTGATCGACGGTTGGAGGACTAAACCGCCGGTTCTCACGCTCCTAAAGACCATCGAATTTCATTTGATGTGGTTGCTGTAGCATTGCTGGGTGGCAGGCGCGTCGGCCGGTTTCTTGATGAGTGTAGTCACGCTAGTGGAGCGAGGGGTGATGAACAGTTTCGCAGGGGCAATTTGCTACTCCGTGTGTGTTCCCAAGGATGATTTCCGTTCTCCGTGCGCCGTGATGGCTTGGGCTAAACGAACGGGGCGCGGGAGGTATCTAAACGGTGCGCGGATGGTTGCATGGCGTTCGGTTTCGAGCGGCAAGCGGCTGGTTGTCGCGAAACATAGAGGCGCGTTCTTCAATAGAGTAGTGGAGCAGGAATGCGCACGCATGAGACTCGAAAAACCCTCGGTGAGAGCACGGGGCTGCGTGAATCTGCTCGCGATGCAGAAAATGTATTCGTATCGTGATCTTGGATACGCGGGGTTTTAGTCCCAAGACATGACATTAGTCTTCCTTGCAAGGGGCTCCTGTGTGAAAAACGGGCCACTTTATTTAGTTGTAACAATATTATATTCATCGTATTAGGAAATCAGTTAAGAAACCTAATAGAAAGTTCTTGAACCGAGAAAGGCGGTTTGCATTTTCCGCCATCCCTTCGGACGACATTGCCAGCACAACGCGAAGCGATGTGGTCCAAAGGCCAAAAGACAGGCGTTCCTTCCCAACACTTTTTTCGGAAAATTTCGGGAAAAGTATTGACGGCAGAAAATCCAAATGTCTTCTTGGAAATCTTTCCCCTCAGTGGGGGCGGTTCTTTGAAATTTACTTTGTGCGATTGATTGGGACCCCCAATCAACATATTCCAAATGTTATGAGCCTTGTGCTCATAACGTGAATCGATGCAGGCCTCACGGCCTGTGTCATTAAGTAGTTCATGAATCACTAGGATTCGTGACTCTCTGATTCTTTTCGGAGAGTTTGATCCTGGCTCAGAATGAACGCTGGCGGCGTGGTTAAGACATGCAAGTCGAACGGGTTTTTAGGTGTAGCAATACATCTGAAAGCTAGTGGCGAACGGGTGCGTAACACGTGAACAATCTACCATTTAGTGTGGAATAGCTCGCCGAAAGGCGAATTAATACCGCATGTGGTTGGCGCTCGCATGAGTGCCATACTAAAGTCAGGGACCGCAAGGCCTGACGCTAATTGAGGAGTTCGCGGCCTATCAGCTAGTTGGCGAGGTAACGGCTCACCAAGGCTAAGACGGGTAGCTGATCTGAGAGGATGATCAGCCACACTGGAACTGAGACACGGTCCAGACACCTACGGGTGGCAGCAGTTTCGAATCATTCACAATGGGCGAAAGCCTGATGGTGCGACGCCGCGTGAGGGATGAAGGTCTTCGGATTGTAAACCTCTGTCACTGGGGAGAAAACGCTTTGAGTTAATAGTTCAAAGCCTGATTTAACCCGGAGAGGAAGCAGTGGCTAACTCTGTGCCAGCAGCCGCGGTAATACAGAGACTGCAAGCGTTATTCGGATTCACTGGGCGTAAAGGGTGCGCAGGCGGCCGGGTGTGTCAGATGTGAAATCCCGAGGCTCAACCTCGGAACTGCGTCTGAAACTACTCGGCTAGAGTACTGGAGAGGGTAACGGAATTCACGGTGTAGCAGTGAAATGCGTAGATATCGTGAGGAACACCAGAGGCGAAGGCGGTTACCTGGACAGTTACTGACGCTCAGGCACGAAAGCATGGGGAGCAAAAGGGATTAGATACCCCTGTAGTCCATGCCCTAAACGGTGCACACTAGGTCTTGGCGGATTCGACCCCTCCAGGGCCCAAGCTAACGCGTTAAGTGTGCCGCCTGAGGACTACGGCCGCAAGGCTAAAACTCAAAGGAATTGACGGGGGCCCGCACAAGCGGTGGAGCATGTGG
>JBIQJF010000083.1:0-6016 GCA_044507675.1 Opitutales bacterium | reverse complement strand
AAATCCTTCAGCGTATACCATTCCTCCATGACTTTGAGTTCATCGCCGTGGCCGTCGAAACCGGGGAACTTCCGGTCGGTGATCGTCGCGGTCGCCACCTGCTGCGGACCGTGGCGGATGAATTCGCCGCCGAGCATCCGCGCGAAGGGATCGGCATTTTCGCCGTAGTTGCGGAAACGCTGCAAGCGACGCGGGTTGTTGCCGCCGCCGCGTTCGTTCGTGTGGAAGGTGTCGCCACAAGCATGGAGCCCCACGAAGCCGCCGCCGTTCGCCACAAAGTCGAAGAGCGCGTGCAGGCCCTGCACCGTGATGCCCGGGTGACGGTCGGTGCCCGTCGTGGTCAGGTCGCCACTGGTGTAGAATAGCAACACGTCGAACTGCGCCAGGTATTCCGGCGAAAATTTCGAGCCATCCTTGCTGGTCGTGAATACGATGTCCTCACGCTGGCCGAGCTTCGCGAGCACCTTTTCGGAGTAGCTCGGATTGCCATTGTCCTGCCGAATGACGCTGTGCTCGAAGCCCGAGGATTTCGTGAAATAGAGCACGCGCAAAGGCGCGGCGGCGGCAGTGACAGCGGATGCGAACAAGGCGAGAGCGACAAGGAGCCAGCGGGGGTGACGGGGGTTCATGGGCCCCAGTGAAGGTATTGCCGACGCGGCTGCAACCGACAATCACTCATCCTTTCGAGGGGTGGAGTCAGCCGCGGGTGGTGACTCCTTCGCATCTGGTTTCTGCGCCGCTTTCAACTCCTGCAAATAGAGCGGGTGCTCTTCGTGCAATTCGGCCTCCGACATTCGACCAGTGAGCCAGGCGAGGTTCATTGGATAGACGTCGGGATTGAAAATCACGAAGTAGAAATGCCAGACGAGAATCGCCAGCGTAGCCAGAATCGCCTCATAGAAGTGGATCGTGCGCGCGATATCGAAACCGAGTTTGGAGAAAAGTCCCATCGAGGTGTTGTCGAACCACAGCACCGCGCCCGTCACGCCCATCAGCAGCGTGCCCCAAGCCATGGCCCAGTATTCGCATTTCTCGATGTAGCTGAAGCGCGGGAACGCCGGTTTTTCCGGAGCCAACCCCAGGTTGTATTTCAGCACCTTCCAGGGATCCGTCACATCACGCCAGCGCGGCAGCAAATCGAGGAACAAGGACCTGCCGGATTGCGTGAATGCGAGATAGGCCATGTGCCAGATACCACCAACCAGCATGAACACGCCGGCCACGCGATGCGACAGGCTGCGCCATTCGAACGCGCGATCGCTCATCCGTCGCAACGCAACCACCCACCAAGCCTCCGGGTAACGGAGCATGAAACCCGTAATCACCAGCACCACAAAACTCAGCGCCAGCACACCATGTTGCACGCGTTCGTGTGCGGTCATGCGCAGGTAGAGACGATGCTCCACCGGCTCCTCGACGATCTCGCCCTTCTGGATGGCCAGCTTGCGGCGGATTTTTTTGAGGAAATCGAGCAGGTTGTGAATCGCCATGCTGCCGATGACCACGGTGATTAGGAGCACATAGAGCGTCGCGATCCAGTAGAGCACGGGCGACTTCTCGCGGTGCTGCTCGTTGGCATGAACCGCACCGATCGCGAAACGGTTGTTCGCGCCCGGATGACACTCCCCGCAGGTCTGCGCGAGGTTTGCCTTGTGCACGCTTGAAAGCGGATCTTCCTGAGAACGGATCGCGTGGCTGCCGTGGCAGCTCGCGCAATTCACCACACTCACCGTGCCGCCGCGCACAGCCAGCCCATGGTAGCTGTCGGCAAAGGTCTTGAAAGTATCACTCGCCAGTCCGTAACGCTGCGTGAGCCGAACCGAGGCGTGACACTCGGCGCAGACCTGCTGGGCGAGGTTAGCCTTGTGCACCGGCGACAAGGGATCCTTATGCGGCTTGATGTCGTGTTCGCCGTGGCAATCGGTGCAGGATGCCGAATCCCGGTTGCCCTGTTTCAACGCCGAGGCATGGATGCTCGCACGGTATTCTTCGGCTTCCTCTTCATGGCACTTCGCGCAGGTGTCGGTGATGTGGCGTCGGTTGACCTTCGCATCGACGACCGCCGCCTTGTTCATCGTGTGGGCCCCGTGACAATCCACGCAGGAAGCCGCGTCCTCCTTCCCGGCCAGCAGCGCGGTCCCGTGTGCCGAGTGATCGAAACCCGCCACAAACTTCGCCCCGAGCAAGGTGCGGCGCACGACCTCCTCCTTCTTCACATGACACGACTCGCACTGCTGGGCCTGCGCCAGCTTGAGGTCCACTAGCTTGCGTCCTTCCCCGACGCTAGCCACGCGCTCGCGATGGCAGGAAAGACAATCCGGCTCCGGCGACACACCGCCGTCGAGACGAAGCGCATGCGCGGAGGCGACATAGCCATCGCGTTCCTTCTCATGACACTGACCGCAGGCCTGCGTTTGGTTTTCGCGACGGAATACGAAGACGGCATCCTTGACCGGCACCATTTCGTGCGGGTTGTGACATTGCGCGCAATCGGTGTCTTTTCCCACTGGAAGCGGACTCTCCCCCAGTCTCGGATGAAACAAATGCGAGCGAGCAACCTCCTCATGACAGGATCCGCAATCAACCGGTGGCAGCTTCGACGGATGCTCGGGTTCGGTAATGGCCGTGTGACATTCGATGCAGGCTAGTTCACGGTGGGCTGAAGCCGCAAAGGCATCAGGTTTGATACCAATCCACTCCTTCGGTTGACCTTTCTTGCGCGCCTTGAATTCCGCTTCGTGGCAATCCATGCACTCGCTGTTTGGCACGACCGGCGGGCCCGCCGGCTTGCGGTAACCGGACGGCTCCGCTGCTCCGGCTGCGGTCAGGAAGACCAGCACAACACCAGCCACTCCAAGGCACGCACGCGCGAGGTTCATCATCGTTGCGCCCATCATGCCAGCAACGCGTCTTGCTCGCTCCGCAGGCGTTGGCTGGCGCCCGGCGTATCTTGTGGGCGATGGTCAAAGACACTTCACCCCGCGTGAATCGAGCACACACCCCACCCTGACGGGCACCCCTCTTGATAGAGTGAATTTCGGCTGCGTCAGTTTGAGTCCCCTCGATGAAGAGGGGTGGCGTGAAGCGACGGGGTGTGTCAGGTATTTCGCGCGCCCAAAAAGACAGAGCCCGAAAATCGCTCTACACTCACTTCCCCTGAATACCGCCGTTGTGGCAGTCAGCGCAGGTCAGCTCCTCATCGTAGGGGCCGCTCGGGTGCTCGAATTCGAGACCCGTCGCGCTGATGCTGGCGAGATCGGGACCTTTGCCCTGCGCAATGATGGTGTGGCAGGAATTGCAGTCGCTGGCGCGAACGGTCTCGCCCTTCTCGGTCTTGTGCTTGTCGTCGTGGCAGCGGAAGCAACCGAGCCAGTCCTTGTGACCGATGTTGTTTGGATAAACGCGCCAGTCGGCTTTGCGTTCGGGATAGATGGTTTTCTCGTAGATCTCCTGCACCGCGGCGATGGTGGTCGGCAGGTCGGCGTGGTCCTTGTATTTGCTGCGGAGGAATTCAGCAATCTTGCCCCCAGCCTCGGTGGAGCTGGTGATGTCCTCCTGCAACAGGGCCTGAACGGCAGTGCGCTTTACGTTGGGCAGCTTGGTGCTGATGGTGCCGAGCGCCATGGCGTGTTCGACTGACTCGTTGGCCGTCGGGAAGACGTGCGCAGGGCGGTTGTGGCAATCCATGCAGTCCATTGTGCGCACGGTGCCGGCGGGCGGCTCGCCCTTGAAGGTCTCGTTGCGGAAAATCTTCACAGTGCCGTCCTTCTTGTCGGTCACGCGCATCCACACGATGTCCTGTCGCTTTTCGTCGGCGGCGTAATACTCCACGATGTTGTCAGGGCTGACGTGCCAGTGGATGCCACCAGGGGCGGAGCCCGGACGGCCGGAGTTGACGTGCATCAACATGCGAATCGTGTGGGTGTCGTTGCGTCGATTCGACAGATAGTGGTCATAGACCATTTCGACGTTGCCGTGGAATTTCTCGGGCCAGTGGCATTTTTCGCAGGTCTCGCGCGCCGGGCGCAGATTGTGCACCGGCGTGGGAATCGGACGCTGGTAGTTGTCGAGCGTGAAGCCGATGAGCTGGCGCGTGCCGTTGAGCTTGGCCTCGATGAAGGCCTGCGCGCCCGAACCGACGTGACATTCCACGCAATCCACGCGGGCATGAGCGCCGCGCTGGTAGGTCTGGTATTCGGGATTCATCGCCGAGTGGCAGACCTGGCCGCAGAACTGGTTGGACTCGGCGTAGTGGTAGGATTGGTAGCTGCCAAAGGCGCTCAGGAGCAGGAAGACCACGCCACCACTGCCGAAGAGAATGAGCATCCGACGCTGGGCCGGGTTGTTGAAATCGAGACGCCACTTGTCGGGCTGCGTGGCCGCGTGTTTGAGAGCCCAGCGACGCTGCGCCCAGGCGCCGAAGAATGCGAGTGCCAGGCCCAAAATCAGGAAACCCGGCGCCACGATGTAGGTGAAGATGCCGAGATAAGGATTCTGGTTGGACCCGGTGAGGTCCATCCACGTCAGCAGCGCGAAGGAGAAAAGCGCGCCGACCGCCAGCACGGCGCCGATGGCGCTGATCCAATTGTTGAAATGTGACTGCGAACGCAGCGGAGCCGTGGAATGCTTGGTGTCGTCGCTCATGGCGTGGATGACTCTTTCCGGTTTTGGGCTGATATCGGATGTCGCTGGAAGCAGGTTTCCACCCCGCGCGTATCATGCGTCGATGTTTCGGCCTCGCGGGGAGTGAGGACACGCGCCCCTGAGAGGCGACATCGGGAGTTGGAAGAACGGCTCCGGCGTGACGCGGGGGAAGTTTTCACGTCAGCGCCGGGGCGATGGGGAGAAACTCAGGCTTTCAGACTGCGGATGAAGGCCACCAGATCCTTGGCCTCTTGCTCGGGATTCTCGAACTCATCACTGAAGCCCTTCATGCGTTCCTTGCCGTTTTCCTTCACGCCTTCGAGGATGGCCTTAAGCATCTCGTCGTCCTTGAGCTCGGCCTGCACCGCGGCGTCGGTGTAGTCGCGGATTTTAAGTTTCTTGCCTTGCTTGGTTTGGGCCTTGCCGTCTTCGCCATGGCAGGAAGCGCATTGATTTTCCCAGTTCTCGGCAGCCGTAGTGGCGCGGCCGACGATGCAGAAGGAAACAGCGGACAGGCTGATCAGGGCGATCTTGGTGATGTTTTTCATGGGTGTATCGTGGTTGGGGGAAGAGCGGGAAGCAACGACTTAGAGTGCGTGCTCGAAGGATAGGCAGGCCAGCGGACCCTTGTAGTTGGCGTTGCCGCCGAGCGTGTCGTTGCGGCTGTCGAGGTAGCCGACGCGGGCATTGATCACGAGCCGGTCGGACACCTTGTGCTTGATCCCAGCCGTGATGGAATATTCGCGAGCCTCCGCGCCGTAGGGCATGGTGTGCGAAGCGATTTCGGCGTTGCCGTTGTCGGTGCGGTAGTAGGTAACCCGGAAGGACGCGTCCGTCTTCTCCGCCATGGCCCAACCGCAGACCATGCTGCCGGTCACGTAGTTGGCGTTGGCGTTCTGCAGGACACGGTTTGTGTCGTAACCGGCGTTGGCACCGGAGGGGGCGACCGCACCGGCGCGCGGATAGATCGTGCTGAGCACGTTATAAACCACATTGCCGTTCAGCTGCACCCAACTCTGCTTGGTGGGACTCCAGGCGATGGTCCCGCCGACGTCATGGTGCTCCACCTCGCCGGAATCATAGATCGGGAAGAGCGGTTGGTAGCCCTTGGTCCGCATTTCACCGTTCTGATAGACATAACGGCCCGTGACGGAGACGTTCTCCATCGCCTTGACCACGCCCGTAAGCTTCAGGCCCTGCATGTCAGACTCGATCCGGTAGAAATCGCCCAACCGCGCGTCGAAGCCGAGCGCCTCGGTGGAACTCTGTTTGGTGAAGAGCTCGGTGCGCAGGCTGATCGTCTTGGTCGCGTTCCATACCGCGCCGACGGTGAATTGATCCCGCGACTCGGAATTGTCGTTAATCGCCAGCG
>JBIQJF010000004.1:146003-147533 GCA_044507675.1 Opitutales bacterium | reverse complement strand
TGCGCAAACGTCGAGTAGCGCACGCCCTCCCGCTTCGCGAACGCCGCCTGCGTCAGCCCGCTCGTCCGCCACGCGCTGACCAGCTCATGCCGTCGCTCCTTCGGCACCACCACCCGTCCCAGCGCATCCCGCCGCTCTCCCGTGTCGATCAGCTCCGTTGTTCCTGTCGTAGTGGTGGCCATTACGAACAGCCTACCACCTCCCCCCTCCCGCGCCTACGAGGTCCCCGGCCGGACGCTTACTTTTGGCGGGAAACGCTTCGTTCACGATAAGGAATCACCGACTCTCTCTCCGATCAGGCGGGAGGGATCGCGCAATCCACCGATCGTTTGCTGACCAAGAACGCTGATACTACGCCCCTTCAGGTGGCGCAGGAGGAAGTCCGCCTTCCGCAGGCGGCGTGGTCGGCGCAACCTCGTTGTCAGAGGCTTCAGCAGGCTCTTCTTCGTCGGCAGGCGGAACCTCGGGCTGCTCTTCGTCAGCCGGCGGAGTTTCTTCATCAGCCGGCGGGGTTTCACCTTCGGCCGGAGCTGTCTCAGGCTGCTCCTGCTCGACCGGCTGTTCCGGCGCCTGATCGTTGTCGAGCCCTTCCAATTCAAACCCACCGAGCCCCATTTGCATATCGAAGGTCATCGCAGGCTCACCAAACCGACTCGACGGGAAGACGCTACTGGAGAAAATGCGCCAGACGCTACCGCCGTCGGCAAAGATCGCGCCCGGATTGCTGCCCAGCGGCGCATTGCCGAAGCCAAGGAACAGATCGGCCAGGTAAATGGCTTCCGACGGCCCGGAGCGGGGCACAAAGAGCAGGACCGGCAGATTCGACGTCAGGGTCTGGATGAAATGGTCGTCGTCCATTCCGGCTTCGGCCGCGCCCTTGCCAGGCTGAGTCGGCGGTTTGAGTTCGTCGCTGCCGGAAATGCTGTCATCACCCGCGCCACCGTAGAGCACGTCGTTGCCTTGGCCGCCATAGACGTTGTCGTCATTACCATTGCCGTAAACAATATCGTCGCCGACCTGGCCATGGAGTGTGTCGTCACCCGCTTCGCCATAAATGGTGTCGGCGGCGCCGATATCGAGCGGTGAAGCGGGCGTCGTGTAATCGAGGAGTTGGAAACCGCGAACGATGATTTCAGCCGCACCCGGAGCGTAGGAGAAGGTCAGGAATGCGCCGGAATGGACACCATTGTGGCCCACGAGACGAATGATGTTGGCGTTGTCACCCATGATTACATCGGAGTCGCGTGCACGGCCCGTGGGCGAATCATCGCTCGGACTGCTATCGGCGGCCGCAGTGCCATTTCCGCCATAAATGACGTCCGATCCATCCGGACGATGGATGCTTTCAGTGAGGCCAAACAAGGAGGAACTTCCACCGATCAAGTCGTCCTGGCCAAGGCCGCCGAAGATGAGGTCATCGCCGCCATTGCCTTCGATGTAATCATCGCCGTCGGTATCGGTGCCCTGCCAGAATGCTCCCGCAAACAACGCGTTGGCCGCAGCACGAATCGCCGCCCGATCAACCGTGCC